>JBCDCY010000005.1:0-231557 GCA_039180875.1 Pseudomonadota bacterium | reverse complement strand
GCATCATCAGAAACCAAACCCGCCATCACAGCAGACCCAATCCCCTAGCCAGGCCGATATGCAAAACAGATCCAGTCGCCTCAAAGACAGACCAAACCGCCCACATATCCCTTCCATATCATCACAAATCTCAAAGAGCGGGCCCGGCGTTAGGCCGAGGCGACCCGCGGTCAGGGCTGACCTGTTCCAGCGGTGAGCGGGCGGTATAGGCAGATTCGGAGGGGCCCGCAACCGCTTTCTCAGGGCTCTGAAAGCGCCCGGTTTCGGCGGAAAACGCCGGGCGCCAGAACCCCGCAAATCAGCACGCCGAGGGTGCTGAGCGCCCATAGGAGTGCGATCACCGGCAGGGGCGATGTGTGGGGCAGCGCGCCGCCCACCTGGGTGGCGATGCCGGCCAGCAGGAACTGAGCGAAACCGACGAAACTGGAGGCGGCTCCAGCCCGCTTGGCACGGTCGAGCACGGCGAGCGACACCGCAGACGGCAGCGACAGGCCCGCGGCGACCGCGTTCACGCCGGCCGGGATGAAGAGCCAGACCGGCCCCTCCATGCCGGAGGCGAGCGCAAAGAGCATCGCACCCACCCCCACCACCGCGATGAAGGCGCCGAGGCGCAGGATCGCCGCGGTGCCGAGCTGGGCCGACAGCAGCGAGGCAGCGTAGTTGCTCGCCATGAAGATCGCCGAGATGAACACGAAGTAGCGCCCGTAGATCTCCGGCCCGAAGCCATAGGCCTCCCGCATCACGAAAGGGGCCGCGCCGACAAAGGAGAAGAAGGCCGCCATCTGCAGGGCTGAGAACAGGGTGCAGCCCCAGAAGATCCGGCTTTCCGCTGCATAGGCGAGGCCGCTGAAGAGGTGGGCGAGGTCAACCCGGCCGCTCGGCACTTCCAAGGTCTCGCGCACGCCGAGCCAGAGGCCGAGCCAGGTGGCGATGGTGAGGAGCGTGCCCACGATGAAGACGCTGCGCCAGCCGAAGGCGACGACCAATTCCCCTCCGGCCGCCGGCGCGATCATCGGCATCAGCACCATCACCGCGGTCAGCTTGGCGATGAAAGCGGTCGCCCGGTCCCGGTCGTAGAGGTCGGCGGCCACCGCCCGGGCAATGGTGATGCCGCCGGCCGCCGCCGCGGCCTGGGCGACCCGCCCGGCGATCGCCACCTCGATGGTCGGGGCCACCGCTACGACCGCACTGCCGATGGCGGCCACGCCCATCGAGACCAGCAGCACCGGGCGCCTGCCCACCGCGTCGGAGAGCGTGCCGAGAAACACCGTCGCCACCGCCATGGCCGCCAGACCGAGGGAGAGCAGAAGTTGCGCCACCGCGCTGCTCACGCCGAAGCTCTCCGCCACCTCGGGCAGGCCGGGGGCGATGGCGTGGAGCATGAAGGGCGCGATGCCCGTGGCTGCGGCCAGCAGCAGCAACAGGCGCGTGTCGGGAGACATGGAACCCTCGGGGTCGGGCCATACGGCGCTCCTTAACTTAGGGAGAGGCCGATGATGGGCAAGCGCGGCGGGCCGCGCACCCGCCCAGGACCCACGCGCGCACCCTCGACAATGCGCTGCATAGCAGCAATACTGCGCCCGCGCTCGATCGGCGGCTGGAGTCACGTCCGGACGGATCTCGGGCACGAACCGGCAGCCGGAGGCCAGAGTTCTCTCGCTGCTTCTTTGAAGAGCGCCCACAACATGAGCGGGCGCACCAGACGACCGAAGGAGTGACGCGGATGGCCACTGGCACCGTGAAATGGTTTAATGCGACGAAGGGGTACGGCTTCATCGCGCCGGACGAAGGCGGCAAGGACGTTTTCGTGCATATCTCGGCGGTCGAGCGCGCCGGATTGACCGGTCTCGCCGACAATCAGAAGATCAGTTTCGACCTGGAACAGGGCCGCGATGGCCGCGCCTCGGCAGGTAACCTCAAGCTCCTCGACTGACGGCGACGAGCATATCCGAACTGAGAATTCAGGCCCGGGCGACCGGGCCTTTTTCTTTGGCCGCGCGTCAGAGCAGCTCGGCCTGCACGTCCTTGCCCCAGCCGAGATGCAGCCGGCCGTCCGCCTCAACGACGGGCCGCTTCATCAAGGTCGGATGGGCGGCGAGCTGATCGGCCGGCTCCTCGGCCTGCTCCTCGGCTGTCAGGCCGCGCCAGGTGGTGGAGCGGGTGTTGACGATCGCCGGACCGAAGGCCGCGATGAAGCGCGCCCGGGTCGCATCGTCGATCCCGTCGGCCCGCACATCGACGAAGTGGACCTCATGCCCGGCATCGCGAAGGGCGGCGAGCGCCTTGCGGCAGGTGTCGCAACTCTTCAAGCCGTAGAGGGTCATGGGCGGATCCCTCGATCTGCGTCCGCGTCAGGGTACGCGCCGGTCCCGGCTTTGCGGTGTCTGTCGTCCATCATGCGCGCTCAGCCCTCGATCACGGCCATGAACTCCCGCCACTCGCCGGCGGACATGCCGGCCGCTTCGGCGTTCAGGGTCTCGCCCGCCAGCATCCGGCGGAGGGCGGCGAGGCCCTTGGCCGAGAGTTGCGCGCCGCCCAGGCGATAGTCCTCGAATGCCGCGTAGGCCGCCGGCACCCAGTCGGCCACGATCCGGCACATCACCTCGGCATAGGCGCGGATCTCGTACTGGGCATGGGCGTCGGCGCGCAGGCGCAGGAAATGGAAGAGGTTGTGCAGATCGATCTTCCAGTACCACTGAGTATAGACGTTGGCCGGCAGATTCATCCGGGCGAGCTCCCGCGCCAGGCCGGCCTGATCCTCCTGGCTCAGCATCTCCTCGTAATGGTCGTAGGCCCGGGCGGAGTCGGTCTTGAGGATGTCGAGGACGCGGGCGGCCTCCGCCCCCTCCAGCACCTCGCCCCTGCCCTGGCGGTTGCTGGTCGCCTGGGCCGAGAGGTTTTCCGGCGCGGGGATATAGAACTCCCGATCGAGGATGGAGTAGCGGGCCGAGTACTCATTCACATTCGCGGTGCGGTGCCGGATCCATTGGCGCGCCACGAAGACCGGCAGCTTCACGTGCAGCTTGATCTCGCACATCTCGAACGGCGTCGAATGCCAGTGCCGCATCAGGTAGCGGATGAGGCCGGTGTCGTCCCGCGCCTTCTTCGTGCCCGCGCCGTAGCTCACCCGCGCCGCCTGCACGATGGCCGCGTCGTCGCCCATATAGTCGATGACCCGGACAAAGCCGTGGTCGAGCACCGGATGGACCTGGAGGAGATGCGCCTCCATCGCCGGTACGGTCGCCCGCAGCGTCGGTTCCGCCCGGCTTCGGGCCATCTCGATTTCGGCCTGTTGCTCGGGGGTCACCGGCATATATCGTCTCCTGAGAGGACGGCGGGAATCGTCAACACAAGATTTAGATACTAGGCCAGGGATCCGCACAATATGAAGATCAAATATCTCCACACCATGGTTCGGGTTAAGGACATCGACGCCTCCAAGCGCTTCTACTGCGACCTGCTGGGCCTGGAAGAGATCCGCCGCTACGAAAGCGAGGCCGGCCGCTTCACCCTGGTCTTCCTCGCACCTCCCGGCCAGTCCGATGCGCCGGTGGAGTTGACCTATAACTGGGATCCCGAAGAGTACGACGAGGGCCGGAACTTCGGCCACCTCGCCTACGAGGTCGAGGACATCTACGCCATGTGCCAGAAGCTTCAGGACGCCGGCGTGACCATCAACCGCCCGCCCCGGGACGGGCGCATGGCCTTCATCCGCTCCCCCGACAACATCTCGGTCGAATTGCTGCAGGCCGGCGGGGCGAAGGAGCCGGCAGAGCCCTGGGCCAGCATGCAGAATAGCGGGCACTGGTAGGTGGGCGTGCGCCGCACGCTCCTCGCCGCCGCGTTTGCCAGCGGAGTGCTGGGCGGGGCGGCGGCGGCAGCGGAATGTCGACTGGCGCTGGCCCTGGCGCTCGACGTCTCCTCAAGCGTCGATGCCTCGGAATACGCTTTGCAGACGGAGGGGCTGGCCAGCGCGCTTGAGGCGCCGGAGGTGCGGCGCGCCATCTTCCTCGACGGCGCGGGGCCGGTCGCCCTCGCGATCTATGAGTGGAGCGGGCGGAACGAGCAGGCCCTCGTGCAGCACTGGATCCTGCTGAGCGATCAAGCGACGCTCGATGGCGTGATCGCCCGCCTGCGCGGTACCACCCGCAGCCATGACCAGTTCCCCACCGCCCTCGGCTACGCCCTCGCCTATGGCGCGCTCTTGATGCGGACGGCGCCCAATTGCGCGCGCCACACCATCGACGTCTCCGGCGACGGCATGGCGAATGAGGGCTACGCGCCGCCGCTTGCCTACGAGAATTTCGACTTCGCCGGCATCACCGTGAACGGCCTGGTGATCGGCGGCAGCGTGAAGCCTGAGCTGGTCTCCTACTACATCGCCCAGGTGCTGCATGGGCCCGGCGCCTTCGTCGAGGTGGCGGCCGATTACACCGACTACAGCCGGGCGATGCGACGAAAGCTGCTCAGGGAGTTGATGCCGCCGATCTTCGTCAGCCGCCGCAGATGATCCGGGCGCTCCTCGCCGCCCTGGCCGTGCTGTTTCCGGGCCCGGCCCAGGCCGAGTGTCGTCTGGCCTTGGCGCTGGCGCTAGACATCTCCTCCTCGGTCAACAGCTACGAATACGACATCCAGCTCGGCGGCATCGTCCGGGCGCTCGCTGCACCGGACATCCGCGAGGCGATCCTCGCGGTGCCCGGCGCCTCTGTGCATGTCACGGTCTACGAGTGGTCGGGCTATGTGCAGCAGGACGTGATCGCGCCCTGGACGGCACTCGACAGCCCCGCCGACATCGACGCCCTGGCCGCCCGGCTCGCCACCCATCGCCGGATCTACTCCGACTTTCCGACGGCCATCGGCAAGGCGCTCGACTACGGCCGCACGCTCTTCGATCTGCTGCCCGTGGCCTGCACCCGCCGGGTCATCGACATCTCGGGCGACGGAGTGAACAACGACGGCAACGGCCCGGGCGTGATCCAGGAAAGCGGGCGCCTGGCCGGCATCACCGTCAACGCCCTGGTCATCAAGGGGGCGATACCGGATCCCGAAGCCTACTACCGCGACCACGTAATCCACGGACCGGGGGCCTTTCTGATCGTCGCGCGCAACGGCTTTGAGGATTATCCCGAACTGATCCGCGGCAAGCTGCTGCGGGAGCTCGCGCCGCAGCTCTTCATCGGCGCCTTGGAGGCGGAGCGCTGAGGCGGCGAAAACGGCTTCGCAGCACCGCGGATTCGTGGCTTAGTTGGCCGATGTTGCGACCCCTCGCCCTCGCGACCCTGCTGATCTCGGCACCACCGGCGGCCGCCTGCGACGTGGCGCTGGCGCTGGCCATCGACGTCTCCGGCTCGGTCAATCCCGACGAGTACGCCCTGCAGATGGACGGTCTGGCCGACGCCTTGTCCGACAGCGCCGTGGGCGATGCGCTGATCCGCACCCGGGCCGCCGTGACGGTGGTGCAATGGACCGGCGCCTCCCGCCAGCAGGCGGTGGTGCCCTGGCGGCGGATCGAGGATGACGCAGCGCTCAGCGCCCTGGTGGCGGAGGTGCGGGCGGTGCGCCGGGTCTGGCGGCATTTCTCTACCGGGATCGGCGAGGCGCTGGTCTTCACCGCCGAGCTTTTCGACCAGGTCGGCGACTGCGCCCGGCGGGTGATCGACGTCTCGGGCGACGGCCGCTCCAACGAAGGATTGGCGCCGGAGGAGGTGAAGGACCACCTCGCCGCCCAGGGCTTCCAGATCAATGCGCTGGCCATCGAGGGATCGGAGCCCGATCTGACCGATTACTTCCGCCAGTCCGTGGTCGCCGGGCGCGGCGCCTTCGTCTACACCGCCCTCGGCTTTGAGGACTATCCGGAGAAAATCCGCCGCAAATTGCTGGACGAGCTGACCATTCAGGTGAGCCGACGACCTTGATCGCCGCGCGGCGGCGCCGTATCTAGGGGATGTCTCGCTTGCGGGACTATGGCGATAAACGCGCACGTAATAAGCGGATCGGACCCGGGGGCGGTACCCGGCGGCTCCACCAAATCTCCCGATCGTTGGCGGGACAGGGGGCCGAAACAGGATCGACGGACGCCTAAAGGTGTTAGCTTTTGCTCGGTGAGGTACCACCGTTATCGGTCCACAACGCATAGTTGCCAACGACAACCATGCTCCGGTGGCCGTTGCCGCGTAATGCGGTAACCAAACCGAAATCTTGAAGCCCTGATCCTTTGCCGGGTCAGGCGGGGTTCGCAGGCACCTGGCAACAGAAGCCTGCACTTTCCCGCCCCCTCTTCGCAGCCTCCCAAATTTGCTTCGTGAGTGTCGCCCCTTCCGCGACCGCACGAATCGGATATGTTCGGATCAAGTCTCAGGAACGAGGGATATGGCCCGCGACAGCATCAACTACGGCGACTTGATGCATCAGGCCCTGCAGGGCGTGTTGGCCAGCGTGCTGAGCGAGATTGCCGAGGACGGTCTGCCAGGGGAGCACCACCTCTACATCACCTTCCGCACCAATCATCCCGGCGTCGACATCCCCGATTGGCTGCGCGAGCAGCACCCCGGGGAGATGATCATCGTGCTGCAGAATTGGTTCTCCGACCTTGAGGTGACGGGCGAGTGTTTTGGCGTGACGCTCAACTTCAACGGGCAACCGGAGCGATTGGTCGTGCCCTTCGACGCCATCACGGTGTTCGTCGATCCCTCCGTCGAGTTCGGGCTGCGCTTCGATGCGCGCGAAGAGCAACCGGCCGAAGCTGAGGATAGCGAGGGCGAGGATCCGGCGTCGATCGGCGGACCCCGCCCCGTCGATACCGACAGCCAGGTCACCACGCTCACGCCCAAAGACGCCGAGTTCGATGAGGAGAGTGGCGGCGACGGCATGTGGGTCGCGCCCGCAGCGACGGAAAGCAGCGGGTCGGAGGATGAGGACGACGACGAGGAGGCCGAGAGCGGCCAGATCGTCAATCTCGACCGTTTCCGCAAGACCTGAGCCACCCCCGCGATCTTGCCCCGGCCGGGCGCTGCGCATAAGTTCGCGCCGCGCGGACGGCAGGGCCGCGCCTCGAGTGGAGAGCGACGCATGACCCGGAACGGGACGGAGGGTGATCTCGGCGTATTCTTCGGCCAGTTGCTCAGACGGCCATGGCGCGTCGTGGCGCTCGCCCCCTCGTCGACCGGGCTCTGCCGAGAGATGACCGCCGAGCTTGGTCCGACGACCGGACCCGTCGTCGAGCTTGGCGCGGGGACCGGGCGCATCACCCAGGCCATTCTCGACCGGGGCGTGCCTGAGGAAAACCTGACGCTGCTCGAGATGAACACCACCTTCTGCGCACTGCTCGAGGAGCGCTTTCCGAAGGCCAGGGTGCTCCCGTGGAAAGCCCAGGACGTCGCCAAGACCGGCGTGCAGGGGGCGGGCGCGGTGGTGAGCGGCCTGCCGCTTCTCTCCATGCCGACCTCGGTGCAGCGCGCCATCGTCGGCGGCACGTTCGAGGTGCTGCGCCCCGGCGGCATCTTCGTGCAGTTCACCTATGGCGGCCGCCCGCCCATCGAACAGTCGGTGCGGGAGGATCTGGGATTGAGTTGGGAGCGCTCGCGCCGGGTCTGGTGGAACCTGCCGCCGGCACACGCCTACACCTTCCGCCGCTTCAGCGATCAGACAGCGGCCGCTGCATGAGCCCACCGGCCGGCGGCGCCGCCTGGATGGACGGGCGGGTCGTGCCCCTGGCCGAGGCGAGGCTCCACGTCACCGACTGGGGCCTGATCCACGCCGACATCGTCTATGACGTGGTGCCGGTCTGGCAGGGCGGCTTCTTCCGCCTCCCCGACTATCTCGCTCGGTTTCGCCGCAGCATGATGGCCGCGGTGCTCGATCCGGGCCTCGACGATGGGGCGATCAGGGCGGCGCTGCATGACATGGTCGGGGCATCGGGCCTACAGGACGCCTACTGCGCCATGGTCTGTTCCCGCGGCGTGCCGACGGTGCCCGGCAGCCGCGATCCAAGGGACTGCGCCAACCATTTCTACGCCTGGTGCGTGCCCTATGTGCACGTGATCACGCCGGAGATCGCGGCCCGGGGCGCCCATCTTCACATACCGGAGGACGTGCGCCGCATCCCCGAGGCGTCGGTCAACCCGCGGGCCAAGAACTACCACTGGGGCGACTTCACCCGGGCGCTCCTCGCCGCGAAGGAGCGGGGCTTCGACAACACCCTGCTGATGGACGCCGAGGGCAACATGACGGAGGGGCCGGGCACCAACCTCTTCGCCGTCCGGCAGGGCTGCGTCATCACCCCGGACCGCGGCGTGCTGGAGGGGATCACCCGCCGGACCGTGCTGGAGATCTGCGCCGATCTCGGGATCGCGACGGAGGTGCGCGCCCTCCCCCACGCGGAACTGATGGAGGCTGACGAGGTCTTCCTCTCCAGCTCCGGCGGCGGCCCCATTCCGGTCAGCCGGATCGACGGGCGCATATTCTCGAACGACGCACCGGGCCCGATCAGCCGACAGCTTCGCGAGACCTATTGGCAGTGGATCCAACGCCCCGACTTCCGCGAGGACATCAGCTACGCGTAAGCTCGGACTGCCGGGCTAAGAAAAAAGTCAGACCCCAAGCGCGTGCCAACATCCCGCGCGGCGAACGGTCGCCGAAAGCTAAGGCTGATAGGGCAGCGACGAGTGATGCAGCACGATGCGCAGGGTGCCGTCGGCGTCCCGCTTGTAGCCGAAGCTCTTGTCGACCTTGGTGACCTGACCGTCCTTGTCCGTCATCGTCACCCAGCCCATCCACATGGCGACATCGCCCTCGATGAAGTGCGCCGCCGTCTCTGACGTGACCTCGCGCCATCCCTTGATCCCGAACCCGCTGTCGAGGGGATAGTCGGCGTCGTGGCCGACGAAATAGGCCAGCGCGCCCGTCCGGGTCGGTCGAAACGTCTTCTCGCCGCTTGCCAAGGTCGGCTTGAACAAGACCGGGCCGAGTGTGTAGCCGTAGGCGGCGTCCAGCACCGTTTCGGCGACGGCGCGGGCCCCGTCGATGCCGTCGGCTTCAAAGGCTTTGGCGATCGCCACGAGGGCGTCGCCCCAGGCCTTGCGCGCGTCGGCGAGGTCGGACTCAGTGATCGGCATCGCGCCTTCCTTCCTGGTTTCCGTCGCGGCTCGGCAAAGATGAGGGACGGCTCAGACGGGTTGATAGTGCATGGCCGGCGCAGGGTCGACCGCGATGATGATGCCGGCATCCGGGCCAATCGACCGGCTCACATAAGCTCTCGCGGGCGTGATAACGTCCTCTGACATTCGTGTTATTGCAGCGCTTAGGTCTCGAAAAACGACGCGCGAGTCGCTTATTCAACGGGTGTCATGCGGCCCGACGGCCGGACGATAGGAGAGGACCTCAAGATGGCGAACACCCCATTGAACATCGCCGTGGCCGGAGCGCTCGCCGCAGCCCTGACCGCTTCCGTCACCACGCCTGTGCAGGCTCAAGCCAAAGAGAAGTGCTACGGCATCTCGCTGGCCGGTGAGAACGATTGCGCCGCCGGCGCCGGCACGACCTGCGCCGGCACGTCGACCGTCGACTACCAAGGCAATGCCTGGACCCTGGTCGACGCCGGGACCTGTGCGGAAATCGACCTGCCCGACATGGCAGACGGCACGCCGCGCACCGGCTCCCTCGAAGAACTGGACCGCGACCTGCCCGCCTAAGACCTTCCGGTTCGGCCCCCGGCGAAGGACATCGGGGGCCGGACACCCCACCGCAAACCTGAAAATCGGCGAGGCCACCCATGCTGGATGCGCGAAACCACGGTGGATCCCATCTGCCCCCCGCGCCCGGCGTTGGGTACAAGGCCGAGCATTTCGCCGACATCACGGCCGATCCGGGCGTGGTGGAATGGCTGGAGATCCACGCCGAGAATTACATGGGCCAGGGCGGTCGCCCGATCGCTCAGCTGCGTGCCCTGGCTGAGACCTTCCCGATCTCCGTCCACGGTGTCGGCCTGTCCATCGGCGGCGAGGGTCGGCTCGACCCGGAGCATCTGGCGCGGCTGAAAACGCTCTGCGGCTGGGTGGAACCGGCGAGCTTTTCCGAGCATCTCGCCTGGTCGACCCACGACACGGCGTTCCTGAACGATCTGCTACCCCTGCCCTACACCGAAGTGACGCTCGCCCGCGTCGCCGATCACATCGACGAGGTGCAGGAGGTCGTCGGCCGGCGCATGCTGCTGGAGAACCCGAGCTCCTACCTCAGCTTCGACGAAAGCACCTTCGCCGAGACCGATTTTCTGCGGGAGCTGACCAGGCGCACGGGCTGCGGCCTGTTGCTCGACGTGAACAACGTCTTTGTCAGCGCCACCAACCTCAAGACCGACCCGATCAGCTATATCGACGCCTTCCCCCTCGACCAGGTGGGGGAGATCCACCTCGGCGGCCATGACGAGGATGAGGACGAGCACGGCGCGCCGCTCTTGATCGACAGCCATGGCCGGGAGGTCGCCGACCCGGTGTGGGAGCTCTACGCCTACACCATCAAGCAATCCGGCCCGCGTCCGACGCTGATCGAATGGGACAACGACGTCCCGACCTGGTCGGTGCTGGAGGCTGAGGCCGCGCGCGCCGCCAAGGTGCTGCAACCCGTCCGCGTATGACGCTCTCCCAATCCACGTTCGCGGACGCGCTGCTCGCGCCCTCGGCCACGGCGCCGACGGGCCTCAGCGATGGGCGGGGCCGGGCGGCCGGACGGCGGTTCGACGTCTACCGCAACAACGTGATCGTCTCGCTGACGGAGGCATTGGAGAAGGCCTTCCCGGTGCTGACCAAGCTGGTGGGCACCGACAATTTCAAGCTGCTGGCCCGCACCTACGTGGCCGCGCATCCGCCCTCCTCCCCACTGATGATGTTCTACGGCATGGAGATGCCGGCGTTCCTCGAGACCTTCGAGCCGGCCAGGGCCATCGGCTACCTGCCCGACATCGCCCGGCTGGAGATCGCGCTGCGCGAAAGCTACCACGCGGCCGACGCGCTGCCGGTCGATCCTAGCAGCCTCGAAGGCCTCGCGCCCGAGCGGCTACTCACTCTGCGGCCGAACTTGGCGCCGTCGCTCAGGCTGGTGCGCTCGCGCTGGCCGATCCACGCGATCTGGCGCTTCAACAAGGTGGCGGGTGCCCCCAAGCCGACCATGGCGGCCGAGGATGTGCTGGTGCTGCGCCCGGCGCTCGACCCTGAGCCGCAGCTGCTGCCGCCGGGCGGCGCGGCGTTCATCGCCGCGCTCCTCCGACACGCGACCCTGGCCGAGGCCTTCCAAGACGCGGTGGCCGAGGCGGCTGATTTCGAGCTGACCCAGACACTCACGCTGTTGATCGGCGGGGGCGCCATCCTCGATATCGGAGAGACTGCATGATCCGCACCGTCCTGTCGCTACCCGAGGTGCTGTTCGCCCGACTGGAGCCCTTCACCACGCCCACCCTGGCGACGCTGGCGCGGTTCATCTTCGCCGCCGTGCTGTTCTTCTATTTCTGGAACTCGGGCCTCACCAAGATCCCCGACGGCCTGAGCAGTCTGTTCTCGCCCAGCTTCAACGCCTTCGCCCAGATCTTCCCGCGGGGGGCGGAGGCCGCGAGCTACGACATCACCCAGGCGACGTTCTTTCAGAAGACGGTGATGCTGCTCGGCACCTGGGCCGAGTTCATCCTGCCCACGCTGATCGTCATCGGGCTCTACACCCGGGCGGCGGCGCTCGGCATGATCGTCTTCATTCTGGTGCAGAGCCTGACCGACATCTACGGCCACGGGGCGGAGCTCGGCAGCTGGTTCGACGGTGCCTCCGACGCCGTGATTATCGACCAGCGCACCTTCTGGGTGTTTCTGCTGCTCTTTCTGGTGTTCCGCGGCGGCGGGCCGCTCTCCGTCGATCGCCTGCTCTTCGGCCCCCGCTCCGCTGGCCATAGCGCGGAGCAGCGCTACAGCTAAGGGCGACAGGCGGGCGATCTACTCCGCTGCGATCTTGTCCAGCTCCCGCGGCCCAGCCGGCGCGGCGGCCAGCTTCGGCTTGTCCTCGTCACCCGCATCGGCGTTGCCGGAAAGAACGGCGAGGATCCGCCCGCAGACCATCGCGATCCGCGCCTGCAGGATGAAGATCGCGGGCACGCACAGCACCACGATGAAGGTCCCGAACAGCACGCCGAAGCCGATGGAGACGGCGAGGGGGATCAGGAACTGAGCCTGCAGCGAGGTCTCCATGATCAATGGGAAGACGCCCAGGAACGTGGTGACGGCGGTCAGCAGGATCGGCCGGAACCGCTCCTTGGTGCCGCGGATCACCGCCTCGCGCAGCTCCATACCGTTGCCGAGATGCTCGTTGAACAGATCGACCATCACCAGGGAGTTGTTGATGATCACCCCGGCGAGCCCGATGATCCCGAAGATCGACAACAGCGTCAGCGGCAGGCCCATGATCAGGTGCCCCACCACCGCACCGACCATGCCGAGCGGGATGGCGAGCATCACCACCAGGGGCTGCACATAGGACCGGAAGATCAGCGCCAAGAGCGCGAAGATCGCAAACAATGCGATGCCCACCGCCTGGCTCAAGGCCGCGGAGGCGTCGCCTTGGGTGCGCTGCTCTCCGCCGAAATCGACGAGCAGACCGTCGTAGCGCTCCCGAAGCGGCGGCAGCAGCTCTTCGGCGATGATGGTGTTGGCCTCTTGAGAGGTGAGGACGGCGTTGTCCACATCCGCCGTCACCGTGGTGATCTTGCGGCCGTCGCGGCGCTCGATGGTGGTGGGGGCCAAACCCTCCTCGATCCGTGCCACGCTGGAAAGTGGTATGGTCTCGCCCGCCGGGGTCACGATCACCGTGTCCAGCAGATCCCAGAGGCTGTTGCGCTGGTCCGGCGGGAAGCGGACCATCACGTCGATGTTGTCGGCCCCGCGCTGAAAGGTCGTCGCCTCCATCCCGAAGAAGGCGGAACGGGTCTGGGTGGCCAGATCGTCGAGGGTCACGCCGTAGATGCGGGCCTCGTCGCGAAGCGCCAGGCGATATTCCGTGCGCCCGGCCGAGTTGTCGTCGCGGATCGAGAAGACGCCGGGGATGCCGCGCAGCCCGGCGCGCAGCTCGTCGACGACAGGGGTGATATCCTCGCCATCGGGCAGCGACAGCTCGACGGCGATCGGATCGCCGGCGCCCACCAGCTGGGCCGAAACGGTCAGGCTCTTGATCCCCGGAATGTCGCCGATGGCCTCGAGCCAGGCCGCCTCGAAATCGCTGGTCGGCCAGTCGCGCAGCTCGGCATCGGTGACCTCGACCACGACGTTGGCGATGTTGGCGCCCGACGCGACCGAGCTGCCGCCTGGGCCGCCGTCGGCGACGCCCTGGCCGACCACGACGTTGGCGCCGCGCAACACCGGCTCGGCCGCGTTGGGCAGGGTCGACTGGATCCGCGCGGCCGCCGTCTCCGCCGCGACGCGGACATCCTCGGCCACCTGCTCGGTCATGCTGAAGGTGGTGCCGTCGCTCATCTCGATGCTGGCGGTGACGAAGTTGCCGTCGATCGAGGGGAAGAAGTTGAACTTCACGTAGCCATGGGCGAGCAGGCCGACGGTCAGGATCATCACACCGATTATCGCGCCGATGGGCACCAAGACCCGCCGGGTGGTGAAGCGCAGGATGGCATCGAGCGGCTTGGCGATCACCCATTGCAGGCCGGCGTTGATTACCCCGCGGATCGCCCGGATCACGCGCAGCACGATATTGGGGCGGTAATTCTCCGAGACATCGAGCTTTGAGAGATTGCGCGGCAAGATGAAGAGCGCCTGCAGGAGCGAGAGCGACAGCACGATCATCACCACGAGCGGGATGTCGGACAGGAACTTGCCCAAGGTGCCGGGCAACTGCAGCAGCGGCCAGAACGCCACCAGTGTCGTCGCCGTGGAGAACACCACCGGGATCGCGATCCGCTGGCTGCCCTTCACCGCAGCCTCCCGCGGCGACAGCCCCTTCTCGCCGTTGCTGTAGATGTTCTCTGAGACGACGATGGCGTTGTCGACGATGATGCCGATGGCCAGGATAAAGCCGAAGAGCGAGATCATGTTGATCGACATGCCGGCCGCGCCCATCACCGCGAGCGCCGCGGCGAAGGACACGCCGATCCCCGCGGCCGACCAGGCGGCGAGGCGGAAATCCAGGAACAGCGCAAGGCACAGCACCACCAGCGCCAGGCCGACGATGCCGTTGGAGACCAGAAGGTCCACCCGGCTCTGCAATTCGCGGGCGTCGTTCTGCCAGACGGTGGCGGAGATCCCCTCCTGCAGGCTCGGCTCGAACTCGTCGCGCAGATAGGCCTGGGCCTGCTCGACGATGTCGAGCACCTGCTCCTCACCGACGCGGAAGACGTTGACGGAGACGGCGCGGTCACCGTTGAAGGAGGCCGCGAGATCGGTGTCGTCGAAGCCGTCGATGACGGTGGCCACATCGCGCAGATAGACCCGGCCGCCTTCGGCACTGCTGCGCACGATGATGTTCTCGAAATCGGCCTGGTTGAAGTTCCGCCCCATGGTGCGGATCGGGATCGTCACCGTATCGGTGTCGATGGAGCCGCCGGGCAGTTCCAGGGAGTTCTGGCGGATCGCCGTGCCGATCTCGGCAATCGTCATGTCGTAGGCGCGGAGCGTGTCGCGATCGACCTCCACCGTCACCTCGTAGTCGCGCCGATTGCCGACCTCGACGAAGGAGATGGCGTCGAGCAGCGTCAGCTCCTCACGCAGGCGCTCGGCCTCCTCCGTCAGAACGCGTTCGCTCGCCTGGCCGTGGATGGCGATCTCCAGCACGCGGGAGCTGTTGGAGGCCTCGACGACGATCGGCTCCTCCGCGTCCTCGGGGAAGATGTCGATGCTGTCGATCTCGGTCTGGATCTCGCCGAGCTTCACCTGCACGTCCTCGCCGCGGAGGAACGTGACGGAGACGCCGCCCCGCCCTTCCGAGATCGAGGCAGTGAGTTCGTCGATCCCCTCGATGCCCGACAGCGCATCCTCGATCGGGCGCACGATGCTGTCCTCGATCTCTCCCGGTGAGGCGCCGTCGAAGCGCACGGAGATGGAGACGGCGTCGAGCGAGAACTCCGGAAAGGTCTTCTGCGGGATGGTGAGGACCGTGATCGTGCCGAGTACGACCACCAGGATCATCGTCAGCATCGCAGCGACCGCGTGCTCGGCCATCCATTTGATCGCGCCGTTCATGTCAGATCACTCCGCAAGGGCGGCTTGGCGCCGGTCGCTTGCGTCGCGCACGGGCATCCCGTCGATCGCCGCGGAGAGGGCGGAGGTGATGATGCGGCTGCCCGCGGGAAAGCCGTTCACGTCGATATAGGTGTCCTCGCCGTCCACATGGATTGCATCGGCCTTGGCGATGCTGAGCGTGCCGTCGTCGTAGAGCCAGACCTTGTCGCCTCCGCGAAGCGCGGTGGAGGGGATGCGGTAGGCGTCGGCGGCATCGGCGCCGTCGATCACCACGGTGGCGTAGGCGTTGACCAAAGCGGGCGGCGCGCCGGAGGCGATGCGCTGGCCGGAGACGGTGCGCCCCTCCACATCGTCGAGCGCATCGAGCCGCACGGTCACCGAGAGGGTGCGGGTCATCGGGTCGACCTGGGGCTGCACCCGGCTCACCGAGCCGTTCCAGCGGAAGGTGTAGCCGGCGAAGGGCACATCGACGGTGGCGGTGGCGGCCGCCCCCTCGAACAAGCCCGGGATCAGCGCCGCATCGGCCTGGCGCACGGGCACGTCGATCTCCAGATCGCCCTCGGTGAAGACCTCCGCCAGGGCCTGGCCCATATTGACGACGTCGCCGACCTCCACATCCTCCGACAGCACGGCGCCGTCGAAGGGCGCCATGATCATCCGGTCCTGCTGGGCGATCTCTGCCGACAGGCGGGCGGCCAGGAAGCCGCTGAGGTTGGCGGCCAACTCGTCACCGTCGCTCACCAGATCGTCAAGCTGGGTGCGGGTCGAGGCACCGCGTTCGACCAGGCGGCGGACACGCTCCAAGTCTTGATTGTTCTTAGCGATGCGGGCCTCGGTCGCGGCGATGTTGGCGTCGGCCTGCTCCAATGCCGCCGCGGCCGCCCGGTCATCGAGGCGGACCAGCACCTCGCCCGCTTGGAAGCGCCCGCGCTCATGGATCGCCGGATGGACGTAGGTGACACGGCCTGACACTTGCGAGGAGAGCGAGACCTGGCGGAGCGGGCGGACGAAGCCCTCTCCCCTTATCGGCAGGGCGCCGTTGAGCGGCTCCAACTCGATCGTTTCGACCAGCGCCACCGGTCGTGGCGTCGGCGTGGCCTCGACGACCTCGCGGTTCTCGCCGAGATAGCGAAAGCCGATCACGCCGCCCGCGACCAAGGCCACGGCGACAGCCAGCCAGAACGCCTCACGCAGGACTCTGCCCACGGTCCCGAGTATCTTTCTCACGGCCCTGCCCCAAAATTGCTGACGCCGGCGTCATCAACTAAGGCGCGGCGGCAGTTTTCCAAGAGGACCGCACCGTTTTGTGTACCGTTCTGCCGCTCCGTGTTGCGCGTTGGCGCAGAAAGCGGCACCAAGGCGCGGCGAACGTTGCAAAAACATGCAATTCCACGGCGAGCTATCGTCCATGAAGACCGAAGCGGGCCAGGGTCCCGCCTATCAGCGCCGCAAGGCCGACCGGCCGGCCGAGATCGTGCAGGCCGGGCTGGAGGAGTTTTTCGCCCAAGGCTACGCTAAGGCCAGCCTGGCGCGCATTGCCCAACGCGCCGGCGTCTCCCGCGCGACGCTCTATCTTTACTTCGACGGCAAGGACGCCCTGTTCGAGGCGGTCGCGGCAGAGGCCATGGGCCCGTTGGTCGCCGAGATGGCAGAGGCGGTCGACGCGCCGTCCGGCAGTACGGAGGAGTTGGTGCGACGCATGCTCCGGCGCTTCTACGGGATGATCACGGGTACCAAGAACTCCGCCCTGATGCGGATCCTGATCGCCGAGGGGAAGTCGCATCCCGATCTGGTGGCGCGCTACCATGCCCTGATCATCCGCCGGGGCGAGGCGGCGCTCGGCGCGCTCGTCCAGCGCGGCATCGCCCGGGGTGAGCTGCGCGCCGGGGCGGCAACCGCCGTGCCGCAGATGATCGTCGCGCCGGCGGTGTTCTACCTGCTCCACACCATGATCTTCGGCGACATCGACCGCTTGGACGTCGACGACTTCCTCGAGGCGCATATGGACATGCTCTTCAACGGGATGGGCGCGCGCTCGGAGATCTAGCCGACGCTGCCCTTCAAACCGTCAGAACGGCCCAGCCCGTTTCAATGCGCGATGGCTCTCCGGTCCAGATGGACGTGGGCGCCGTGGGGCGCTATCCCGGGCCGGAGATCGCCCGAGGAGAGCTGGCCATGAGTGCGACCCGAACCGAGACCGACAGCTTCGGGCCGATCGAGGTGCCCGGGGACCACTATTGGGGCGCCCAGACCCAGCGCTCGATCCAGAACTTCCCGATCGGGTGGGAGCGTCAGCCGATCGCCGTGGTCCGCGCGCTCGGCGTGATCAAGCGCGCCGCGGCGGAGGCGAACATGGCGGCCGGCGACCTCGACGCGACGATCGGCGAGGCGATCGTGACCGCCGCCTCCGAGGTGATCGAGGGCAAGCTCGACGACAACTTCCCCCTCGTCGTCTGGCAGACCGGCTCAGGCACCCAGTCGAACATGAACGCCAACGAGGTGATCGCCAACCGCGCGATCGAGATCCTGGGCGGCACGATGGGCACGAAGGACCCCGTGCATCCCAACGATCACGTCAACCGCTCCCAATCCTCGAACGACACCTTCCCCACCGCCATGCATGTCGCCGCCGCCCAAACGGCGCACGACGTGCTGCTGCCGGGGCTCGAAAAGCTGGCTACGGCGCTGGAGGCCAAGGAAGCGGCGTTCGCCCACATCATCAAGATCGGCCGCACCCACACCCAGGACGCGACACCGTTGACGTTGGGCCAGGAATTCGGCGGCTACGCCCACCAGGTGCGCCAGTCGATCGCCCGGGTGCGGGCGGCGCTGCCCGACATCTACGCCCTGGCCCAGGGGGGCACCGCGGTCGGCACCGGCCTCAACACCCGCAAAGGCTTTGCCGAGGCGGTGGCAGCTAACATCGCCAAGATCACCGGCCTGCCCTTCGTCACCGCGCCTAACAAATTCGAGGCACTTGCCGCCCATGACGCCATCGTGCAGCTTTCGGGCGCGCTCAAATCCACCGCCGCCGCGCTCTTCAAGATCGCCAACGACATCCGGCTGCTCGGCTCGGGCCCGCGCTGCGGCCTCGGCGAGTTGATGTTGCCGGAGAACGAGCCCGGCTCCTCCATCATGCCGGGCAAGGTCAATCCGACCCAGTGCGAGGCGCTCACCCAGGTCTGCGCTCATGTGATGGGCAACGACGCCGCAGTGGGTTTCGCCGGCTCCCAAGGCCATTTCGAGCTCAACGTCTACAAGCCCATGATGATCTACAACTGCCTGCAGTCCATGCAGCTTTTGGGCGACGCGGCCTCCGCCTTCGTCGACAATTGCGTGGACGGGATCGAGGCGGACGAGGATCGGATCTCGACCCTGATGTGGGAGAGCCTGATGCTCGTCACCGCACTGGCGCCCGAGATCGGCTATGACAACGCCGCCACCGTCGCCAAGACCGCCCACAAGAACCGCACGACGCTGCGGGAAGAGGCGATCAACCTCGGCCTCTGCGACGGCGAGACCTTCGACCGGGTGGTGCAGCCCTCGACGATGATCGGCCCGCGGGATTGAGGCAACATCTGGGCATTTTTTGCCTTGGACCCGGCAAATTTAGCTCAAAAGTAACACACAGGCCCAGAAACGCGCCCGTGAGTTGAACAAAAACGGGCGCTCGCCTTGCCCGTGCCCAGATCCTGTCACGCTATGGGAGTGAAAGAGCGCCTGTAGGGGGTGCTGGGCAGGCAGTTCGGGCATGCTGACGTTCATTGGGTACGGACCCGGTGCGATCACGCTTGGCGGGGGCACGGCGATGCTCGCCGCCGATTTCGATTCGACTGCCGACCGCGTCGTCTTCAACATCGACGACGAGGACGAGATCTTCGAGGGCGACCTGTTCTCCAACGAAGACGGCAACGACGCGACCCAGACCGGCTTCGTCACCGATCTCGACGGCAACCTGATCGCCGGCGGCGGGCCGGTGCCCCAGACCATCTACTCCGAAGAGCGCATCGTGCTGACCGATCCGGCGACCGGCGACGTCATCACGCTGCAGGTGGTGGAGATCGACAGCAATCCCTCCAGCACCGCCGGCGCGGGCATCTTCGTCGGGTTTCTCACCGATGCGCCGCTCGTCCCCGGCGTGGTCTACGACGCGGTGGTCGAGAACACCTTTCCGTCGGGCTTCGGCGGCGGTCCGGGGAACGAGGCGCTCTATGCCGATTTCGTCGACGTGCCCTGCTTCACCCCGGGCAGCATGGTGGCGACACCCCAGGGCGCACGGGCGGTCGAGACGCTCGAAGTGGGCGATCTGGTGATCACCCGCGACCGGGGCCTCCGCGCCATCCGCTGGGTGGGGGAGCGGCGGATGACCGGCGCCCGGCTGCAGGCACTGCCCCATGTGCGGCCGATCCTGATCCGCAAGGATGCGATCGGGCCCGGCGTGCCGGAGCGCGACATCCGGGTCTCGCCCCAGCATCGGGTGTTGCTCGAGGGTGCGGCCTGCCGCCTGCAGTTCGGCGTGGACGAGATCCTGGTGCCGGCCAAGGCCCTGGTGAATGACGACACCGTCCGGGTGGACGAGGCCGGGCGGGAGGTCACCTATCTCCACTTCCTCTTCGACCGGCACGAGGTGCTCTGGGCCGACGCCATGCTGACCGAGAGCCTGCACCCGGGCCACATGGCGCTCGATGCCTTCGGGGGCGCGGCCCGGGCCGAGCTCTTTGCCCTCTTTCCCGACCTGGCCGAGCGCCCGGAAAACTACGGGCCGACCGCCCGGCCGACGGTGCGGATGGCGGAGGCGCGGATGCTCGCCCGCTCCGTCCTGCGCGGTGGTACCCGGCGGCCACTCACGCCCCCGCCCGGCGCGCGGCGGGCTGGACGCCGCCCGGTCGCCGCGGCAAGGTCGGCCCATGGGTGAGCTGATCAACTTGCGCCGCGCGAAAAAGGCCCGGGCGCGCCAGGCCGCCCGCGCCGTCGCCGACACGACGGTGCAGATCCACGGCACCCCGAGCCACGCCCGAAGCCAAGCGAAATTGGCGGAAAGCCTAGCCACCCGGCGCCACGCTGCCCATCGCCGAGAGCCCGACCCACCCAAAGACGATTAAGCCATCAGGCAACGCCGTCCGGGCTCAAGGCAAACCCAGGCCTTTCTTGCTGGCAAAAATATCCAACCGCGCTGCCGCCCGATCGACCGCCGCCGGTCAGGCAGGTTCGCGCACCCGCCGCCGCGGCGCATCGAGCAGCCAGTAGTGCAGGTTGTCGGCAAAGACCACGTTGCGGGTAAGCGAGACATGGTCGTCCGGCAGGAGCAACACGGTGCGGTAGCGGATCGGCCGGCGCGGTCCGTCCGCCCGATGGCCGCCCTGGTCGTCCTCCGACAGGGCACTGGCGCGCAGCACGACGCCGTCGCCCTCCTCTTCCAGCAACGTCACTTCGCCGCCTGGGGCGCTCGGCAGGACAGCGGCGGCCGGGGTATCGCGCCCGGTGCCGACGACCAGGAACAGATCGGTCGCCCGCGGCGTGCCCGGCCGGTCGATCGCCCGCTGAAACTGCTCCGCCCGCTTCAGCACCCGCTCCAGATGGCGCCGGGCCAGGCCCCGGCGGGCGGTGCGGGTCCCTGCATCGGGCAGCAGGCGGGCCAGGAACGCATCCTCCGCCGGGTCGAGCAGCCCCCAGCCACGATCGTCCCACAGGGCGGCGTCGTAGATGTCGCCGATCGACCGCCCCTCGCCCTCGCCGGTCCGGATGCGGCCATGGCGGGTTCGCGGCATCAGCTGGTAGGTCGAGACATGGGTGCCGATCAGACCCGGCGGATAGACCGGCTGCAGCGGCCCGAAGCTGCGCCCGCGGGTGATGCTGGTAAACGCCGTGACCGAGCCGAGATTGGGCGGTGCGACATAGACCACGCAGGCCGCCCGGCGGGCCCCGGCCCAGGTGAGCTCGGGCAGGGAGCCGTCTTCCGGCAGATCCTGGGCGCCGTACATCATCCAGTAGCGCACCACGAGGGAGCCCATGGAGTGGGCGATGAAGTCAAAGCGGATCTGATCGGGCGGCAGGGCCGAGCCGTAGCGCGCCGTGCGCACCCGGCTCACTTGCTCTGCCTTGCGTTCGATGAAGTCGTCGAGCTCGTGCGCCGCCTCGACGATGTCGCGCCGCCAGTCGTAGGGAAACTCGAGGGAGCCGGGGTTCTCGCCCCGTCGGGCCCGCTCCTCCTCCTCCGTCCGGCTGAACTCATAGCCGCCGGCATTCAGCGCCATGACGAGGCCGTCATAGACCTCCTCCTCCACGGTGCCGAACAGCAGGCGGGCATTGGCGCGGCGCAGCACGCCATCGGTGCGCACGCCGTCGCGCAGGTCCCTCAACGGCTCGGAGCCATCGCCGATCGGCAGGGCAAGCTGGCGTGCGTCGTCGGTGTCCGTGGGATTGAGCGACAGCCGCCGCGGCCCGCCCCAGAGGAACTCCCCCTCCCGCCCGACGCGGAGGCGTGAGCCGAGGATGCCCGGCACGGTGACGATCGGCCGGCGCAGCGCGGGGTCGAGATCGTCGGAATAGCGATAAAGCGTCTGGGTGGTGATGCCCTCGATCCCGGGGTTGAGCTCGCTCAGCCCGCAGCCGCCGAGGGCCAGCGTCCCGCCGAGAAACGCGCGTCGCCGCATGGTTCGTCTCCGCCCGTCAGCCGCGGCTCACCGGCCCGGTCACGCTCCGGGCCGACGGCGCGGTTGTTGCAAAAGAAATATAGCGGTGAGGGGGAGCCGTCGAGCGGCGGCGCACGTCATGGCAGGCTTTCCGCCCGATTTCGCAAATGTGTGGCCCTAGCGGGTCAGGATCAGCTTGCCCTGGCGGGTGATCCGCAGGGTGTAGAGCCGATCGTCGAGCCGGATATGCGCGACGCTGCCGTGGCGGATAAGCGCCCGCGCGTCATAGGCCGGGGGCGCCGACGGCTCCATGCTCGACGCCGCGGAGGTGTCGGCCGGTTCCACGTCCGATCTGCCGGAGATGTTGGAATACGCCGTCATCCGAGCCTCCGTCCCTTGTCCGTCAGGGGATGCAGCAGCCGTTCGAGCGAGATCACCCCGACATCGGCGCCGTCGCTGAGCACGCTGTTCAGCACCTCGATCGGCTCGTAGAGGAGCGAGTCGTCAACGTCTCGCTGCGCCCTCTCCTCCCGTTCCGACGGCGGATAGTGCAGACGGTCCATCTCTTCCCCGCGCCAAAGTTCCTGACCTGATCCGAGCTGACTTGGCGTTGCTAGGTCAGCGTTTAATTGATTGATTTTGTCAAGAATGTCAAATCAACTCGCATGCCGCAGGCGCGGATCGGCCATCGCGGCCCGACATCAGCCCAAAACCCGAAGGGGCATGGCACCACCGTCGGCCTCCGCCTATGGTGCCTCGGCATTCGCAGGTGGCAGGACCCTCCCATGACCGATCCGCGGCGCGCCGGGCGCCAAACCTCCCGTTCATCGAGGATCATCGCCCGTGCCCGGCAGTGAGGCGCCGCTCTTCAGCGTCCTCTTGCCGACCCACAACCGGGCAGACGTGGTCGGCGCGGCGATCGGCGCCTTGCTGGAGCAAAGCTGCAAGGACTTCGAGCTGTTGCTGGTGGGCGACGGTTGCACCGACGGAACGGCCGAGGTGGTCGCCGGCTTCAAGGACGACCGCATCCGCTGGTTCGATCTGCCGAAGGCGCCGCATTTCGGCTACGCCAACCGCAACATCGCGCTCAGGGAAGCAAAGGGAGAGCTGATCGCCTTCGCCGCCCACGACGATCTGCTGCTGCCCGATCATCTGGAGGTGATGGCCCGCGCGATGGAGCGACCCGAGGCGGCGCTCGCCTACAGCCGCCCGCTTTGGATCCGGGACGACGGCGTGATCCTGCCGTTCTTCGTCAACCTCAAGACCCCGCGGGCCTTCAATGCCTTCATGGCCAAGGTCAACACCATCCCCGCGAGCTGTTTCGTGCATCGCCGGTCCGTTTTCGAGGAGGTGGGCTATTGGGACGAGAGCCTCAGCAAGCTCGGCGACTGGGACCTCTGGAAGCGCATCCTGCGTAGCGCCGGGCGGCCTGGCCTGGTCTTTCAGCGGGCACCGACGACGCTGCATTTCCGCGCGACCTGGCGCGATGTCGGCGAATGGGGGCCGACGCCGCTGCCCTATCTCTCCGCCATGGCCGACGCCCGCAAGCATTGGCCGCCGGGCCTCAGCCTGCCGGTGGAGAACGACGCGGGCCCGCCGCAGCACCAGGTGGCGGACCTGCTCGCGGCCGAGCCCCAGCGCATCGCCGCGCTGCGGACCGGAGTGCTGGCCCTCGAGGACGAGATCGCCTGGGAACATTGCCTCGACCGCGCCTTCCGCTGACGGCCGGCAGGCGATAGGACCGGGTTCAGATCAGAACCGCAGGGAGGACAGACGATGGCCCGGATCGAGGAGCGACTGAAGACGCTGGGGATCACCCTGCCGCCCCTGCCCTCCGTCCCGCCCGGGGTGGAACTGCCCTTTCCCTGGATCAATCTCCGCGGCGACCGGGCCTTCGTCTCCGGTCACGGGCCGATCGGGCCCGACGGCAAGATCAGCGGCCCCCACGGTCAGGTGGGGGGTGAGGTGAGCGTGGAGGCGGCGGTGGATCTCGCCCGCCTCACCGGCCTCTCGATGCTCTCGACCCTCGCCGACGCGCTGGGCGATCTCGACCGGATCGTGGGCTGGGGGCGGGTCTTCGGCATGGTGAACTCGGCCCCGGGCTTCGGCGATCAGCCGCGGGTGATCAACGGCTTCTCCGAGCAGATCCTCGAGGTCTTCGGACCGGAGGTCGGCCGCCACGCCCGCTCCGCCGTCGGCATGGCCGCCCTGCCCTTCGCCATGGCAGTGGAGATCGAGGCCGAGGTGCTGATCAAACCCTGACCCGCAAGGCGCCGAACCGGCCGGGCTGAGAGCGCAAGCCACCCATTTCGCAGTGGTGCAAATATCCAAGACGCACCGACCGCTATCCGGCCACGGCCCGAGCCGAATAGGTCAGGTCGCCCCAGGCGACCGCACCGGCGCAGGATCGAGCGCTTCGGCAGACGGCAGCTTCAGCCGGTCCTCCTCGACCGGCCCCCCGCTCGGGTAGCGGATGAAGCGCACGCCCAGCAGGAACAGCCGCAGCGCGTGCCAGTGGATGGCGGCGATCACCTTGAGCGTCATCAGCGGATGGCTGAGGATCGCCCGGGCCAGGCGCCGGTCCGTACAAGGTTGAGCCACCGCCGTGTGGGTGGCGATCAGCGTCTCCCCCTTGCGCCCGGCCTGGCGGATGCGGAGGGAGAGCCGTGCGTCCGGCGCCTGCACGGTAAAGCGATAGCGCTCCGCCATCTCGATGAAGGGTGAGACGAAGAACGCCTTGTCTTGCTCCTGCCGGTAGGCGCCGCCGACGACCTCTCCCGCCGGAAGGGCGTAGGTCATCTGATCGCCGAAGGTGTTCTTCACCTCATAGATCAGGCTCTCGAGCGCCCCCGCCTCGTCGTAGCAAAAGTAGACCGAGAGGGGGTTGAAGACGAAGCCCCACATGCGCGGAAAGGCCAAGAGCTCGATCCGCGCCGGCCGCGGCAGACCTTCCCGCGCCAGGATCTCCTCGGCCCAGGGGCGGAGGGGGGAACCGTCACGCCGCCCATGGTCGGCCGGGGTGAAGGATAGGATGCCCCGCCGGCCCCAGCGCAGCAGACGCAACGGCGCGATCGCGGCCTCCGCCCGGTCGAGGTCGACCAGCAGACTGAACACGGCGTAGCGGAATTTGTGGCGCTTCGGCGCCAGGCGCATGTGCATGACATGGCCGCGGTAGAGGGTGAGCGCCGGGCGCTCCGCTGGGGCCTCCGCCGTCACTCGGCGGCCTCGAGCATCGGTGTCTGGATCGGCACCAGATCCTCGCCGATCCAGCCCGGCGTCGCGCCCATGGCGGCGGCGACGCGCAGGCCGCTCCGTAAGCCGTCCTCGTGAAAGCCGTAGTCGAGCCATGCCCCGGCATACCACACACCGCCCCGCCCCTGGATGGCGTCGATCTCACCCTGCGCCCGGAAGGTCGCGTGATCGTAGCCGGGATGGGCGTAGGAGAACGTGCGGTGCACCAAGGCCGGATCGGGCTCGACCGCCGGATTGAGGCTGACGAACAGCGGCACCTCCGGCTGGATCCCCTGCAGACGGTTCATCCAGTAGGTGACCTGGGCCGGACGGGCACCGTCCGCGCCGTCGGTCAGGAAGTTCCAGCTCGACCAGACATTCTTCCGACGCGGCATCAGCGCGGGGTCGGAGTGCAGGATCGCCCGGTTGGGCGTGGTGCGGAAGGCGGAAAGGATCGCGCGCTCCTGCGGGTCGAGGTCCTCCACCAGGCCCCGCGCCTCCGGCCCATGGCAGGCCAGCACCACCTGATCGAAGGCAGCCTCCGAGCCATCGTCCATACGGAGGAGCGGCCGCCCGCCGGCCCGGCTCACCTGCCGCACGCCGATGCCGATCTGGGCCCGCGGCCCGAGGCGCCCGATCAACCGGCGGACATATTCGCGCGAGCCGCCCTCGACCGTGCGCCAGCGATGCCCCGGCTCCATGCCGTTCATCAGACCGTGATTGCGGAAAAATGTGACGAAGTTCTCGGCCGGGAAATCCAGCATCTCATCAGCCGGCGTCGACCAGATCGCACCGCCCATGGGCTTCACGAACCACTCGGCCAGCGCCGTCCCGTAGCCCTGTTCGGCCAGCCAGGCCCCAAGGCTCAGACCGCGAAAGCCGTCGCTCTCCAGCGCCGCCCGGCCCGCCGTGTTGAAGCGGAGGATATCGCGCACCATCCGCACAAACCGGGGGCGAAGCGCATTGCGGCGCTGGGCAAAGATCGTGTCGACCGTGTCGAGGGCGTATTCCAGCCGCCCGCCCTGGACCGAAAGGCCAAACGACATGTCGGACGCCTTGGTCGGCACATCCAGATGATCGAAGAGCGCCCGCAAATGGGGATAGTTCGCGTGGTTGTGGACGATGAAGCCGGTGTCGACCGGCACCGGCCCCTCCGGCGTTTCGACGTCCACCGTGTTGGCATGGCCGCCAAAACGCCCCGCCTGTTCGAGCAGCACCACCTCGTGCCGCTCCGACAGCGCAAGCGCCGCCCCCATGCCGGCGATGCCGGACCCCACTACGGCTATCTTCATGGTCTAAGTCTGCCCCTCGTTCTCTCGCCCCGCCGCGTCGCGGATCAGGCCGCGTCCTCTTTCCGGCCGTCGGCCGTGTGGCTCTTGTAAGCGGCAAGCGCACGCTCCCGCCCCTCTTTCAGCGCGATCAAGCGGTCGGGATAGGTATCCTCGGCGCTCAGATCCCAGCTCTCGGGGATGGCATCGAAGAACCGCTTGGCCTCGGTCGAGCTCTCCCCCTCCCAACCCGCCAGCCAGCGTCGGCGATAGCTGCCCTTGGGATCGAATTTCTCCGCTTGGGTCTCGGGATTGAACACCCGGAAATAGGGGGCCGCGTCCGGACCGGAGCCCGCGGTCCACTGCCAGCCCATGGCATTGGAGGCCGGATCCCAGTCGATCAAGCAATCGGCGAACCAGTCGAGCCCAATGCGCCAATGGGTCATCAGATGCTTGGTGAGGTAGCTCGCGACGATCATCCGGGTGCGGTTGTGCATCCGCCCGGTGATGTAGAGCTCGCGCATCCCGGCATCGACCATGGGCTCGCCGGTCAGCCCGCGACGCCAGCGCTCGGCATCGGCGTTGTCGTCGCGCCAGGGAAACTCGTCCCAGCCCTCGCGCCAGTTGCCCTCGGTGATATGGGGCGTGTGGTAGAGCAGGTGCCAGGCGAAGTCGCGCCAAACGAGCTCCTTCAGGAAATGCTCGGCGCCCTTCGCGCCCTCCTCCATCGCCCGCCTGCCGGCATGCCAGATCGTGCGGGGAGAGATTTCGCCGTAGGTGAGGTTCTCGGAGAGGTTGGAGGTCGCGTCGAGGTCGGTGCGGTTCCGGTCTGTCTTGTAACGCCCGACCGCGTCGGCGATGAAGGCATCCAGCCGATCCCGGGCCGCCGCCTCGCCAACGGTGGTGTAGTCCGCCACCACCGCCGCCCCCCGCCGCATCGCCGCGCCAAGCTGCCAGTCGTCAAGCGCCTCAGAGCTTGGCCAGTCATCCGGCGCCGGCAGTTTCTTCGGCGCCGGCAAAGGCTCGGCCACGTCCATCGGGCTGACGGCCCGCCAGAACGGCGAATAGACCTTGTAGAACCCGCCCTGCTGGGTCTCCGGCACCCAGGGTTCGTGCAGGGTATGGCCGGCATGGCTGACAGCCTCGACGCCCGCGTCGTTGAGCATCGCCTTGATCTCGGTATCGCGCTTGATCGAGGCTGGATCGTAGAGCCGCAGCCAATGGACTGCACCCGCACCGGTCTCCTCGACCAGTGCCTCCAGCACCTCCCGCGCCTTGCCGCGGCGGAGGATGAGGCGAGAGCCGGCCTCCTCGAGCGCCCCCGCCAGATCGGCAATCGAGAGCCCAAGCCGCCATTTCGGCGCAGCCCCCATCGCCTCGGTCTCGGGGTCGAGAATGAAGACCGGGATGACCGGACCATCCGCCTCAGCGGCAGCGGTCAATGCAGCATTGTCGGCAAGTCTCAGATCGCGGCGAAACCACATCAGGGCCGGTCGTCTATCGTCGCTCATCTCGCCCCGTCATGGCCGTCGCAAAGTGGAACCGTAGGGGAGACTACGCATCAGCGCCACCGCCAGATCACCCGGGTGAGGGGCATGCCCGCCCGGCCGGCGCGGCGCCCCCGCCGCTAGGCGACGGGCCGAGGGGGCTCGATGCCCCCGAGGACCGCCCCCCTCAAAGCGTGATCGCCACCAGCACCTCGGGCTCGATTACCTGCACCTCCGGCAGCGCAGCGATCAACGGCTCGGCCGACTGGGCGAGCAGCGGGAAGGTCTTGTAGTGACAGGGGATCACCGTCTCGAAATCGAAGAAGCGCTTCGCGGCGTAGGCCGCCCGCTCCATGTCCATGGTGTAGTGTCCGCCGCAGGCCAGGATGCCGATCTCGGGCGCGTGCAGATCCTGGAAGACGCCCATATCGGCCATCACGTCGGTATCGCCGGAGAAGTAGATCGTCTTGCCCTCCCCCGCGATCATGAACCCGGCCTCCGACCCGGCAATGCCGAGCGTGCCGCCCGTGTCGATGCTGGAGGAATGGGTGGCGTTCACCAGCGTCACGCGGACTTCGCCGAGCGCCACCGTGCCGCCCTTGCCGAAGCCGATGGCCTCGACCTCCCCGCCCCAAAGCGTCGCCAACTCATGCACGCAAACGATGGGCACGCCGAGCTCCTTAGCGAGCGCCACCGCGTCGCCGGCATGGTCGCCATGGCCGTGGCTCACCAGGATATGGCTCGCGCCGCCGATCGCCTCCTCCCGGCGTGCGGGGTCGAACATCGGATTGCCGGTCAGCCAGGGATCAACCAGCAGCACCTGGTCGCCGATCTCCATCCGAAAGCCCGAATGGCCGAGCCAAATGATCCGCATCGCACACACCCTCCCATTGCCCTAGGTTTGCCCGGGAGCATGAGCCGGCCGCGCCCGGCGATCAAGCGACAGGCAGGGAGACGGGCATGGACTGGTTCCAGCAGATCGACATCTACTGCGAGCGTGTTGGTCCCGCGTTCTGGGCCGAGCCGCTCAATGCGATCTCGAACGCCGCCTTCCTGATCGGCGCCCTCGTCGCCTTCCGCCTGCACGCGCGGGAGCGGGCGGCGACCGGCCGGGCCGATTGGGGTGCGCTGCTGCTTACCCTCATCCTGTTCGCCATCGGCATCGGCTCGTTCCTCTTCCACACCTTCGCCAACGCCTGGTCCTCGGCAGCCGACGTGATCCCGATCCTGCTCTACATCCTGGTCTATCTCTACCTCGCCAACGTCCGCTATCTCGGCCTGCCGTGGTGGGCCGCGGCGCTGATCGTGCTCGCCTTCCTGCCGATCTCCAATGTCGGCGGCGGGCTGCTGACGCAGATCCTCGGCGACCTCAATGGGTCGGAGGCCTATGTGCCGACCTTCCTGGCCGTGCTGATCTACGGCCTGATCCTGTTGCCCCGGCAACCGGTCACCGGCCGGGGCCTGATCATCGGCGCGGCGATCCTCGGCGTCTCGATCACCGCGCGCACCCTCGACGATCAAAACGGGGCGCTCTGCGCGGCCTTTCCGCTCGGCATCCACTACCTTTGGCACATCCTGAACGGGGTGATGCTCACCTGGATGATCTGGGTGCTCTTGCGCCACGCCCGGCTTGCGCGCGCGGGGGCTGCGGGCTAGACCCCGCGGGATCCAGGAGGAGGCCCCATGTCCATCGACATCGAGACCGCGCGCCGGGTCGCGCATCTCGCCCGCATCCGTGTGGAGGAGGAGGATCTGCCCGCCATCGCGGCAGAGCTTTCGGGCATTCTCGATTTCATGGACCAGCTCGCCTCGGTGGACGTCGAGGGGGTGGAGCCCATGACCTCCGTCACCCCGATGGACCTGAAGCGCCGGCCAGACGAAGTGCGGGAGGGCGATCAGGCCGAACGCATCCTCGCCAACGCGCCGGAGGCCCGCGAAGGCTTCTTCGTCGTGCCGAAGGTGGTGGAATGAGCCTCACGGATCTCAGCATCGCCGATGCCCGCGACGCCCTCCGCGCCCGCGAGATCACCGCGGCGGAGCTGGCGGAGGCCCATATCGCCGCCATCGACGCCGCCGGCGCGCTCAACGTCGTCGTCCACCCGACGCCGGAGAAGGCGCGGGAGATGGCGGTGGCCTCCGATGCGCGGCTGGTGGAGGGCGATGCGCCCGACCTCTGCGGCATCCCCCTCGGCATCAAGGATCTGTTCTGCGTGGACGGCGTCGCCTCCCAGGCCGGCTCCCGCATCCTGGAGGGTTTCCAGCCGTCCTATGAGAGCACGGTGACGGCCAAGCTTTGGGGCGAGGGCGCGGTCTGCCTCGGCAAGCTCAACATGGACGAGTTCGCCATGGGCTCGTCGAACGAGACCTCGGCCTACGGGCCCGCGGTGAACCCCTGGCGGCGGGCGGGCGATACGGCGGCATTGACCCCCGGCGGCTCTTCCGGCGGCTCGGCCGCGGCGGTGGCGGCGCGGCTCTGCCTCGGCGCCACGGGCACCGATACCGGCGGCTCGATCCGCCAGCCCGCCGCGCTCACCGGCATCGTCGGGGTAAAGCCCACCTATGGCCGCTGCTCGCGCTGGGGGATCGTGGCTTTCGCGTCCTCCCTCGACCAGGCCGGCCCAATGGCGCGGGACGTGCGTGACGCGGCGATCCTTCTTCGCGCCATAGCGGGGCACGATCCGAAGGATTCGACCTCGGCCGATCTCGCCGTGCCGGATTTCGAGGCGGCGCTCACCGGCGACATTCGCGGCAAGCGGATCGGCATCCCCGAGGAGTACCGCGTCGACGGCATGCCGGCAGAGATCGAGGCGCTTTGGCAGAAAGGCACCGAGATGCTGCGCGACGCGGGCGCCGAGATCGTGGAGATCTCGCTGCCCCACACGCAGTACGCCCTGCCCGCCTACTATGTGCTGGCGCCGGCCGAGGCGTCCTCCAACCTCGCGCGTTATGACGGCGTGCGCTATGGCCGCCGGGCCCGGCTCGACCAGGGCGACGGCATCGTCGACATGTACGAAAAGACTCGGGCCGAAGGGTTTGGCACCGAGGTGAAGCGCCGCGTGATGCTCGGCGCCTATGTCCTCTCAGCCGGCTATTACGATGCCTATTACAAGCGCGCTCAGAAGGTGCGGACGCTGATCAAGCGAGACTTCGAGACGGTATTTGCCGATGGCGTCGATGCGATCCTGACGCCGGCGACGCCGTCGGCTGCCTTCGCGCTCGGCGATATGGCCAACGCCGATCCGGTGGAGATGTATCTCAACGACGTCTTCACGGTGACGGTGAACATGGCGGGCCTGCCCGGCATCTCCGTCCCCGCGGGGCTCGACGGGCAGGGCCTGCCCCTCGGCCTGCAGCTTATCGGCCAGCCCTGGGGTGAGGCGGAGATGCTGAACGTCGCCTTCGCCCTCGAACGCGCCGCCGCGTTCGATGCGCGGCCAGAGCGCTGGTGGTAGCGGCAGCGCTGCAGGGTTTCGCCCTCGGCGCCTCCCTCATCATAGCGATCGGTGCGCAGAACGCCTTTATCCTGCGCCAGGGATTGCTGCGGGCGCATGTCCTCGTGCTCTGCCTGATCTGCGCGCTCTCCGACGCCCTGCTGATCGCCGCCGGCGTCGCGGGGGCGGGGGTGCTGATCGCGGGGCGGCCGGTGCTTTTGGAGATCGTGACCTGGGGGGGCGCGGCGTTTCTGCTGACCTATGCCGCGTTGGCGCTTCGCCGCGCCTTGCGGCCTGAGGCATTGCGGGCGGGCGAGGCGGTGGCGGCCCTTTGGCCAGCCGTGCTGACGGCGCTGGCCCTCACTTGGCTCAACCCGCATGTCTACCTCGACACCGTGATCCTGCTCGGCGCCCTCTCGGCCGAGTTCGAGGGGCCGGCCCGACTGGCCTATGGAGCGGGGGCGGTGCTGTCGAGCTTCGTCTGGTTCTTCGCCCTCGGCTACGGCGCGCGTCTCTTGGCGCCGGTCTTCGCCCGACCGGCGGCCTGGCGGATCCTGGACCTGGGGATCGCGGCGGTAATGACGGCGATTGCCATCTCGCTGATCTGGCCGAGGGGGTAAGTCGCCACTCCGCGGCAACCTCTACGCCAAGGGAGCAAGGATCGCGCTCGACCCGGGGTGGGCGCATCGCGCCCGCCCATGGGGCGGGTCGGGCGCGATCCGGTGCTGGCGCACCGGGGAACTGTCGTGGCCGCCAGCCACGGGACTTGCGCCGACCCCGCCGCCCGTGCCCATCTCCCGATCCCACTGACGGCCGAAAGGGGTGCAGCGCATGGATTTATTCACATTCGAGAACCTGGGGAACCTCCTCGTCCTGATCTTCCTCCAAGCCGTCCTGGGCTTCGACAACCTGCTCTACATCTCCATCGAGTCGAAACGGGCACCGTTGGAGGCCCAGGCCCGCGTCCGCAGGAACGGCATCCTGATCGCCATCGCGCTCCGCATCATCTTGCTCTTCACGATGATCGAGCTCTTGGCGGCACTCACTGAGCCCTGGTTCACGATCTCCCTTCCCGGCATCATCGAAGGCACGTTCACCTTCGCCGTCATCGTCTTCCTCTTCGGCGGCGTCTTCATCATGTACACGGCGGTGAAGGAGATCAGCCACATGCTGACCATCCACGACCTGGAGGAGGGCGTGGCCAAGGGCGGTCGCGGCAAATCGGCGGCCGAGGTGATCGCGCTCATCGTCTTCATGAACCTGATCTTCTCCTTCGACTCGATCCTCTCCGCACTCGCCATAACCGACGTCTTCCCCGTACTCGCCATCGCCATCATCCTGTCGGGCGTCGCCATGCTGGTGCTGGCCGACGGCGTCTCCGAGTTCCTGAAGGCCAACCGGATGTACGAGGTGATGGGCCTCTTCATCCTCTTGATCGTCGGCGTGGTGCTGCTGGGCGAAGGCGGGCACCAGGCGCATCTCACCCTCTTCGGCTATCAGGTGGAGGCGATGTCGAAGACCACCTTCTACTTCTCCGTCGCCATGCTGATCCTGGTGCAGGTCGTGCAGACCGGCTACCGCCGCAAGCTCGACGCCGAGCGGGCGCAGGCGCACTAGCGCGCCGAGAGGGCACCAACCGTCCCGGCCTTGAGCCGGGACCTCCTTCTCCCCGTCGGCAAGAGGCCCCGGCTCAAGGCCGGGGCGGCTCTTTAGGCAACGTCGGTCGCGTCGCGGCGACGGCCGGACCGCTGGTCATGGTCTCGGCGAGCCACTATGCTGCATCTGCGTAAGCAGGTGGAGGCGCGGTCTCAGCATGCGGTGGTTGGCCTTTGGGGTGCTGATCCTGGTGATCCTGACCGTGTCGTTCGGCGCGGCGACCTCTGCCGTTCCGCCGGGGGGCTGAGGCCATGGCGCAGCGCTATGGCGGGCGGTTCAGCCCCGGGGCGGATCCGCAAGCGCCCACCAGCCCCGGCACAGCGACACCGACGCCGCCCACGGGCGGGCGGTTTCGCAATCGGCGGGCCTCCAACGTCTCAGTCCGGGCGATCCTGCTTTTCGCCGCGCCCGTCCCGCTCCTCTTCGGCGCAATCGCCGAGCTCATGTCGGGTGACGCCTTGGGCATGGTGGCGGAGCTTGGCGCCTATGCCGTCCTCACCCTCGCCGCTTGGCTCACGCGTGACGGCTTGAAGGCCGAGAATGCCTTCAACGCCCGCAAGATCGCCAAACCCCCCGTCTTTCCGCGCAAGATCGCGGGCTCCATCCTCACCGCCCTTGGCGTCGGCGCGGCCGCGTTGCTTGGCTGGGATCAGGGCCTGATCGGCTCCATCCTGTTCGGCGCCGTCGCCGGGGGCGCACACCTCGCCACCTTCGGGCTCGACCCGATGCGGGCCAAGGGGATCGAGGGCCAGAACCCCTTCGACACCAACCGGGTGGCCGAGGCCATCGAGCGCGCCGAGACGATCCTCAAGGAGATCCACGAGGCGGCCGAACGCTTCGGCGACCGGGCGCTCGAGGGTCGGGTCGACCGCCTCGCCGCAGCCGCCCGCGACATGTTCCGCGCGGTGGAGGAGGATCCCCGCGACCTCAACCGGGCCCGCAAATTCCTCGGCGTCTACCTGATGGGCGCCCGGGACGCGACGATCAAGTTCGCCGACCTCTACGCCCGTTCCCGCGATGCGAAAGCCCGGGCGGACTATGAGGCATTGATCACCGACCTCGAGGCGAGCTTCAATCGCCACCGCGAGGTGCTTCTGGTCGACGACCGCTCTGACCTCGACATCGAGATCGAGGTGCTGCGCGAGAGACTGCAACAAGAGGGGGTCGCCCCCCGCTGACGAGGAGTGAGGCGATGTCTGAGGCAACACGGGCCCGGGCCGAAACCGCGCTGAAAGAGGCAGAGGCGATCACCGCCGCGATCCTGCCGGAACCCAAGGGCGAACTGATCGCGGTCGAGACGGTGAGCCCCGAGGAGCAGGCCGAGATCGACCGCCGCATGGCCGAGCTCGACATGGGCAACACCCAGTCGATCATCCGCTTCGGCTCGGCCGCCCAGACCGAGCTTCAGACCATCAGCCAGGAGATGCTGACGGGCGTGCGGAACAAGGATGTGGGGCCCGCCGGCTCCTCCCTCCGCGAGATGGTGGGCGCGATCCGCGGCTTCTCGAGCGAAGAGCTCGACCCCAACCGCAAGCAAAGCTGGTGGGACCGATTTCTCGGCCGCGCCGCGCCGATCGCCGACTTCGTGGCGCGCTACGAGGGCGTGCAGGGCCAGATCGACAAGATCACCGACGAGCTGCTGGAGCACGAGCATATCCTCTTGAAGGACATCAAGGCGCTCGACCTGCTCTACGAGAAGACGCTCGACTTCTACGACGAGCTCGCCCTCTACATCGCCGCCGGCGAGAAGAAGCTGCAGCTCCTCGACGCTGAGGAGATCCCGGCGAAGGAGGCCGAGGTGCAGGCCGCGCCGGAAGACGAGGGCGTCATCAAGGCCCAGGAATTGCGCGATCTGCGTGCCGCGCGGGACGATCTGGAGCGTCGGGTCCACGACCTGAAATTGACGCGCCAGGTCACCATGCAGTCCCTCCCCTCGATCCGCCTGGTTCAGGAGAACGACAAGAGCCTGGTCAACAAAATCAACTCCACGTTGGTCAACACCGTGCCGCTTTGGGAGACCCAGCTCGCCCAGGCCATGACCATCCACCGCTCCCGCGAAGCGGCGGCCGTGGTGCGGGAGGCCGGCGATCTGACCAACGAGCTGCTAACCAAGAACGCCGAGAACCTGAAGGCCGCCAACCGCGAGGTGCGCGAAGAGATGGAGCGTGGCGTCTTCGACATCGAAGCCATCAAAAAAGCCAATGCGGACTTGATTGAAACCATCGAAGACTCGCTCCGCATCGCCGACGAGGGTAAAGCGAAACGAGCGGAGGCGGAGAAGGAGCTCCAGACCATGGAGCAGGAGCTGAAGCAGACGCTCGCCTCCGCCAAGGCACGGGCCGACGGCGTCGGCACCAATGTGGGCGAAGCGGCGGGCTAGGAGCGCGGAATGGCAAGGCGCACAACCAGGGGCTGCGAATGCTGAAACGGGCACTGCCCCTTCTGTTGCTGCTCGGCGGCTGCGCTCAGCACAACCTGGCGGCGGAGCTCGACGCCTACCAACTGCAGAAGGTCGCCGCCGGCTATCTGCGCGTCGATCGCAGTCCGGAGGATGCGCCGATCAGCCGAGCGGCGCTGGCCGAGAACTACCTCAAGATCGCGCTCAATCGTGAGGCGACGGGCGGCCAGCAGTCGGCGGCGATCCCGCTCACCCGCTGGGACGGCTCCATCGGCTACCTGACCCTCGGCTCCGGCGTCGACGGCGCCACCGAGGCGGCCATCGCCGAATATCTCAGCCGGCTCGAGGGCGTCACGGGCGTGCGTATCCGCCCGCGGGAGGAGACGCCGAACGGCGCCTCCCTCATCGTCATCGTCGCCTCGGAGGAGGAGATCCCAGTGCTCGCCGGCGTCTCCGCCTACCATGCGCGCCGGGCGCCGGCCCTCGACATCGTGGTCGACTTTCTGCGCAACCCCGTGGCGGGCTCGCCCTGCTACGGCAAGGTCCTGTCGGATGCGGAGGGGCGCATCCGAACCGCCTTCGTGCTGATCCGGTCGGAAACCCGCGGCCTGCTGCGCCAGGCCTGCATCGAAGAGGAGCTGGCCCAGGTTCTCGGCCTAATCAACGACGACCCCAATGTCCGGCCCTCGCTCTTCAACGACGACCAGGAATTCGCGCTGCTCACCCAGCATGACGAGCTGCTGCTGCGCATCCACTACGACGCGCGCCTCGAACCCGGCATGACGCTGGAGGAGGTGCGCCCGCGGCTCGGCGCCATTGTGCGCGATCTGGTTCCTTGAGGGGGGAAAGATGCTGACGAGCTGGAGGGGACTGGTGTCGGCGGCGGTCGCCGCTGCGACACTGACGGCGTGCGGGCCGGGACCGCAAGAGATCGAGGCGTCGTTCAAGGACTATCACGAGGGCCTTGTGATACGCGGTCTGATGCGCGATGCCCGGGCACCCAGCGACGCCCCCTTCACCCGCGACGATCTGGTGGAGAACTACATCCGCATCGCCCTCGGCCGCGAGGCGATCTTCGATCAGGAGGCCAAGACGGTGCCGCTCGCCCGCTGGGTGAAGCCGATCCGCTACCGGGTCTACGGACCGGGCGCCGATGCCGAGACGCGGGCCGCGATTGATGCCTATGCCCGGCGCCTTGTCGGCCTCACGGGCCACGAGATCCGCGAATGGTCCGGCGAGGCGGAGGCGACCTACGCCCCCCTCGACATCTTCGTGGCCAACAACCGCCAGCGCCGCTCCGTCGCTCGCGACGCCCTCGACCAGAACAACAGCGGCTGGATCCGGGAGACCATCCAGGACTTCCTGACCATCGGCTCGAACTACCACCCCTGCTATGTCCGGCTCTACGTCGGCAATGACGGCATCATCGACGCCGGCGTGGTGCTCATCCGGTCGGAGACCCAGGGTCTCTTCCGCCAGGCCTGCATCGAGGAGGAGTTGGCCCAGGCCCTCGGCCTCGGCAACGACGATCCGCGGGTCCGACCCTCGATCTTCAACGACGACCAGGAGTTCGCCCTGCTGACCGCGCATGACGAGCTGTTGCTGCGCATCCACTACGACGACCGCCTGCGCCCCGGCATGGACGAGGCGGAGGTGCGCGCGGTGATCGACCCGATCGTGCGTGAGGTCTATCCGTAGGCGCGCGCCCGCCCCGCCGGCGCGCAAAACATGTTGGAGGCACGCGTGACGCGCCGTCGGCGACAGGGCGGGATCAATGGCCGCAGCGCCGGGTGCCGCCGCCCCGGCGCGCGCGCAGCCGGCCTTGCGGCCCTCGTGCTTCTGGCCGCATGCGCGCGTCCCGGCATTGGCAATGCCGAGCTCGACACCATGTGGGACGACATCGCGGCCGATGGCGGCATGCGAGAGGACTACGCCCCGGCCGATGCCCCCTTCAGCAACGACGACCTGGTGCGCAACTTCGTGCGCGTCGCCTTCTTCAGCGAGTTCTCCCGCGAGGATGGCGCCTTCGTCGAGCGCCGGGACGAGGTGGCGCTGCACCGCTGGCAGGCGCCGATCCGGGTGCTGCCGGTCTTCGGCCGCGGGGTGGCGGAGACGCGCCGCGCCGGCGATCGGGCCGACCTCGCCGACTTCGTGGCGCGGCTCTCCCGCGTCACCGGCCATCCGATGACCATGGTGGAGGGCAACTGGGCCGACGGCGACATCCTCGTGCTCTTCGCCGATGCGCAGGGCCGGCGGCGCTTCGCCGACACGCTGGAACAGCTCGATCCCGGCATCGACCCGTTCCTGCTCGAGGATCTGCGCGGCGACCTGTTCGGCGTGCCTTGCGCCTTCTATCCGTTCATCGACGCCGGCACGAGCGTCATCAGCTTCGCCATCGTGGTGATCCGGGATGAGATGCGCCAGGACATCCGCTACAGCTGCATTCACGAGGAGATGGCCCAGGTCCTCGGCCTCGGCAACGACCACCCGGACGTTCGCCCCTCGATCTTCAACGATGACGAGGAGTTCATCCTGCTGACCGAGCACGACGAGTATCTGTTGCGCATGCTCTACGACCCCGCCCTGTCCCCCGGCATCACGCTTGAGGAGGCGCGCCCGCTGCTCCGCCCGATCATCGACCGCTTACGGCCGGAGGGGGCGGAATGAGCTGGCGGAGCGCCGTCGCCGCCCTCGGCCTGTTGGCCGGCGCCTGCGTCGAGGTCGACTACAACATCCTCTGGCAGGACATCGAGGCCCGCGGCGGCATGCGCCAGGACCGCGCGCCGGCCGATGCGCCCTATTCCAACGCCGATCTGGTGCGGAATTTCGAGAGCATCGTGTTCTTCAGTGAGTTCACCCGCATCGGCAAGGAACTGATCCCGGCGCGCAGCAGCATCAAGCTTCGCCGCTGGACCGAGGATGTGCGGATCGGCGTGCTCTTCGGGCCGGAGGTCTCGGCCGACCAACGCCGCCGCGACCTGATCGACATCGGCAGTTTCGCGGCGCGCCTCGGCCCCCTCACCGGCCTGACCTTCGAGGTGCTGCCAGAAGACTCGGAAGAGATGCCGAACTTCATCATCTACGTGGCCGATCAGGGCACCCGCAGCGCCTTCGCCGACGCGCTGGCCGATGAGGTGCCGGAGGCCGATCCAGTGCTGCTGCAGGATCTGCGCGTCGACCGCTCGCGCGAAATCTCGCCCTGCTTCGCCTACACCTTCGGCCCCGGCGGCGGCGTGATCGACTACGCCTTCATTGTGGTGAAGCACGAGGCGCTGGGCCTGCTTCGCACCAGCTGCTTTCATGAGGAGATGGCCCAAGCCCTCGGCCCCGGCAACGACGACGAATTGGCCCGCCCCTCGATCTTCAACGATGACGAGGAATTCGCCCTCCTCACTGAACATGATGAGTATCTTTTGCGAATGCTCTATGATCCGAGCCTGAGGCCGGGCATGACGGCGGACGAGGCGCGACCGCTTCTGGCGCCCCTGGTCGACCGTCTCAGGCCGGAAGGCGCGGCCGTGAATTGAGCGTGGGGGCTCTATGGGTATCTTCGACTTCCTGAGCGGGCAGTTCATCGACGTCATCCACTGGACCGATGACAGCCGCGACACCCTGGTCTGGCGCTTTGAGCGCGAAGGGCATGAGATCAAGTACGGCGCCAAGTTGACGGTGCGCGAAGGCCAGGCGGCTGCCTTCGTGCATGAAGGGCAATTGGCCGATGTCTTTCCGCCCGGTCTCTACATGCTCGAGACCAACAACATGCCGATCATGACCACCCTGCAGCACTGGGATCACGGCTTCCGCTCGCCCTTCAAGTCCGAGATCTACTTCGTCGCCACGACCCGCTTCCAGGATCTGAAGTGGGGCACGAAGAACCCGATCATGTGCCGCGATCCGGAGTTCGGGCCGGTGCGGCTGCGCGCCTTCGGCACCTACTCGATCCGGGTGGCCGATCCGGGCCTGTTCCTGAAGGAGATCGTGGGCACGGACGGGGAGTTCACCACCGACGAGATCAGCTACCAGATCCGCAACATCATCGTCACCCGCTTCACCAACGCGATCGCCAGCTCCGGCATCCCGGTCCTCGACATGGCCGCCAATACCGGGGATCTGGCGACGTTCGTGGCGGCCAAGATCGCGCCGGAAGTGCGGGAATACGGTCTGGAGCTGCCCAACCTCTACATCGAGAACGTCTCGCTGCCGGCAGCGGTGGAGCAGGCGCTCGACAAGCGGACCTCGATGGGCGTGATCGGCGATCTTGGCCGCTACACCCAGTTCCAGGCGGCGGAGGCGATGGCGGCCGCCGCCTCAAACCCGGGCCAGGGTGGCGCCGGCATGGGCGCCGGTCTCGGCATGGGGATGGGCATGGCGATGGCCAACCAGATGGGCCAGATGGGGGGTCAGGCGGGCCCCTGGGCCCAGCCGGCCGCCGGGGCCGCGGTGCCGCCGCCCCCGCCGGTCGAAAAAGTCTGGCACGTGGCCGAGAACGGCGCGACCCACGGTCCGTTCTCCCGCGCGCGCCTGGGGCGGATGGCCACCGACGGCGAGCTTACCCGCGACACCCTGGTCTGGACCCCAGGCCTCGACGGTTGGATCGCGGCCGGAGAGATCGACGAGCTCGCCCAGCTCTTCACCGTCCTGCCGCCCCCGCCGCCTCCGCCGCCGCCTACCTGACCCTGGTGTCAGACGTCGACACAGAGCTGGAGGAGGAGGTCGCAGCCCCCAACGGGACGGAGGCGCATCACTTTCCCTGCCCCTCCTGCGGCTCGGACCTGCGCTACTTGCCGAGCACGCGGCGGCTTGTCTGCGATCATTGCGGGGCCGAACAGGCGATCGAGGATGACGGCCCCTGGTCGGGTGCCGCGATCCGGGAGCTCGACTTTGAGCGTGCCCTCGCCGACCGCCTGCCCGAGGCGGAGATCGAGGAGACGCGGGTGCTGCAATGCGTTTCCTGCGGCGCCCAGGTGGAGTTCGAGCCGAACGTGCACGCCGCCGAATGCCCGTTCTGCGCCACGCCCGTGGTCAGCGACACCGGCACCCATCGCCATATCAAGCCCAAGGGCGTGCTGCCCTTCATCCTGCAGGAGGGTGAGGCGCGGGAGAAGATGACAGCCTGGCTCGGCCGGCTTTGGTTCGCGCCCTCGGGCCTACGCGACTACGCGCGGGCCGGTCGGGCCATGCAGGGCATCTACGTGCCCTATTGGACCTTCGATGCCGACACCACGACCGACTACGCCGGCAAGCGCGGCACCGTCTACTACGTGAAGCAGCGCGTGCGGGTGATGGTCGACGGCAAGGCGAAAAGCCAGATCCGGAGCGTGCCGAAGATCCGCTGGCGGGCGGTGCGGGGCCGGGTCAGCCGGTTCTTCGACGACGTGCTGGTGCTCGCCTCCACCTCGCTCCCCAAGGCCTATACCGATGCCCTGGCGCCCTGGGATCTGTCGGCGCTCGAGCCTTATCGGCCGGAATACCTCGCGGGCTTTCGGGCCGAGGGCTACACGGTCGAGCTCGAGCAGGGCTATGACGAGGCGCGCATGATCATGAACAAGATGATCGTGCGCGACGTGAAGTTCGACATCGGCGGGGACCGCCAGCAGATCGACCAATTGTCGACCGAAGTGCGCAACATCACCTTCAAGCACGTGCTGCTGCCGGTCTGGCTCGCCGCCTACAGGTATCGGGGCAAGAGCTACCGTTTCGTGGTGAACGCCCGGACCGGCACGGTGCAGGGCGAGCGGCCCTACTCCGCCTGGAAGATCGCCGTCGCCGTGCTGCTTGGCCTGCTGCTCGCCGGCGCCGTCGGTTATGCCCTCGCCCTCTCAGAAGGCGTGGCGTTCTAAGCCACCTGCTGCTCAGCGGAATCGAAAACCGCCCTCGGCCCCCTGCCGAGCGCGGCTTTCGATACGAGATGCGTTTATCGCACGGGACCACCCCGCAAACGAAAGGGGCGACCCGAAGGCCGCCCCGATCTGTCGTTTGGATGGTGCCGGACGATCAGGCGATCGTCAGGCTCTGCACCAGGGCATCGAACTCGGTGCCCGGGCCGAACAGGAAGTCGGCGAAGAGCTCGTCACCGGCGAACTCCGCGTAGTCCTCGTCCATCGCGTCGAGCGTCGTCAGCAGATCGAAGTCGAAGGTCTGGTTGAACGAGATGACGTCGAAGCTGACATTCGGGTCGGCGTTGAGCGCTTGCGCGTCAGCCACCGCCGTACCCGTCACCTCGGTCTCGAGACCGTCGGTCATGAAGTAGATCTGCGTCGGCGCCGTCGGATCGAGACCGGAGATGAACGACGCCGCGGCGGAGATTGCGCCGTCGAAGTCGGTCCCGCTCGAGCCCATGGTCAACCCGTTGATCGCCTCGACGAGCCCACCTTCGGAGGACATGAACGTGCCCTCGTTTACGGCGGTGTCGGTGAACGAGAACAGCGTCTGCGCCACCTCGGCCCCAGCCGTCATGAACTCATCGCTCATGCGGCCGACGACGTAGCTGATCAGATCGATCTGGTTCGCGATCAGGTCGCCGTTGTTGTCCGGGCTACCCGCGGGAAGCGGGTTGTTCGGGTTTGCCGGCAGGAACATCGACGCCGAAGTGTCGACCAGGTAGATCACGTTCAGATCGGCTGGCGTCGGCACGTCACCCCCGCTCGGCGGCTCGTCGCCCCCGAGACCGTTCACGGTGATGGTGACATCGGCCGTATCGGTCGCGCCCTCATCGTCCGTGATGGTGTAGGAGAAGGAGACGGTGTCGCTCTCACCCTCGTCCAGATCCAGGAACGCGTCGCCCGGCTCGAAGATGAACGACCCGTCGGCGTTGACGATGATCGAACCGTCGAAACCAAGCGTGTCGGAGGACACGCCGACCTGCGACCCGATCGACATCGCGTTGCCGAAGGAGTCGGTCAGACCGGTGACCGCGAGCGGTCCCATGTCGGGATCGCTGTCGACGCCGGCACCCGTGTCATCGCTGATCAGGTTGCCCAGCACCGACTCGTCCTCTGCGACCTCATAGACGTTGTCGGTCGCATCCGGCGGCGCGATCTCGCCCTCAACCCGGACCGTCACGGTGGCCGTGTCTTCGATCGTGGTCTGCGTCTCGGTCTCGAGCGCGAAGACCAGATCGTCGATGGCACCCGAGCCGCGCAGCATCACCTCCATCTTGGCGACGCCGTCGGTGTCGATCGCCTGCACCGCCTGGCCGTTGTCGCCGGTGGCAGAGACGTCGATCTGACGGATCTGGTTGCCGTCCGCATCGTAGAGACGGATGACCGCCGGCGCCTCGTTCCCCTCGATGTCGAGGAACGTGATGCTGTCGACGCGCGCCCGACCGGCAAAGTCGAAGACGAAGGTGCCGCCCGAGGCGTTGTCGTCGGGATCGGAGCTGTCGCCATCCTCGGACAGGATCAGGACGTTGCCGCGGTTGGTCGTGGCAAGATCGTCATCCCCACCCGTCGGGTTCGAGGTGTCGAAGATCATGACCGGGTTCGAGCTGTTGAGGCTCGACACCGTCACGCCCTCGGCCGCGAACTCGTCATCGACGATGGTGCCCGCCGCCAGCGCGTTGAAGTCGAGCGACTGCACCGGACCCATGGCCGTGGTCGTGCCGCCAGCACCCGAGATGGTGTACTGGAAGGACACGTCGCGGGACTCGCCGAGCTTCAGATCGTTGAAGTCGCCGTCCGCGTCGAAGTCGACCGTGCCGTCGGCATTGACCTTCACCCGGCCGCCGTCGGCCAGATCGACCCACTCACCCGCATTGTAGGTGGTGCCGTCGATGGTGACGGAGCTCACCGAGCCGTCGCCGCCGTCGTCGTTGGCCAGGATGTCGGCCGCCGGCGTGTCGTCGTCGAAGCCGTCGAGCACGTCCTCAAGATCGCCCGCGCCCTCGCTCTCGCTCACGACGATGTAGTCGTCCTGGGCGTCGATCGTGGGCTCCGGCGCCGGATCCGGCTCGTCGCTCGGCGGCAGGTCGCGGGTGAAGACCAGGTTGTCGATGGCGCCCGAACCGTTGAGCGTCACTTCCATCCGGGCCACGCCGCTGACGTTGATCGCCTGCACCGCTTGGCCGTTGTCGCCGGTCGCCGGGACGTCGATCTGGGCGATTTCGTTGCCCGCCGCGTCGTAGAGACGGATCACCGCCGGCGCCTCGCCGCCCTCGATGTCGAGGAAGCCGAGCTCGTCGATCGTCACCTCACCCTCGAAGTCGAAGACGAAGGTGCCGCCGCCCGCGTTGTCGTCGGGATCGGAGCTGTCGCCATCCTCGGACAGGATCAGCACACCGCCGAGATTGCTGGTGGCCAGGTCGCTGTCGCCGCCGGTCGGGTTGGCGGTGTCGAAGATCATCACCGGGTTGCCGCCGCTGGCGCTGGAGATGGTCACGCCCTGGGCCGCGTACTGATCGCTCAGCACCGTGCCGGCCGGCAGGTCGTTGAAGCCGAGCGAGATCTGCTCGCTGTCCCCATCGCCCTCGGTCGCCGCCGCCGTCTCATCCGCGGCCTTGGCCGAGATCGAGACGTTGTCGACCGCGATCTTCTCGCTGTTCGCCGAGATGTCGGAGGCGATGCGCAGCGTGAAGGACGAGAGACCCTCGGGCACATCGTAGGAGAGCAACCCGCCGGAGGTGTTGATCACCTGGCCGGTGGTGCCGCCCACCAGGGTGTTACCCGTGCCGGAGAAGGTGTCGAGCACGATGACGTTGCCGTCCTGGTCGACCAGCTCGACGCGGAGCATGTCGCCGTACTGGCTGCCCCACTCCTCGAACCCGCCGCCAAGGATCTGCGCGGCGAAGTCGACGCGGCCTTCGGTCATCCCGGCCATGGAGACCGAGTTGAAGACCAGCGCGCCGTCATGGCTGCCGTTGGTCACGGCCTCGCCGTTCACGTGATTGAAGTCGCTGGAGGCCACCGTGGTGGCACCGCTTGAGCCGAAGGTCTCGTTCAGCAGGACGACCCGGTCGGGGTCGATGTCCGCCCGCATGGCGGTGATCTCGATGTTGTCGAGCGAGATCTTCTCATTGCCGGCCGAGATGTCGGAGGTGATGCGCAGGCTGAAAGACTCGAGCCCCTCCGGCACATCGTAGTTCAGCACCTCGCCGTCCGCGTCGATCTTCTGACCGGTGACCGAGCCGAAGAGCGTCTGGCCGGTGCCGGAAAACGTGTCGAGCACGATCACGTTGCCGTCCTGATCGACCAGCTCGATGCGGAGCATGTCGCCGTACTGGCTGCCCCACTCCTCGAACCCGCCGCTCAGGATCTGCGCCGAAAGCGAGATCTGGCCGTTGACCAAGTTGGCCATATCGACCTCTTGGAACAACAGCGTGCCGTCGTTCGAGCCGTTGGTGACCATGCTGTCACCGGTGTGATTGTAGTCGCTGTGTTCGACGGTCGACGAACTTCCGTTATCGAAGTCCTCCGAGAGCAGAACGACGCTCTCACCGCCAGAAGTTGTACTGTCCGACATTACGGTCCCCTCATACACCTCCGCACTGCATGGCAGCGCGAAACCCATCTAGAACGTCGTCACCAGCGTTGGCGGCGACGGTAAGGGCCTTGAACGCCCTCGCTCGTGAGTGCCGAAAACACCCCGTCTGCGGTGGAAAGTTCGTCCCCTCTTTGAGCCCCACCTCGCAGACTACACTGCTTTTTAAACATGGCGCAAATTTGACGTTTAGGGCAGATCGTTAAGGCTATGGACGCTGCGACCGATCCCGGCCAAGCCACTTGGCGGCGTGGGACGAAGACCCGTTTCAGGAGCAATTTGCACCGCCAACCGGGCGAGACTGTGGCCCCGGCCTGCGGTGTCGGGCTGCAACGAATCCTTAAGGAATGATTCGTCAAACTCGCCCCGAGTCGGTCCCCGCGGCAGCGTCTGAGACCCCGCCGACCCGACGGCCCCGGCAGGGTGCGGCCGCCCCGAACCGCCCCTCGCCACCCCGGCCCGGCAAGTCTCGCCGGCCGGGTCATCGGTCCGGATCGGGCTGATATACGCGGCGCCTTGGTGCCTCGCCACCACAACCCCGACGATAGGTCGTGGTTGCCCATCAAGACCTTTGTCGCGCTGGCGTTCGGCGAGGACCGGCGACAGCCCGCCGGTGCGCCTTTCCGGCGTTGAAGCGCGTGCCCGACGCCACATCTTATGAAGTGCGGCCGCATTCCGGGCCGTGCCATACGACAACCCTGATCAGGGAACACGTTCCAATGAAATCTGCCCCCCTTTCCGCCGCGCTCCTCGCGTCCGCGGCGTTCCTCCTGCCGGCCCAGGCCCACGCCCAATCGGTCGAGGTCGGCACACTGATCTGCAGTCTCACCCAGGACAGCAGCCTCATCGTCCTGTCGTCGAGCGAATATGCCTGCACGTTCGAGGCCAGCGACGGCGGGCTGTCGAAGGAGTACATCGCCGAGTTCGACACGGTCGGCCTCGACCTGACCGCCAAGGATGAGGAGCAGCTCGGCTGGCTGGTCCTCGCCGCCTCGGCCACCGACGTGCCGGAGAAGCTCGAAGGCACCTATGGCGGCGTGACGGCGGACGTCGCCCTCGGCCTCGGCGCCGGGGCGAAGATCCTGGTCGGCGGCTCGGCCGACGCGATCTCGCTCCAGCCATTCTCCGGCTCGGTCCAGGAAGGCGTCGGCGCGACGATCGGGCTCGAGCGGCTGCGGCTCTCGCCGGTCAACTGAGCGGCCAAGCCCAGCGTCGGCGCAGGGCCGACGCCTGACCCGGCGGATCGGGGCGCCCGGCTGATAAGGCCAGCGTACCGATCCGCAAACGTATGCGGACAGTGTCGGGGCGTCCCCCTCTCCCGGCTCACCAGGAACGCCTGTGGCCCTGCCGCAACAGTCGCGGCAAGCGCGCCTTTCGCTCGGCAATTGTGATTTCCCCTGCCGACCAACCCTCACGCATGAACGGCTGTGAGGGGTCAGTATCGTTGAGGGACTTTCGATGACGTTGCCATTTCGCCTGGGCGCCGGCGCGCTTGTCGCCGCCGCCATCGCCTCGTGCGCGCCGCCGGAAATGATGGGGACCAGCACGGTCGACAACGACTTTCGCGTGAACGCGCGCCGGTGGACCGACGGCGGCGGCCTGGTGATCGCCTACAGCCTGGAGGAGCGGGCCGGCCAGCTCGCCGTCTGCGGCGCCTGGGCGACGCGGCGGAGCGGGGCGGCCAACACCTACAATGACCAGCTGATCCGTGTGCTCCGCGTGCATACGGAGGAGGAGCGGCTGATCTCCGACCTCGCCTTCATGGCGCAGGTCGACAGCGTGGAGGCATTGGCCGGCGCCACCGCTTCCTGCGCCAACACGGGCCGGGCCTGGTCCGCCGCCTATGCCGAGACGCCGACGGAGATCCGCTCCGGCCAGCGCGTGTTCTCCGACTAAAGCCTGACGCACGAGGGGAAGAACGATGGGGTTTCTGAAAGCGGCCGGGGCCGCGCTGTTGCTCGTCGGCCTGGGGGCCTGCACGCCAGAAATGGCGGGCAGCCGCCCGGTGGACGGTGAGTTCAAAGTCTCTGAGATCAACTGGGACAGCGGCGGCGCCTTCGTCGTCGCCTACAAGGCGGTCGAGGACAACGGTACCACACTGGTCTGCGGCGCTTGGGCGACCCAGCCGGGCGGCAATGCCGCGCTGCTGAACCGGCAGCTTGTACGCACCGTCCGCGTCGTGACGGCCGACGGCACCCTGATCAGCGATTTGAGCTTCATGCCCCAGGCGGCATCGCCATCGGCTCTAAGCCGCAGCCAGGCAAGCTGCGCGCGCACCGACACGCCCTGGCGGCCCGCCTACGGCAACACCCGCGGCATCGGCATCCGCATGGGCCAGCGCACGTTCGAGGTCTCGTAGTCGCGCCAGACCTCGCTCGCGGGGCAGGGTGGGGCCTCGTGACCCGGCGCGGGCCGGCGCGCGATTGACCGCCGCCGGCCCCGGAGATACGGCTGGGTTTTCACGATCCGATCCGGGAGGGCTTCGATGAACGCTCCGCTCAGCTCCCTGCAGGCGCGCGATGCCGATGCGCTGCTCCACCCCTACACCAACGCCGTCACCCAGCGCCAAATCGGCGTCCATGTGATCGAACGCGGCGAGGGCATCTATGTCTACGACGACCAGGGCAAGCGCTTCATCGAGGGGATAGCGGGCCTTTGGTGCTGCGGCCTCGGCTTCGGCGATGCGGAGCTGATCGAGGCGGCGCGAGAACAGCTCGGCCGACTGCCCTACTATCACCTGTTCGGCGGGCGGAGCCATGAGCCGGCCATCGAGCTTGCCGAGCGGCTGAAGGAACGCCTGCCGGGCGAGATGGCGCGGATCTTCTACCAATCCTCGGGCTCCGAGGCGAACGAGACCCAGGTAAAGCTCGCCTGGTACTACAACAACGCCCTTGGCCGGCCGGACAAGAAGAAGATCATCAGCCGGGTGGCGGGCTATCATGGCGTCTCCATCGTCTCGGCCTCGCTGACCGGTCTCGCCTACAATCACCGCGACTTCGACCTGCCGGTCGACCGCATCCGCCACACCTCCTGCCCGCATCATTGGCGCGAGGCCGAGGCGGGCGAGAGTGAGCGGGACTTCGCGGCCCGCTGCGCCGCGGACCTCGAGGCGCTGATCCTCGAGGAGGGCCCCGACACCGTCGCCGCCTTTATCGCCGAGCCGGTGATGGGCGCCGGCGGCGTGATCGTCCCGCCTGAGGGCTATTTCCCGGCCATGCAGGCAGTGCTCGCCAAGTACGACATCCTCTGCATCGCCGACGAGGTCATCACCGGCTTCGGCCGGCTCGGCACCTGGTTCGGCGCGGAGGCATTGGACTACGCGCCCACCAGCGTCTCCATGGCCAAGCAGCTCACCGGCGGCTACGCGCCCCTTTCGGCCGTGGCGATGAACGCCGAGATGGCCGAGGCGATCGAGGCCAACAGCGGCAAGATCGGCACGTTCGGGCACGGCTTCACCTATGGCGGTCATCCCTTGGGCTGCGCGGTGGGGCTGAAGGCGCTTGAACTCTACGAGACCCGCGGCGTCGTCGACCACGTCGCCCGGATCGCCCCCAGCTTCCAGGCCCGCCTCCGCCGCTATGCCGACCATCCATTGGTGGGCGAGGCCCGCGGCGTCGGCTTGATGGGCGCGCTCGAGCTCTCGCCCGACGGCACGCCGGCAGCCTTCGCCGAGCCGGGTAAGGTCGGCGCGCGGCTCGTCGGCGAGCTCCTCGACCGCGGCGTGATCCTGCGAAGCCTCGGCGACGTCCTCGCCTTCTGCCCACCGATGATCATCACCGAAGACGAGCTCGACGCCCTATTCGCCCCCATGGAGACTGCCCTCGACGCCACCCACGCCTGGGCCCAGGCGGAGGGCCTGTGCGCTTAGGGCCGGACGCCGACCTCCTCGCCGGAATGGTGGCGGCCTGCGCTCTGCCACTGGTATTGAAGAGCGCAGCGGTCGTCGTCTTCATAACTGCACAGGCAGTCAATGCCGGCGATGAGGCCGCTGGCGTGTTCTTCGTCTTCCTCTCTTTGTTCAGCATCGTTGTGGCCAGCGTCTTCGCTTATGCAGTCGGGTTCCTCGTCGTCTATCCGCTCGCGGTACTCGTCGTTCGACAGGACCGGGCCTCGTTGCCGGTTCTCATGCTTCTGGGGGCGATCGTCGAACTTGTCTTCGGCAGCATCGGTCTGGTCGCGGCCGGGGACGTCTTCGACGGCTATCCGGCGGGGAACGGCACTTCTCCATTGGCTCTGGACCATTTGGCCTCTCTGGTTGCCGCTCCAACTGGCGGTGGGAGCAGCCGCCGGTGCGCTGTTCGGATACGTCGCGCACCGACGACGCGGCAAAGGCGCCGGCTCCCTGGGCGCGAGTTTCCGTAGGTTTCTGCGAAGTTGAAATCTGTGGGCCGGCGACATGGGCGCCTAGGCTCCTTCCCTACCTGGCGCGGCCGCCGGGACATGGATATTTAAGCCAGCAAGAAAGCCAGGGCCCCGCTTTCGCAGTGACAGAAATATCCCCGCCGGAGGCATCACTCTCTTCCGGCACCGTGCTTGCATGGCAGCCATGCGTTCGCGCGGATTGCGGGGGGTCGGTCCGGGGCGCTAGAGACGTCGGATCATGAACCCGCTCCGTGGCATTTTTCTCAAGGTCCTCTCCGTCGCGCTCTTCATGGTGATGGCCTCGCTCATCAAGGCTGCGGCGGCGGAGGGGGTGCCGCCCGGGGAGCGGATGTTCTTTCGCTCCTTCTTCGCCATTCCGGTGATCATCGTCTGGCTGATGTGGCGGCACGATCTGCGCCATGGGCTCGATACCAAGAACCCAATGGGCCATGTCTGGCGCGGTCTGGTCGGCGGCACGGCGATGGCGCTCGGCTTCACCGCCCTTGGCCTTCTACCGCTGCCGGAGGTGACGGCGATCGGCTATGCCGCACCCCTGCTCACCGTGATCTTCGCGGCGATGTTCCTCGGCGAGCAGGTGCGGATCTTTCGCCTCACCGCCGTACTCATCGGTCTGGTGGGTGTCGTTATCGTGCTCTCACCCCGGCTGTCGGTGCTGTCGCTCGACGCAGCCTCCAAGCTCGAGACGATCGGCGCCTTCGCCATGCTGACTGGGGCGGTCTTCATGGCGCTGGCCCAGGTCTTCGTGCGCAAGCTGGTGCAGACGGAGCGAACGCCGGCCATCGTCTTCTACTTTTCGCTGACCACGACGGTGCTCGGCCTCCTCACCCTGCCCTTCGGTTGGGTGATGCCGACGACCGTGGGCTTCGTCATGCTGATCAGCGCGGGGCTGGTGGGCGGGATCGGGCAGATCCTGCTGACGGAGAGCTATCGCCACGCCGACACCTCCGTCATCGCGCCGTTTGAGTACGCCTCGATGCTGTTCGCGCTTTTCGCCGGGTTCTTCGTTTTCGGCGAGGTGCCGACCGAGACGACGCTGATCGGCGCCGGGCTGATCGTCGCCGCGGGGCTTTACATCATCTGGCGCGAGCACCGGCTGGGGCTGGAGCGGGCCGAGCAGCGCCGGGTGATGACGCCCCAGGGTTGACGCCCCGGGTCCGGCGCCCGATGACGGCCTCCATGCTGATCTACAAGATCTTTCGCCCCGCCGAGTGGGCCGCGCTGGAGGCGGCGGGAGAGACCGCGGGCGCGCCCGTCGACCTCGCCGACGGTTACATCCATTTCTCCACGGCCGAGACGGTGGCGGAAACGGCGGCCAAGCACTTCGCCGGAGAGGACGACCTGATCCTCGCGGCGGTCGAGGCAGCACCCCTCGGCAGTGCCCTCCGCTGGGAGACCTCCCGCGACGGCCTCGCCTTCCCCCATCTCTACCGCGTCCTCCGCCGGGAGGAGGTGCGCTGGCATGCCTCCCTGCCGCTCGGGCCCGACGGCACCCACCGCTTTCCCGAGCTGCCGGGGTGAGGCGCCTGCTCGCCGCGGCCGCGCTGCCGCTTCTCCGCCAGCTGGAGCCTGAGCGCGCGCACGACCTCGCCCTCCGGGCCCTGCGCCTCGGCCTGGGACCGCGACCCGGACCCGTCACCTCGGCCCGGCTGCGGACGGAGCTCGCGGGCCTCACGCTCCCCAACCCCGTGGGCCTCGCCGCCGGGTTCGACAAGAACGCCGAGGCGACGGACGCGCTCCTCGCCACGGGTTTCGGCTTCGTCGAGGTGGGGGCGGCGACGCCCCTGCCCCAGCCCGGCAATCCGCGCCCGCGGCTCTTCCGTCTCACCGAGGATCGGGCGGCCATCAACCGCTTCGGCTTCAACAACGACGGCATGGAGCGGATCGCGGCGCGCCTTGCGTCCCAGCGCCCGGCGGGCATCGTCGGCATCAACCTCGGCGCCAACAAGGAGAGCGCGGATCGCGCCGCCGACTACGCCACCGTGCTTACCGCCATCGGCCCGCACGTCGATTTCGCGACTGTCAACGTCTCCTCCCCCAATACCGAGCGCTTGCGGGACCTGCAGGGCAAGGCGGCGCTGGCCGCCCTCCTCGCGCGCGTGATGGCGGCGCGGGATGCGCTTTCAACCCCGATCCCGGTCTTCCTGAAGATCGCGCCCGACCTCACCATGGCCGACCTCGGCGATATTGCCGAGACCGCAGTGGCGGCCGGCATCGACGCCATCGTCGCCACCAACACCACGACCGCGCGGGAGGGATTGCACAGCCGCCACAGGGCGGAGGCCGGCGGCCTCTCCGGCGCGCCGCTTTTCGAGCGCTCGACCCGGGTGCTCGCCGCGCTGCACCGCCTGCTCGGCCGGAGCATGCCATTGATCGGTGTGGGCGGGGTCGCCACCGGTGCCGATGCGCTCGCCAAGATCCGGGCCGGGGCGAGCGCGGTGCAGCTCTACACCGCCCTCGTCTACGGCGGCATCGGTCGGGCGGCGGCGATCGCGGAGGAGCTCGACGCCCTCCTCGCACGGGACGGCACTCCCCGGATCGGCGATCTGATCGGGGCCGACGCCCCCACCCTCGCCGAGCCGTGACACTGCGGCCATTGATCCGACGGGGTTAAGCCGCTACCTGCCGGCCATGTCGTTCTGGGAACTCGCCAATCCGGCCCGGTTCATGCGGGTCTCGGCAGCCGTTCTACCCGCGCTCTGGGTGCTGAGCGCGCTCACCCTGGGCGGCGGCCTGATCTGGGGCTTCGCCTTTACGCCCGACGACTATCAGCAGGGCTCGACCGTCAAGATCCTGTTCGTGCATGTGCCGGCCGCGCTTATGGCGGTGAACATCTGGATCATGATGCTCGTCGCCTCCCTCGTCTGGTTCATTAGGCGCCACCATGTCTCCGCCCTCGCCGCCAAGGCCGCAGCGCCCATCGGCGCAACGATGACGGTGATCGCGCTGGTGACCGGCGGCCTCTGGGGCGAGCAGATGTGGGGCACCTGGTGGGCCTGGGATCCGCGGCTCACCTCGTTCCTCATCCTCTTCGTCTTCTATCTCGGCTACATGGCGCTTTGGGAGACGTTGGACGAGCCGGAGAAGGCGGCCGATCTGACCGCCCTCCTCTGCCTGGTCGGATCGGTCTTCGCGCTCCTCTCGCGCTATGCGGTATTTTTCTGGAGTCAGGGGTTGCACCAGGGCGCCTCCCTCTCCCTCGATGCCGAGACCAACGTCGACGACGTCTTCTACTGGCCGCTGTTGCTCTCGATCGGTGGCTTCGTGCTGCTCTTCCTGTCGCTCCTCCTCCTGCGCACGCGGACGGAGATCCGGGCCCGCCGGGTGCGGGCGTTGATGACGGTGGAGCAGCCGGCATGAACCTGGAGCTTGGGGCCTATGCCGGCACGGTGCTCGGCGCCTACGGGGTGACGCTGGTGCTGCTTGGCGGGCTGGTCGCCGTCTCCCTCGCCCGGGCGGCCCGATTGCGGCGCGATTTGTCCGACCTCGAAGGCACCCGGCGGGAGACGCGAAATGGCTGAGGCGCGCCGCATCCGCTGGTCCGTGGTGATCCCGCCCGCGATCTTCGTGCTGCTGGCGGTCTTCCTCTATGCGGGCCTCGGGCGGGAGAACCCGGATGCCCTGCCTTCCGCCTTCGCCGACCAGCCGGCGCCGGATCTGGCGCTCACCGAATTGCTGCCCGGCCAGGCGCCGCCCGACAACGCCCTACTCGCGGCCGAGGGCGTGAAGCTGGTGAACTTCTGGGCCAGCTGGTGCGCCCCCTGCCGGGTGGAGCATCCGATCCTCACCGGCCTGGCCGACAGCGGCCTGCCGATCATCGGCGTGAACTACAAGGACGACCCCGAGAATGCCCGGGCGTTCCTCCAAGAACTCGGCGATCCCTACATCGCCGTCGGTGCCGATGAGAGCGGACGCAATGCGCTCGACTGGGGCCTCTACGGCGTGCCGGAGACCTTCGTGATCGACGGCGACGGCCGGGTGGTGCTGCGCCATGCCGGCCCGATCACCGGCCAGGTGCTGACCCGGTCGATCCGCCCTGCAATCGAGGAGGCCCAGGCCCGCGCCGGGCGCTGAGGCAGCCGGCCGGCGCGCGGCGCACAAACCCCGCTCCCAACGCCGCCCTTTCCGATTGACATCCCCCTTCGCCGGGCGCCAGATCGACCCGTCTGGTGTCCGGGCCATCCAGTACATGGGCCGGATGAAACGGGAATGCGTGAGGGGGCGACCCATCTCGGGGCCCCGAAGCCGCAGCCGCCCCCGCGACTGTAGGCGAGGTCGGGCCGGTCCCATCGGCCACTGGCGCAAAGCGCGTCGGGAAGGCGGGCCGGCCCTGGTGCAGAGCACCGCCTCGTGAGCCAGGAGACCGGCCAGGCGTGACCTTGACCCCTGTCGGGTGTGACAGAAGGAACGCCAGATGACCCCACTCCGCATCACTCCGCCGATGCCGCGCACCAGCGCCGCGCCGGCATCGCCCGCTCGCGGGAGCGCTACCGCGACGGTACTCGCGCCCGGCCTGGGCGCCGCAACTCAAGCCTAGGCACCCTCTGCGTGCTGATACCGGCCGGTGCTGCACCGGCCACGCCCCTATTTCGGAGGCTCCCATGCCCCAGAAGATCCCCGCGACCGTCGTCACCGGCTTTCTCGGCGCCGGCAAGACGACGATGATCCGCCATCTCCTCGCCAACGCAAACGGCACTCGCATCGCGCTCATCGTCAACGAATTCGGCGATGTGGGCGTGGACGGTGAGGTGCTGAAGGGCTGCGGCGACGCGGCCTGCGCCGAGGACGACATCGTCGAGCTCTCGAACGGCTGCATCTGCTGCACCGTGGCCGAGGACTTCGTGCCCACCCTCACCAAGCTGATCGAACGCGATGCGCCACCCGATCATATCGTGATCGAGACCTCGGGCCTCGCCCTGCCGCAGCCGCTGGTGCGCGCCTTCAACTGGCCGGAGATCCAGACCCGCGTCACCGTGGACGGCGTGGTGACGGTGGTGGACGGCCCCGCGGTGCTCGACGGCCGCTTCGCCCACGACGTGGCCGCTGTCGACACCCAGCGCGCGGCCGACGATGCGCTGGACCACGAGACGCCGCTCTCCGAGCTCTTCGAGGATCAGATCGCCTGCGCCGACATGATCGTGGTGAACAAGACCGATCTGCTCGCAGACGGCGCCGCCGAGACGCTGACCACGCAGCTCAAGGGCGAGGCGCGCGACGGCGTGCGCATCGTGCCCGCGCGGATGGGTGCGCTGGGCCCCGACGTGCTGCTCGGCCTGGGCATTGGTGCCGAGGGCGACATGGAGAACCGCCTCTCCCATCATGAAGCCCACCATGGCGGCGATCACGACCACCATCACCACGACCACGACGATTTTGAGAGCTTCGTGGTGGCGCGGGGAGAGATCGCCGATCCGGTGGCCTTCGCCGAGCAGGTGGCGGAGGTGATCCGGGCCCATGATATTCTGCGGTTGAAGGGCTTCGCGGCGGTGACGGGCAAGCCGCTCCGCCTCGTGCTCCAGGCCGTGGGGCCGCGGGTCGACACCTATTTCGACCGGCCGTTCGGGGCGGCGGAGCGGCAGACGCAGCTCGTGGTGATCGGTGAGACCGGCCTCGACCGGGCGGCGATCGAGGCCGCACTGTCGGCGTGAGCCCGCTTCGCATCGTCCGGGACGATGCCCTCGGCCCGGACGCCCGCGCCCTGATCGCGGCGAGCGAGGCGGAGCTTGCCGCGCTCTACCCGCCCGAGGCACGCTTCGCCTTCTCGCCGGAGGAGCTGACGGCGGCCGGCACCGTTTTCGTCGTAGCCTATCGCGGTGCGGAGGCTGTGGGCTGCGGCGGCCTCGCGCCGCTTGACGGCTACGGTGAGCTGAAGCGGATCTTCGTGGCCAAGGCGGCACGCGGGACAGGCGTCGCCGCCGCCCTGATCGCGGCGCTGGAGGGGGCGGCGCGCGGTCTCGCCCTGCCCCTCCTGCGGCTCGAGACGGGCTCCGACAGTCCTACCGCCATCGCGCTCTACACCCGCGCCGGCTACCAGCAGCGCGGGCCCTTTGGCAGCTATCCCGAAGACGGCCCGAGCGTCTACATGGAGAAGCGGATCTGATGCACCTGCTCGCCGCCCAGGCCGGTGCGATCTCCGACGGGTCGGAGCCTGTCGATCTCGCCCAAAGCCCGGCGGATCTGATCTTTCTCTCGGCCGCGGATACCGAGCTTGCGGCGCTCGCAGAGGCCCGGGCGACGCTCGGGGCGGAGGCGCCGACGCTCCGCCTCGCCAACCTCCTCCACTTTGGCCACCCGTTCACCGTCGACAGCTATCTCGAAGCCACGGCGACGAAATCCCGGCTGGTGATCGCCCGGATCCTCGGCGGCGCCTCCTACTTCTCCTACGGCCTGGAGCAGTTCGCGGCGCGGCTGGGGGCGGCCGGCATCCCCTTCGCGGCGCTGCCGGGCGACGACAAACCCGATGCTGAGCTCCGCGCCGCCTCGACGATTGCGCCCGAGGCCTACGACGCGCTCTGGGCCTATCTGGTCGAGGGCGGGCCGGAGAACGCCGCGAACGCCCTCCGCTATGCCGCGATGCTGCTCGATCCTGGGCGGCCTGCGCCACCGCCAGCGCGGCCGTTTCTGCGTGCGGGGATTTGGATCCCTGGGCGGGGAATTTCAGATGTCGCAGCCCTGCTAGGCGAGCCCGCCGAAACTACATTTCTTCCGGTGCGCCAGCACCGGATCGCGCCCGACCCGTTGGGCTCCGCCCGTTCGCCGCTCAAACGCCCCACCGGGGCGTTTGCGGGACGCGGCTCACCCCCACAGGCGGGCGCGATGCGCCCCCCCTCGGGTCCGGCGCGATCCTCCTCACCTAGCTCCGAAGCCGAAACAGGCGCCGTCGCAAATTGGACCCCCGGTGCCCCCATAGCCGCCATCGTCTTCTACCGCGCCCTCGCCCAAGGCGGCGGACTGGAGCCTATCACAGCTCTGGCCGAGGCTCTCGCCGAACAGGGCCTCAACCCCCTCCCCATCTTCGTCGCCTCACTGAAGGACGAGGTCTCCGCCGCCACCCTCGCCCAGATCTTTGCCGAAGCCCCGCCTGACATCGTGCTCAACACCACCGGCTTCGCCGTCTCCTCTCCCCAGGCCGAGGCGTGGGAGGGCGAACGCCGGCCCACCCCCCTCGATGCGCCCGGTCGCCCGGTCCTGCAGGTGGTGCTCGCCGGCGGGACGGAGGCCGCTTGGCGGGAGGGCACATCCGGCCTCTCGGCCCGCGACATCGCCATGGGCGTCGCGCTGCCGGAGGTGGATGGCCGCGTGCTGACCCGCGCCATCGCCTTCAAGGACGAGGCGCGCTTCGACGCCGCCACCGAATGCCCGATCGCGACCTACCGCGCCGTCCCGGACCGAGCCCGCTTCGTCGCCCAACTGGCCGCTGGCTGGACCCGGCTTGCCTGCACGGCCCCAGCTGAGCGGCGTGTCGCGATCCTGCTCGCCAACTATCCCAACCGCGACGGGCGCCTGGCCAACGGCGTGGGCCTCGACACGCCGGCCGGGACCGTGGCGATCCTCGACGCCCTCGCCGAGGCCGGCTACGCCATCGAGGACCCACCCAAGGACGGCGCCGCCCTCATGGAGCGCATCCTCGCCGGCCCCACCAACTGGCTGACCGATCGCGCCGTGCGGGCGGGGGGAGAGCGCCTGCCGCTGGCCGCCTACAAGGCCCACTTCGCCACCCTGCCGGAAGACCTGCGCACCGCGATGCTCGATCGTTGGGGCGCCCCGGAGGACGATCCGTTCGTCGAGAACGGCGCCTTCGCCCTCTCCCTCCTCCGCATGGGCAACGCGGTGGTCGGCGTGCAGCCGGCGCGGGGCTACAACATCGACCCGAAGGAGAGCTACCACAGCCCCGACCTGATCCCGCCGCACAACTACCTGGCCTTCTACCTCTGGCTCCGCGAGACCTTCGGCGCGCATGCTGTCATCCACATGGGCAAACACGGCAACCTCGAATGGCTGCCTGGCAAGGCCCTGGCCCTGTCGGAGAGCTGCTGGCCCGAGGCGATCCTCGGGCCCCTGCCCCACCTCTATCCCTTCATCGTCAACGACCCGGGCGAGGGCAGCCAGGCCAAGCGCCGGGCCCAGGCCGTGATCATCGACCATCTGACGCCGCCGATGACCCGGGCCGAGACCTACGGCCCGCTCCGCGACCTCGAGGTGCTGGTGGACGAGTATTATGAGGCCGCCGGCGTCGACCCGGCGCGCGCCAAGCACCTGCAAGGCGAGATCCTGAGCCTCTCGGCCGTCGCCCGCCTCGACCTCGACGCCGGCATCGGGCCGGAGGATGGGGAGGAGGGGCAGCTCGCCAAGCTCGACGCCTATCTCTGCGATCTGAAGGAGGCGCAGATCCGCGACGGCCTGCACGTCTTCGGCCAGGCGCCGGAGGGGCGGCTCGCGACGGACCTGCTCGTCGCGCTTGCCCGCATCCCGCGCGGCGACGGCGCCGGGCGGGGCGCCTCCCTCCTCCGCGCCCTGGCCCGCGACCTGGGGCTCACGGGCTTCGACCCCCTCGACTGCGCCATGGCTGAGACCTGGACCGGCCCACGACCGGCGGCGCTCGCGGAGATCTCGGGCGATCCCTGGCGCACCAACGGCGACACGGTGGAGCGCCTGGAACTGCTCGCCGCCGCCCTGGTCGAGGGCCGCGCCGCTGGCGACTGGCCCGAGACGCACGCGGTGCTGGCGGAGGTCGAGGGGCGCCTCCGCCCCGCCCTCGCCGCCTCCGGCCCGGCGGAGATGGCGGCGCTGCTTGCCGGCCTCGACGGCCGCTTCGTCCCCCCCGGGCCCTCCGGTGCGCCGACGCGCGGGCGACCGGACGTGCTGCCGACCGGGCGAAACTTCTTCTCCGTCGACAGCCGGGCCGTGCCGACGCCCACCGCCTGGGCGCTGGGCTGGAAATCCGCCTGCCGCCTGATCGAGCGGCATATGCAGGAAGCCGGCGACTACCTCCGCACCGCCGCGCTCACCGCCTGGGGTACGTCGAACATGCGCACCGGCGGCGACGACATCGCCCAGGCCCTGGCGCTGATGGGCGTGAAGCCCGAATGGGACGCGATGAGCCGGCGGGTGACGGGGTTCGAGATCCTGCCCCTCTCCATCCTCGACCGGCCGCGGGTGGACGTGACGCTGCGCATCTCCGGCTTCTTCCGCGATGCCTTTCCGGCGCAGATCGACCTGGTCGCCTCGGCCGCCAAGGCGGTTATGGAGCTCGACGAGCCGGCGGATCAGAACCCCGCCGCCGCCCGCTGGCGGGCCGAGCGCGGGGAAGCGGGGGAGGCCGCCGCCTTCCGCGTCTTCGGCGCCAAGCCCGGGGCCTACGGCGCGGGTCTGCAGGCGATGATCGACGAACGGCTCTGGTCCGACCGCGCCGACCTGGCCGAGGCCTTCCTCACCTGGGGAAGCTACGCCTATGGCCAGCAAGAGGCCGGCACCCCCGCCCGCGCCGCCTTCGAGAGCCGGCTCGGCGCGGCCGAGGCCGTGATCCAGAACCAGGACAACCGCGAGCACGACATCCTCGACAGCGACGACTACTACCAGTTCGAGGGCGGCATGGCGGCGACCGTCGAGACCCTGCGCGGCGCGGCGCCGGCGATCTACCACAACGACCATTCCCGCCCCGAACGCCCGCTGATCCGCACGCTGGATGAGGAGATCGGTCGCGTCGTCCGCTCCCGCGCGGCCAACCCGAAATGGCTCGCCGGCATCAAGCGCCACGGCTACAAGGGCGCCTTCGAGATCGCGGCGACGGTCGACTACCTCTTCGCCTTCGCCGCCACAACGGGCGCCGTCCAGAACCACCACTTCGACCTGGTCTACCAGGCCTATCTGGAGGACACCGAGACCCGCGATTTCATCGCCGAGGCCAACCCCGCCGCGCTCAGCGAAATCGTCGCGCGGTTCCGGGAGGCGCTGGAGCGCGGGTTGTGGCAGCCTCGCTCCAACTCCATCCGCGCGCATCTCGAGGCGCTGACATGACGCCCGTCCAGGCCCAGCCGGACTATCCGCACTGGCCGGCGGTCGCCGCGCTGATCCACCGGGCCTTCGCCTATATGGAGCCGCGCCTCGGCCATCCGGCCCGCGCCATGGCGCTCGACGCAGCGGCCCTCTCCCGCCGGGCAGGTGAAGGCGCCGCCTTCGTTATCGAGGCGGAGGGGACCCCCATCGCCTGCCTCTTCACCCGCCACTCGCGCGATCTGCCGGGAGCCCTCTACATCGGCACCCTCGCCGTGGCCGAAAGCCACCGGGGCCAAGGCCTCGCCCGCCATCTTATTGCGACGGCGGAGGAGGAGGCGCGGCAGCACGGCTTCCGCGCCCTCACCCTCGACACCGGCCGCCCGCTCACGGAGCTTCTGGCGCTCTTCACACGGCTCGGTTTCGAGACCTTGCCCGGCAGCGGCGAAACCGTGACCATGCGAAAGGTCCTGGGAGAGACGCCAAGGGAGGCCCGATGACCGCATCACCGGAAGCGCAGCTGCGCGGCCATTGCCTCTGCCAAAGCGTCGGGTGGGAGGCCGCCGGCCCGCCCCTCTGGACCTGCTACTGCCATTGCGAGAGCTGCCGTCGGAACTGCGCCGCCCCCGTCACCGCCTTCCTCGGCATCGCCGACGGCACCTGGCGCTGGACCGGTGCAGTGCCCGCCACCTATGCCTCGAGCCCCGGCGTCACCCGCCATTTCTGCCCGCGCTGCGGCACCCCCATCGCCTTCGAGGCCACGCGCTTTCCAGGCGAGATTCACTTCCACGCCGCCAGCCTGACGGACCAGACCGCGTTCCGCCCGGAGAACCACGTAAACCACGATGAACGTGTCCCCTGGATGCAGATCGCCGACGATCTGCCGCGGCACGGGGCCTTCTCGGACGATGGAGGAGCGACATGAGCGACGACGCCGAACGCCATGCGACCAAGATGGCGAAGAAGAAGGCCTCCCGCGACAAGATCATGGCGACGAAGACGGAGGAGAAGGGCCTGATCATCGTCCACACCGGCAAGGGCAAGGGCAAATCCTCGGCCGCCTTCGGCATGGTCTTCCGCGCCATCGCCCACGGCATGCCGTCGGCCGTGGTGCAGTTCATCAAGGGCGGCATGGGGACGGGCGAGCGCACGCTGATCACCGAGCGCTTCGCCGACATCTGCCAGTTCCACACCATGGGCGAGGGTTTTACCTGGGAGACCCAGGACAAGACCCGCGATATGGAGATGGCGGCGGCCGCCTGGGAGAAAGCGAAGGAACTGATCCGCGACCCGGCCAACCGCATGGTGCTGCTCGACGAGATCAACATCGCGCTCCGCTACGACTATCTCGACATCGCCGAAGTGGTTGCGTTCCTCGAGGCCGAGAAACCCGAGATGACCCACGTCATCCTCACCGGTCGCAACGCCAAGGACGAGCTGATCGAGATCGCCGATCTGGTGACCGAGATGGAGCTCGTGAAGCACCCCTTCCGCTCCGGCGTCAAAGCCCAGGCGGGGGTGGAGTTCTGAGCGCTCCTCGCGCCGCATGACCGCCACGCTGATGCTGCAGGGGACCGGCTCCAATGTCGGGAAGTCGCTGCTGGTGGCGGGGCTTTGCCGGGCGCTGGTGAGGCGGGGGCTGCGCGTGCGGCCGTTCAAGCCACAGAACATGTCGAACAACGCAGCCGTTGCCGCCGATGGGGGAGAGATCGGGCGGGCCCAGGCGCTGCAGGCCCAGGCGGCCGGGTTGGCGCCCTCGATCCACATGAACCCCGTGCTCTTGAAGCCCGAGACGGAGGTCGGCGCCCAGGTCGTCGTCCAGGGCCAGCGGCGCACCACCGCGCGGGCCCGCGACTACGCCAAGCTGAAGCCGGAGCTTCTCTCGGCCGTCCTCGACAGCTTCGCCCGGCTGAAGGCGGAGGCCGACATCGTGATCGTCGAGGGCGCGGGCAGCCCGGCGGAGGTCAATCTCCGCCAGGGCGACATCGCGAATATGGGCTTTGCCGAGGCGGCCGAAGTGCCGGTGGTGCTGGTGGGCGACATCGACCGGGGCGGGGTGATCGCCCAGATCGTCGGGACGCAGGCGGTGATCTGCAGGGGCGACGCCGAGCGGATAAAGGGCTTTCTCGTCAACAAATTTCGGGGCGACGTCAGCCTGTTCGACGACGGCTATCGCCTGATCGAGGAGCATACGGGCTGGCCCGGTCTCGGCGTGCTGCCCTGGTTCGGCGAGGCCCATCTGCTGCCGGCCGAGGACGCCGCCGATCTGCGCGGCGTCCGGGGCTCCGGTGCCTTGAAGGTCGTCGTGCCCACCCTCTCTCGTATCGCGAATTTCGACGATCTCGACCCCTTGGCGCAGGAGCCCGGCGTGACCGTCGAGATGATCCCGGCGGGCCGTCCTCTGCCGGCGGAGGCGGATCTGGTGCTGATCCCGGGCTCGAAGTCGACGATCGGCGATCTCGCCTTCTTCCGCGCCCAGGGCTGGGACCTGGATCTGGCCGCCGTGCTGCGGCGCGGGGGGCGGGTCCTCGGCGTGTGCGGCGGGTACCAGATGCTCGGCCGCCGGATCGCCGATCCAGAGGGGATCGAGGGGCCGGCGGGGGAGGTCGAGGGCCTCGGCCTGCTCGACGTCGAGACGGTGATGACGCCGGAAAAGCGGGTCGAGACGGTCAGCGGCCGGCATCTGGCGAGCGAGGCGGAGGTCACGGGCTACGAGATCCATATCGGCCGGACTGAGGGGCCGGACCGTGCCCGGCCGCTCTTCGAAATCGCCGGGCGGCCAGAGGGGGCGACTTCGGCTGACGGCCGCGTCCAGGGTGCCTACCTGCACGGCGCCTTCACCGGCGATGCCTTTCGCCGGGCGTTCCTCGAGGAGCTCGGCGCGGAGGGTGGCGGTGCGCCCTACCAGGCGACCGTGGAGCGCACCCTCGACGCCCTCGCCACCCATCTCGAGACCCACGCCAACGTCGACGCGATGCTACAGATCGCTGGGCTCTAGGCCGAGAGCGGTCTCGAGCTGGCGCCACTCGGCCTCCACCCCCGGCAGGCCGAAGCGCAGCCAGTCTGGGGCATAGTCGAAGGTGCGGACGAGGATGCGTGCCTCGGCGAGCCGTTCGACCAGATCGCCGGCGTCGGGGTGCCGCACGAGGCGAAAGAGGTCGGTGCCACCGATGTCCTCGCAACCGGCGGCGGTGAGGAGATGGGTCAGCCGCGCCGCCTCCTCCGCCAGCCGCGCCCGCATCTTTGACTGCCAGTCGAGATCGGAGAGCGCTTCTCGTCCTACCGCGAGCGCAGGGCCCGAGACGGCCCAGGGGCCGAGCATCTCGGCCAAGCGCTCGATCTCGGCGGGGGCACCGATGGCGAAACCGAGGCGGACGCCAGCCAAGCCGAAGAACTTGCCGAAGGAGCGGAGGATGATCAGGCCGGGCTGTCCGGTTTGTGGCGTGAGACCAGAGTCGTCTTGAGTAGAGGTGCTTGCCCCGAGCGTTGAGGATCGCGCCCGGCCCGAGGGGGGGCGCATCGCGCCCGCCCTGGGGGGTGAGCTGCGTCCTGCAAACGCCCCAGTGGGGCGTTTGAGCGGCGAACGGGCCGAGCCCAACGGGTCGGGCGCGATCCGGAGCTGGCGCACCGGGGGGCGCTGGTCGCCAGCGTTCGGATCAAAATGCTCACACCTCGACGCATTGGCGGCCATCACATCCGCGAAGCTCTCGTCGACAACCACCAGCGCCTCAGTGACCCGGGCCGCTTCGATCTCGGCCCACGGCAGCACCCGGCCGTCGGGGTTGTTCGGGCGGACGACGACGAGGGCCTCGGCCGGCACGGGCTCGGCCACCGCCAGCACCTCCCAGCCGGCGGCTCGGAAGGCGGCCTCGTGCTCGTTGTAGGTGGGCGAGAGCACCGCCACGCGCCCCGGCGGCCTCAGGCGCGGCACGAGTTGGATCAGCGCCTGCGCCCCCGGCGCCGCCACGATCGCGGCCGCGTCCGGCACCGCGTAGGCCCGGCGGGCGGCATCGAGGAGCGCCGCCTCCTCCGCCTCGTCCGGCAGCCGGCTCCAGGCCTCGGCCGGCGGTGGCGTCATCGGATAGGCGTGGGGGTTGATGCCGGTCGAGAGGTCGATCCAGTCCTCCGCCCGCCCGCCATAGCGCCGGATCGCGGCGGCGAGGCGCCCGCCGTGCTGTCGCGCGCTCGGTTTTGCATTGGTCATGGGGCCTGCCCGCGCTACGCCTCGTGCCGCCATGGACCAACCGCGCGCCGATGCCGTCAAGCCGAAAGCCGCCGAGGCGCGCGTCGCCTGCCACTTAGGCGAGCTCGTCCAGGGTCGGCTTGGACCGTCGGGGCCGGTGGCGCTGGTGACGCTCCCCTGCCCCGCGCTGTCGGTCCGCGCCCACTTCGTGCCGTCAGAGCGCGACGGCCTCCATACGGAAGATCCCCTTGCGCGACGAGTCGCCGAGGCCGCCGCCCACCACCTCGACCAGCCCCACCTAAGCGGCAACCTGACCGTCGCGGCCGAAGCACCCATGGGCGGCGGTGCGGGCGTCTCGACAGCCACGGGTCTCGCCACGCTCCGCGCGATCGCGCGCTCCATCGGCGCGACGCTCACGGCGGAGGAGGAAAGCGCCCTCCTCCTCTCCATCGAAGGCGCCACCGATCCTCTCGCCTTCCCGGCCACGCCACCGCGCCTTTGGGCACCAAGGGAGGCGCGGACCCTGGAGATCCTGCCACCGCTCCCCGCCATGACCATCGTCGGCGGCTTCGACGGGCCTGGCCAGCGCACTGACCCGGCCGACACGGCCTTCCCCGACGCCACCGAGCTCTTCGCCGCCCTCCGCCACGGCCGAGACCCCGCCGCCATCGCGAAAGCCGCCACGGCGTCCGCCGTGGCGAACCAGGCGCGGAACCCCAAGCCGCATTGGGCGGAGCTTAACGCCATCGCTGCGGCCGAAGGCGCCCTCGGTATCGCAGTCGCCCATACCGGCTCCGCCGTGGCGCTGCTCTTCCCGCCCGGCCACCCGCCCCCGCTAGAACCGCTCCAACGCCTCGGCCTTCGACAGATCGTCGCCTGGACGCTGGAAGACGCCGCCCCAGGCGTTGAACCCATCCGCCCGGGGCGGTAGGAACGTCTTAGGAAGGCGCTCCTCCCGCGGAGCTGAAAGCGCATCCGGTGCGACGCCGACCCAATCCGGGGGCCGAGGCCGGAGCTTTCCAGGTCAGGGCCATGCGCCCAGGCCAGCCGCAGGACGCGCCCGGGCGGAGGACGGCGCAGCATGGGCAAGATCGGCGTGATGGTCTGCGGGCACGGCTCGCGCAGCCAAGCAGCCGTGGACGAATTCGCCGTCGTGGCGGAACGGCTGCGTGACACCTTCCCCCATTGGCCCGTCGAATACGGCTATCTCGAGTTCGCCAACCCCGTGATCCGCGACGGGCTCGACCGCTTGCGCGAGGCAGGCTGCGACGACATCCTGGCCGTGCCGGGGATGCTGTTTGCTGCGATGCACGCCAAGAACGACATCCCGAGCGTGCTCAACACCTACGCCCAGACCCACGGCGTCAGCGTGCGCTATGGGCGAGAGTTGGGCGTCGATCCGAAGATGATCGCCGCAGCCGCCGCGCGGATCGAGGCGGCGGTGGCCGAGGCCGACGCCAGCGGCCCCGTCGTCGACCGCCACGACACCTGCCTCGTCGTCATCGGCCGGGGTGCGTCCGACCCCGATGCGAACGGCAACGTCGCCAAGGTGGCGCGCCTCTTGCAGGAGGGGATGGGCTTCGGCTGGTGCGAGGTCGGCTTCTCCGGCGTCACCTTCCCGTTGGTCGAGCCAGCCCTCGCCCATGCCGCCCGCCTCGGCTACCGGCGCATCGTCGTCTTCCCCTACTTCCTGTTCACCGGGATCCTGATCGACCGGATCTATGGCTTCGCCGACATGGTCGCGGCCGAGCATCCCGGGATCCAGTGGGTGAAGGCCGGCTACCTCAACGACCATCCCCAGGTCATCGCCACCTTCGCCGAGCGGGTGACGGAGATCCTGGAGGGGCAGGCCGCGATGAACTGCTCCATGTGCAAGTACCGCACCCAGGTCCTCGGCTTCGAGGCCGAGGTCGGCATGGCACAGGAGAGCCACCACCACCATGTCGAGGGCCAGGGCGCGACCGCGCCGGGCTCCAACGTCGCCGATTGCGAGATGTGCGCGGAGTTCTGCACCGGCGTCTGCCGCCTGGATGGGGCGGGGCACGATCACCACCACCATCACGATCATGGCCACGACCATGGTCACGACCACCATCACCACCACCCGGCCTATCCCCAGGCCGACCACCCGCACGGACCCGAAAGCGTGCGCAAGCATGCGCCGAAGCGGTGAGCGCCGTGGACTACCTCCGCGATCCGGCCGAGATCTACCGCCGTTCCTTCGCAACGGTTGAGGCGGAGGCGGCGCTCGACCATCTGCCCGAGGCGCTCCGCCCCGTGGCCATCCGGCTAATCCACGCCTGCGGCATGGTGGACCTGGCCCCGGATCTACGGGCCACGGCCGATGCGGCGGAAGTGGGACGCGCCGCCCTCGCCCGCGGCGCGCCCATCCTCTGCGATTGTGAGATGGTGGCGGCCGGGATCATCCGCCGGCGGCTGCCGAGCGCCAATCCGGTGCGGGTGACGCTGAACGCGGTGGAGGTACCGGCGCTGGCGGAACAGCTCGGCACCACCCGCTCCGCCGCCGCCGTCGAGCTTTGGCGGCCGGAGATCGCCGGCGCCATCGTCGCCATCGGCAATGCCCCGACAGCGCTCTTCCGCCTGCTCGAGCGCCTGGACGCGGGCTGGCCCCGCCCAGCCCTGATCCTCGGCTTTCCCGTTGGCTTCGTCGGCGCGGCCGAGAGTAAGGCGGCGTTGGCTGCGGACCCGAGGGGCATACCCTTCGTCACCCTCCTCGGCCGGCGGGGCGGCTCCGCCATGGCCGCGGCTGCGGTGAACGCACTCGCCGGGCCGGCATGACGCCCTGGCTCCACATCGTCGGCATCGGCGCCGGCGGGATCGAGAGCCTCGGCGCCGAGGCCCGCGATGCGGTGGCGGAGGCCGAGATCATCCTCGGCTCCGACCGCCACCACGCCCTGGTCGAGAGCGGGGCCGAGCGGCTGAGCTGGCCGAGCCCCTTCGATGCCCTGATCGACACGGTCGCCGCCCGACGCGGCACCAAGACGGCCGTCCTCGTGACAGGCGATCCGCTCTGGTACTCTGTAGGCGCGATGTTCGCCCGGGCCTTCGCGCGGGAAGAGCTCGCGTTCCACCCGCAACTCGCCGCCTTCCAGCTCGCGGCCGCCCGGCTCGGCTGGCCCTTGACGGAGGTCGAGATGGCCTCCGTCCACGGCCGCCCGGTGGAGAGCATCCTGCCCCGCCTCGCCCCCGACACCCACCTGCTGATCCTCGCAGAAGATCGCGGGAGCCCAGCGGCCATCGCCGCCCTCCTCCGCCGACAGGGCTACGGCGCGAGCCGCATTGTCGTCCTGGCGGAGATGGAGACGGCCGACGAACGCCGCTTCGAGGGCATCGCCGCGACCTGGGACGCCGAGGTGCCGGACTTCCACACCATCGCGGTCGAGTGCCGGGCCGACGCCACGCCCGTCGTCCTACCCTGCACGCCGGGCCTGCCCGACACGGCCTTCGAGCATGACGGCAAGATGACCAAGGCCGAGGTCCGCGCCGTCACGCTCGCGCGCCTGATGCCGCTGCCGGGCGCCCTCCTCTGGGACATCGGCGCCGGCTGCGGCTCCGTCGGCATCGAGTGGATGCGGGCGGCCGACCGCGCGACGGCCATCGGGCTCGAACCGAGGGCTGACCGCCGTGCGATGGCGGAACGGAACGCCCGCGCCCTCGGCACCCCCTGCCTGCAACTGATCGACGGTCGGGCGCCCGACGCGCTGGCAGATCTGCCGGCGCCGGATGCCGTCTTCATCGGCGGAGGCCTGAGCCCGGCTGTCGTCGAGGCCTGCCGCGCCGCACTTAAGCCCCACGGCCGCCTCGTCGCCAATGCCGTGACATTGGAGAGCGAGCGCCTGCTGATCGACCTGCACGCCCGCTTCGGCGGCATGCTCACGCGCCTCTCCGTCGCCCGGGCCGAGCCCGTCGGTGATCTGACCGGCTGGCGCCCGATGATGCCGGTGACGCAATGGAGCCTTGGCCCATGAGCGGGACGCTCTACGGCATCGGCGTGGGCCCGGGCGACCCGGAATTGATGACCCGCAAAGCCTGGCGCCTGATCTCGGCGGCCCCCGTGGTCGCCTACCCCGCCCCCGATACCGGAGAGAGCTTCGCCCGCGCCATCGCGGCCGAGGCGATCGGACCGGACGCCGAGGAAATCCCCATCGTCGTGCCCATGCGCACCGACCGCTTTCCGGCGCAGGAGATCTACGACAAGGCCGCCGACCGCCTCTCCGCCGAGCTGTACGCCGGGCGGGACGTCGCGGTGCTCTGCGAGGGCGACCCGTTCTTCTACGGCTCCTTCATGTACCTGTTCGAGCGCCTGGCGGAGCAGCATCGCGTCGACGTGGTGCCGGGCGTGAGCTCGCTCACCGCCTGCGCCGCCGCCCTCGGCCGGCCGCTCGCGGCGCGGAGCGAGGCATTGGCGATCCTGCCCGGCACGATGGAGAACGACGTCCTCCGCTCCCGGATCGAAGCAGCGGATGCGGTGGCGATCATCAAGGTGGGCCACCGCCTGCCGCGCCTCCGGGCACTGATGGCCGAGATGGGACTGCTCGACCGCGCCGGCTATGTCGCCCGCGCCAGCCTGCCGGCCGAGGAGGTGCTGCCGCTCGCCGAGGCGCCAGAGGCGGCGCCCTACTTCTCCATGATCCTGATCTATCGCGGGGGGGAGCCATGGCCGATCCGACCCCCGCGGTGATCTGCCTCGACGACGGGGGCGCCGCGACGGCGGCCCGGGCGGCGGAGGCCATCGGCGGCGCGGTGCATCGGCTCGGCCGGGGTGCTGGGGACACTGCGGAGACGATCCAGGGCCTCTTCACCGCCGGCTGCCCGATCGTGGGCGTCTGCGCGGCCGGGATCCTGATCCGCCTGCTCGGCCCGGTCCTAGGCGATAAACGCGCCGAACCGCCGGTGCTTGCGATCTCCGCCGATGGCGCGTCGGTCGTGCCGCTTCTCGGCGGGCATCGGGGTGCGAACCGGCTGGCGCGGGATCTGGCGGCGGCGCTCGGCGGCCATGCGGCGCTGACGACGGCGGGGGACGTGCAGCTCGGCATCGCGCTCGACGAGCCGCCGCCGGGCTGGCGCCTCGCCAATCCCGGCGATGCCAAGGCGGCGGCGGCCGCTCTGCTGGCGGGCGCCGGGCTGCGGCGGGAGGGGATGGCGCCCTGGCCCTCGCTCAGCGAGCGCGACGGGCCGAACACCGTCACCCTGATCGGGACCGAGGCGCCGGCTGCCGGCGGCCCCGACCGGCTGGTCTATCATCCACAAGCCCACGTCCTGGGCCTCGGCGCTTCCCGGCACTGCCCGGTGGAGGAGATGCAGGCACTGGTGGCGACGACCCTGGCGGAGGCGGGGATCGCACCGGGCAGCATCGCCTGCGTCGCCTCGATCGACCTGAAGATGGACGAGGCGGCGATCCAGGCCGTCGCCGCCCAGCTCGACGTCCCAGCCCGCTTCTTCGACGCCGAGACGTTGGAGAGGGAGACGCCGCGCCTCGCCACGCCCTCCGACACCGTCTTCGCCGAGGTTGGCTGCCATGGGGTGGCGGAGGGGGCGGCGCTCGCCGCTGCCGGGACCGAAGGACAGCTGGTCGTCGCCAAGCGCCGCACGGCCCATGCGACCTGCGCGGTCGCCCGGGCGCCTATGCCGCTTGCCACGCTCCCGGGCCAGAGGCGCGGCCATCTGGCCGTCGTCGGCATCGGCCCCGGGGGTGCCGCCTGGCGCACGGCGGAGGCGACGCGGCTGATCGCCTCGACCGATCTGCTGGTCGGCTACGGCCCCTATCTCGACCTGCTCGGCCCCCTGGCCACCGGCAAGGCGCGCCGCGACTTCCCGCTGGGGGAGGAGGAGGTGCGCTGCCGTTTCGCGCTCGAGGAAGCTGGGCGGGGCCAGCGCGTCGCCCTCATCTCCTCCGGCGATGCCGGGATCTACGCCATGGGCGCGCTGGTGATGGAGCTGCTCGCCCGCGGCGATGCTCCCGACGGCGTGAGCCAAGCGGCGCGCCGGGCCGAGGTGACCCACGCCGCCGGGATCACCGCGATGCAGGCGGCCTCCGCCATGGCCGGGGCGCTCCTCGGGCACGACTTCTGCGCGATCTCGCTCTCCGACCTTCTCACGCCGCGGGACGACATCCTCCGCCGCCTGCGCGCCGCCGCCGCCGGGGATTTCGTCGTCGGCCTCTACAACCCCGTCAGCCAGCGGCGACGAACCCTGCTGGCGGCGGCCCGCGACATTCTGCTGGAGGCCCGCCCGGCCGAGACGCCTGTGCTGCTCGCCCGCCAGGTCGGGCGCCCCGATGCCACGATCACGCGCCGCACCCTCGCGACGCTTCGGGAGGAGGAGGTGGACATGCTCACCATCGTGCTGATCGGCGCCTCCACCAGCCAGGTCTTCGAAACGGGCGAAGGCTGGCGGATGTTTACGCCCCGGGGCTATGCGGTGAAGAGGGAGCTCGCATGACCGTCCACTTCATCGGCGCCGGCCCCGGCGATCCCGAACTGATCACCGTCCGGGGCCAGCGCCTGATCGCGGCCTGCCCGGTCTGCCTCTATGCCGGCTCCCTCGTCCCACCTGCCATCGTCGCCGGCGCACCCGAGGGCGCGCGCGTCATCGACACCGCCCCCATGACCCTCGACGAGATCATGGTGGAGATCGAGGCGGCCCACGCCGCCGGCCAGGACGTGGCGCGGGTGCATTCCGGCGACCCCTCCCTCTACGGCGCCATCGCCGAGCAGATCCGGCGCCTGAAGGCGCGCGCCATCCCCTACGACATCACGCCGGGCGTGCCGGCCTACGCCGCCGCGGCCGCTGCCCTCGGCCGGGAGCTGACGGTGCCCGAGGTCGCCCAAACGGTGATCCTAACGCGCACCGCGATGCAGTCGAGCGCCATGCCACCGGGGGAGGAGCTCGCCAATTTCGGGCGCACAGGCGCGACGCTCGCCATCCATCTCTCGATCCGCAACGTCGCCCAGATCGTGCGGGAGCTGACGCCGCACTACGGCCACGACTGCCCGGCCATCATCGCCTACCGGGTGGGCTGGCCGGACGAGCACTTAATCGAGGCCACCCTCGGCACATTGCGGGAGGCGGCGCGGGCGGCGAAGCTCACCCGGACGGCGCTCATCCTGATCGGTCGCGCGCTGGCGGCGGAGGCGTTTCGCGACTCCGCGCTCTACGACGGCGCCTATCCCCACGTGCTGCGGCCCGAGAAGCGGGCATGAGCCGGGCGGCCTCAGCCCGGGTCGACCGCGTCGATCAGATGGGCGTAGGAGCCCATGACGGAGCCCTGGCGGAGGCCGATCGGGCCGAGATCGGCGCCGGTGCTGTCCGTTGCCTGGAAGAGCGGTGCGCCCTCGGCCCGAACCATTGTCGAATAGTGGAACTCATGCCCGAAGAGCGGGCCGCTCCAGGGGCCGCCCATGGGCTGCAATCGGCGATAGCCGAGGTGCAGACGGCGCTCGGCAAAACTGGTCTCGAGTTGCAGGAGGCCGAGCATCGGATGGGCCGTACCCTCCGCATCGACCAGCGCCTCTCCCAACACCATGAAGCCGCCGCACTCGCCGTAGGTCCGCACACCTCGGGCTGCCGCCGCCTGCATCGCCGCCTTGAACGTGGTGGCCGCAGCCAGGCGCCCGGCGTGCAGTTCCGGATAGCCGCCGGGGAGGAAGATCGCGTCGGCCGCCCCGTCGGGTGCTTCGTCGGCAAGCGGGGAGAACGGCAGGATCTCGGCTCCCGCACCCCGCCAATCGGTCAGGTGATGGCGGTAGGTGAAGGCAAAGGCATCGTCGTCCGCCACCGCGATGCGCTGGCCGAGGGGCGGCAGGGTCGGCGCGCCGCCGGCCGGCGGCAGGGGCGCCGCGAGGGCGAGCAAGGCGTCGAGGTCCACGTGCTCCGCCACCGCGGCGGCCGCGGCGTCGAGCGCGGCGCTGAGCCCCGCCTGCTCCCGCGCCTGCACGAGGCCCAGATGGCGGCTCGGCACCTCCATCCCGTCGGTCCGGGGGACAGCACCGACGACAGGCAGCCCGACCGCCGCCATCGCGTGTCGCACCATCTCCGCATGGCGGGGCGAGCCGATGCGGTTGAGGATGACGCCCGCCACCGCGACATCCGGCCGGTGCCGGGCGAGGCCCGCGGCCACGGCCGCGGCCGTCTGACCCTGGGCTGCGACGTCGAGCACCAGGACCACCGGCAGCCCCAGGGCCGCCGCCACATCGGCCGTCGCGCCCCGGCCGTCCGGCGCGCCATCGAAGAGGCCCATGGCGCCTTCGAGGATCAGCACCTCGCCCCCTTGGGCGGCCGCCAGAGCGCGGAGTCGCCGAGGCGCCATCGCCCAAGCGTCGAGATTGACCGAGGGCCGGCCGCTCGCCGCCGCGTGGAAGGCCGGGTCGATGTAGTCGGGCCCCGACTTCGCCGCGGCCACCGGGACGCCGCGCCGGCGAAGGGCGGCGAGCAGGCCGAGGGTCAGCATGGTCTTGCCGGCGCCGGAGCTTGGCGCGGCGATCGCGAGACCCCTCATCCGCTCTCTCTCCGCCCGTTCATCCATCGGTTATACGGGTGGGCCAACCGCAGGCAACGGCCGGCCTGCGGCGGCGGCTGAGGCGCCCCTATGGCCCGGCGGCCCGAGGGACCGCTTCGCAGCGGTTGGACCACCGGGGCCTGCGCCGCCGCCGCGGCGAAGTCGGCGGCGGCGGCGCTCGAGAGCGGTGCCTTCCTCGACCCCGTCTCCATCACCCTGCCCAAGGGAGAGCAGCCCGCCTTCCCTCTTGCCCTCCGCGAACAGGGGGAGGGTTGGGCCCGCGCCGGCGTGATCAAGGACGCCGGCGACGACCCGGATGTGACCCACGGCGCCCTGATCGTCGCGACGCTCCGCCCGGCCCCCGCGTTGCAGTTCGCGGCGGGTGAGGGCGTCGGGATGGTCACGAAGCCCGGCCTGCCGATCCCACCAGGCGAGCCGGCAATCAATCCCGCGCCCCGGGCCCTGATCGAGGCGATGTTGCGGGAGATCGCGGGCCATGCGCGGTTCGCGGTGGAGATCTCCGTGCCCGGCGGCGCGGCCCTGGCGGAGAAGACCTGGAACCCGCGGCTGGGTATCCGGGGTGGGATCTCGATCCTCGGCACGACCGGGATCGTGCGGCCGTTTTCCTGCGCCGCCTGGATCGCCTCGATCCACCGCGGCATCGACGTGGCCCGGGCGAGCGGCCTTGCCCACGCCCTCGCCGCCACCGGATCGACGTCGGAGGCGGCGGCGCTGCGGCTTTACGACCTGCCGCTCGAGGCGCGGCTGGACATGGGCGATTTCGTGGGCGGCTTGCTCAAATACCTGCGCCGGCATCCGATCCCGCGGCTCACCATCGCCGGGGGCGTCGCCAAGATGACGAAGCTCGCCCAGGGCGCCACGGATCTGCATTCGGGGCGGAGCCAGGTCGATTTCGCCGACCTGGCCCAGCGGCTGGAGCGGCTCGGCGGCACGCCCGACTTGGCGCGACAGGCGAACACGGCGGCCGAGGTCTTTGCCGCCGCCGCACCGGCACTGCCCGAAGCGATCGCCGCCGATGCGCGGGCGTCCGCTCTGGCGCAGCTCGGTAACCCGGCAACAGAGGTCGAAACGCTGCTCGTCGACCGCAACGGCCGGATCGTCGGCCGCGCGGGGTTCGAGAGGTGAGGCGCCTCCTGGTCCTGGCAGGGACAGCGGAGGCCCGGGCCTTATGCACCGCCCTTGCGAACCATCCCGCGTGGGAGGTGATCGCAGCGCTCGCGGGCGCAACGGACGCGCCCGCCGCCTTGCCGGTCGAGACCCGGACCGGCGGCTTCGGCGGGGCCGCGGGGTTGGCGGAATGGCTGCGGAGAGAGCGGATCGCGGCGATCGTCGACGCGACCCATCCCTATGCCGCCCGGATCTCCGCCAATGCGGTGGAGGCGGCGGCGCGCGCCGGTCTGCCGCTCCTCCGCCTTGAGCGACCGCCCTGGATCAGGCCGGCCAATGCGATCTGGCACGAAGTCGCGAATCTCGAGGCGGCGGCAGCGGCGGTCCCATCCGGAGCCCGGGCCCTGCTGTCGACCGGGGCGCGGGACCTCGGGCCGTTCGCGGCGCGCGCAGACGTCTGGTGGCTGCTCCGCGCGATCTCGCCACCGGGCGGGGACTTTCCCCTACCCCAAGGCGTGGCAATCCCTGCCCGCCTGCCGCTGGTCAGCGCTGAGGAGGAGGAGCTGATGCGCGCCCACCGCATCAGCCACCTGGTGACCCGAAATGCCGGTGGAGACGCGACCCGCGCCAAGATCGACGCCGCCGCCCGGCTCGGCCTGACGACTGTCATCCTCATCCGCCCCGCGCTGCCGCCAGCGAACACTGTGAAGACTGTGGCCGACGCCCAAACCTGGCTCGCAGAGGTCTTGCCTTAGGCAGCTTCGGAGGCGGTGGGCTCCGTCAGGATGGCGTAGAGCGCGGCCGGATCCTCGGTCGAGCGCAGTTTGGCGCAGATCCTCTCGTCGCGCAGGGTGCGGGAAACCCGGGCGAGCGCCTTCAGATGCTCGGCCGAGGCGCTGTCGGGCGCCAAGAGCGCGAAGACCAAATCGACCGGCTGGCCATCCACGGCGCCGAAGGCCACGGCCTTGTCGAGCCTCAGAAACAGACCGTGCATCCGCTCCAGCCCGGCCAGGCGGGCATGGGGCACGGCGACGCCGCGGCCCATGCCGGTGGGGCCGAGCTGCTCCCGCGCCTGGAGCGCGTCAAAGACGGCGTCTTCGGCCAGCCCAAGCGTGCCGTGGGCCAGGCCCGCGACGTCCTGCAGCAGTCTTTTCTTGCTCGTCGTCTTGAGCCCTGCACGGACCCCCTCTGGCGACAACAACGACGACAGCTCCATTCTGAGCCTCCCAAGGGACCAGAACCCGCCCCCCTCGCGGGCCTTGGTCCGGGCATGTTACGTTAGGGATGACCAGCGCTTTGGTCAGCCGGCGGATCGATCCAGCCGATATTTCCATCATCGCGGGTATAGACGACGTTTACGCCGCCATGGCCCGAGTTGCGGAAGACCAGCACCGGTGAGCCGGCAAGCTCCATCTGCATCACCGCCTCGCCGACCGAGAGCGTTTTGATCGACGTCTTGGTCTCGGCCACGATCACGGGCTGCAGGCTGGCGGGTTCGTCCGCCTCGCCATCTCCGGCCGACCCTTCGAGAACGTAGCTCGACGCGAGATCCGCGGGGATCGGCTCGGTCCGGCTGCGGTGGTGGTCCTTCAGTCTGCGCTTGTAGCGGCGCAGTTGCTTTTCCATGCGGGCGAAGGCGGCATTGGCGCTGGCGTAGATCTCCGACGCCCGGCCATGGGCCTGCACGTGCAGCCCGGTCGAGAGATGCACGGCCGCGTCGCAGACATGTTCATGGCCGTCTCGCGAAAAGGTCACGATGGTCTCCACCGGGCGGCCGGAATACTTTTCCGCAAGCACTCCGACCTCCGTCTCGACATGGCTGCGCAGGGCGTCGCCGATGTCGATCTGCTTGCCGGTTACCGTGATGCGCATGGTGTGCCTCGCCAAGTCTGGCAGCTTGCCACTTCGTCCGAACGCCCCACCACCGCGCGTCGCGGGGCGGAACCTAGGGGCCGGCCCCGGCGCTGTCAACCGAGGCAAATCGGCGACGTCGGTGGGTGTCGACGGATAGCAAAGGCCGCATGAGACAAAGGATATTTCGGGCCGGAGCGGGGCGCAACAGCGCCGCGGCGCGGGCGGGTAGCCCTAGATCCGGAAGCCGTCGCCAAGGTAGACGCGGCGCACATTGGCGTCGGCCACCACCTCCCCCGGCTTGCCGCTCATCAACACGCTGCCGTCGTGCAGGATGTAGGCGCGGTCGATGATCTCCAGCGTCTCGCGCACGTTGTGGTCGGTGATCAGCACGCCGATGCCGCGGTCCTTGAGGTGGCTGACCAGGGCCCGGATCTCCCCCACCGCGATGGGATCGACGCCGGCGAAGGGCTCGTCGAGCAGCACGTAGTTCGGCATGCCGGCGAGGCAGCGCGCGATCTCCACCCGCCGCCGCTCTCCGCCCGAAAGGGAGACGGCCGCCGCCCGCCGCAGATGGGTGATGGAGAACTCGGCCAGCAGCGATTCGAGCTCCCGCGCCCGCCGCGCCCGGTCCGAGATCGTGAGCTCCAGCACCGCCCGGATGTTGTCCTCCACCGACAGACCGCGAAAGATCGAGGCCTCCTGCGGCAGATAGCCGAGGCCCATCTTGGCCCGGCGATACATCGGCAGCATGGTGGCGTCCTGGCCGTCGATGGTGATCGTCCCGGCCTCCGGGATCAGCAGGCCGGTGACGGCGTAAAAGCAAGTGGTCTTACCCGCGCCGTTGGGCCCGAGCAGGCCCACGACCTCCCCCCGCTGCACGGTCAGGGAGACGTCGCGCAGCACCGGGCGCCGGCGGTAGTTCTTGCGCAAGCCGGTGACGACAAGCCCTTGCGAGCCCTGGGTGACGTGGAGATGAGGTTGCGCCATGGCTGCCTCCCTCAGTTGTCCTCGGCCCCCGCGGTCGGCACGAAGATGGTCTCGACCCGGCCGGTGCAATTGCCGGTACCGGCGTTCAGGTCGATATCCAAGCGGTCGCAGGAGAGGGCGTTCTGCCCCTGGGTGAGGATCACGTTGCCTTCCATGAAGATCGCGCCGCGGGCCACGTCGTATTCGGCGCGGTCGCCGCGGCTTTGCTCCGAACCGTTGGAGAGGAAGACGTTGCCGTCGGCCATCAGGCGCCGGATCGCTCCGGTCTCCGACCCGCCCTCGGCCGAATATTCGATCAGCACCTCATCCGCCGTCAGGCGCAGGGTGCCCTGACCCGCGACGACGTTGCCGGAAAAGGTGGCGGTCTGGTCGGTCTGATTGACGGCAAGGGCGTTGGCCGTCACCTCGATGGGCTGGCTGCTGTCGTGCTCGAAAGAGCCGAAGGGGGTGTTGGTCTGGGCCGCCACTGGGGCTGCGAGGGCGAGCACGGCACCCATAGCCCAGCCGATCGGGGCACGCCGCATCCTCATTCCTCGTCCCCCGCTTCACCCACCGAAGCCGTGCCGGCCGCTGGGGTGTAGAGTACGCGAACGCGACCCTCGAACCAAATCATATCGCCGCGACCGGCCTCGCCCTCCGCCCCTTCGATCGCCCGCTCGAAGCGCAGGCGCTGGGCCGAGATCTCTCCCAGCGGGCCCTGCGCCACCAGGGGGGAGGAGACGGTCAGCACCCGCTCGGCGATCAATGCGGTGGCCCGGTCCGTCACCACCCGGTAGCCGTCCGAGGTCGTGAGGCGGATGTTGTCGAAGAGCGTCAGCGTCTGCTCCCGCGTCATCAGCAGCGCCCGGTTGGAGCGCAAGGTGGCGGTGCGGCCGTCGGCCATCTGCACCTCGGCCAGGACGTTGGCGAGGGTGATCTCCCTTGGATTGGGCCCATCGGGCAGGGCCCAGTCGGCGGTGATCAGCACCGGCTCCCCTGCCTCGGTCGCGCCGGAAAAGCGCGGTGCCGTCAGACGCATGCCGGCGCCGAGGGCGGCGATATCGGCGTTGGAGAACACCAGGCCGCCGGTGATCTCGTCATCGCGCTCGAACAGGAAAAGCGTGCTCAGGAGCCCCAGCGCCACCAGCGGCAGCACGATCCGCAACCAGCGCACCAGCCGGGTGTAGAGACCGGGGCCGCGGGCCGGGATCATCGCGTCAGCCCGCATCGAGCCCGGCACGCAGGCAATCGTGGATGTGCAGCACGCCGACCGGCCGCTCCCCCTCCAGCACGAAAAGCGCAGTGATCGCCCGGGTGTTCAGCGTCGCCAACGCCTCCACCGCCAGCAGATCCGGCGGCACGGTCTGGGGCCCCGCCGTCATCACCTCGCCCGCCGTCAGGGTCAGCAGGCCGTCCATCTTCCGCCGCAGGTCGCCGTCGGTGATGATGCCGATCAATCGGCCGTCACCGTCCTGCACGCCGCAAACGCCGAGGCCCTTTTGCGTCATGGTGATCAGCACGTCCGACATCGGCGTCGCCGGACCGGTGAGTGGCATCTCGTCGCCGGTGTGCATCAGATCGCGCACGCTGATCAGCCGGGCGCCGAGATTGCCGCCAGGATGGAACAGGCGGAAATGCTCCGGCGTGAACTCCCGCTCCTGCATCAGCGCAACGGCGAGGGCATCGCCGAGGGCCAGCGTGAGCGTCGTCGAGGTGGTGGGGGCGAGGCCGTTCGGACAGGCCTCCGCCGCCGCGGGCAGGGCCAGCGCGATATCGGCCTGGCGCATCATCGTGCTGTCGCGGCGGGAGGCGACGCCGATCAATGGGATGCCGAAGCGCCGCGTGTGGGCGATGATATGGGCAAGCTCCGGCGTCTCGCCCGAGTTCGAGAGCAGCAGCACCACATCGTCGACCGTCACCATGCCGAGATCGCCGTGGCTCGCCTCGGCCGGATGGACGAATTGGGCCGGCGTGCCGGTGGAGGCCAGGGTCGCCGCGATCTTGCGCCCGACATGGCCGGACTTGCCCATGCCGCTCACCACGATACGCCCGGTGGCGGCCAGCATCAGCTCCACCGCCTGGACGAAGCTGTGGTCCAGCCGCTCGACGAGCTGCAGCAGCGCCTCGGCCTCGGTCCTCAGCACGGCCCGGCCCGCCGCGATCAGGGCGTCGGCACGATCTGATACTGGCTGTGGCCGCGTCATGCTCCCTCGCCGTCTAGTGCGCGAAAATATCGGTCTCGGGCCAGCCCGCCAGATCGAGCGCCGCCCGATAGGGCAGGAACTCGAAGCAGGATTGGGCCAGATCCACCCGCTCCTCCCGCGCCAGGCGGGCATCGAGTACCGTCTTTAAACGGTGCAAGTAGAGCACATCCGTCGCGGCATAGTCGATCTGAGCGGAACTCAGCCGCTCCGCTCCCCAGTCGGAGCTCTGCTGCTGCTTCGAGATGTCGAGGTCCAGCATCTCCTGCACCAGGTTCTTGAGACCATGCCGGTCGGTGTAGGTGCGCACCAGTTTGGAGGCGATCTTGGTGCAGTAGACCGGCGTGGTCAGCACGCCGAAGCGGTGCAGCAGCACGGCGATGTCGAAGCGCCCGAAATGAAAGAGCTTCAGGACGTTGGGATCGCCGAGCAGGGCGGTGAGGTTCGGCGCCTCCTCCTGATCGCGCTTGATCTGCACCAGATGGGCGTCGCCATCCCCCGCCGAAAGCTGCACCAGGCAAAGCCGATCGCGGGCCGGGATCAGGCCCATGGTCTCACAATCGATCGCGACGATCGGGCCGAGGGTCAGCCCATCGGGCAGATCGCGTTCATAGAGGTGATTTGCCACGTCGCCCCAGTCGTTCCTGCCAAGATCTGCGTCCCTGCCTGCGTCACCCGGCATCTGCCGTGCCGGTGCGATCCGACGGGTGATAGGCCGCACGCCCCGATATGGCAAGCGAGGCGCGGGCAGGCCCGCCAGGGGTGCAGGATATCCGCCGACCCGCCCTGCCGCGCGGCGGTTGGGCCTGGACAGGTCCGCGCCATTCACGCTAACCGTCCGCCACGCGCGGGCGACTTTGGGGCTGATCGCGCATCGGCGACGACCCGGTCCGGCGGTCCCCACAGTTGTTTGTCTTTTGGAGGGTCTGGCCTCCAGCACAGCTTAAACCATCTTAAGTGGCGCCATGAACGCGAGAGATTACAGTTCGACGATCGGCCAGATCGTCCTGGTGGAGGGCGATCTCTACGTCCTCGCGACACCCGAAGCCGCGGCCGGCAATATCCGCGTCAATTGCGGCGATCAGCCCCTGCCGCTAGAGCCCGCGACGCTGAGCCCCGAACTCGACAGACGGCTGCAATATCAGGCCCGTCTGCCGCTGAGCGCGGGTGCGATCACAGCCCGCATCGCCGGGACGGAGAACGACGGGCGGATCGGGCCGAAAATCAATGAGCTGGCGGCCTGGAGCCTGGAGAACGCGACGACCGCCCAGATCCTGGTCTTCGACCGCAGCGAAGAGATCGAGATCCGCTGCGCCAGCTCCGTCGAGCTGCCGCGCACCGTCAATCGCTATGCCTTCCGCGCCGCCCTGGCGATCCATCGGGCCCGCGCGGTCTTCCGCCTGCACATCGAGTCCTACGAGAGCGGCGGGGTCGAAACGATCGAGGTGCCCTTCGACCCGCGCCGGCGCGGCGGCCAGTTCCGCTCGGGCTATCAGGAGGTCGACATCCCGATCCCACCGAAACTGACGCCCTGCAAAGTGTCGTTCTCGGTCAACTACCTTTCCTGCGAATTGCCGGACGATCCGCTCGACCCGATCGTGTTCGTGGCCGATCCGTCGGTCACCCCCTCCAACGCCAGCGATCACATGCTCTCACCGATCCGGCTGGACGGACGGGTTCCGAACGGCGCGATCTGGCACACCGCGCGGATGCCGAGTTTCGAGTTGCAAGGGGGCGATCGCCTGACCGTCACGGGTGACGAGGGCGAGGTGGAGGTCTTCACCGCCGCCACCACCCGGGTCGAGCTAACGGCGGATCAGGGCCACTCCATCGGCCTGCGCGCCTCGGAGCCCGGGCAGTTCGCCTTCTTCCTCGACGGCCAGCCAGCGATGGTGGCCGAGCTCGGGCCGGAGGAGCGCTATCTTCGCCTGCCGGCCACGGCGATGACCGGCAAGCCCACGCATCTGACGGTGCGCGATCCGTCCGGCAGCCAGGTGCTGCTCGAAACCTACGTGCTTTGCCCGCGCATCATGACGCCGACCGAGGTGCTGCAGCGGGAGACGACGGCGCCCTTCCCCGACGCGATCTTCGCGCAGTCGGCCTTCCGGTTCGAGGCGCTGCGCAAGCACCTCGCCGATCCCCGCGACAGCGACGATCCGCGCCAAATCGCCTACGCGCTCTCCGTGCTCGAGGGCGGCTACGACAACGTTCGCCTCAACCCGATCGCCTTTCCGGAGGTCGAGGACCCCGACGTCTCCGTCGTCATCCCGGCGCACAACAAGGTGGAGGTCACCTACTTCTGCCTCTGTGCCCTGCTGGTCGCGCGCAACGACGCGAGCTTCGAGGTCATCGTGGTCGACGACGGCTCCACCGACCGCACGGCGGAGCTGGAGAGCTTCGTCAGCGGCATCCGCGTGGTGCGCAACGTCGAGCCCCAGCGCTTCATCCGCTCCTGCAACGCCGCAGCGGCGGAGGCGCGGGGTGACTACATCATCCTCCTCAACAACGATACGGAGCCGACGGCGGGCTGGATCGACGAGTTGATCGACGCCTTCGGGCGGTTCGACCGGGTGGGCCTCGCCGGCGCGAAGCTGCTCTTTCCCAATGGCCGCCTGCAGGACGCCGGCGGCATCGTCTGGCGCACCGGCAATCCCTGGAACTACGGCCGCAACGAAAGCCCGTGGGATCCGCGCTTCAGCTATGCGCGCCAGGCCGACTACCTCTCCGGCGCCGCGTTGATGACGACGCGGGAGATCTGGGAGGAGGTGGGCGGGCTCAGCACTTATCTCGAGCCGATGTACTTCGAGGACACCGACCTCGCCTTCAAGATCCGCGACGCCGGCTACCGCACCTATTTCGTGCCCTCCTCCATCGTCTATCACTATGAGGGGATGACCAGCGGCTCCGACACCTCGAGCGGCTTCAAGCGCTATCAGGAGGTGAACCGACCGAAGTTCAAGCGCACCTGGTCGCGGGCCTTCGCCGCCGCCTCGCCCGAGGGCACGGCGCCGGATCTGGAGAAGGACCGCGGCATCCGCGGCCGCATCCTGTTCATCGACTACACCACGCCGCGGCCCGACCGCGACGCCGGCAGTTATGCCGCGGTGGAAGAGATGAAGCTCGTGCAGTCCCTCGGCTTCAAGGTGACCTTTCTGCCGGAGAACCTGGCCCATTTCGGCCGCTACACGGCGGAGCTCGAACGCTCCGGCATCGAGATGATCCGCGCGCCGTTCTTCCTGTCGGTGCGGGAGTTCCTGGCCAAGCGCGGGGCGGAGTTCGATGCCTTCTACGTCACTCGCTACCACGTGGGCATGAACGTGATCGAGACGATCCGGCAGGTCGCGCCCCGGGCCAAGATCATCCTGAACGTCGCCGATCTGCACTTCCTGCGCGAATTGCGCGCCGGGCTGATGGCCGGCGACCGCGACCGGGTGGCGGCGGCCGAGGCGACCCGGGCGCTGGAGCTCGAGGCGATCCGCAGCGCCGACGTCGTGCTCTCCTACAACGACACCGAACATGCGGTGATCGACTCCCACACCAGCGGCGCCGTTCCGGTGATGAAATGCCCCTGGGTGGTGGCGACAAGGGACGACATCCCCGCCCCGGACGGCCGGGCCGGGCTCGCCTTCCTCGGCAGCTTCCGGCACCCGCCCAACACCGAGGGCATCGCCTGGTTTTCCCGCGAAGTCATGCCGTTGATCGCAAGTACGCAGAAGGACCTTAAGCTCTTCATTTACGGTTCCTCTATGGGGCGGGAGGTGGAGGCGCTCGCCTCCAGCAATATTGAGCCTGTCGGTTTTGTCGACGAAGTGGCCATGGCTTTTGACAAGCACCGGGTCTTTGTGGCACCTCTGCTGACGGGTGCGGGGATTAAGGGAAAGGTGCTCTCAGCTCTCGCGAACGGTATTCCATCCGTACTTTCGCCGGTGGCGGCGGAGGGGACGGGCCTTCGCAGCGGCCACGACTGCCTTGTCGCCAAGACACCGGAGGAGTGGGTGAGCGCCGTGACGTCCCTGCACACCGACGCCGAGCTGTGGACGCGCATCTCCGAGAACGGGTTGGCGTACATGGCCGAAATGTACTCGTTCGAGAAGGGCCGAGAAGACATGCGTTCGGCATTTGAGATTGTTGAGCTTTTCTAGGTCGCAGGCCGCGGCCCAAATGGCATTGGGTGATCGGATCGTCATCCTTCACTACCACCTGTTCAAAAATGCCGGGACGTCCTTCGACGCGATCCTGCAGCAGAACTTCCCCGACAAATGGGTGACGGCGGAGTTCTCGACCCAAGGCGCCGACAACAGCGCAGAGGTCGCCGATTGGATCGCGGCCAACCCCGGGGCCGTTGCCTTCTCCTCCCACACCATGCTCGGGCCCGTCCCGGCGGTTGAGGGCGTGAAGATCCTGCCGGTGATGTTCTTTCGCGATCCGCTGGCCCGCATCGCCTCGGCGTACCGGTTCGAGCGCACGCAGCAGGCCGACACCTTCGGCGCCCGGCTCGCCAAGGAGGTCGACGACCTCGCCGGCTATGTCCACCGCCGGCTGGAGCGGCGCGAGGATCGCCAGTGCCGCAACTTCCAGACCGCCCGGTTGGCGAGCCTCTGCCCCGGGCCGGAGCCGGAGTTCGACCGGGCGGTGTTCGCCCTCGACCGCTTGGCATTGGCCGGCCTGGTGGAGCAGTTCGATGCCTCGCTGCAGATGCTGCAAGCCAAGCTGCACCCCTATCACCCAGACTTCGAGCCGGGCTCGGCCCATCTCAATCGCTCCGGCGGCCAGGGCGGGCCGGAGCGCCAGATCGACGCCGATGCCGAGCTGATCGAGGTCTTGCGGGCCGAGAACGCCGCCGACCTGCGGTTGCTCGAGGTCGTGCGCAACCGCGCCGCCGGCGAACGGGCCCGCCACGCGACCTGAGGGCGCTTCGCAGGCGCCGTGTCCGGTCCAACCCAAGGATCTCGTATCGCAAATCGCGGCCGCGATCTGCGATTCCGCTTGGCTGGGTGCGCTGGCGGCGGCTGATGCGGAACGCGCCGCCCAGCGCAATGGCAGGTCACGACGCCCGAGGATACGGCTTACTTCCGGGAGCGGAGCCGCGTCGGGATCGACCCCGCGCAAAAAACGCCGGCGTACCTGAGAGGGACAGGTACGCCGGCTTTACGCTTACACAAGTGTGACTTTCGCCGACACTAACCATTTGACATGTGACGGTTTTTCGGCCCGTCGGTCGTCAATCGCCCCCAACTCGTCAACGCTACCCAACACTCGATGACCAAGAGCATGCCCCGCCTCGCCCCGCCAAACAGTGACAGAGCGCACAGATCCGTCGGCTTTTTTCCGCCGATGCCCGTGGCGCCCAACGTGATAGGCTTGCGCCATGCCGGGTCGTTTCTTCCTCAGCCCACATTTGGACGAGATCGCTGCCCATTTCGCGGCGGCAGCCGACGGGCTGGACGATGCCGGACCACGCACCGACGCCGCGCCGGGGGAGGAGGCGTGGACCCTCACCGCCACAGCCGGCGCGCGCGCGATCGCGCCGATGCGCTGGGGCATGATCCCGATGGGCCGCAAGAACGCCCGCGGTCGGCCAGTGATGGAGACCATCGTCAACGCGCGCTCGGAAACCGTGCTCGACAAATCGGCCTTTGCCGAGACGAGGCGGGCGATCCTGCCCGTCTCCGGCTGGTACGAGTGGACCGGGGAGAAGCGGCGCAAGACCCGCTGGCGGATCTGGGCGCCGGCGCAGCCGATCCTGGCCTTCGCCGCGATCTACGACGTCTGGCAGGCCCCGGGCGGGCGTGAGGTGGCGAGCTTCGCGACGCTCACCTGCGAGCCAAACGCCGACGTGCGGGACTATCACCACCGGATGCCGGTGATCCTGGACGAGGCCGCCTGGCCGCTCTGGCTCGGGGAGGAAGAGGGCGATCTCTCGACCATCCTCGTGCCCTGGACCGAGGGCCGGCTGCAGATCGAAGAGGCGGCCGACGTGATGGCCGCCACCGGGCATTGAGCGACAGCGCTACTCAGCCGCCTGCGTCTTACCCTCGGCCCGCATCCAGCTCTCCAGCGCCGCGACCCCCTCCTCCGACAGGCGGAGGCCGAGCTTGGAGCGGCGCCAGACCACGTCGGCCGCGGTCTGGGCCCATTCCCGCATCATCAGCCAGCGCACCTCCCGCTCGGTGAGGGTGGCGCCGAAGTCGCGGCCGAGATCGGCGGCCGTTTCCGCCCCTTCCAGCATCCGCGCGGCATCGGTGCCGTAGGCGCGGATAAGGCGAAGCGCCCAGCGCTCCGTCAGGAAGGGATGGGCTTGGCGGAGCGCGTCGGCCAGGCGTCCGACCCCGTCCACCGGGAAATCGCCGCCCGGCAAGGGGACGCCGGCCGTCCAGCCCATCTTCATGGCCGGGAAGTAGGGCTTGAGCTTTTCCAGCGCCGCCTCCGCCAGCCGGCGATAAGTGGTGATCTTGCCGCCGAAGACGTTGAGGACCGGCGCCGCGCCACCTTCGTCCTCCACCTTCAGCACGTAGTCCCGGGTCGCCGCGGTGGCGGAGGAGGCGCCGTCGTCATAGAGCGGGCGCACGCCGGAATAGGTCCAGACGATGTCGTCGGCCGTCACCGGTTGGGCGAAGTATTCGGAGGCGGCCGCGAGCAGATAGTCCCGCTCCTCCGGCGTGCAAACGGCCTCCCCCGGCGGGCCCTCATGCTCGGCATCGGTCGTGCCGATCAGGGTGAAGTCGGTCTCGTAGGGGATGGCGAAGATGATCCGGCCGTCGGACTGCTGGAAGATGTAGGGCCGGTCGTGCTCGAAGAGCTTGCGGGTCACGATATGACTGCCCCGGACCAGGCGAATACCGTCGGAGCTGTTGCGCCGCAGCTTGGTGCGGATCACGTCCTCCACCCAAGGCCCTCCGGCATTGATCACGGCCCGCGCCTTTACCTGCCAGCTTTGCCCCGTGGTCACGTCGCTCAGGGTGAGCTGCCAGTGCTCGCCCATCCGCTCCGCCAGGTCGCAGCGGGTGCGGGTGAGCACCGTGGCGCCGCGATCGGCCGCGTCCCGGGCGTTGAGGGAGACGAGGCGCGCGTCCTCCACCCAGCAGTCGGAATACTCGAAGCCGGTGCGATAGCGCGCCTGTAGCGGCGCCCCGGCCGCATCGCTTCGCAGATCCAGGCGCCTGGTCGCCGGCAGGATCTTTCGCCCGCCGAGATGGTCGTAGATGAAGAGGCCGAGCCGGATCAGCCAGGCCGGCCGCAGCCCCGAGTGATGGGGCAGGACGAAGCGCAGCGGCCAGGAGATATGGGGCATGGCGCGAAGCAGCGTCTCCCGCTCGATCAACGCCTCCCGCACCAGGCGAAACTCGTAATACTCCAGGTAGCGCAGCCCGCCGTGGAAGAGCTTAGTCGAGGCAGACGAGGTCGCCTGGGCCAGGTCGCTCTGCTCGCACAGCAGCACCGACAGGCCGCGCCCCGCCGCGTCGCGGGCGATGCCGCAGCCGTTGATCCCTCCGCCGATGATGGCGAGATCCAGGGGCGTTTCCTCTGCCATCCTGGCGATCCTTCTTCCGAGGCGCAGCGCCGATCACCGGAGTATAGCCGTCTTGGCGCCGCGTGCACGCCGGCCGCTGACGCAGCCGTCGCACCGGCCGACGAAAGGTGCTAGATCAGGCGCAAATCCCGCCCGGCCGCGATGCCGGCGACCCCCTCCGCGCCGCAAAGGAGCCACGCCATGAGAGACATGCAGGACAGCTCGTTGATGGAGACCCGCGCCCGGATCGGCGATGCCTGGGTCGAGGGGGCGGCGCGGCGGACCTTCGCGGTGCGCAACCCCGCCACGGGGGAGGAGATCGCGGCGGTCGCCGACCTCTCGCGCGACGACGCGGCGGCGGCGGTGGAGGCGGCCGCGGCCGCCCAGCCGGCCTGGGCAGCGATGCTCGCCTCGGAACGCGCGGCGATCCTGAAGCGCTGGAACGACTTGATCGTCGAGAACGCCGACGACCTCGGCGCTCTGATCACGCTGGAGATGGGCAAGCCGCTGGCCGAGGCTAAGGGAGAGGTGATCTACGGCGCCAGCTTCATCGAATGGTTCGCCGAGGAAGGGAAGCGGATCTACGGCGACACGATCCCCGCCCACAAACCTAACACCCGCCTGATCGTGCAGAAACAGCCCGTCGGCGTCGTCGGCGCAATCACGCCCTGGAATTTCCCGGTCGCCATGATCACCCGCAAGGTCGCACCGGCCATCGCCGTGGGCTGCACGGTGATCATCAAGCCGGCGGAGCAGACGCCGCTCTCCGCTCTCGCGCTTGCAGTGTTGGGGGAGCGGGCCGGCATGCCGCCTGGCGTCCTCAACATCGTGACGGCCGAGGACGGGGTGGAGATCGGCAAGCTGCTTTGCGAAAGCCCGCTGGTGCGCAAGATGACCTTCACCGGCTCGACCGAGGTCGGGCGGATCCTGATGCGGCAGTGCGCAGACGACATCAAGAAGGTGAGCCTGGAGCTCGGCGGCAATGCCCCCTTCATCGTCTTCGACGACGCCGATCTCGATGCGGCGACCGAAGGCGCGATGATCTCGAAGTTCCGCAATGCCGGGCAGACCTGCGTCTGCGCCAACCGGATCTACGTGCAGGCCGGGGTCTACGATGCTTTCGCCGAGAAGCTGGTGGAGGCGGTGGGCAAGCTGCGGGTCGGCGACGGCTTTGGCGAGGGCGTGACGACCGGGCCGCTGATCGACGATGCGGGCCTCGCCAAGGTCGAAAGCCACGTCTCCGACGCCGTCTCGAACGGGGCCGAGGTCAAGCTCGGCGGCAACCGTCATTCCCTCGGCGGCACGTTCTTCGAGCCGACCGTGCTGACCGGCGTGACGCCGGCCATGAAGGTCTCGCGGGAGGAGACGTTCGGTCCCGTCGCCGCCCTCTTCCGCTTCGAGACGGAGGAGGAGGCGATCCAGCTCGCCAACGACACCGAGTACGGCCTCGCCGCCTATTTCTACAGCCGCGATATCGGCCGGGTGATGCGGGTGGCCGATGCGCTGGACTACGGCATCATCGGCGCCAACGATGCGTTGCCCTCGACCGCGGTCGCGCCCTTCGGCGGCATGAAGCAGTCGGGCCTCGGCCGCGAGGGCTCAAAGTATGGCGTCGAGGACTTCTTGGAGATCAAGTACGTCTGCCTCGGCGGGGTCTAGGCCCCCGCCCAAGGCCTGGCCCGGACCCCCGCCGCCGTGCCCTGGCGACATTCCGCCACAGGGTTAACGCGGCAGCTCCACCGCCACACCTTCGCCCCATCCGTCAACATTATCGTGGGCGCGGACTGTGACCGTCGTGATCTCGGCCGGGATGACCACCCCGGAGAGGGAGCGCGTGAAGGGCTGCTCGTTGACATGCGGGTGCAGAAGCTCCCGATAGCCGAGGCGCGTGCCGTCGGGGGCCAGAACCTCCCACCCGTCGGCATAATGCTCCCATCCGGTGTCGGCGTGCGCTACGGTCACATCGAAGCGCCAGCTGTCGCCTGAGGGGGTGGCGACCACATCGACAACCTGCGCATCGCCGGCCAGCGCCATCTGCGATGCGAGGATGAGGGGAAGGGCGTATGCGAGCATGCGTCTCATGGTGTCCTCCGTCAGCTTGGCGGAGAGATAGCACTATCGGCCGCCGCTTCACCCCGCCATCGGCGCCGGGATGGGCGGGCGATGGCTGACGACTTTATCCTGGCCCGCGGGTTCGAGCCGACGCACCGCTGGGCGATCGCCCACCTCTACTATGCCGCGTTCCAGGGCAAGATCGGCTGGATCCTCGGCCCAACAGGGGCGAGTTTCCTGGCCAACGCGCTCGACCCGGCCTTCGCCATCACCGCGTTGTCGGAGGATCGCACCCGCGTCCTCGGCATCGCCGGCCTCAAGACCTATCGCGGCTCGCTCACCGGCGGGTTGGAGCGGGGGATGTCCCAGCATTACGGCATTTTCGGCGCGCTCTGGCGCATGGCGGTGCTGTCGCTTCTGGAGCGGCGGGAGGCAGCCAACCGCATGATCCTCGACGGCATCGCCGTGGCGCCGGCGGCCCGCGGCCTCGGCGTCGGCACGGCGCTTTTGAGCGCGGCGATGGCGGAGGCGGCGGCGCGCGGCCTCGTCGAGGTCCGGCTCGACGTCATCGACAGCAACGTGCGGGCCCGGGCGCTGTACGAACGGCGCGGGTTCGAGGCGGTGCGGACCGAACGCCTCGGCCTGCTCCGCCACGTCTTCGGCTTCGAGGCCTCGACCACCATGCGCCGCCCGGTCCGCCCCGGCGATATCGCGCACCGCGCCAACCTTTCCTTTCTCGGCGAGGGTGCGTAAGAGAACGCCCGCAAGATCCCAGCCGGAGAGCGTTATGGGCTACCGAGTCGTCATCGTCGGCGCCACGGGCAATGTGGGCCGCGAGATGCTGAACATCCTTGATGAGCGGGAATTCCCGGTCGAGGACATCGCCGTGCTCGCCTCGCGAAAATCGCTGGGGACGGAGGTGAGCTTCGGCGACCGGACGCTGGCCACGGACGATCTGGAGACCTTCGACTTCGCCGGCTGGGACATGGCGCTTTTTGCCGTGGGCTCGGAGGCGACGAAGGCCCACGCGCCACGCGCGGCGGCGGCGGGGGCGACGGTGATCGACAACTCCTCGCTCTACCGCTACGCGCCCGACGTGCCGCTGATCGTGCCGGAGGTGAACCCCGACGCGGTGGAGGGCTACAGCGCGCGCAACATCATCGCCAACCCCAACTGCTCGACTGCGCAGATGGTGGTGGCGCTGAAGCCCCTGCACGACCGGGCCCGGGTGAAGCGGGTGGTGGTCTCGACCTACCAGTCGGTCTCCGGCGCCGGGCGCGATGCGATGGACGAGCTCTGGAACCAGACCAAGGGTGTTTACGTGCCGGGGCAGGAGGTCGATCCGGCCACCTTCAGCAAGCAGATCGCCTTCAACGTCATCCCGCATATCGACCGCTTCATGGAGGACGGAACGACGCGGGAGGAATGGAAGATGGTGGCCGAGACCAAGAAGATCGTCGACCCGAACATCAAGGTGACGGCGACCTGTGTGCGCGTCCCGGTCTTCGTCGGCCATGCCGAGGCGATCAACGTGGAGTTCGAGGATTTCCTCGATGAGGAGGAGGCGCGCGACATCCTGCGCGAGGCCCCGGGCGTCATGGTCGTCGATAAGCGCGAGGACGGCGGCTATGTCACGCCGATCGACTGCGTCGGCGATTTCGCCACCTTCGTCAGCCGGATCCGGCAGGATTCGACCGTGGAAAACGGCCTGAACCTCTGGTGCGTCTCCGACAATCTGCGCAAGGGCGCGGCGCTCAACGCCGTGCAGATCGCCGAGCTGTTGGGTCGGCGGGTGCTGCAGAAGGGTTAGGGCGGGGGGCGACCTGACTGCCTCGGTCGAGTCGAGATACAAGACCGGCGAGCCGGTCCATTCGTCGCGTTTCCGGTCGAGACCGGCGACTCAGTCTGAACTAAAGGCGCTCCACACCTCAGCCGATGCCCGGCAGCGGCAGCAGGCGAAAGACGAAGAGCGTCGCGAGGAGCGCCGCCAGCCAGCACATCGCCGCCCGCTCGAGCGAGGCAAAGCGCAGCGGCGGCGCCAAGCCGTCGAGGTTGGAACGCCGGCCGGTGACGATCGGGCGGAGAAGGTTCGTGCGGTGGCGGATGAGGTAGTAGCCCACCCCGGCCAGGTGCAGCACTAGGAGCAGGCCGAGCCCGTAATGCGCCACGCGGTGCCAGTCGAGCAAGGCCGCGGCCGCCGAGCCATCGACGCTGCCCGACCAGGGGCCGGTGAGGCCCCCGCCCTGGGCCAGCACGCCAGTCACCACCAGGGCCGCGAGCAGCAACAGGCGCACCAGCACCAGAAGACCGCCCACCGGGCCATGGCCCCAGCGCGCCTGATGGCGCGGTGAGCCAAGGGACCGGAGGTAGTAGAACGTGCGCCGCGGCCCGGCGAGGAACGCAGCGAAGCGCGCCGTTTCCGATCCCACAACGCCCCAGAGCAGGCGAAAGAGCAAGAGGGCGCAGAGCATGAAGCCCATCGCCTGATGTGCGATCGGGTGGCCGGCCGACAAGCTCGCATAGCTGCCGATCAGGCAGCCGGCGAGCGCCCAATGAAACAGCCGCGACGGCAAATCCCAGACCAGTGCGACCCGACGGCCCAACGCGCTCTCCCCTTCGATGTGGAAGGGGCGATCTAGCTGGTTTTTCTTAGGAAATCGTTGCCGCACGATCCCGGCGCCCGGTAAGTCGGGATTAACCATCACCCCTCATGTTCGCCAAATGTTCCACAACGACTCGGACCGAAAGGGGACCGACATGGCTGCGATTTTACCGCTCACCCGGCACGGGGCTGATGACGGCGGGGGGGAGGAGACGACCCTGGACCTTTATGTGCTGCGACTTGCCGCGCGCGATCCCGCCTGCCGCGAGATCATCGAGGATGCGGTGTTCATGATCTTGGACGAGGTCTCCGACCTGCCGGATCTGCTCGACGTCGTCGATTTCGACCGCATCGTCGCGGCGGCGGAGCGGATCGACGATCTGGCGGGCGAGGTGGGCTTTACCGAGCTCGGCCGCGTCGCTATGGACCTCGCCCGCGCGGCGGAGACGGCGGATCTGCACGCGGCGGCCTCGATCGCGGCGCGGCTCAACCGGCTCGCCGGCCGGGCGGAACGGCACCTGAACCTGCCGCCGGCCCGCATGATCTGAAGCGGCGCATCGGCCTTGCGCCTGGATGGGCGGCCGATAGGGTCGGCGCATCCGCTCCGGGCGCGAGACCTGCATGACCCCGCGATTCGCCGATCCCTCCTCCCCCCACCGCGCCCTGCATCTGCTGGCGGCCGATGGTCTGGAGCCGTGGCTGAGCGGGCCGGGTGCCGGCTTCAAGCCCTGGGTCGAGGGCAGCGGCTTTCGCGCCGGCCTCGGTGAGGTGCTGCTGCTGCCCGGCGAGACCGGCGTCGGCGCCGCCCTGGTCGGGCTCGGCGACGCGAAGGCCCGGCGGCGGACGCGCTTCGGCGTTGCGGCGGCCCGGGCGAAACTGCCGGAGGGCGCCTGGCGCCTGGAACCGGCAGAACCTGCCGATCCGGAGCTCCTGGAGGAAACGGCGCTTGGCTGGCTGCTCGCCGGCTACCGCTTCACGCGCTACCGCGACCGGCCCGCTCCGGTCGCCGAGCTGATCGGCCCCGACGGCCTCGATGCCCTGCGGCTCGAGGCGATGGCGGAGGCGGCCTTTCTCGCCCAGGACCTGATCAACACCCCGGCCTCCGACCTCAGCCCGGCGGAGCTGCAGACCGCCGTCGAGGACCTGGGCGCGCGCCACGGTGCCGAGGTGACGGCAATCGTCGGCGACGCATTGCTCGAGCAGAACTTTCCGATGATCCACACCGTCGGGCGGGCCTCGGCCACAGCGCCGCGGCTGGTCGATCTGCACTGGGGCGATCCGGCTGCGCCCAAGGTGACCATCGTCGGCAAGGGCGTTTGCTTCGACACCGGCGGGCTCGACATCAAGCCGGCGAGCGCGATGGCGCTGATGAAGAAGGACATGGGCGGCGCGGCGAACGCGCTTGCGCTCGCCCACATGATCATGGCCCGTGCGCTGCCGGTGCGGCTCCGCCTGCTCGTGCCGGCAGTGGAGAACGCGATCTCCGGCGCCGCCTTCCGGCCGGGGGACGTGCTGACCTCCCGCAAGGGGTTGACCGTCGAGGTCAATAACACCGATGCCGAAGGGCGCCTGATCCTCGCCGACGCCCTGGCATTAGCGGATGAGGAGACGCCGGCGCTCCTGCTCTCCTTCGCCACGCTGACCGGTGCGGCGCGGGTGGCGCTCGGCACCGATCTGCCGGCCTGCTTCTCCTCCACCGCCGCCCTCGGCGCCGCCCTGGACGAGGCCGGTCGCGCGGCCTTTGACCCGCTCTGGCAGATGCCGTTCTGGGAGCCCTACGAGAAGAAGATCGAGTCCGCCGTCGCCGATCTCGACAACGCACCGGCCGGCCCGTTCGGCGGCGCGATCACGGCGGCCCTCTTCCTCCGCCGCTTTGTCGAGAAGGCCGAGGCCTTCGCCCATGTCGACATGATGGCCTGGTCGCCTGAGGATGCGCCTGGCCGGCCGAAGGGCGGCGCCTGCCAGGCCGCGCGCGCGGTCTTCACCCACCTCGAACGCCGCTACGGTGCCGCATCATGAGCATCGACCGCCGCATCACCCCGGCCCGGCCGGATCTGGCCGCCGCCTCCCTCCGCGGCAAGGTCGAGGCCGAGCGCTTCGTCGAGGGGCGCGAGATGGTGGTGGCCGTCCCCCTCGCCCCCCTGACCCTGGAGCCCGATCCCGAGGGCCCGCTCGACAGCCAATTGCTGATGGGCGAGCGCTTCACGCTCTATGAGGGCGATGCCGAGACCGGCTTTGCCTGGGGCCAGTGCCTCACCGACGGCTATGTCGGCTATGTCCCCCAGGCGATGCTGGAGCCGGCCGGTGCAGCGATCGGCACGCCGCACCGGGTCGCCGCGCTCTTTACCCATCTCTACCCCGAGCCGAGCGTGAAGTGCCGCCCGGTGGAGGCGTTCCCCTTCCTGGCGGAGCTCAACGTCACCGGGCGGGAGGGCGATTTCGTCGAGGTGGGCGGCGGCTATTGCCCGGCCGCCCACGTGGTCGCCGAGTGGCCGGAGATCACCGATCCCGTGACCTGGGCCGAGCGGCTGCTGGGGGTGCCCTACCTCTGGGGCGGACGCTCCGCCGCGGGGCTCGACTGCTCCGCCCTGGTGCAGCTTGCCCTGCTCGCCGCCGGGGCGGACTGCCCCCGGGACTCGGACATGCAGCAGGCGGAGATCGGCCGGCCGCTCCGCCGCAATGCCGCGCTCCGCCGGGGCGATCTGGTGTTCTGGGACGGCCATGTCGGCTGGATGACGGACAAGACGACGCTGCTCCACGCCAATGCCAGCCATATGGCGGTGGTGCGCGAGCCGCTGGCTGAGGCGGAGGCGCGGATCGCCGCCGCCGGGGTCGGGCCGATCCGCGACCGGCGCCGGCGCGCCGATCCCGGCTAAGGCGCGGAAACGCCCGATCGGGCCGCTTCAAATCGTGGCGCGAACGGCCTAGGCTCTCGCCGCAACGGGGCCTGGCGGACGGCCCGATCGCTTGAGTGCGGAGGGCACGGAATGCGCGGCGCGATGGTCCTGGCGATCTCACTTCTCGGCACGGCGCTCGGCGGATGTGCCGCGGCTGAGGGCCCGGCCGAGGCACCGCCACCCGCCGCCCGGCCCGAGAGCGTGGCGATCTCCGCCAGCTTCGCCGCCTGGCGAAACGGCTTCCGGTCCCAGGCGCTCGCCGCCGGGATCTCTCCCACCACCTTCGACCGGGCGTTCCAGGGCGTGGGCGTGAGCGCCGAGGTGCTGGAGCGCGACGCCTTCCAGCCGGAGTTCACCCGCCCGATCTGGGAGTATCTCGACCGCGCCGTCTCCGACAGCCGGATCGAGAACGGCCGCGCCGCGCTGGCGGCCGAGGGCACGACGCTGGCCGAGATCGAGCGGCGCTTCGGCGTCGATGCCGCCGTCGTCACCGCCATCTGGGGGATCGAGAGCGCCTATGGCGCCCAGCGCGGCAGCCTCGACGTGATCGAAAGCCTGGCGACCCTTGCCCACCAGGGAAGGCGCCGCAGCTTCGGCGAGGAGCAACTGGTCGCCGCGCTGCAGATCCTCGAGGCGGGCGATGTCGCCCCCCGTTCCATGGTGGGTTCCTGGGCCGGGGCCATGGGCCACACCCAGTTCATCCCGACGAGCTACCTCGCCTATGCCGCGGACTTCGACGGGGACGGGCGGCGCAATATCTGGGGCGCCGATCCGTCGGATGCGCTCGCCTCCACCGCCAACTACCTCAGCCGCTTCGGCTGGACCCCCGGCGCGCCCTGGGGGGTGGAGGTGCGGCTGCCGGCGGGCTTTGACTTCTCCACGGTCGACCAGGGCAACCGGCAGCCGGTAAGCGTTTGGCAAGGCCGCGGCGTCACGCGGGTGGACGGCAGCCCGATCCCCGATCACGGCCCGGCGGCGCTGCTCGCCCCGGCCGGTGCGGGCGGCCCGGTCTTCGCCGTCTACAACAACTTCCGCGTCATCAAGCGCTACAACAACGCCACGTCCTATGCCCTGGCGGTCGGGCACCTGGCCGATCGCCTGCGGGGCGCGGGGCCCTTCGCCGCCGACTGGCCGCGGGGGAGCCGCGCGCTCAGCCGGGCCGAGAACATCGAGTTGCAGGAGCGGCTGACGGCGCTCGGCTACGACACCCAGGGGGCGGACGGCATCATCGGCCCCAACACCATCGCCGCCATTCGCGCCTACCAGCGGGCAAACGGCCTGGTGCCGGACGGCTTTCCCACCGCGGATCTCTTGCAGCGCCTGGCGACCCAGGGCTAGCGGGGCGGCACGTAGCCCGGCATGTCGGTGCGGGCGGAGGGCGGCCGGATGCGGCCGAGCAGCCAGTTCGGCCCGGTCATCAGGGCGCGCCCGAGCGGGTTCTCGGTCATCTGGCTCCGCAGCTTTTCGATCTGCATGACGTCGTCGATCCGCCGGTCGACGAACTCCCGCGTGCGCACCGCCCCCGGGCTCTCGTCGCCCAACCAGTAGAGCAGCGTGGCCGACAGCACGCCCGAAAGCGTCATGCGCTTGGTGTACCAGTTGTAGTCCTGACTGTCGTCGCCGAGCGCGCGCCAGATCGTATCGGCGGTGCGCCAAAGCGCCCGGCTGCCGTCCATCGCATGCATCGGCAGGGCAAAGAGGCTCGTCGAGCGGCGCACCACCTCGCGATGCGCGGCCACCAGCTCGAACCGGCGCCGCACGGCGTAGGCCACCCGGTCGCGGTAGCGCAGACCGGTGAGGTCGGTGGCGGAGAGGTCGGCCGCCAACTGATGATCGGCCCGGTCGTGGAAGGCGATGGCCAGGTCGATCGCCCCCCGCGGCGCGGCTATGCGGGCGAGCGCGGGATCGACCTCGCTCTCCAGCGTCGCGGCGCGCAGGGTCTTGGCGCTCCAGCCGTCGAAGGCCACGTGGATCAGCGCAGCGTCCAGCAGGGCCGCGCGCGCCGCTTCGATCTCATCCCGGGGGGCCTCCTCCTCGGCCGCGGGGTCGGTCGGTGCGTCACGATCCGTCATTCGATCTCCCTCAGCTGTGGACAAGGTCGCCACAGGTGGCTATCTAAAGCGCTCTCCGGAGATCCGAAGGTGCCGTGAAAGGACAACGTACCCGTGCAGGTAATGGTTCGCGATAACAATGTCGATCAAGCGCTCCGCGCGCTGAAGAAGAAGCTGCAGCGCGAAGGCGTGTTTCGCGAGATGAAGCTGCGCCAGCACTACGAAAAGCCGTCGGAGCGGCGCGCCCGCGAAAAAGCTGAGGCCATTCGCCGCGCCCGCAAGCTTGCCCGGAAGAAGCTGCAGCGCGAAGGCGCGCTCTAGGCGAGACACGACGGATCGGGGCTTTCGCCCCACACCAGAACCCCCGGCCCATGGTGCGGGGGTTTCGCTTTTTCTGAGGGATCGGGCGCCATGCGGACGACGGCGGGGCATCGGATCTATGCCATCGGCGACGTGCATGGCTGCGATGGGGAACTTGGCGTGGCCCATGAGTGGATCGCCGACGACCTCGCCCAGCGCCCCCACCCCCAGCCCCTGCTGATCCATCTCGGCGACTATGTCGACCGCGGGCCGGAGGTGCCGGCGGTGATCGACCGATTGCTCGCGCTCGGCGCGCGGGCGGATCTGCCGACGGTCTGCCTCCGCGGCAACCACGACGAGTATCTGCACATCGCCCTCACCCGCGGCTGGACCGCGGATGCACCCAACTGGCTGCAATACGGGGGCGTCGAGACCTGCCTCGGCTACGGGGTCGAGGCCGGGCTGGATTTCGACGCAGAGGCGCTGCGGCGGAACGTGCCGGAGGCGCATCAGCGCTTTCTGGCCGAGCTGCCGCTCTGGCATCGGCTCGGCAGTTATCTGTTCGTCCACGCCGGCATCCGGCCCGGCATCGCCATCGAGGCGCAGAGCGCTCAGGACCTGATGTGGATCCGGCGCGAGTTTCTCGAGAGCCGTACCGACCACGGCTGGGTCGTCGTGCATGGCCATACCGTGACCTCGCGGGTGGTCGACCACGGCAACCGCATCGGCATCGACACCGGCGCCGTCTATGGCGGGCATCTCTCCTGCCTGGTGCTGGAGGAGGCGGAGGTCGCCCTGCTCGGCGCCGACGGGCCGATGCCGCTCTAGCCCCTACGGCGCGAGCCTTTCGAGCCACGCCATGGTGTCGCTGCGGGAGCCGAAGCGGCCGAGGTCGTCGTGCCCGCCGCCTTCGTAAACGATCAGTTGCTTGGGCTCGACGGCCGCGGCGAACAGGGCCCGGCCGTGCGCCACCGGGATCACCTCGTCCGCATCGCCGTGCAGGAGGAGCAGCGGCGCCTCGATCCCCGCAATCGCCGCCGCGCTCTCCCACCGATTATCGGGCAGGACGGCGCAGGCGGGGATCAGCGGATAATGATGCTCCGCCGTCTCGCAAAGCCGGGCGAAGGGGGCGACGAGCACCAGCCCCCGGACCTCCCGCCGCGCAGCGACCTGGACTGCCACCGCGGCGCCGAGGCTTGTGCCGTGGGCGACCGGTGGGTCCTGCCAGCCGGGCTCCTGGCGCAGCCGGTCGTAAAGCGCCAGGGCATCGGCGGTCAGCGCTTCCTCAGACGGCTCCCCCGGATGGCCGCCTGCACCGCGATAGGCGAGGATGGCGATGCCGTAGCCCGCATCGGCATAGACCCGCATCCGCCGGGCGGCGTTGGGCAGGAAGCCCACATTTCCGGTGAAGTGCAGGATCCCGAGCTGCCCCGGCGCGGGGTCCGTGACCCAGGCGACGACCTCGCCCCCGTCGGTCGCAAAGCGGAGGAGCCGGGCGTCCGGCAGCCCCACCGGCCGCGCCGCATCGAAGCGAGTCGCGAAGGGGTAGATGAGCTCCGTCCGGTTGAGCAGCAGGGTGCCGATGGCACCGATCCAGGCGACTGCGGCAACGCTGAGGACGATGACGAGAAGGCGCCGCAGCCGGCGCATCCTCTCACTCCATCGCCTTGACGATGTCCTCCGTCATCTTCTTGGCGTCGCCGAGCAGCATCATGGTCTGGTCCATGAAGAACAGCGGGTTCTCGATCCCGGCATAGCCCGCGCCGAGGGAGCGCTTGACGAAGAGCACGGTCTTCGACTTCTCCACGTCCAGCACCGGCATCCCGGCGATGGGGGATTGCGGATCGGTCTTGGCCGACGGATTGGTCACGTCGTTCGCCCCGATCACGTAGACCACATCGGATTGCGAGAAGTCGGAGTTGATGTCCTCCAGCTCGAACACCTCGTCGTAGGGCACGTTGGCCTCGGCGAGCAGCACGTTCATGTGCCCGGGCATCCGGCCGGCCACCGGGTGGATGGCGTATTTCACGTCGACCCCGGCATGCTTCAGCTTGTCGCCCATCTCCTTCAGCGCGTGCTGGGCCTGGGCAACCGCCATGCCGTAGCCCGGCACGATGATGACGGAGCCGGCGTTCTGCATGATGAAGGCCGCGTCGTCGGCCGAGCCGCGCTTCACTGGCTTCTGCTCGCCCGCCTCGCCGGTCGCCGCCGCCGCATCGTCGCCGCCCCAGCCACCGAGGATGACCGAGATGAAGCTCCGGTTCATGCCGCGGCACATGATGTAGGAGAGGATGGCGCCCGAAGCGCCGACAAGCGCCCCGGTGATGATGAGCGCGGTGTTGCCGAGCGTAAAGCCGATGCCGGCGGCCGCCCAGCCGGAATAGGAATTCAGCATCGAGATCACGACCGGCATGTCCGCCCCGCCGATCGGGATGATCAGCAGGATGCCGAGGGCGAAGGCGGCCAGCGTGATCGCCCAGAAGAGCCAGGTGGCCTGGGTGGTGATGAGCAGGATCACCATTACCACGATGCCGACGCCGAGGCCGATGTTGATCAGATGCCGCGCCGGCAGCAGGATCGGCGCCCCAGACATCCGCCCGTCGAGCTTGGCGAAGGCGATGACGGAGCCGGTGAAGGTGATGGCGCCGATCGCCACACCAATCGCCATCTCGATGATCGAGGCCGTCTTGATCGCACCCACGCTGCCAATGCCGTAGGCTTCGGGCGAATAGAGTGCGGCAGCCGCGACGAAGACGGCGGCAAGACCCACCAGCGAGTGGAAGAACGCCACAAGCTGCGGCATCTTCGTCATCTCGATCCGGCGCGCGATGGTGCCGCCGACGAACCCGCCGGCGCCGAGCGCGCCGATCACCAGCACCCAGCCCCGGCTGTCGGACGGCGGGAAGACGATCAGCGTCGTCAGCACGGCGATCGCCATGCCGATCATGCCGAAGCGGTTGCCCTGGCGCGAGGTCGTCGGGTGGCTCAGCCCCCGAAGCGCCAGGATGAACAGGACCCCCGAAACGAGGTAGGCGAAGGCGGCGAAATTGGCCATCTCCGTCAGTCCTTCTTCTTGTACATGGCGAGCATCCGCTCGGTGACGAGAAAGCCGCCGAAGATGTTGACCGCCGCGAGCGCCGTGGCGATCACCCCGAAGGCCAGCGTCCAGGGCGAGGCAAGCTCCAGATCCACGCCGACGGCGATCAGCGCGCCCACCACGATGACGGAGGAGATGGCGTTGGTGACCGACATCAGCGGCGTGTGCAGCGCCGGCGTCACCGACCAGACCACGTAGTAGCCGACGAAGCAGGCCAGCACGAAGGCCGAGAACAGGTAGACGAAGGGAGAGATGGCGCCGGTCGTGGCCACCTCGGGCGCTGTGGCGGCGGCGGCACCGGCCTCCCCGGCCACCCGGGCCAGGTTCTCGGCCGCTTCGGCGACGGCTCGCGCCGCCTCCCGCACCTCGTCAACGGTTGCCATCGGCCGTCCTCCCTAGCGGTCCAAGGTCGCGACGCAGGTCTCGACCGTCTCGTCGTAGAAATTGCCGTAGACCCGGTCGAAGACCGCGATCTGGTCGTCGTCGCCCGGATCGGCGTTGGCGGCCGCATCGAGCATGATCAAAAGATCGGTCTTGCCGCCCGCGCCCCGCTCCGCCTCGAAACGCTCGAGGATGCAGCGGGCGAGCGTCGCCTGGGCCGCCTCGGGCAGCGACAAAGCCGCCTCGTTCCCCTGCGCGGCGTGGAGCGCGCGGGAGGCGGCGGTGAACTCCGCCACCTCGGCCTCCGTCACGGCACCGAAGGCCGGCGCGGCGGCAAGCGCCGCGGCCGAGGCGAGCGCGGAGCGCATCAGGCGCTTTCCTTCTCGGCGAAATTCGGATGCACCACCGCGCCGCCCGAGGTGAGCTGGATGCCCTTCACCAACTCATCCTCCGGATCGAGCTTGAAGCCATCGTCGCCGAAGAACGGCGAGAGGAAGTTGAAGTGGTTCCGGGAGTAGAGCGCCGAGGCATCGGCGGCCAGCCGCCCGGCCATGTTGGCGTGGCCGATGATGGTGACGCCGTTCGCCGTCGTCGTGACCTCGCCGGGTTTGGTGCCCTCGACATTGCCGCCCTGCTCGGCCGCCAGATCGACGATGACGGAGCCGGGCTTCATGGTCTCGACCATTGCCGCGGTCACCAGGATCGGTGCGGCCCGGCCGGGGATCAGCGCCGTGGTGACGACGATGTCCTGCTTGGCGATGTGGCCGGCGACCAACTCCGCCTGCTGGCGCTTATAGTCGTCCGACATCTCCTTGGCGTAGCCGCCAGCGGTCTGGGCCTGCTCGAACTCCTCGTTCTTCACGGCGACGAACTTGGCGCCGAGGGAGGCGACTTGTTCCTCCGTCGCCGGGCGCACGTCGGTCGCCGTCACCACGGCGCCCAGCCGGCGCGCAGTGGCGATGGCCTGCAGGCCGGCGACGCCCACGCCCATGATGAAGACCTTGGCCGGCGCGATGGTGCCCGCCGCCGTCATCATCTGCGGCATGCCCTTGCCATAGGTGTTGGCCGCCTCGACCACCGCCTTGTAGCCCGCGAGGTTGGATTGGGAGGAGAGCACGTCCATCGACTGCGCCCGGGTGATGCGCGGCATGAACTCCATGGCGAAGGCGTCGATGCCGGCCTTGGCGCAAGCCTCCATCACTGCGGGCTCGCGGTAGGGCATCATGCTGGCGAAGACCTTCTGGCCCTTAGCGAGCTTGCCCACCTCGGCCTCCGTCGGTGCCAGGATCTTCAGCACGATGTCCGCGCCCTTCACGGTCGCGGCGAAATCGGCCGCGACGCTGGCCCCCGCCGCCTCGAAGTCCGCATCGGGGATCGAGGCCCCGGCCCCGGCGCCCGCCTCCACCACCAGCTCAGCACCCAGCTTGGTGAATTTCTTCACCGTCTCGGGCACGGCCGCGACGCGGGTCTCGTTGTCGCGCGTCTCTTTCGGGATCGCGATCTTCATGGCTCTCAAGTCCCGTTCTCGAGGGGAGGGGTTGGCGGCGCGGCAGGTGTCCGGCCGGGCATCGAGGCCGCCGGCCGGCCCATGGGGTCTAGGCGTTGATCAGGGCGAGGAGGATCAGCAGGATGATCACCGCGATGGAGGCGCGGACGATCCAGACCATCGACGTGTTGAAGGTGCGGACCTGCTCGGTCGTGTCCATCTCGCCGTGCTTGTGCTCGGTCATAGCACTCTCCCAGCCGCTTCTCGGTACAATCGGTTTATAGCGGGGCATCGGCCGGTGGCAACCGGCAGGGGCCAGACGGAGCCTAGGCCGCCGCGGCGCTGGTTGCTTGCCAGAGCCAGGCGCCGCCGGCGTCGCGGGACCGGGTCGCCCGGCCGGTGTGCAGCAGATGGTTGAGATGGCCGACCGCCTCCGCCAGGGCCAGGCCATACTCGCCGTCGCCGATCTTGCGGCCGAAGATCACCTCCAGGCAGTCGTGCGCCCTTGCCGGTGTGGCGAGCGCCGCCTGCAGGCGGCTGAGCGCGCTCTCATGGTTCTCGATCAGTTGCGCCAGGCGGGCGGGCACGCCGGTAAAGGGCAGCTTGTGCCCCGGCAGGCAAAGTTGATCGGGACGCGCCCGGGGCGCGAGGCGGCGGCAGCTTTCCAGCCACTCCCCCACCGGATCGGCGTCCGGTTCCGTCGGATAGACCCCGAGATTGGAGGAGATGCCGGGGATGATCTGATCGCCGGCCAGCACCAGCGGCTCTTCCTCGCACCAAAGCGTCGCATGGTCCGGCGCATGGCCATGGCCGAAGGCGACCTGCCAGGTTCGCCCGCCGAGGCGAAGCCGTGCGCCCTCCTCCAACCGCGTATAGCCGAGGGGGAGGGGGGCGACGATGTCGGCGAAGTTGAAGGGGCGGGTGCTGGCCCGCTCCTCATAGAGATCGGCGCGCATGCCGGCGGCGCGGTAGAAGGCCAGCGCCTCCTCCGGCGGGCGGTCCTGGGGGTCGAGCACCAGCATCCGGGCCATCAGCCAGCCGGTGCGGGGGGTGAGCAGCTCCGCCCCATGCTGCTGCTGGAACCAGCCGGCGAGGCCGATATGGTCGGGGTGGTGGTGGGTGACGAGCACCCGGCGCACCGGCCGTCCGGCGAGCGGGCCGGCCAGCAGACCCTCCCACACCTCTCGGCTCTTGCCGCTGTCGAAGCCGGTGTCGACGATGGTCCAGCCATCGCCGTCATCCAGGGCGTAGACGTTGACATGGTCGAGCCGCATCGGCAGCGGCAGGCGCATCCAGAGAATGCCGTCAGCCACCTCGATCGCCGCCCCAAGCTCGGGCGGGGCGTCGTGGGGGTGGCGTATCGGCTCCGCCGTCTCCGTCATCGGGCTCAGGAGGCCAAGGCGTCGGGGCTGAGGGCGTAGAGGTCGCCCGCGCCCTCCTCCGCCGCCGCAAGATGGGCCGCCGCCTGGGGCAGCAGCTGGCGGATGTGGAAACGCGCCAGCGCCAGGCGGTCTGCGTCAGCGCCGGCGGCGCGCAGCAGATAGTGCGCGCCCAGAACCAGGGCCCAGGCCCGCAGGTAGGGCGTGGCCCCGGCGAAGCGGTCGTTCAGCCCGGCCTCGAGCAGCGCCTTCGTCGTCTGCGCCAGGGCCCCCGCGGCCGCGGCCAGGCGGTCGCCCAGATCGCGATCCTCCGCCGCCTTCGCCGTCGCTTCGACCTGCTGCAGCAGCGCCTCGGCCGCGGTGCCGCCGTCGCCGAACTTGCGGCCGACGAGGTCCATCGCCTGGATGCCGTTCGTGCCCTCGTAGATCGAGGTGACGCGCACATCGCGCAGATACTGGGCGACGCCGGTCTCCTCGACGAAGCCCATGCCACCGTGCACCTGCACCGCTAGATCGGCGACCAAGGTGCCAGTGTCGGTGCCGAAAGCCTTGGCGATCGGGGTGAGGAACCCGCCCCGGGCGGCCCAATCCTTCGCCTCTTCACCGTCCGCCGCGCGGGCCATGTCGAGGCTGAAGGCGGTGTCGAGGCAGATCGCCCGGGCGCTTTGGGTGAGCGCCTTCATGGTCATAAGCATGCGCCGCACATCGGCATGGTCGACGATGGTGCCGGTGCCGCCCTCCACCGGGCTCCTGCCCTGTTTGCGGTCGAGCGCATAGGCGAGCGCCGCCTGATAGGCCGCCTCCGCCACGCCGAGGCCCTGGGCGCCGACGCCGAGGCGGGCGTTGTTCATCATCGTGAACATCGCGGCCATGCCGCCGCCCTCAGGTCCCACCATCCAGCCGGTGGCCGCATCGAACTCCATCACCGCGGTGGGCGAGCCATGCAGGCCAAGCTTGTGCTCGAGCGAGACGACCCGCAGGCTGTTCGCCACCCCGGGCTTGCCGCCCTCATCGGGGATGTATTTCGGCACCAGGAAGAGCGACAAGCCCTTCGTCCCGCCCGGCGCATCGGGCAGGCGCGCGAGCACCAGATGCACCACGTTCTCCGCCACGTCATGGTCGCCCCAGGAGATATAGATCTTCTGGCCCGAGACCCTGAAGGTGCCGTCGCCCTGGGGCTCCGCCTTGGAGCGCAGGGCACCGACGTCGGAGCCCGCCTGGGGCTCGGTCAGGTTCATCGTCCCGGTCCATTCGCCCGAGATCAGCTTCGGCAGGTAAAGCGCGCGGAGATCGTCGGAGGCATGGTGCTCCAACGCTTCGATCTGGCCCTGGCTGAGGAGGGGGTTGAGCGCCAGCGACAGGCAGGCGGAGCTCATCATCTCGTTGACGCAGGTCGTCAGCGTCATCGGCAGGCCCATACCGCCGAAATCGGGATCGGCCGCCATGCCGACCCAGCCGCCCTCGGCAATGGCGCGGTAGCCCTCGGCGTAGCCCGGGGAGCAGCGCACGACGCCGTTCTCCAGCCGCGCCGGCGTCAGATCGCCGGGGCGCTGCAGCGGCGCCAGGATGTCGGAGGACAGCCGCCCCGCCTCGGTCAGGATCGCCTGGGCCATCTCCTCCGTCGCTTCGGCGAAGCGCTCGGTCTCCGCCAACCGGCCGGAGCCGATGACGCTGTCGAGGGTGAACTGCATCTCCCGAACCGGCGCCTGATATCCCATCTGAACCTCTCCTGCCGCGGGGCGATCGCCTGGCAATTGCCCGGGCGGCACGGTATGCGCCGCCCGTGGCCTGCAACCTAAGGCCCGCCCGGGAGAGCGACAAGGAAAACGCGGCGTCAGAATGGCTGGGATGACCGAACGGCTGGAGCCGACGGAGGCGGGCATCGCCCGCGCCGCCACCCTGTTGGCGGCCGGTCGGCTGGTCGCCTTCCCGACGGAGACGGTCTATGGCCTCGGCGCCGATGCGCGGATGGGCGAGGCAGTCGCGGGCATCTTTGCCGCCAAGGATCGGCCGAGCTTCAATCCCTTGATCGTGCATGTCGCCGACGGGGCGGCAGCGGCGGCGCTCGTCGAGATATCGCCTTTGGCCGAGCGGCTGATCGACGCCTTCTGGCCGGGCGCCCTGACGCTGGTCTTGCCCCTCCGCGAGGCCGCCGGCCTCTCCGATCTGATCACCGCGGGCCTCTCCACCGTGGCGGTCCGCGCGCCGGCCCATCCGCTGGCCCAGCGCCTGCTCGCGGCCTTCCCCGGCCCGATCGCCGCGCCGTCGGCCAATCCCTCCGGCAAGCTCAGCCCGACCACGGCGGCGCATGTGGTGGAGGGGTTGGGCGGCCGCATCGACGCGGTGCTGGACGGCGGCCCCTGCCCCGTCGGCATCGAGTCCACGATCATCGGCTTCGAGGCTGGTCTCCCCTGCCTACTGCGGGCCGGCGGCACCCCGGTCGAGGCGATCGAGGCGGCGTTGGGGGAGCGGGTGGCCGCGCCCTCCGCCGTACCCCGGCCGACAGCGCCGGGACAGCTCGCCTCCCACTACGCGCCGGGAGCGTCTTTGCGATTGGGGGCGACGGCGCCCGAACCAGGCGAGGCCTGGCTGGGCTTCGGCCCGGATGAACTGGCCGCCGGGCCGCTTTGCCGGACCCTGTCGCCCGGCGGCGATCTGCGGGAGGCCGCGGCGGCGCTCTTCGCCACGCTCCGCGAGCTCGACGCGGCGCTCGGGGGCGCGGGCCGCATTGCGGTGGCCATCATTCCCGAGCATGGCCTCGGCCGGGCGATCAACGACCGCCTGCGCCGGGCCGCCGCCCCGCGCGATGCGGAGGGCTAGACCAATGGCTCTCAACCCCGCCGACAGCGCCTTCCTACAGACCCTCGAGCAGCGCCTCGGCCCCAGCGGCCTTCGCCCGGCCGCGCCGGCGGATCTGGAGGAGCCCCGCGGCCGCTATCACGGCCAGGCGGGGGCCGTCGCCATCCCCCGCAACACCGATGATGTCGCAACCATCGTCCGCGCCGCGGCGGAGGCCCGGGTCGGCCTGGTGCCCCGGGCGGGCGGCACCGGACTGGTCGGCGGCCAGGTGGCGCCGGAGGGGCCGGTGCCGCTCCTCCTCTCGCTCGAGCGCATGACGCAGATCCGCTCGGTCGATGCCACCGACAACGTGCTGGTGGCCGAGGCGGGCGCCATCCTCGCCGATGTGCAGGGCGCGGCGGCGGGGGCCGATCGGCTCTTCCCCCTCTCCCTGGCGTCGGAAGGGTCGGCCCGGATCGGCGGGCTCCTCGCAACCAATGCCGGCGGGGTGCAGGTGCTGCGCTACGGCAATGCCCGGGATCTGGTCCTGGGACTGGAGGCGGTGCTGGCCGACGGCGCCGTCGTCTCGGGCCTCCGCCGATTGCGGAAGGACAACACGGGCTACGACCTCCGCCATCTGCTGATCGGATCGGAGGGGACGCTCGGCATCATCACGGCGGCGAGCCTCCGCCTTTTCCCGCAACCGGCGGAACTGGCGACGGCCTGGGTCACGGTGCCCGATCCGACAGCGGCGCTCCATCTTTTCCTCAGCCTCCGCGAGGCGCTGGGGGAGGCCTTGTCGGCCTTCGAGCTGATGTCGCGCATGGGCCTCGAGTTCGTCGCGGACAAGCTGCCGACGACCCCGGTGCCGGACCCCGCCCCCGCTGGCTGGCGCCTGCTGATCGAGGCGGGCTCCGGCCCCGGCGCGGCGCTGATGGAGCGGCTGGAGACAGCCCTTGGCGCCGCGCTGGAAAGCGGCCTCGCCAGCGACGCCCTGATCGCCCAGAACGAGGCGCAGCGGGGCAGCTTCTGGCGGGTGCGGGAGACGATCCCAGAGGCCAATCGCCTGATCGGCGCCGTCGCCTCCCACGACATCTCGGTCCCCGTGGCCCAGGTGCCGGCGTTCCTCTCCGCCGGGGCCGAGGCCCTGTCAGCCGTCGATCCGAGCCTCCGCATCAACGCCTTCGGCCATCTCGGCGACGGCAACCTGCATTACAACGTCTTCCCGGCGGAGGATCGCGACCGCGACGCCTATGCCGGCGTGCGAGACGAGGTGACCCGCGTCGTGCATGACCTGGTGGCGCAGCATGACGGCTCGATCAGTGCCGAGCACGGCATCGGTCGGCTTAAGGTGGCGGATCTGGAGCGCTACGGCGATCCGACCAAGCTCAGCGCGATGCGGGCGATCAAGGCCGCCCTCGACCCGCGTGGCATCCTCAACCCCGGCGCCGTCCTGCGCCTGCCGGATCAGGACGAGGGATAGAAGCCCTCATAGATCGGCCCGAGGGTCTCCTCATGGAACAGGGAGGAGACGGAGGTGCCGGCCGAGATGTTCAGGATCGCCTGGGCGAGCAAAGGGGCCGCCGGCACCGCGCGGATGTTCTTGGCCTTCTTCACCTCACCGTTCACCTCGATCGAATCGGTGACCACCAGGCTCTTCAGCCGCGAGTTCGTGACCCGCTCCACCGCCGGGCCCGAGAGCACACCGTGGGTGATGTAGGCATGCACCTCCTTCGCCCCCTCCTCCGTCAGCAGATCGGCGGCGGCGCAGAGCGTGCCGGCGGTGTCGCAGATATCGTCCACGATGATGCAGACCCGGTCCTTCACATCGCCGATCACCGTCATGCTCTCCACCTCGCCCGGGGCCGCGCGGCGCTTGTCGACGATGGCGAGGCCGGCGTTGATGCGCTTGGCCAGCTCCCGCGCCCGCCCGACGCCACCGACGTCGGGGGAGACGATGGTGATCGCGTCGAGCGCCTTGAAGTGCGCCTGGATGTCGAGAGCGAAGACCGGCGCGGCGTAGAGGTTGTCCACCGGAATGTCGAAGAAGCCCTGGATCTGGCCCGCATGCAGATCCATCGTCAGCACCCGGTCGATGCCGGCCTGGGTCACCAGATTGGCCACCAGCTTGGCCGAGATCGGCGTGCGGGCCGAGGTACGCCGATCCTGCCGCGCATAGCCGAAATAGGGGATCACCGCGGTGATGCGCTGGGCCGAGGAGCGCCGCAGCGCGTCGGCCATGATCAGCAGCTCCATCAGATTGTCGTTTGCGGGGTTCGAGGTCGACTGGATGATGAACATGTCCTCATCGCGCACGTTGTCGTAGACCTCGACGAAGATCTCCTTGTCGGCAAAGCGCTCGACCCGGGCCTCCACCAGTTTCACCGGCGTGCCGCGGTAGACGGTCATGCGCCGGGCGATGGTCTCGGCCAGGATCCGGTTGGAGTTGCCGGAGATCAGGCGCAGGTTGATGTCGGACTTGTGCGGCACGGCGGGTCCCTCTGGCGCGGCGTGGCAGGTGCCGGGATGCGCCCCCCTACCACCCGACCCGGCCCTTGCAAAGCCCGCCCGCCGGTGCATGTTGCCCCGACGCCGGCGGAGGCGCGGGAGGGGACGGACCATGGCCCATATTGACTACTTCACCTTCACCCTCTCACCCTTTGCCTACCTGGCGGGGCTGGAGTTGGAGGAGGTCGCGGCCAAGCACGGCGCGACCATCACCTACAAGCCCTTCGCGCTGCTCAAGGTCTTCGAGCGGACGGGAGGAACGCCCCCGGGGGAGCGTCATATCTCCCGCCAAAGCTACCGGGCCCAGGACCTGCCCCGGGTGGCCCGGCGGAAGGGCATGCCCTTCAACCTGCAGCCCGCCCATTGGCCGACCAACCCGGTGCCGAGCTGTGCCGCCATCATCGCCGCGCAAGAGGCTGGCGGCGGCGATCTCGGGGCCCTCACCCACGGGTTCCTCCGCGCCTGCTGGGGGGAGGAGCGCGACGTCGCTGATGACGCAGTGGTGCGGGACGTGCTGGCGGCCGCCGGCTTCGACCCCGACCTCGCCGACCAGGGTCTGTTGAGCGGGGCCGAGGCGTTCGAGCGCAACACGGAAGAGGCGGTCACCCGCCACGTCTTCGGCGCGCCCTTCTATCTGGTCGGGGAGGAAGCCTTCTGGGGTCAGGACCGCATCCCCTATCTCGACGACCATCTGGCGAGCCTCAGCTAGGCCGATGCCGGGCGCCGAGATCGCCGGGGCCCGGACGGAGTGGCGGGCGCATCCCGCGCCTGACGCACCGCCGGCGATCCTGCTGCACTGCTCCCTCGCCCATTCCGGCGCCTGGGCCGGCGTCCTGCAGCACCTGGCTGGGCGGTTGTCGATGCTGGCGCCGGACCTGCCGGGCCACGGCGGCACCGGGCTCGTCGAGGACACGACGTTCCTCGCGCAATCCTTGGCCATCCTGGACGCCCTGATCGACCATCAGACCGGCCCTGTGCATCTGATCGGCCATTCCTTCGGCGGGGTGCTCGCCGTCCGCGCCGCCCGGGCCTGGCCGGAGCGGGTGGCGAGCCTGACGTTGATCGAACCGGTGCTGATGGCCCTGTTGGAAGACGCCGACGATCCCCGGTTCGCGGCGGAGAACACGCTCCGCACCCGCTTCACGGCCCATCTGGAGGCCGGCGAGATGGCGGAGGCGGCGGAGGCCTTCCTGGCGCTTTGCGGCATGGACGCCCGGCTCGACCATCTCGATCCGGCGCAGCGCGACTACATCGTCGAGCGGATCCACCTGATCGGCGCGGCGGACGAGGCGATCTTTGCCGCCGGGCCGGGCCAGGTGACGCCGGCCGACCTCGCCGCCCTGCCGATGAAGATGCTGCTGATCGGCGGGGCGGAGACGCCGGCCTCCATCACCGCCGTGCTCGACCGGATCGCCGCCGCCCGGCCGGAGGCGCCCCGGCTGACGGTGGCAGGTGCGGGGCACATGGCGCCGATCAGCCACCCGACGCCAGTGGCAGAGGCGATCCTGGCGTTTCTGGATGAGGAGGCCGCGTCGGCCGAGGCCCGACGGGCTATTCCCGGATAAGCTCCAGGAAGCGCTCGACCGCCGCCGCCTCCGTCGCCCAGTTGCAGACCAGGCGGGCAGAGACCGGCTCCTCATCCGGCCCCTCCATCGTCTCGGTCATCGGCCAGAGGTAGTAGTAGGCCCCCGCCTCCTGCGCCCTCCGGTGCCCACCCCGGGGCCAGGCGGCAAACACCTGGTTGCCGCCGACAGGGTGGAGGAGGTGAGCGCCCTCTATCGCCTCGATCCCCTCGGCCAGCCGCCTTGCCGCTGCGTTCGCCTGTCCGGCGAGGCGCTTCCAGAGATCGTCACGCAGATAAGCCGCCATCTGGGCCGAGAGATAGCGGTGCTTGGAGAACAGATGGGCCGCGCGCTTGCGCCTGAGCTCGAACTCCCAGGCCTTGGCGGGATCGAAGAGCAGCACCGCCTCCACCCCCATCAGCCCGTTCTTGGTGCCGCCGAAGCTCAGCGCATCGACCCCGGCCCGCCAGGTCATGTCGGCGGGCGAGGCGTTGGTGCCGACGATGGCATTGGCGAAGCGGGCGCCGTCCATGTGCAGAGCCACCCCGAACTCCCGCGCCACCGCGCCGAGCGCCGCAACCTCGGCCGGAGTGTAGGCCGCGCCGCTTTCGGTCAGGTTGGAGATCGTGATGGTGCCGCGCTGCACGCTGTGCACGAACCCTTCCATCGTCGCGGCGAGCCGTGCGTGGAGCGGATCGGGCAGCAGCTTGCCGTCGGGCCCGTCGATCAGCGTGAGCTTGGCGCCGCCGGTGAAGAACTCCGGCGCCGCGCACTCATCCGCCTCCACATGGGCGTGGCTGTGGCAGTAGATCGTGGCCCAGGGCGGGTTCAGGCAGGCAAGCGCTAGGGAATTGGCCGCGGTGCCGGTGCCGACCAGGTAGACCGCGGCCTCCGGCGCCTCGAAGATCTGGCGGAGCCGGTCGCGGACCTCCGTCATCAGATCGTCGGCGCCGTAGGGCGGCGCATAGCCCTCGTTCGCCTCGGCCAGGGCGGCCAGCACCTCGGGCGCCGCCGGCCCGGCATTGTCGGAGGAGAAGAACATCAGCGCGTTCCCGTGCCCTACGGCTCGCCGATGATGCGGTAGTCGAGATCGGCCTCGTCGACCTCGTATTCCGGCACGGCGTAGTCGGCGACGCTTTGACCCGCCTCCACCACGCTCTCGGCCCGGCCGGTGTGCAGCGGATGCCAATCCGGCAATGGCCGCCCCTCGGCCCTGAGCCGGTAGGCGCAGGTCGCCGGCATCCAGGGCAGCGCCTCGATCAGTGTCGCGGGCGACAGGGCGACGCAGCCCTCCACCAATCGGGTGCGGATGCGGTAATGCCCGCAGCGGCAGGTGCGCAGATCGAGCAGGCGGCAAGAGACGTCGGTATAGGCGATCTCGCCCGTGTCGGGATCCTCGAGCTTCAGCAGGCAGCACTTGCCGCAACCGTCGCAGAGCGCCTCCCACTCCGCTGGGTTGAGCGCCTCGAGCGGCAGGGTCCAGAAATCGGGCCGAAGCGGCACGTCATCTATGCGGTCATGGCGCGTCATCGGAGCGGACCGTTCCACGGCCGCACTATGGATGCAATGGGGCACGGCTCAGGGTGCATCGGCCAGCACCCGACGCGCCTCGGCACAATCGTTCTGCATCTGGGCGATCAGGGCGTCGACGTCGTCGTAGGCGACCTCGGGCCGCAGGAACGACACCAGCGCGACGGAGAGGGTCTGGCCGTAGAGGTCGCCGCTGAAGTCGAGAAGATGCACCTCGAGGTTCGGCGCGTTCACCCCGAAGGTCGGCCGCACGCCGAGGCTCGCGGCGCCGAGCCAGCGCCCGGCCTGGGGCCCCTCCGCGATGTCGACGCTGACGGCATAGACACCGAAGCGCGGCAGATGCAGTCCAGCCATCGCCAGGTTGGCCGTGGGAAAGCCCAGGTCGCGGCCGCGCTGGTCGCCGGGCTCCACCACCCCGTCGATGCGGTGGAGATGGCCGAGCATCCGGGCGGCGTCCCGCGGGCGCCCCTCGCTCAACGCCGTGCGGATGGCGGTGGAGGAAACGTCGTTGCCGGCATCGGTGACGAGCGGCGCGACGGTAACGGCAAAGCCGTACTCGGCGCCGAGGGCCCGCAGCATCTCTGCATCGCCCCGCCGGGCCTTGCCGAAGCGGAAGTCGGCGCCGACCACCACATGGGCGATGCCGAGGCCCGCGGCCAGCACGTCGCCGGCAAAGGCCTCGGCCGACATCGCGGCAAGCTCGGCATCGAAGGGCAGCTCGTAGAGCACGTCGATGCCGAGCTTCTCCAACCGGTTCGCCCGGGCGGTGGCGTTCATCAGCCGGAAGGCCGGGGCATCGGGGGCGAAGAAGCTGCGGGGATGGGGCTCGAACGTGATGACGCCGAGGGGGGCGTTGCGCTCCCCCGCTGCAGCGCGGGCAAGCGCGATCACCGACTGGTGGCCGAGATGGACGCCGTCGAAATTGCCGAGCGCCGCGGCGGCACCCCGGGCGGCCGGCTCAACTCCGCTCCAGCGCGAGAGCCTTTGCATCGCGTCCCCCTGTCCGGGGGGCCGCGCGTGCGATCAGATCCCCAGGCCGGCGTCGGTGGTCAGTCGAACTTGGCGGACGGCGCCAGGACCAGCGCCTCGCCATCCAGGACGACCGTATCGCCGACGGCGCAGACACAATCAAGCGTGACGCGGCGCCGGGAATAGTCGATCTCCCGCACCGTCACGGTCGCCTCCACCCGGTCGCCCGGGCGGACTGGGGCCCGGAACTTCAGCGTCTGGCCAAGATAGACCGTACCGTGACCCGGAAGCTGCTCGCCAATCACCGCCGAGATCAGGCTTGCCGTCAGCATGCCGTGGGCGATGCGGCCGGCAAAGAAGGTCTCCTGCGCATAGTCCTCATCCAGATGCACCGGATTGCGGTCGGAGGAGACGTCGGCGAACAGCTCGATCTCTCGATCGCCAAAGGTCTTGGCGCGGGAGCGCGACATGCCGACCTCCAGATCCTCGATGCAGATCGTGCCGGACGGCAGATTTGACCCCTGGTCGAACATCCCCATGCTCCCGCTCACCAACCCCTGGCCTGGGCGAGGGTTTAGTCCGAAATCGCCACCGCGACAAGTGACGACCGCAACATAAGTGCGGATTCAGGGGCGTGAGAGCAATTTCGTTGCGCGGCGGGTCCCAGGGAGGGTGGGCGGTCAGCGCAGCATGCCGATGCTCGCCGTGGGGCTGAGGCGGTGCTTGTCGAGGAATCGTGCGAGCTGCGCCGGATCGGGCTGGCCGTTCCGCATCCCCGTCTCCTCCGCCGCCAGACCACCGGCGACGAAGAGCGTGTCGAAGCCGTCGCCCACGCCCCCGGCGATGTCGGTCAGGATGCCGTCGCCGATGGCGAGGATGCGGTCGTCGGCGATCTCCTCGCCGGCCACCTCATTCAGGCGTTGGCGGGCCAGGGTGTAGATCGGCGCATGGGGCTTGCCGAAATAGTGCACCTCCCCGCCCCTCTCGGCATAGGCGGCCGCGAGGGCTCCAGCGCAGTAAAGCCGCTGCTCCCCTCGGTCGACGAAGATGTCGGGATTGGCGCAGAGGAACTTCAGCCCGCGATTGACCCCTTCGAGGTAGGTGGCGCGATAATCATCCGGCGTCTCGGTCTCGTCGTCGAACAGGCCGGTGCAGACGATGCTCTCCGCCTCGGCCAGCGGCACCCGCTGGATCTCGACCCTGCGCGGGATGTCGGCGGCGACCTCCTCGAAGAAGGTCGCGTCGCGCTCGGTCCCGATATGGTAGACCCGCGCGCCAAAGCTGCCTGACAGGAGCCCGGCCTGGGCCGCATCGCCCGAGCTGACGATGGCATCGTAGCAGTCGTGCGGCACGCCCATGCGGTCGAGCTGGCGGCCGACCTGGACCCGGGGGCGCGGCGCGTTGGTCAGTAGCAGCACCCGGCCGCCCTCCGACCGGAAGCGGCGCAGCGCCGCCACCGCCTCCTCGAAGGGTCGGACGCCATTGTGCAGGCAGCCCCAGAGATCGCAAAACAAGCCGTCATAGCCCTCGGCGATCTCGGCAAGCGACGTGATGATGCGGCTCATCTCTCCCCCGCGCCGGTCAGAGCGTCTGGCGCGTGACGGTGTAGCCTGCATCCTCGAGCAGGCGAAGGAGGCCGCTCTCCCCCGAGAGGTGCAGCGCGCCGACGCCGATGAAGGCATCGCCCGCCGCCGTCTCCTCCAGGATGCGCGCCATCCAGGCGCGGTTTCGTTCGATCAGCAGCTCGCGCTCGAAGGTGGCGAAGATGGCGTCGATATCCATGTCGTCATCGAAGGCCTGGGCCTCGAGCAGGTTGTACTCCCAGATCATCCGGATCCGGCCCTCGAGGTAGAGGCGCACGGCCGTGGCGCGGAAGTCCTCGGATGCATCGGCCATCACGATCGTCGCTTGCAGCACGTCGAGGGCGCCGAATTCGTCGAGACGCGCCATGCGGCCGATGGAGTCGTCGAGTTCCTCGAGCGCCGCGACCTCCGTCCCGGCCTGGATGGCGCGCCGCTCCAGCGTTTCGTCGAGCACCGGCAGACCCTGCTGGGCCGCGGTGATGGTGCAGGCCGGTATGGAGATCAGGATCGACAGGAACCAGGGCTGCATCCGGCCCGCGACCTCCGGCGGGATACTGTAGTTGCCGAGCAGCGCCTCAAGCCGGCCGCGTGCCTTCGGATCGAGCCGGTCGAGGGTCGAGCCGCCAGTCGTGAAGAACAGCGTCGGGTTGGCCTGGATGTAGGCCTGCATGGCGTTCTGGTCGGCCTGCAATGCTTCGAGCAGCACGATCCGCGCACTGTCGAGCGCCTTCGACACCGGCGTGGGCAGCGTCACGATCTCCTTCGCCGGATCGTGGTAGGTGCCAAAGAGCCAGGAGACAGCCCCGTCGCGCTCCACCCGCCAGAACCGGCCCTCGGCATAGGGGTGTTCGAGTGCCGCCTCCGCCAGCGCTGCCTCGGTCCCGGGCTGCGCCGCCTCGATCTCGGCCAGGCGGTCGTTGCCGGCGCAGGTGGCGAGCGCCGGAACGGCGGGAAAGAGCGCTAGCAGCAGCCCCGCAAGAGCCCGCCGGCCGGTGCGGCGCGCCACGGCTCCGATCCGAATGGTCATGGATGAAAAGCTCCTCAGAATTTTGCCGCCGAGCCCCCGCCGGAGGTCTTGACAGTATTTTGAGCGATTGTATATCCGCCGCTGTTAGCACTCATCGGCGGAGAGTGCCAACGCGGCTCTCCGCCATCGCTTGCATGAGACTTAGGAGCGACAGTCATGAAATTCACCCCGTTGCACGACCGCGTGCTGGTCCGTCGGATCGACACCGACGAGAAGACCACGGGCGGTCTGATCATCCCCGACAGCGCCAAGGAAAAGCCCCAGGAGGGTGAGGTGATGTCGGTCGGTCTTGGTGCCAAGGACGACGACGGCGATCGCATCGCGATGGACGTGAAAGCGGGCGATCGGATCCTGTTCGGCAAGTGGTCCGGGACCGAGGTCAAGATCGACGGCGAGGATCTGCTCATCATGAAAGAGAGCGACATCCTCGGCATCCTCGAAGGCAACGCCGCGGCCAAAGCCGCCTAAGCCACCCGACCCTTCGCCATACTGACAACGACCTAATCGGAGCTGGAGCAAATGGCTGCGAAAGACGTGAAATTCCACACCGACGCGCGGGAGCGGATGCTGAGAGGCGTCAACGTCCTGGCCGACGCGGTGAAAGTGACCCTCGGCCCCAAAGGCCGCAACGTGGTGCTCGACAAATCCTTCGGCGCGCCGCGCATCACCAAAGACGGCGTGACCGTTGCCAAGGAAATCGAGCTCGACGAGAAGTTCGAGAACATGGGCGCCCAGATGGTGCGTGAGGTCGCCTCCCGCACCAACGACGAGGCGGGCGACGGCACCACCACGGCCACCGTACTGGCCCAGGCCATCGTCAAGGAAGGCATGAAGTCGGTCGCGGCCGGCATGAACCCGATGGACCTGAAGCGGGGTGTCGACCTCGCCGTGGCCAAGGTCGTGGAAGCGATCAAGGGCATGTCGCGCGAGGTGAAGGACAGCGACGAGGTCGCCCAGGTCGGCTCGATCTCCGCCAATGGTGAGAGCGAGATCGGCCGCCAGATCGCCGACGCGATGCAGAAGGTCGGCAACGAGGGCGTGATCACGGTCGAGGAGAATAAGGGCCTCGAGACCGAGACCGAAGTGGTCGAGGGCATGCAGTTCGACCGCGGCTATCTCTCGCCGTACTTCATCACCAACCCCGACAAGATGATCACGGAGCTCGAGGACGCGCTGATCCTGCTGCACGAGAAGAAGCTCTCCTCGCTGCAGCCGATGATCCCGCTGCTGGAGACGGTGATCCAGTCCGGCCGCCCGCTCCTCATCATCGCCGAGGATGTGGACGGTGAGGCGCTGGCCACCCTCGTGGTCAACAAGCTGCGCGGCGGCCTGAAGATCGCGGCCGTGAAGGCCCCGGGCTTCGGCGATCGGCGCAAGGCCATGCTGCAGGACATCGCGATCCTGACCGGCGGCCAGGTCGTCTCCGAAGAGCTTGGCATGAAGCTCGAGAATGTCGGCATGGACATGCTCGGCACCTCGAAGAAGATCCGCATCACCAAGGACGAGACCACGATCGTCGACGGTGCGGGCGAGAAGGCGGAAATCGACGCCCGCGTCGCCCAGATCCGTCAGCAGATCGAGGAGACCTCCTCCGACTACGACCGGGAGAAGCTGCAGGAGCGGCTGGCCAAGCTCGCCGGCGGCGTGGCGGTCATCCGGGTCGGCGGCGCCACCGAGATCGAGGTGAAGGAGCGTAAGGACCGCGTCGACGACGCGCTGAACGCCACCCGCGCCGCGGTGCAGGAAGGCGTGGTCGTCGGCGGCGGCGTGGCGCTCGTCCAGGGTGCCAAGGTGCTCGACGGTCTGAAGGGTGAGAACCCGGATCAGGAAGCCGGCATCGCCATCGTGCGCCGCGCGCTCGAAGCGCCGCTGCGTCAGATCGCCGAGAATGCCGGCGTCGATGGTGCGGTGGTCGCCGGCAAGATTCGCGAATCGAGCGATCCCGCCTACGGCTTCAACGCCCAGACCGAAGAGTACGGCGACCTCTTCAAGTTCGGCGTCATCGACCCCGCGAAGGTGGTGCGCACGGCGCTTGAGGATGCGGCCTCCGTTGCCGGTCTGTTGATCACCACCGAGGCGATGGTGGCCGACAAGCCCGAGCCCAAGTCGGCCGCACCGGCCGGTGGCGGCATGCCCGACATGGGCGGCATGATGTAAAACCTCGGACAAACCGGGGGACAGTGGCGGGGGGTCTTCGGGCCCCCCGTTTTTTTGTGGCCGTGGACGCTTGCCGCTGTCCGATGGTGGATTGAGGCTCGGGTCCGCACCGCTTAGGGTTGAAGTGGTGCAACCGGGGGGACCCTATGGCAGCGGAATACGACTACGTCATCCTCGGCGGCGGCTCGGGTGGGGCAACGCTGGCCGGCCGGTTAAGCGAAGACCCCAATGTCTCCGTCTGCCTGGTGGAGGCCGGCGGCGACGGGCGTGATCTGATGATCCGCATGCCGATGGGCGCGATCACCATGATCTCCGGCCGACCAAAGCTCAACAACTGGGCCTTCGAGACGGTGCCGCAACCGGGGCTGAAGGGCCGCCAGGGCTTCCACCCGCGGGGCAAGTCCCTCGGCGGCTCCTCGGCCATCAACGCCATGGTCTATATCCGCGGCCAGCGGGAGGACTATGACGGCTGGGCGGCCGAAGGCTGCACCGGCTGGGCCTGGGACGACGTGCTGCCCTACTTCAAGCGCTCCGAGCGCAATCATCGCGGCGCCGACGACCTGCACGGCGCTGACGGCCCGCTGCATGTCGGCGACCTTCTCGCCCCGAGCCCGGCCAACGAGGCCTTCCTCTCCGCCGCCGAAAGCCTGCAGATCCGGCGCAACGACGACTTCAACGGGCCGGAGCAGGAGGGCGCCGGCTACTACCAGGTCACCCAGTTCCGCGGCGGCGACCGGAACGGAGAGCGCTGTTCCGCCGCCGCGGCCTATGTCCATCCGGTAGAGGCAGACCGGCCGAACCTCACGGTGCTGACCAAAGCCCATGTCAGCCGCGTGCTGGTCGAGGAGGGGCGCGCCATCGGCGCCGAGATCATGGAGGCGGGCGGCCGCCGGCGCCTCAATGCCCGGCGCGAGGTGATCGTCGCCGCCGGCGCCTTCGGCTCGCCCCAGATCCTGCAGCTTTCCGGCATCGGTGATCCGGCCGACCTGGCGCCCCATGGCATCGAGACGGTGCACGCACTGCCCGGGGTGGGCAAGAACCTGCAGGACCACATCGACTTCATCCTGGCCTGGCAGTCCAAGCGGCGGGAGCTCGTCGGCATCACCGGCAGCGGCATCGCCGACATGGTGCGCGCCGGCCTGGCCTGGCGGAAGGACGGAGACGGCCCCGCGTCTACCAACTACGCCGAGTCGGGCGCCTTCCTGAAATCTCGACCCGATGTGGAGCGCCCGGACCTGCAGCTGCACTTCGTCATCGGCATCGTCGACGACCATTCCCGCAAGATGCATTTCTCCCGCGGCTACAGCGCCCATGTCTGCGTCCTCCGCCCCGAAAGCCGCGGCACGGTCACCCTGGCCGACCGCGACCCCAGGGCCGCGCCGGCGATCGACCCGCGCTTTCTCTCGGACGAGCGCGACGCCGAGGTGCTGCTGGCCGGTGCCAAGCGCCTTCGCGACATCATGGCGGCGCCGGCCTTCGATGCCTGGCGGGGCAAGCAGCTCTACCTCAAGGGTGACGAGGACGACGCGGCGCTGATGGACCATATCCGCAGCCGGGCCGATACGGTCTATCATCCCGTGGGCACCTGCCGGATGGGCGTCGATGAGATGGCCGTGGTCGATCCCGAGCTTCGGGTCCGCGGCATCGACGGCCTCCGCGTGGTCGACGCTTCGGTCATGCCGCGCATCGTCTCGGGCAACACCAACGCCCCCACGATCATGATCGCCGAGAAAGCCGCCGACCTGATCCGCGCCGCAGCCTAAGCCGCGCAGGGACCCACCGGGGCTTTCGCAGTGACATAAATATCCCCGCCGGAGGCATAAGCCGCCTCAGACACTCCGCCCCGCCAGCCGACCGGAGAAGATGCAGCCCCCCAGAAACGTGCCCTCGAGCGCGTTGTAGCCGTGATAGCCCCCGCCGCCGAAACCCGCGACCTCCCCCGCCGCGTAGAGCCCCGGGATCACGTCGCCGTCGCCGTCCAGCACCCGGGTCTCGATGTCGGTGTGCAGCCCGCCGAGGGATTTCCTTGTGAGCACGTTCAGCCGCACCGCGATCAAGGGCCCCGCCGAGGGATCGAGGATCCGGTGCGGTTTCGCCGTCCGGATCAATCGGTCGCCGCGATAAGCCCGGGCGCCGCGGAGCGCCACGATCTGCGCGTCCTTGGAGAAGGGGTTCGCGATCTCCCGATCCCGCGCCTCGATCTGCGCCCGGATATGGCCGGCATCGAGGGGCACGTTCGGGGTGAGGGCGTTCATGCCATCGACCAGCTCCTCGAGCGTCGTGCGGACGACAAAGTCCGCCCCCTCCCGCTTGAAGGCCTCGACCGCCGGCGCCGCCCCCTTGCCGAGGCGGTTGCGCAGCACCTCCCGCCAGCGGCCCGAGGTGAGGTCGGGGTTCTGTTCGGAGCCCGAGAGGGCGAACTCCTTCTCGATGATCTTCTGGGTGAGGATGAACCAGCTGTGGCTGTGCCCGGTGGTGAGGATGCGCTTGAGCGTCGAGAGCGTGTCGAAACCCGGCAGGCAGGGCGCCTCCATCCGGTCGCCATTTGCGTCGAACCACATGGAGCTCGGGCCCGGAATGATGCGGATGCCGTGGTTCGGCCAGATCGGGTCCCAGTTCCGCACGCCCTCGGTATAGTGCCACATGCGGTCGGCGTTGATGACGGCGGCGCCCGCGGCCTCCGCCACCCCCTGCATCTGGCCGTCGACATAGTCCGGCACGCCCGAGACCATATCGGGCGGCGCGGGGCCGAGCCGCTCCGTCGGCCACATCCGGCGTACGAGCTCATGGTTGCCGCCGATGCCGCCGCTGGCCAGCAACACGGCCTCGGCCCGCACCTCGAAATCGCCGATGACGGCGCGACCCGTCGCCTCGCCCCGCGCCTTGTCCGTGGGCTCCAGGATCTCGCCGGAGAGGCCAGTGACGCGCCTGCCCTCCTGCTGCAGCCCCGTCACCCGGTGACGAAAGGCAAAGCGCAGCTTACCGGCCTCGGCCGCCTGCCGCACCAGGCGCTCGAAGACGGCGACGACACCGGTCCCGGTGCCCCAGGTCAGGTGAAAGCGGGGGACCGAGTTGCCGTGGCCATCGGCCAGCCCGCCGCCCCGCTCGGCCCAGCCGACCACCGGAAACCAGCGCATGCCGAGACCGTGCAGCCAGCTCCGCATCTCTCCGGCCGCGAAATCCAGATAGGCCTCGGCGAAGGCGCGGGGGTTGGCATCCTCCGGCCGATCGAAGCCGGCCGAGCCGAGCCAATCCTGGGCGGCGAGCGCCCGGCTGTCGCGGATCCCCATCCGCCGCTGCTCGGGCGTGTCGACCATGAAGAGCCCGCCGAGCGACCAGAAGGCCTGCCCGCCGAGGGACTGCTCCCCCTCCTGATCGAGCAGCAGGACCGAGCGCCCCCGCGCCACCGCCTCGGCCGCCGCCACCATCCCGGCGAGCCCCGCCCCCACGATCGCCACATCCGCCTCGATCCGCTCGGTCACCCGCCGCTCCTCCAAAAGCCTTGCCAGAGGTCAGCATGTCTGGCAGCGACTGCCAATCCCCCCGTGGAGGACACCATGGCAAAGCAATCCGGCCCCGACCTGGAACAGGCTTATGCGCTCGAGACGCCCGAGGATTCCGTGCGGCTCTACCGCGATTGGGCGGCGAGCTATGACAAGGGCTTCGCGGCGGCGCAGGGGTATGTCTATCCGGCGCGGGTGGCGGAGGTCTTTCGCGCCCGGGCGCGGGTGGGCGATGCGCCGGTGCTGGATGTGGGCGCCGGTACGGGGCTCCTCGGCGCGGCGGTTGGGCGGGGGGAGATCGACGCGCTCGACATCTCGCCCGAGATGCTGGAGCAGGCTGCAGCCAAGGGCGTCTATCGCAGCACGATCGTCGGCGACCTGACCCAGACGCTAGACCTCGCCAAGGGGACCTACGGCGCCGTCACTAGCTCCGGCACCTTCACCCTCGGCCATGTGGGGCCCGAGGCGTTGGGGGAGCTCTTGCGGGTTGCGAAGCCCGGGGCGCTCTTCTGCCTCGGCATCAATGCGGCCGCCTTCGACAAATACGGCTTCGGCTCGACGATCGCCGCGCTGGTGGCCGACGGGCGCATCACCGCGCCCGACTATGTCCGCGTGCGCTTCTACGAGACGGCGGACCACGATCATGCGGACGAGGCCGGCTACGTCACCGTCTTCCGGAAGCGCATCGCGCCATAGGCCTCCTCGGCCGCAAGGGGTCGCTCACAGCCGGCTCACGCGCCTGCGGGCAATCGTGATTTGGGCAAGCGACATCGGCTCCCCATCTCCTTGGCATGCAACGGGATACAATCCGGCAAGAGGCCGGATCCCGAGACCGAAAAGCCAAGGCAGAAGGAGATTTCAGAATGCGTATGCTTGCTCTCAGCACCCTTGTCCTCGCCGGCGCGCTGGCCCTCGGCCAGGCCGCCCCGGCCGCGGCGCAAAGCACCGGCTCGGTGGGCGTCGACTATGCCCAGAGCTCTCCGGTCAAGCGCTTCTTCACCGGCATCGGCGTCTTCAAGCCCGGTGTCGTGGTGGTGGAGGAGCGCCGCTCCGGCGACCGGTCCTTCCGCCAGCGCCGGTTCCGCGACAATGGCGCGAGCCGCAGCTTCGGGCGCGGCGGACGGGCCGGGCGCGGCTTCGGGCGGGGCAGCCGCGGCGATCGCGGGGGCGGTGGCCATGGCGGCGGCGGCCACGGCGGCCATCACTAAACCCAACTGTATCCAACACTCGATCCATCACCCGCCCGGTCCCGCCGGGCGGGTTTCTTATGCCGGCAACCCACTACGGCAGCCCAGCAAGGCGAGCGTTCGCCGAGGCGTGCCGATCCGCTTGCGCCACGCCCCGCCGGGCGGCATGCTGCCCCGTCCCCGGCCGAACCGGGGACGGTGATCACGAACCGGCACGACAGAGCCGGGTCCCAGGAGAGGAGCGACGACAGCACCATGGCGGGCGAGGACGACACTTTTGAGGTCTACCAGGACAAGCGCGGCGAGTATCGGTGGCGGCGGAAAGCCAAGAACGGGCAAATCGTCGGTGCCGCCTCGGAAGGCTACACGAAGAAAAGCGATTGCGAAGCCAACATGAAACGCGGTCCCAATCCCAAAGACAAATGGGAGTTCTACAAGGACAAGCGGGGCGAGTTCCGCTGGCGCCGGCGCGCCTCGAACGGCGCGATCATCGGCGCCTCCTCTGAAGGCTACACCAAGCGGGGCGACTGCGAGGCGAACGCCGCCCGCCAGGGCTACAAGGCCTAGCGCCATCTAGTGACAGTGGGCCAGGGCACGCTCTGGCCCATCGCCGGTGGCCGATGCTCCGCCGAAGAGAAACGTGCCTCCGGCGGGGATATTTCAGCCACTGCGAAAACCAGTGGCTTTCTTGCTGGTTCAAGTATCCAAGGACAAGTCGGCGGATCCGGCGCGCCTCACCCCCGGCGGGGCGCGGTGCGGGTGGCATGGCCCATCTTGCGACCTGCTCGCGCCTCGGCCTTGCCGTAGAGATGCAGGCCGGTGTCAGGCCGCTCCGCCATCTCGGCCCAGCCTGCCGCGTCGTGGCCGACAACGTTCTCCATGACCGCGTCGAGCAACCGAGCCCCATCGCCGAGGGGCCAGCCGCAGATCGCCCGGATGTGTTGGGCGAACTGGTCGACCGGACAGGCTTCGATGGTCCAGTGCCCGGAGTTGTGCACCCGCGGGGCGAACTCGTTCACCAGCAGCCCCTGGTCGCCGGCGAAAAACTCCACCCCGATGACGCCCACATAGTCGAGGGCGTTGAGTAGGCGTCCGGTGGCCAGCACCGCCTCCTGCTGCAGGGCCTTCGGCAGGGTCGCGGGCACGGTGGAGCTTTGCAGCATCCCGTCCACATGCACGTTCTCCGCCGGGTCGAAGCAGGCGACCCGGCCGTCGAGACCCCTGGCGCCGATGACGGAGAGCTCGGCCCGGAAGTCGACGAAGCCCTCGAGGATCGCCGGGGCCCGGCCGATCGCCGCCATCGCCGCTTCCGCGCCCGACGGATCGGCGATCCGGGCTTGGCCCTTGCCGTCGTAGCCGAGGCGCCGGGTCTTCAGAATCGCCGGCGTGCCGATCTCGGCGATTGCTCGTTCGAGATCGGCGATGTCGTCCACCTGGGCAAAGGGCGCGGTCGCCAACCCCTCCCCTTGCAGGAAGGACTTTTCGGCCCAGCGATCCTGGGAGACGGCGAGCGCCTGGCGCCCGGGATGGAGGGGTGCGTGGGCCGCCACGATCTCCGCCGTGGCGAGCGGTACGTTCTCGAATTCGTAGGTCACCACATCCACGGCCTCCGCGAACCGGGCGAGGGCCGCGGCGTCGTCCCAACCGGCCGTGGTCACGGCGGCGGCGACATGGCCGGCGGGGGGGTCCTCGTCGGGGGCGTAGATGTGGGTGCGCAGCCCCATGCGCGCCGCAGCGATCGCCAGCATCCGGCCGAGCTGCCCGCCGCCGAGGATGCCGACGGTGCCCCCGGGGACGACGATCTCAGCCATCCTCGGGCACCTCTGCCACGGCCGCCGCCTGGGCCGCGCGCCAGGCGGTCAGCCGCCCCGCCAAACTTGGATCGGTGGTGGCCAGCATCGCCGCCGCGAGCAGCGCCGCGTTCGCCGCCCCGCCGATGGCGAGGGTGCCGACCGGCACGCCCCGCGGCATCTGAACGATGGAGAGCAGGCTGTCGAGCCCGCTCAGGCTCGCGCTTTGCACCGGCACGCCGAGGATCGGCAGCCAGGTCTTGGCCGCCAGCATCCCCGGCAGATGGGCCGCGCCGCCTGCGCCGGCGATGATGCAGCGCAGGCCCCGCTCCGCCGCCGTCTCCGCATAGGCGAACAAACGGTCGGGGGTGCGGTGGGCCGAGACGATGCGCACCTCGTGGGCCACGTCGACCTCGGCCAGAACCTCCGCCGCGCCGCGCATCGTCGCCCAGTCGGACTGGCTGCCCATGACGATGCCCACAAGCGGCGCAGAGGCATCGGGCGCGGGCTGGTCCTGCATCGGGGGGGTCCTTCTCGGCTCCGGCACGCCGCACCGGGGAGGGGCGGCGATCAGGCGATGATGTCGGGCGTGATCTCGTCCTCGATCCGCGCGATCTGATCCTTGAGCAAGAGCTTGCGCTTTTTCAACCGGCGAAGCGTCAGGGGATCGCTGCGACCGCCGGCGTCGAGCGCGGTGATCGCTTCGTCGAGATCGCGATGCTCCCGCCGCAACTCCTCCAACCGGGCCCGCAGAATTTCCTCTCGGCTCATCTGCCTAGGTGCGTCCATCGGCCTACCGGTCTCGCCAGATCAGCGAATGTCGCGCGCCCCGGCCGGCTGCGTCAAGCATGGTTGCCGGGGCGGGGCCGCTCGCCTATGTCGGGCGGCATGCTGGCGCGCCTGTCATATCGCATCCGCAACACGCCACTGGTCTCGGTCGTGCGGCTTTACGGCACGATCGCGCCGTCCGGGCGGATCGGCGGCGGCGCCCTGAACGACGCCAGCCTCGCGCCGCTCTTGGAGCGGGCATTCTCGGCCGGCCGGCCGGTGGCGGTGGCGCTCGCCGTCAATTCCCCCGGCGGCGCCCCGGTGCAATCGGCTCTGATCGCCGCCCGCATCCGCCGTCTGGCGGCGGAGAAGCGGCTGCCGGTCATCGCCTTCTGCGAAGATGTGGCGGCCTCCGGCGGCTACTGGCTGGCGGCAGCGGCGGACGAGATCTATGCCGACGAAAGCTCCATCGTCGGCTCGATCGGCGTGATCTCCGCCTCCTTCGGCTTTCACACCCTGCTGGAACGCCAGGGGGTGGAGCGGCGGGTGCACACCGCGGGCGAGGCGAAGTCGATGCTCGACCCGTTCCAGCCCGAAGATGCGGAGGATGTGGCCCGCCTGAAGCTGATCCAGGGGGCGATCCACGACGCCTTCAAGGCCCATGTGACGGCCCGGCGCGGCGCTCGCCTGGCCGAGGGTCGCGATTTATTTACCGGTCAGATCTGGGCCGGTCGGGAGGCGGCGGAGCTCGGCCTGGTGGACGGCATCGGTCACCTCGTGCCAAAGATGAAGGAACGCTTCGGCGACAAGGTGCGCTTTCAGGTCGCCTCGCCGCGGCGATCGTTGGCGCAGCGGCTCGGCTTGCCCGGGGTCGCAGAGGTCGTCTCGGTGGCGGAGGAGCGCCTGCAATGGGCCCGATACGGCAGCTAAGCCTTTGATAGTCAAGATCATCTCTTTGGCCCTCGTCGGCCTCCTGATCCTCGCGATGCTCGGCAGCTGGCGGGCCAAGGCGGGCGAGGAGCGTGGCCCACGCGGCCTCGGACGGCGGCGCCGGGCACAGGGATCCGCCGCCAAGATCCCCACCGCCGTCAAATGCCCGCGCTGCGGCGCCTACCGCGTCGATGCCAAGACCTGCCCGTGCGGGGCCGCTGGGTGAGCCCCGCGCCGACCTCGCCCTTTCATGCGCGCCCCCGATCCCCATATGGCATCCAGCCGCCGGGGATACGGCGTCGACCTTTAACGCCGCTCTAGACCGGGCCCATGATGGACATCGCCCTCGCCGTTGCCGGCTTAGCCCTGCTGTTGTTTGCCGGTGACGGTCTGGTCCGAGGGGCGGTGGCCCTCAGCCTGCGTCTCGGCGTGCCGGCCCTGATCGTCAGCCTGACGGTGGTGGCCTTCGGGACCTCGGCCCCGGAACTGCTGATCTCGATCAGCGCCGCGCTCTCGGGCTCTCCCGGCCTCGCCTACGGCAACGTCGTGGGCTCCAACATCGCCAATGTGCTGCTCGTCCTGGGGGTGCCGGCGCTGATCACCACGATCGACACGCGCAGCTGCCATTCCGGGCGCAACTACATGATGATGATGTTCGCCTCGATCGTCTTCGTGGCGCTCTGCTTCCAGGGACCGCTCAGCACGCCCCACGGCATGGCGCTGCTGGTGGTCCTCGCCCTGATGCTGGCCGATGCCTACCGGTCGGCGCTTATCGCCCGCCAGGCCAATGGCGGGGGCGTGGCCGTGGGCGGTGGTGGGGGCGGCGGCGACGACGACGCGCTCTCCGACATCGACCCGGAGGATCGCGGCATGCCGCTGCCGAAGGCCGGGCTCTTCATCCTGCTCGGCCTGATCGGCCTGCCGCTCGGCGCCCATCTGCTGGTGGAGGGCGCGCGCAACATCGCCGTCGCTTTCGGGGTGAGCGATGCCACCATCGGTCTTACCCTGGTGGCCGTCGGCACCTCCCTGCCGGAGCTTGCGACGACGCTGGTCGCGACGCTCCGCAAGCAGTGCGACGTGGCGATCGGCAACGCCATCGGCTCCAACATGTTCAACCTGCTGGCGATCATGGGGATCACGAGCTTCTTCGGGCCCTTGCCGGTGCCGGAGGGTTTTCTGACCTACGACCTCTGGATCATGCTGGCCGCGTCGCTGGTGCTGGCGCCCTTCGTCTTCCACCTCGCGCCGATCTCGCGGTTCTGGGGGGCGACGTTCGTGCTGGCCTATGTGGCCTATACCTACACCGTGATCCAGCACTAGGGCGGAGCGGCGCATGGACCCCGGACGGGCGCTGATCACCGGCGCAGGCTCTCGCATCGGACGGGCCCTGGCCCTCGATCTCGCCCGCGCCGGCTGGGACGTGGCGGTGCACTACAACCGCTCCGCCGAGGGCGCCGAGCGGACGGCGGAGGAGGCGGGCCAGCACGGCGTCCGCGCCGCCGCCCTTGGCGCCGATCTGCTGGACTGGGCGGCGACGGAGGCGCTGGTGCAGCGGGGGGCGGAGGCGCTGGGCGGGCCGCTCACGCTGCTCGTCAACAACGCCTCGATCTTCGAGCCCGACGCCATCGGCAGCGTGACGGAGGAGAGCTGGACCCGCCATGTCGGCTCCAACCTCCGCGCGCCGCTGCAATTGATCCAGGCTTTCGCCGGTCAGGCGCCGGAGGTCGGACGCGATGCCGGGGGAGAGCCGGTAGCGACCGGGCTGGTGATCAACATGGTCGACCAGCGGGTGCTGAAACCGACCCCGTTCTTTGCCACCTATACGATCGCGAAAATCGGGCTTTGGGGCCTCACCCGAACCGCCGCCCAGGGCCTGGCGCCGCGCATTCGGGTGAACGCCCTCGGCCCCGGGCCGACGGTGCAGGGCGTGCGGCAGAGCCCCGAGCACTTCGCCGCCCAGCGCGCCGCGACCCCGCTCGGCCGCGGGTCCTCGCCGGAGGAGATGTGCCGGGGCATGCAGTTTCTGATCGGCGCCGACGGCCTGACGGGTCAGTTGATCTGCCTCGACGGCGGCCAACATCTGGCCTGGCAAACCCCTGACGTTTTGGGCACGGAGTAGCGCGAATGCCGGGAAAAAAAGCGCTTCGGGGCTGGACAGCGACGCATCTTTTCCACGCCGGCAGAGCCTGTCATCGGTCTGTTATGATTCTGCAAAGACTTCCAAGCGTTTAGCGATGGGTAAAAAAATATCCAATAAAATCAGATGCTTGAAAAGCTGCCCAATTCGTGAGCAGTTCGACAAACGCACTTATTTTCCTGGGCTTTTTGCCTCGCGGCGGAATTTCTACCCAGACTTATCCACAGATTTGGTGGACAGCTTTATCCTTGAACTGGCTGGGCGGAAATTGCAGGCCGCGCGCGGAATCAGGTACTGAGGCGCCATGTTGCCTTCCGACCTGCCGGAGCAGACTGCCCAGGGCTTTGAGGAGGACGGCGCCGCCCCGCTGACGGACGGCGCCGTGCCGACCGGGCCGGCGGTGATCCGGGGCTATCTCTCCAGCCTCGACGACCGGCCGGGCGTCTACCGCATGCTCGATCGACGGGGCGAGGTGCTCTACGTCGGCAAGGCGCGCTCGCTCCGCAAGCGGGTGGCGAACTACACCAAGCTCACCGGCCATTCTGCCCGCATCGGCCGGATGATCGCCGCCACCGCCTCGATGATGTTCCTGACGACGGAGACGGAGACAGAGGCGCTGCTGCTGGAGCAGAACCTCATCAAGCAATTGAAGCCGCGCTACAATGTGCTGCTGCGCGACGACAAGAGCTTTCCCAACATCCTGCTCACCGCGGAGCATGCTTTTCCCCAGGTGAAGAAGCATCGCGGCCTGAAGCGCGAGACGGGCGCCTATTTCGGCCCCTTCGCCTCGGCCGGTGCGGTCAACCGCACGCTCAACCAGCTACAGAAGGCGTTCCTGTTGCGCTCCTGCTCGGATGCGGTGCTGGACAGCCGCACCCGGCCCTGCCTGCTCTACCAGATCAAGCGCTGCTCGGCTCCCTGCGTCGACCGGATCGCGCCCGAGGATTATGCCACGCTGGTCGCCGACGCCCGCCGCTTTCTCGAGGGCCGCTCGACCAAGGTGCAGGAGGGACTAGCGGCCGAGATGGCGGCGGCCTCGGAGGCGATGGAATTCGAGCGTGCCGCCGCCCTCCGTGACCGCATCCGGGCGTTGACCCATGTGCAGTCGAGCCAGGGCATCAACCCCCAGGGCGTCGAGGAGGCCGACGTCGTGGCACTGCATGAGGAGGGGGGCCAAGCCTGCGTCCAGGTCTTCTTCTTCCGCGCCAACCAGAACTGGGGGAACCGCGCCTATTTCCCGAGGACCGCCGGGTCCGAGGCGCCGGAGATCCTCGAAGCCTTCCTCGGCCAGTTCTACGACAACAAGACGCCGGCCCGCCTGATCCTGCTGAGCCACGGGATCGAGAACGCCGATCTGATGCAGGCGGCGCTCTCCGCCCAACTCGGCCGCCGGGTCGAGATCGCAGTGCCCCAGCGCGGCGAGAAGCGGCTGCTGATCGAACAGGCGGCCCGGAACGCCCAGGAAAGCCTCGCCCGCCGCATGGCCGAAAGCGCCACCCAGGCGAAGCTGCTCGACGGCCTAGCGGAGGCTCTGGGGCTCGAGGCGCCACCGGAGCGGATCGAGGTCTACGACAACTCCCACATCCAGGGCGCCCACGCCGTCGGTGCGATGGTCGCCGCCGGGCCCGAAGGGTTCCTCAAGTCGAGCTATCGCAAGTTCAACATCAAGGCGACGACGCTGACCCCGGGCGACGATTTCGGCATGATGCGCGAGGTGCTGGAGCGTCGCTTCGCCCGGCTGATGAAGGAGGATCCGGACCGGACCTCCGGCCGATGGCCCGACCTGGTGCTGATCGACGGCGGTGCCGGCCAGGTGGGCGCTGTCGGGGCGGTGATGACCGAGCTCGGCGTCGACGACGTGGCGGTGGTGGGCGTGGCCAAGGGGCTCGACCGCGACGCCGGCAAGGAAGTCTTCCACGCCCCCGGCCGCGCGCCCTTCGCTCTGCCTCACCGCGATCCGGTGCTCTACTTCGTGCAACGCCTGCGCGACGAGGCGCATCGCTTCGCCATCGGCACCCACCGGGCGAAGCGGGCAAAGGCCGTGACCCAGACACCGCTCGACGAGGTGCCGGGGGTGGGGGCGACGCGCAAACGCGCGCTGCTCGCCTATTTCGGCTCGGCCAAGGCGGTGAGCCGCGCCGGCCTCACCGATCTCAAAAGCGTCGACGGCATCTCCGACGCCCTGGCCGAGACGATCTACGCCTTCTTCAACGGCGAGAGGTGAGGGACCTCAGATCCCGCACTGCTCCAGGAAAGCCAGCCGCGCGGCGCCGGTACCGCGCATGTCGCCCTCCATGAACACCTTGCGGGTAAGGGGTGCGTCGAGGCGGAAGGACGTGCCGTTCCGGAAGAACTCCAGATTGAAGTCCGAGACATAGAGCGGGCCGGAGAGCACCGGCCCCTCCTGCACGACATCGACCGACCAGCGATCGGTGCGGCCGTCCGGCAAGGTCACCCACATCATCAGGCCGGTCACGCCCTCGAACTCCGAGGCCGAAAGGCTGGGATCGGAGAGCGCCAGCTCGAAGCCGCGATCACGCCGGCAGGAGATGGTGATTTCGTAGCCGCCGACGCGGTGGGAGGCGGACGCAAAACCGCTCCGCTGCTGGGTGTCCCAGGCAGCGGCGGGCGTGGCGATGAGAAGGGCGGCGAGGACAGGGAGGAGACGCATCGGGACACCTTTCGAGACGCAAACGATACGACGTTAGCAGCCGCGCGGCCCGGGCGCCTAGCCCTCGCGCTCGCGGGCGCAGCAGCGATCGCTCGGACCGCGACGCAAAGGGCGAACCCCTTCGCCGACGACGAGGCCCCGGCCCGGGGCCGGGGCAGCGCCGGAAGAAAGCTCCCCTCACCTATTCCCGAGTTCGCTCAGCGTCGCAGCCAATCCCGCACCGTCCCGGACTTGATCCGGGACCTCGACGCTTCGGAGAGGCTCGGGGACCGGGGCAGCGCAGGAGGAAAGCTCCCCTCATCCCTCCCAAGGTCGCTCAGCGCCGCAGCCAATCCCGCACCGTCCCGGACTTGATCCGGGACCTCGACGCTTCGGACAGGACGAGGCCCCGGCTCGGGGGCCGGGGCAGCGCAGGAGGCGGGGGAGCCGCCAGGCGGGGCGGTGACCTAGCCAGGGGTGGGACCAGGCATCTTCCCTCCCTCCCCGCGCTCGGCTATGGCTCCGGCCATGCGCTGGACCGTGCCGAATGTGTTGACCGTGTTGCGGGTGCTGGCCGCGCCCGCCCTGCCGCTTGCCTACGTGCTGCTGCCGCGGCCGCTGGCGGACTACGTGGCCATCGGCCTGTTCCTTGCCGCTGCGGCGACCGACTGGCTCGACGGCTACCTGGCCCGACGGCTCGACCAGCACTCCGCCTTTGGCATCATGCTCGACCCGATCGCGGACAAGGCGATGGTGATCGTCGCGGCCGCCACCGTGATCGGGCTGGCCGGCCTCAACTGGCCGATCCTGCTGCCGCTGCTCGTCATCCTGATGCGGGAGGTGCTGATCTCCGGCCTGCGGGAGTTCCTGGGCGACATCAAGCTGCCGGTCACCCGACTCGCCAAATGGAAGACCGCAGTGCAGATGGCGGGCATTCTGGGATTGCTGCTGACCAATCTGCTGCAATGGCAGTACGAGCGGCTATACTATGCCGGCGCGACGCCCGACGATCCGGTCTATCGCCAGGCGCTAGAGCTCTACGTGAGCGCCTTCTGGGCCGCCCTTGCGCTGATCTGGGTGGCGGGGCTGCTGACCGCGGTGACCGGCATCGACTATTGGCGGAAGGCGCGGCCCCATCTGCTGGCGCGGGAGGGTCCCTGATGCGCGTGCTCTACTTTGCCTGGGTGCGGGAGCGGATCGGCCAGCCGTCGGAGGAGGTCGAGACCGGCGCCGCCACCGTCGCCGACCTGGTGGCGGAACTCACGGCGCGGGAGCCGCGCTATGCCGCCGCCTTTGCCGATACCCGCGCGCTGCGGGTGGCACTGGATCAGGAAATCGCCGATTTCGACGCCCCGCTCGCCGGAGTGCGGGAGGTGGCGTTCTTCCCGCCCATGACCGGGGGCTGAGCCGTGGTCGTCCGGGTCCAGGACGCCGATTTCGACCCGGGCGCGGAACTCGCCGCGCTGAGCACGGGGCGGACGGATATTGGCGCCGTGGCCAGCTTCACCGGCCTCGTCCGCGGCGGCGAGGTGACGGCGCTGGAGCTCGAGCATTATCCCGGCATGACCGAACGCGCGCTCGCCGGCATCGAGGCGCAGGCGACGGCGCGTTGGTCCCTCGACGCGACGCTCATCATCCACCGCTATGGCCGCCTCTTGCCGGGGGAGCGGATCGTGCTGGTCGCCGCCGCCTCCCGCCACCGGGCCGCGGCGCTCGAGGCGGTCGCCTTCATGATGGACTTCCTGAAGACCGACGCGCCGTTCTGGAAGCGGGAGGAGGGACCGGACGGTGGCCGCTGGGTCGATGCGCGGAGCGGCGACGACACGGCGCGGGACCGCTGGGGGGCGAAGGACGGCTAAGGCGCTGCGGGACGCGCGTCAGCCGTCCTGTCCCTTCTCGGCCGCCAGCGCCTCGTAGGCGCGCTTCCATTCCGCGAGCTCGCGGCGGGCGGTGCCCAATCCCTCCATCGCGCTGTCACGCTCGGCCTCGGCCTGGCGCAGTTGGCTGAGATAGGCGCGCTCGGTCTCGGTCCGCGCCTCCTCCGCATGGGCCGCTGCCTGCTCGGCCGTCTGCATGCGGAGGGCGAGGTGGTCCACCGCCTCGGGCGTGGTGCTTTCGGTGCGGTTGAAGCGGCCGAAGAGCCAGCGGAGCCCCCAGCCGGCCAGGAGCGCCGCGATCATCGCGGCGGTGATCAGGATGACGAGCTCAGTCCTGCCCATCGGCGGCCGCCTCTTCTTCCTCCGCCGCCTCGTCCTCGGGCGAGGCTGTCTCCTCAGGCGCGAGGCGGAACTCGATGCGCCGGTTGCGCGCCTTGCCCTCGTCGGTCTCGTTGTCGGCGATCGGCTCGGTCTCACCATAGCCGCGGGGCTGCATGCGGTCGACGAAGACGCCTTGGGCGAGCAGCGCGTCGACCACGCTGTCGGCCCTTGCCTGGCTAAGGGCCAGGTTGGCCTCCGCCCGGCCGCTGGCATCGGTGTGGCCGGCCACCTCGAACACCGTGTCGCCGCAGTCCCGCATAATGGCGGCGATCGCCTCGATCACCGGCAAGGACTCCGGCGCGATCGTCGCGCTTGAGGGCGCGAACAGGATCTGCTCCGCCGCCAGCCGCTCGCCGATCGCCGCGACGCAAAGCTCGGCCGGCATCGCCGTCGCCTCGACCTCCACCGGGCGGGGGACGAAGCGGATGTCGAGGGCCATGGGCGTGTCGAGGCCCAGGCTCTCCTGCAAGCGCGCCTCGACCGCCCGGGCGATGTCGGCGCTGTCGCCGAGGCCGGAGAGCGTGAGGCCGCCGCCGTCGATTTCCAACCTTCCCTCGTAGAGCAGATCGAGCGCTTCGAGGGCCGCCATCACCTGACGCGGCCAGCCGGGGGAGAGGGTGGGCTCGAAGGTGACGAGCGCGATCACCTCGCCCTCGTCGAACAAGGCATCGGCGAAGGTCACCACCGCCTCGCGGCTGGTCGCGGTCGGCAGCACGCCAGCCAGGCGCACGGTGCCCCCGGGTTCGAGCAACGCGCTGAAGCTCGGACCGACCTCTGCCGTGCCCTCTCCCTCCTCAGCCTCACCGTCGCCGGTGCCGCCCTGGGGTGGGGCGGGCAGGCGCCGCGCCTCAAAGCTGAAGCCCGGCGGGATCTCTCCCGCGAGCGAGGCGACGACGGCGGCATAATCCTCCTCCGGCACGGCGGCCGGGACGCGCAGCACCGCCTTCAGGTCCTCCACCTCGAAGGTGCCGGCGCGGAGCGTGTCGAGCGCCGCGAGCCCGGCCATCACCGCATCGGCCCAGAGCGGCGAGGGCGCGCCGAGGCCGACGCGGCAGACGGCGCCGGCGGTCGAGTCGATGGCGACCACCTGCTCCAGCAACTGGTCCCTGAGGGCGGCTGTGTCGGCCGCGCAGGTCTCCACCGTCAGCCCATCGCGGCCGAGGGAGGCGGCAAAGCGGTAGGGCACGATCACCGGCTGCGGCGCGCGCAGATCGAGGGTGAGGGCAAGGTCGGGCGGGCGGAGGGCCTGCAGACGTTCTTCAACCGTCAGCAGCTCCGGCCTTGTGGCCACCATGCCGCTGATGGTCATCGCCTCGTCCCGCAGGCTCACCCGAACGAACGGCATCAGGCGCACCGCGGTGAGCGCCAGGCGCATCTTCTCCGTCCAGCCGGGCGGCGCGAGGGTGCCGGGGGCGATGTCGACCAGATCGGTCAGCGTTACCTGCACGCCGAGGCTCGCCACCGTCTCGGCGATCGGGTCGCTGCCGTCGCCCTCCGGTATCAGGCCGATGGCGGAGATCTGGTCGCGGGAGCGCATGAGTTCGAGCGCGAAGTCGATGTCGGGGGCGGGCCCTGCGGCGCGCACCTCGATGCGGTCCGCGATCCGTCCGGGATCGACGATGCGGCTCGCCACCTCGAAAGCCTCCGAGCGGGCGCGTTCGTCTGGCGCGAGGCCGGTGAGCGCGACGCGCAGGCCGTCGGTCTCCACCGCCGCCCAGGCGAGGCCCGCCTCGGCATAGGCGGCGGCCACCTCCGCCTCGCTCCGCGCCTCGAGCCGCGTGACGATCGCCGCCGCGGTCAGGGCGGCGGCGACCGACGCGGAGCCGAGCGCCACGGCGGCGAACAGAAGGGCGGCAGGGCGCATGTCAGATCCAGGTAGGCTTTCCCGAGGGGTACGGGATGCCCCCTCGACGATCAAGCCGCCCCCTCATGCAACGATCGCCAGGGCAAAGCCGGCCGCCAGGATCAATCCGGCATCGCGATTCGAGCGGAAGAGCGCTAGGCAGCGGTCGGGATCGTCGATGTCGAGGCGCATGAGCTGCCACGTCAGATGCCAGCCGAAGCCCCAGACCGCCGCCAGCGCCAGAACCAGCCGCAGCGGCGGCCCCCCGGCCAGCGCCAGGATCACTGCCGCCGTTGCCAGCAGGATCGCGGCGATCTGAAAGACGAAGAGCCAGCGACTGGTCCGCTCCGCAAAGAGCCGCGCGGTGGAGCGCACGCCGATCAGCGCGTCGTCCTCCTTGTCCTGATGGGCGTAGATCGTGTCGTAGAACAGCGTCCAGCAGATGCCCGCGAGGTAGAGGCAGACCGGCGCCCAGCCGAGCGATCCGGTATACGCCGCCCAGGCGAGCAGCGCCCCCCAATTGAAGGCGATGCCGAGGAAGATCTGCGGCCACCAGGTCACCCGCTTCATGAACGGATAGATCGCCACCGGCAGAAGCGACAGAATGCCGAGCAGGATGGCCGGCAGCGGAAAAGTCAGCAGGATGGCGAAGGCGAGAAGCGCCTGCAGCACCATCCAGGCCGCGGCCTGGCGGCGGGAGACCTGGCCGGCCGGCAGGGGCCGCGACCTTGTGCGCGCCACCTGGCCGTCAAAGTCGTGGTCCGTCAGGTCATTCCAGGTGCACCCCGCCCCCCGCATCAGGAAGGCACCGATACCGCAGCCCACGGCAATCCAAAGATCGCCGCGGGTCGGCGCTGCCGGGTCGGCCGCATTGGCCAGCGCCAGTCCCCACCAACAGGGCAGCAGCAAGAGCCAGGTGCCCGCCGGCCGATCGGCGCGGGAGAGGCGGAGATAGGGTCGCGACCAGCGTGGGCAGAACCGATCGACCCAATTCAGCTTAGTCGCATCGGCCACCCGCACGTCCGGGCGCCGGCCGCGCCCCTCGGACGGCTCCGGCGTGGCTTCCGGCGCTGGCCGGGCCGCGATATCACTCGGCTCGTGCATCGGCGTTTTATGGCAGAGATATGAGTGGCGCGCGCGCGAAAATACGGCTGTTCGTCGCGGCGGATCTGGCGGCGGGGATGGAGATTGCGCTGGAGGCCAGGCAGGCCCATCACCTGGCCACCGTCATGCGGCGGCGGGCGGGGGAGGCGGTGGCGCTCTTCAACGGCCGCGATGGGGAGTGGCTGGCGACGCTCCGGACCCTCGACCGCAAGGGCGGTCTCTGCCTGGTCGAGCGCCGCATCGCGGAGCAATGGTCGCCCCCCGACCTCTGGCTGCTCTTCGCACCGATCAGGAAGGCACGGATGGATATGGTGATCGAAAAGGCGGTGGAGCTCGGCGCGGCCCGGCTGCAACCTGTCCTCACCCGCTTCACCCAGACCGATCGGCTACGGCGCGAGCGCATGGTCACCCAGACCATCGAAGCGGCGGAGCAATGCGGCGCCCTCACGGTGCCGGAGGTGGCCGAGCCGGTGCGGCTCGCCGATCTCCTCGCCGATTGGCCGACCGAACGGGCGCTCATCTGGTGCGACGAGCAGCGCGCCGGTACGGCTTCCGCCGACCTGCCCCCCGCCCCGGCCGCCCTGCTGGTGGGGCCGGAGGGCGGTCTCGCGCCCGAGGAACGCACGCTGATCACCGACCACGCGGCAACGCGCACCATGGCCCTCGGCCCCCGCATCCTCAGGGCCGAGACCGCAGCGATCGCCGCCCTCACCCTTTGGCAAGCCCAGCGCGGGGATTGGAGATGACGACGCCAGCCGCGGTCCATCTGCACATCCTCTACGCCAGGCGCGCGACCAAGGCCGTCATCCTGCGCCGCGGTCCGGCACGACACGTGCGTTGCATCCTCTGGGATTGGTCGGACGACACGTTTGAGGACGGCCAGTGGTTTCGGGGTCGGATCCGGCCGGAGCATTCGGACATCTCCGCCGACGGGCGGCACTTCCTTTATCTCGCCTATGACTATGGGCCCGGCGGGGCCAGCGTGGGCCACGCATGGACCGCGATCTCCCGCCCGCCTTGGCTGACGGCCCTCGCGCTCTACCCCGACGCGTCCTATCGCGGCGGCGGCGGGCGTTTCCTCGACGATCGTCGCTATCTAGTCGACACCACGCGCGACAATCAGGACCTCATCCGCCGCGCCGAGGGATTGGAGCGGGTGTTCGAAGCCCCGCGAACCGAGACGAACACCCTCGGCATCGCCCACGAAGACGGCCGACGGGTGAACTTCCGCCCTGAGGATCTGGAGCATCTGTCAGCCACGACACCCAATCGTCCTGGACCGGAGAACATCCGCGTCGAGGGTGGTAAGCTCTTCCGCTGGTTCGCGAAACCCGACGGCAGTCTCGACAGAAGCGAGTTGATCCGCGACTTCACCGAGATGCGCTTCGAGACCCTGCGTGCCCCCTACGACTGGCGCGACGAAGCACCCGACGACCTCGACTGGCATCCGCTTGGCGAGGAGCGGTCATGAGCTTCATCCGGCCCGAGGTGAAGCGGCTGCTCGCCCCCTGGGGCGAGGTGCTGCTGCTCTCGGCCCTCGCCGCCCTGGCCGCCGGCCTGCTGATCCGCGGCGTCAGTCGGGGGGCGGAGGGTATGGTGATGCTGGGCACTGCGAGCCTTGTCCTCTCCCTCAGCCTGCTCGGCCCGGCCTTGCCCCGGGCCCTGGTGCGCTGGCGGCGGGGCCGGGGGATCGGCGTGGTGATGGTGGAGGAGCGCCAGATCACTTTCTTCGGGCCGACGGGCGGCGGATCGGTCGCGCTCGACACCATCGTGGCCATCGCCGCCGACGCCCGGGGCTGGCAGATCACCACGTCGGAGCCGCAGATCCTCAGCGTCCCCACCGGCGCCGTCGGCGAAGATCGGCTGATCGCCGCCCTCTCCGCCCTTCCCGGCTTTTCCCTTGCGGATCTGTTGCGGGCGCGCTCCAGTCCGACCAATGCGCCCATGGTGATCTGGCAGAACCACGGCGCGGATGCGGTTTCACCCTTGTCCACGCCGTAGGACGCGCATTAATCGCGAATACCGAAGCGCGCGAGGGAAAAGGGGACCCCCATGTCCATACCGCAGTCGGGCGGGGGACCGATCGAGCATCACGCCCAGCTCGCCGAATATCTGGAGGCCGGCTGCAAGCCGCCCGAGGATTGGCGCATCGGCACCGAGCACGAGAAGTTCGGCTATTGCCTGAAGACCCACCGGCCGCTGCCCTATGACGGCCCAACCTCGATCCGCACGATGCTCGAGGGTCTGCGCGACCGGTTCGGCTGGCAGCCGCTGGAGGAGAGCGGCAACATCATCGGCCTGCAGAAGGACGGCGCCAATGTGAGCCTTGAGCCCGGCGGGCAGCTCGAGCTTTCCGGCGCGCCGCTCGAGACCATTCACCAGACCTGCGACGAGGTGAACAGCCACCTGGCCGAGGTGCAGACGGTGGCCGGCGCCATCGGCGCGGGCTTCATCGGCCTCGGCGCCGCGCCCGAATGGCTGCACGCGGACATGCCGCAGATGCCCAAGGGGCGCTACGCGCTGATGACCCGCTACATGGGCGATGTGGGCACCCACGGCACGCAGATGATGTACCGGACGTGCACGGTGCAGGTGAACCTCGACTTCGGGTCTGAAGCCGACATGGCAAAAAAGCTGCGCGTGGCGCTTGCGCTGCAGCCGGTGGCCACCGCGCTCTTCGCCAACTCGCCGTTCTTCGAGGGCAAGGTACACGGCTGGAAGTCCTGGCGCGCCCGGGTCTGGCACGACGTCGACGCCGACCGGACCGGCATGCTGCCCTTCGTCTTCGAGGACGGCTTCGGCTTCGAGCGCTATGTCGACTATGCCCTCGATGTGCCGATGTACTTCGTCTACCGCGACGGCGAGTATATCGACGCCCTCGGCCAGTCGTTTCGCGACTTCCTCAAGGGCCGGCTGCCGGCGCTGCCGGGGGAGATCCCGACGCTCAGCGACTGGGCCGATCACCTGACCACGATCTTTCCCGAGGCTCGGATCAAGCGCTTCATCGAGATGCGGGGGGCCGATGGCGGGCCCTGGCGCCGGCTCTGCGCCCTGCCGGCGCTCTGGGTCGGGTTGGTCTACGATGCGGGGGCGCTCGACGCCGCCTGGGATCTCTGTCGCGACTGGACGGAGGAGGAGCGCGCAGCCCTCCGCACCGATGCCGCGCGGGAGGGATTTGCCGCCACGATCCGCGGCCGCTCCCTCGGCGAGGTGGCGGGCGAGGTCCTCTCCATCGCCGCCGCCGGCCTCAGCGCCCGAGGCCGCGCGGCCGCGAGCGGCATGATCCCGGACGAGATCCACTTCCTCGACGCCCTCCGCGAAGGCGTGGAAAAGGGTCAGACCCCGGCCGATGAACTGCTCGCCGAATACCACGGCACCTGGGCCGGCGACCTCTCCAAGGTCTATGCCGCCCACAGCTACTGAGACGGCCGGTCGGGACGAGGCTGCGATGGCCTGACGCCGGCGGAGCCCCGGCAGAATTCGCTTAGTCGGAAAGCGCCAGCCGCAGCCCGAGGAACCCGAAGGCACCGGCGAAGCAGCCCTTGATCCAGCTGAGCACCGCGGGGCGGCTGATGACATAGTCCCGGGCGGCCGCGGCGAAGGCACCGTAACCGACGAACACGACGAACGTCATCGCCATGAAGACGAGGGCGAGGCTCACGAGCTCCCGCGTCGCGCCCGCCGCATCGGCGGAGACGAACTGCGGCAGGAAGGCCAGGAAGAACAGCGACAGCTTGGGATTGAGGACGTTGATCAAGGTCCCGGTGGCGGCGAGCTTGGCGAGGCTCCGGCGGCTCTTCTCCTCGCTCACGTCCATGGCGCCGCCCTCCTTGAGGATGCTCCAAGCCATGTAGAACAGGTAGATCACCCCGAGATACTTGATGATCTGGAAGGCCAGCGCGCTGGTGTGGAGCAGCGCCGCAAGCCCGACGATGCTGGCGACGGCGGCCGGCACGATCCCAAGCGTGCAGCCGAAGGCGGCGGCGATGCTGGCCCGGAACCCACGCCCCAGCCCGACGGCGAGAGTGTAGATCACACCCGTCCCCGGCAGCAGCACGACGACCAGCGAGGTGAGAAGAAATTCCGGCGACATCAGACCTCCAGCCCCTTTCGCGATAGTCCCTCGCTCCCGATCAATCCCGCTTTCCGCAAAGCCGTCAACCAGCTGCGGCGCGGAAGCTCAGGTGAGACCCGGGCTCATGAGCTGCTCGCTTAGGATCACGGCACCTGCGCCGGCGACCGGTCGAAGGTCGGCGCCGCCCATGGTTCCTCAGGCGGCAGGATCATTCTGCGCGCGCCTACCCAAAACGTCGGCGCTGCGAGCGCGCCGAACACAGCTTTGTCCTCCTACCCAATCAGCGGCTCAGTCTGCGCCTCGACTGTGATCCGACAGCCAGCAACGCCGCGCGGCAGTCGAAGCGGAACTTTGAAAGCTGGTGCAGAACGCCGTCCTGAAGGGTACGCTGGGCTTCAGGCATCAAGCATCAGGCATCGGATACGGCTTGTCATGGAGATCAGGGACGCCGGCATAGGTGATGTCTCACAAATGAGCGCGTTCCTCAAAGAACTGACCGTGTCGGGGAAGCGGACAAGCCCGGACGACGAGCTCTTCGTGCGCGCGCACTACATCGAAGATCCCGGGAAGATAAGATGCTCAGTGGCTGAAGAAGACGGCGTCGTCCTTGGTTTCCAGTCGCTCAAGCGAGCCGACGCTGGCAACAAGTGGGGTGTCGAACCTGGCTGGGGGATTATCGGCACGCACATACGGCCTTCGGCATCCCGCCGTGGCGTGGGACGTGCACTTTTTGCTGTCAGTCGGAAAGCGGCCGAAGCGGCTTCGATCAGAAAGATCGACGCGACCATTGCGTCGGACAACCCCGAAGCACTGGCCTACTACGAAGCAATGGGTTTCCGAACGTATCGAACGCCTGACGATTTGATCTGCAAGTGCTTCGACGTCAGCGGACACCGGACTTAGACGGCGACCCTTGAGCGTCGCGCCGTGGACTGTCCTCTCGCGAGAGGAGGAGTTCCTAGTGTGGCCACGGAATGCCCGCCCGCTCGCATAGTCCCCGACCGGACGTTCCAGCATCCGTCTCGTCGCCGCCATCAGCCAGCCGGCTACCCCTCCGCACCTCCAACCGCCAGGCAGACGATCAGGAGCGTTGGTTGGCCGACCCCGACGGGGACCCGCTGGCAGTTTTTGTGGCTACTGCCCGCGCCGGGGATCAGCGCCATACGCGAGACCGCGATCGGAGGCAGCCACGGCACCGGTCTCTGCTCCACTAGCTCGACAGACCCACTGCGCGGCCGAGGTAGGCGCTGGCGGTGAGCTGGTCGCTCAGGAACCGCGCCAGATCGGAGCGGGCGATCTTCAGGTCGAGCCCGCGAGCGCTGACGGGCACGTCCTCGATCACCGGCCGGCGGGTGGCTGCGTCGGTGAAGGCGGCAGGCCGCACGATCGTCCAATCGAGCCCGCTCGCCTCGACCAGCTGCTCCTGAAGCTCGTGATCGCGGAGAACCGGCGCCAGGAGCGCCCCGAACATCACGCGCTTCCACCAGAAATTCAGATTGGACCAGCTCTCCCGCGCGCCGAGCGTCGATTGGCAGATCAGCCGGCGGAGGCCGTGTGCTTGCATGGCGCGAATGACGTTCATCGTACCTTTTGAGCGGATGAGGCTCTTGCGCGACATGCCTGCCCCCAACGTGACGATGACGGCGTCGTGGCCGGCCACCGCGTCGAAAACGTCGTCGGCGTCCAGGGCATCGCCCGCGACAAGCTTCAGGGCGGGATCGGCGAGGCCGAGCTTTTCCGGCGCGCGGGCAAAGGCGGTGACTTCATGACCGGCCTTGAGAAGCTCTCCGACGACGAGGCGGCCGATGCTTCCGGTGGCTCCAAAGACGATGGCTTTCATTGCTGTTTTCCTCTGAGATCGGGTCCAGCAGGGTGCTTGACACAATGTAAAGTTGACACGATGTCAATTAATCGTACCTTGACACGATGTCAAGCAATCAGACCGACACCAAAGCCCGTATTCTCGACGCCACCTGGAACCTGCTGGAATCCCGGGACAAATCCGCCCGGATGTCCGACATCGCGAAAGCGGCGGGGATCAGCCGCCAGGCGCTCTACCTGCACTTTCCAAGCCGGGCGGAGCTGCTCGTGGCGACGACGCGGCACATCGATTCGGTGAAGGACATCGACGCGCGGCTGGAGCGGAGCCGATCCGCGACGTCAGGCATCGCGCGTCTGCATGCCTTCATCGAGGCCTGGGGAGGCTACATTCCCGAGATACACGGCATCTCCGCCGCATTGCGCGCCATGCGAGACAGCGACAGGGAGGCAGCAGAGGCGTGGGATGACCGGATGCAGGCGGTGCGACACGGATGTGAGGCGGCCGTGCGCGCCATCGCCGAAGACGGACACCTGAAACCGGAGCTGACGGAGAAGACCGCGACAGACCTTCTCTGGATCCTTCTCTCGGTCGAAAACTGGGAACGTCTGGTGCGCGACTGCGGCTGGTCGCAGGCGACCTACGAGCAGAGGATCAAGGATCTTGCCGAAGCGGCGCTCGTGGCGCGGAGCTGAGATGGTCGTTGGTTCGCACACTCGACAGCCAGACATGACAACAGACGTCGTGCGGCCGCGAGCGGCATGATCCCGGACGAGACCCACTTCCTCGACGCCCTCCGCGAAGGCGCGGAAAAGGGCCAAACCCCGGCCGACGAGTTGCTCGCCGAATACCACGGCACCTGGGCCGGCGACCTCTCCAAGACCTACGCCACCCACAGCGCCTGAGCGGATAGGACCACTCCGCCCGAACTCAATCGAAAGCGCACCCGTGCATCCCAGCGTTAAACCCGAGACGCGCTCTTGCCGCGCGCCAGCGACATGCCCTTAGTGTCAGCTTCGAGTCCAAATTGACTTGCTTCGCACTTGCAGAATATGAACCTGCAGCCTTGGAAGTGCGGAGCCCAATTGTGACACGGGAGATCATTCAGAGTTTCTGGAAAGCAATGGGCACGAATGACTTTGACGAGGCCGCAGCTTGGCTGCATCCCGCCTTCGAGTACTTCATGCCTCAGACAAATGAGTACTTGATCGGTCGCGAGAAGTTTGCCCTTTTCAATGCGGCTTATCCCACTGAGGGCACATGGACTTTCAAGACTCAGTCTATTGTCGTTGATGGTAACGACGCCGTGTCAGACGTTGTGGTTACAGACGGTTCAATGCACGCACGGGCAGTAACGTTTCATGCGGTGCAGGACGGGCTGATCATCCGGCAAAAGGAGTTCTGGCCTGACAGCTATCTGGCTCCAGCGTGGCGTTCGCAATGGATGAAGGTAGTGAAAGAAGCACCGTTTTAGGGAACGGCAGCACCGTCCGCCTAGCAGACAATCGGAAGCGGCAGCGCCTTTCTCTACTGCCACCGCACGACCACCCGCCTCAGCCGGCTACCCCTCCGCGCCCCCGACTGTCAGGCCGCCGATCAGGAGGGTGGGTTGGCCGACGCCGACGGGGACCCATTGGCCGTCTTTGCCGCAATTGCCCATGCCGGGGTCGAGGGCCATGTCATTTCCGATCGCGCGGATTTGGCGGAGCGCCGTGGCGCCGTCGCCGATCAGGGTGGCGCCCTTGATCGGGGCGCCGACCTGGCCGTTCTTCACGCGGTAGGCCTCGGTGCAGCTGAAGACGAACTTGCCGTTGGTGATGTCCACCTGCCCCCCGCCGAAGCCGGTGGCGTAGATGCCATCCTTGAGGTCGGCGAGGATGTCGGCCGCCAGTGTCTCTCCCCCCAGCATGTAGGTGTTGGTCATCCGCGGCATGGGCGCGTAGGCAAAGCTCTCCCGCCTTCCGTTGCCGGTGGCGTTTGCCCCCATCAGGCGGGCGTTCTGGCGGTCCTGCATGTAGCCCACCAAGATGCCGTCCTCGATCAGGACGGTCTTGTTGGACGGCGTCCCCTCATCATCGAAGCTGATCGAGCCCCGCCGGTCGGGGATCGTGCCGTCATCGACCACCGTCACACCGGGGGAGGCGACGCGGCTGCCCATCAAACCGGCGAACGCCGAGGTGCCCTTGCGGTTGAAGTCGCCCTCCAGCCCGTGGCCCACCGCCTCATGCAACAGGATGCCGGGCCAGCCGGGGCCGAGGACCACGTCCATCTCGCCCGCTGGCGCCGGTTCGGCCTCGAGGTTCACCCGCGCGATCCGCAGCGCCTCGGCCGCGACCTTGCGCCAATGCGCCTCCTCCATCAGCGGCGCGAGGCCGGCCCGCCCGCCGCCACCGGCGCTGCCGCTTTCGCGCCGGCCGTTGCGCTCGACAATCACGGAGATGTTGAGGCGGGTGAGCGGCCGCGCCTCGGCCAGCGGCGCGCCGTCCACGCGCAGGATCTCCACCTCCTGCATCGAGGCGGTGAGCGCCGCCGTCACCTGCACCACCGCCGGGTCGTGGGAGCGGAGCCAGTCGTCGATCTCGCGCAGCAGCGCGACCTTGCCGGCAAAGGCCGCGTCGTCGAACGGATCGCGGTCGGTGTAGAGCCGCCGGTTGGTGGCCCGCGGTGCCGGGGCCATGACGCCGCCGCCCTGGCCGACGGCCAGGCGCACGGTCTCCGCCCCGCGATGCAGCGCCGCCTCCGACAATTCCGTAGAGTGGGCGTAGCCGACGCTTTCGCCCCGCACGGCGCGCAGGCCGAAACCTTCGGCCGCATCGAAGCTCGCGTTGCGCAGGCGCCCGTCGTCGAAGACCAGCGCCTCGGCCCGGCGCCGCTCGAAGAACAGCTCGCCATCGTCAGCGCCAGCAAGGGTTTCGGCTAGCAGCCGGCGGGTCGCCTCGAGGTCTAGATGGCTCTCGAGCGGTCGAAAGCGCGCGACCGGGTCGGTGTTCTCAATGCTCTCGGCCATCTGGCTCTCCCAACTGACGCCGCGTCCCGGCCCGATCCGGCGGCGCAATGCCGCGTCCTCCGACCTTGTACGTTACCGGTCATTATGATCTTCGATATAGGGACCTCAACGACGGTTTCGTCCACAGACCGGTGCCACGCATCGGTGAGGGTGTGGAGACGACGGACGGGATGACGCAGATGGGCATTTCCAGGTGGTTTTCGGGCCTTTCGGCCGCGCTCGGCGCAGCGCTGCTGCCGACGGTGGTTCGCGCCCAGGATGGGTTGGAGACGATCGGCCGGCCGGAGCCGGGGGGCATGGGCTTTCAGACCCCGGTGACGGAGCTGGCGCGCGACATCGTGTGGCTCGACACCACACTCCTCTACATCATCACCGCGGTCTCGGTCTTCGTGCTGGCCCTGCTCGCCATCGTCATCTTCCGCTTCAACCGGGCCCGCAATCCGGAGCCGGCGAGCTTCACTCACAACGCGACGCTCGAGGTTGCCTGGACGGTGGTGCCGATCATCATCCTGATCTTCATCGGCTCGCTCTCGCTGCCCGTGCTCTTCAAGCAGCTCGAGATCCCGGAGGCCGATCTGACCATCAAGACCACCGGCAACCAATGGTACTGGACCTACGAATATCCCGACGAGCAGCTGGAGTTCGATGCCTTCATGCTGCAGCGCGACGAGCTGGTGGAGCACGGCTATGGGGAGGAGGATTTCCTGCTCGCCACCGACACCGCCGTGGTGGTGCCGGTCGATGCCGTGGTGCGCCTGCAGGTGACCGCCGGCGACGTGATCCACGCCTGGAAGATCCCGGCCTTCGGCGTGCATATGGACGCCATCCCCGGCCGCCTGAACGAGACCTGGTTTCAGGCGGAGCGTGAGGGCATCTACTTCGGCCAGTGCTCCGAGCTTTGCGGCAAGGACCACTCCTACATGCCGATCGTGGTGAAGGTGGTCTCAGAAGAGGCCTACGCCGCCTGGCTTGAGGAGGCGCGGGAGCTTTATGCGACCGGACCCCGGCGCGAAAACAACGTGGACGTGGCACAAGCGACCGAATAGGCAGCAACCGCCGTGACTGAGACAACTTGGCATGAGGCCGAGGCCGGCGCCGCCTCGGCAGACCTTTCCGTCCCTGCGCCGCCGAGCCTGCAGGACTACCTGGCGCTGATGAAGCCGCGGGTGATGTCCCTCGTCCTGCTGACGGCGGCCGTAGGTATCGTCGTCGCGCCGATCGAGATGCATCCGTTCGTGGCCTTCGCCTGCCTCGTGTGCATCGCGGCTGGCGCCGCCGGCTCCGGCGCGCTCAACATGTGGTGGGACGCCGACATCGACGCCAAGATGGCCCGGACGCAATCGCGCCCGGTGCCGGCCGGGCGGGTGGAGGCGGACACGGCGCTCGCCCTCGGGCTCGGCCTGTCGATCTTGTCAGTGACGATGCTCGCGGTCTTCGCCAATCCGGCGGCGGCGGCCCTGCTGGCCTTCACCATCTTCTTTTACGCGGTGATCTACACTGTCTGGCTGAAGCGGCGCACGCCCCAGAACATCGTGATCGGTGGCGCGGCCGGGGCCTTTCCGCCGATGATCGGCTGGCTTGCGGCGACCGGCGGGCTCGCCATCGAGCCGCTGCTGCTGTTCGGCCTGATCTTCCTCTGGACCCCGCCGCATTTCTGGGCGCTCGCCCTGTTTTCCAACGCCGACTACACCCGGGCCGGGGTGCCGATGCTGCCCGTCGTGGTGGGCGAGCGCGGCACGCGGCGCCAGATCCTGCTCTACAGCCTGATCCTCGCCCCGGTGGCGCTGGCACCGGCCTTCACCGCGATCGGCGGGCCCGTCTATCTGCTGACGGCGCTTTACCTCAACGCCGGTCTGTTGCGCGGCGCCTGGCAGATCGCGCGGCGCTCTCCCTCGGTCGGCGCGGCGGACACGTTCAAGGTGGAGAAACGCTTCTTCGGCTTCTCGATCGTCTATCTCTTCGGCCACTTCGTCGCGCTGGTGGTCGATGCCTTCCTGCGCGGTGTCGGCCTGGCGCCTGACGCCTGGCTGGTTCTGCTGTAGGATCGGCTCATGGATCGGGTGCGTCACGAGGTGTTTCGACGGCGGGGCAGCGGCAACGCGCTGATCGGCCTCATCCTAGCGGCCTTCGTCGCGCTTATCTTCGGGGTGACGATCGTGAAGTTCTCCACCACCGGGCCGGTCGAGGGCTTCGACCATGTCTATCGCCCGGCGCTGGAGGCGCAAAGTCAATGAGCGTGCGTGCCAGCCGACGCACCGCCCTCGGCCTCGCCGGCATGGCCTTGCTGATGCTGGGTGCCTCCTTCGCCGCGGTGCCGCTCTACGACTGGTTCTGCCGTGTCACCGGCTATGGCGGGGAAACGGCGGTGGCCGCCGCCGCGCCCGATGCGGTGCTCGACCAGACCATCACCGTGCGCTTCGACGCCTCGCTGGAGCGCGGCATGCCGTGGAGCTTCCGCCCGGTCGAGCGCACCATGCAGGTGCGGATCGGCGAGACCGGCCTGGCGTTTTATGAGGCGCATAACCCCTCGCTCCGACCGATCGCCGGCACCGCGTCCTACAACGTCGCGCCGTTCTCGGCCGGCAACTTCTTCACCAAGATCGACTGCTTCTGCTTCGAGCTGCAGGTGCTCGAGCCTGGCCAGACCGTGCTGATGCCCGTCACCTTCTACGTCGATCCCGAGATCGTGGCCGATGCCGAGGCGCAGTACGTCCACACCATCACCCTGAGCTACACTTTCCACGAGACCGAGATGCCGGCCGATGCCGCGCTCGGCCCGCCCCCGGCGACGGACGCAGCGGCGCCCGCCGCACCGGGCTGAACGGCAAGGAGCCTGCGACATGGCGGAAAAGGCCAACCACGACTACCACGTCCTCGCACCCAGCCCCTGGCCCCTGCTCGGCGCCATCGGTGGCTTCGTCATGCTGTTCGGCGCCGTGCTGTTCTTCCACGGCAGCGGCCCCTGGGTGATGCTGATCGGCGCGGCACTCGTGATCTACGTGATGTATGTCTGGTGGGCCGACGTGATCGCCGAAAGCAAGGCGGGCGATCACACGCCGGTGGTGCGCATCGGCCTGCGCTACGGGGTGATCTTTTTCATCATCTCGGAAGTGATGTTCTTCTCCGCCTGGTTCTGGACCTTCTTCAAGCATGCGCTCTACCCGATGGAGGCCTCGGGCGGGGTCTGGCCGCCGGTGGGGATCGAGACGTTCGACCCCTGGCACCTACCGCTGATCAACACATTGATCCTGCTGCTCTCGGGCTGTGCCGCCACCTGGGCGCACCACGCCATCGTGCATGAAAACGACCGGGACGGGCTGAAATGGGGCCTGATCCTGGCCATCGGGCTCGGCGTGATCTTCACCATGACCCAGGCCTACGAATACAGCCACGCCGCCTTCGGCTTCGCCGGCAACATCTACGGCGCCTCGTTCTTCATGGCGACGGGCTTCCATGGCTTCCACGTGATCGTCGGCACGATCTTCCTGGCCGTCTGCCTGGCGCGAACGATGAACGGCGACTTCACGCCGGAGAAGCATATCGGCTTCGAGGCCGCCGCCTGGTACTGGCACTTCGTCGACGTGGTCTGGCTCTTCCTCTTCGCCTCGATCTACATCTGGGGCGCGTGAGCCGAGACACCCGGGCCGGCCGGCGCCGCCTCATCGCGCCGATCCTGTTCGGCACGATCGGCGCTGCCATCCTCGTCAGCCTCGGCGTCTGGCAGCTGCAGCGCCTCACCTGGAAAGAGGGCGTGCTGGCCGAGATCGCCGCGCGGAAGGACGCCAGCCCAGTCCCGGTCCCCGCCGCCCCGACGGAGGCGGCGCACGAATACCTCCGGGTGCGGGAGGAGGGTCGGGTGGCGCCAGAGGCGCTCCACGTCCTGGTCTCAATCCAGCGTCAGGGGCCCGGCTACCGCGTCATCGCCCCCTTCACCCTGGACGACGGCCGGCGCGTGCTGCTCGACCGCGGCTTTCTCCCCCAGGCGGAGAAGGACCGCCCCCTGCCCACCGGGCGCTTGAGCGTCACCGGCACGCTCCTTTGGCCGGATGAGCGCGACAGCTTCACGCCGGATCCCGACCTCACCGGCAATGTCTGGTTCGTCCGCGACGCCGTGGCGATGGCCGAGGTCCTGCAGACCGCGCCGGTGATGATCGTCAGCGACGCCCCGGTGCCGGATGGCGCGCCGGAGCCGCTGCCGGTGACCGTCGCGATCCCCAACAATCACCTCGAATACGCGCTGACCTGGTTCTCTCTGGCTATCGTCTGGCTGGCAATGACGGCCTACCTCGTCGTGCGGCTGAGGACAAAAGCACAGCCGGCCGAGAACTGATCGCCGCCGCGTCTCGGCATCCACAAGACGAGCGGGCGTTGCGTCTTTGCACGGGCCGCTTGCGACTTCGATCCTGCAGCCGCCAAGCCGCTTGACTTTGGCCACGCAGTCTAGCGACCTCGACGACATAACATTTTGCGTCGCATGACGACGCTGCGAGGGAGAAACGCCATGCTTCGGAGCCAGCGCACGTTTTCCGTGCGCCCGCTAGGTCTTGCCGGCCTGTCCGCCGCCCTGTTCCTGTCCACCACCGACCCCTCCGCGGCCGGTGGTTTCGACCGGGGCGGCGTCAACATCGACCTGCTGTTCGACGACCGTCGTTTCGTGACGGAGGCGACGGGCACGGTCGTGGCGCCGCAGCGCGACATCTCCGACGTCAGCCGGGGTGCAAACCTCACGGCCATCCTCGACCCGACGGCGGAGCCCGACTTTAGCGAGAATGTCGAGGTCGAGGGCACGTTCTTTGTCCCCCGGGTCGGGCTGAAGCTCGGCCTCGGCCGGCACTTCGACTGCCTCGGGCACTTCTCCCAACCGTTCGGCGCCGATGCACGCTACGGCATCAACAACGCCTATTCGGCGACGACGGTGGAGTTCTTCATCGACACCACCGACCTCGGCGTCACCTGCTCGGCCAAGGCGAATGCCGGCATGACGCCCCTCGGCCAAGGCCGGGTTCGGGTGATCGGCGGCTTCTCCTTCCTCAGCATCACCGCCTTCCAGTCCCGCCAGACCTTCGCCGATTTCGTCGGCTTCCCGGAGGCATCGCTGCCCGGCATCCTGACCGGCCTCAATCCCGAGGGGCTCGGCCTGTTTTCCCTCACCGACAACAGCTTCGGCTTTCGCGCCGGTCTGGCCTACGAGATCCCGGACATCGCACTGCAGGTCTACGCGCTCTACAGCTCGAGCTACGATCTCGACCTGACGGGCACGGTGAACATCGGCGCCTTCAACACCCCCTTCGCCGCCGCCAACCCGATCGCGCCGACCTCCGCGACCACCGAGATCCCCCAGTCGGTCGAGCTGAAGCTGCAAAGCGGCATCAACGAGAACACGCTGCTCTTCGGCTCCTTCAAGTGGCAGGAGTGGAGCGAGCTCGGCTCGATCCCCATCGAGGGCGTGCTGAGCCCCACCTTCGGCACCCCCACCTTCACGGCGTTCGAGCCGCTCTACCGCGACGGCTTCACCGTCAGCACCGGCGTCGGGCGGCGGTTTTCGGAGAACCTGGCCGGCCGTCTCGCCTTCACCTACGACCGCGGCACCTCGACCATCGCCGGCTCCCAGACCGACACCTTCACCCTCTCGGGCGGCTTTGCCTACATCATCGACGAGACGGTGGAGGTGCAATTGGGCGGCGCCGTCGGCCTGCTGACCGGGGGCACCTCGCTGCCGACCGGGGGCGATCCGGCGAACGACCTCACCTACAGCTTCGGCGCCGATGTCGTGGGCGCGGTGAGCGCGTCGATCAAGCTCGCCTTCTAGGCACGTCCCACCGCCGTCCGTGGCCACGGATCCGTGATCACGGATAGGAATTGCCGATCGGGGCTGGCCCCGGGGTCCCTTTGGCCCATAGTGTCGTTGGCAACGCACGGCGGGGCGTCGGCGAATGGCATTGTTTCGGCACTTCCGACGATCGGTCCTGGGCGCGCTTCTGGCGCTGCTCGCCTCTGGCGCTCTGGCCGAGGCGCAGGAGGTCGATCTCGAGCTGGTGCTGGCGGTCGACATCTCCCGCTCGATGGATCCCGATGAGTTGGCGCTGCAGCGGGAGGGCTATGCCGCGGCGCTCACCCATCCGGCCGTGGTCTCCGCCGTCACCCGCGGCCCACTCGGCCGCATCGCCCTGAGCTACTTCGAGTGGGCCGGGCCCGGCACCTACAATCCGATCCTGCCGTGGCGAATCGTCGAGGACGAGACGGACCTGGCCGAGGCGGCCGCCGTCCTGCGGGCCGCCCCGGTGCGCTCTGCCCTCGGCACCTCGATCTCCGGCGCCATCGACCGGGCCGTGGTGCTGCTCGAGACGAACGAGATCCAGGCGCCGCGCCAGGTCATCGACGTCTCGGGCGACGGCCCGAACAACACCGGCCCCCTGGTGCTGGCCGCCCGGGACCGGGCCGCGGCCCTCGGCATCGAGATCAATGGCCTGCCGATCATGCTGAAGGAGCCGACGGGCTGGTTCTCCATCCCCGATCTCGACCTCTACTACCAGGCCTGCGTGGTGTCGGGGGAAGCGGCCTTCGTCATCCCGGTGTTCGAGCGTGATCGACTGATCGGCGCCATCCGCCAGAAGATGGTGCTGGAGATCGCCGGCCTCCGCCCGCCCGGGCAGCCGGCGCTGCAACCCGCCGCCAGCTTCGATTGCATGATCGGGGAAAAGCTGCGACGCCGGTGGGAGAACCAGTTCTAAGGGCGGAGCGTCCATGGACCCAGCGATCGTGATCACCGGCGCGGGCTCCGGCCTCGGCCAGGCGACAGCGCGGCTGTTCTCCGCCAAGGGCTGGCGCGTCGCCCTGCTCGGCCGGCGGATCGAGGCGCTGCAGGAGACCGCCTCCGCCTGCGACGGCGAGACCCTGGTGCAGCCCTGCGACATCGGCCATGCCGCTGCGGTCGAGACGGCTTTTGCCGAGACGGCCGAGGCGTTCGGCCGGATCGACTGCCTCTTCAACAATGCAGGGGCCGGATCGCCGGCGCGCACCATCGACGAGACCCCGCTCGAGGACTGGTTTCGGGTGCTGAGCGTCAACTTGACCGGCGCCTATCTCTGCGCCCGCTCGGCCTTTGCGCAGATGCGGGCACAGTCGCCCCAGGGCGGGCGGATCATCAACAACGGCTCGGTCTCGGCCCAGGCGCCGCGGCCGGGCTCGGCGCCCTACACCAGCACCAAGCACGCCATCACGGGGCTGACGAAGTCGCTCGCGCTCGACGGCCGGCCCTACGCCATCGCCTGCGGCCAGATCGACATCGGCAATGCCCTGACCGACATGGCCCGCCCGATGCTGGACGGCGTGCCCCAGGCCGACGGCAGCACCCGGCCGGAGCCCACGATGGACCCCGCCCATGTCGCCCAAGCGGTGTACGACATGGCGACCCTGCCGCTTGAGAGCAACATCCTGCAGATGACGATCATGGCGACCAACATGCCGTTGGTCGGGCGGGGGTGAGCCGCGGCTTCCAGGTGCGCGGCCTGGGCGAGGTCGCCATCCGCTGCACCGATCTCGCCGCCATGGTGGCCTTCTACCGCGACGTCATCGGGCTGCCGATCCTCGAGGGCAACACGAGCGAGGACATCATCTTCTTCCGCATCGGGCCGGGCTATGGCGGCCATACCACGGTACTGGCGCTCTTCCGTCAGGGGGCGAGCAGCAACGCGCCGCAGACCGGCGCAGCCTCCTCTCTCCACCACCTCGCGCTGACGGTGGGGGCGGAGGAGCAGGCGGCGGTGATCGCCTGGTACCGCGCCCAGGGCTGGGCGTTCACGGTGGAGGACTTCTCCTGGATCGGCTGGCGCGGGGTGTTCACCCAGGATCCCGAGGGCAACACGGTCGAGCTCGTCGCCAAGGTGGCCGACCCGGCCTCGGCATCGGTGGCCCAAGAGACGAACGCCTCCGGCGGGGATATTTGAGCCAGCCAGAAAGCCTGAAGGCCGCCTCCACCCAGAGCCGGCCCGATCCCTTTCGCATTGGCAAAAATATCCAAACACGGCGACGGACCGGCGTGCCCGCGTAGAGGTCTACGCCGGCGGCGTGAGCGAGATTCGCCCGCCAGCATGGCGCAGGATCCGGCCTGCGAGGTCTAGCTCGCTCAACAGCTCCAGCACATGGGCGGTCTCGGCGCCGGAGCGGCGGATCAGTTCGTCCTCCAGCACCGGTGCGAGGCTGAGGAGTTCGGTGATCTGACCGCGGAGTCGCCTGGGCGGCGGGGCCGAGGGCTCCGCCAAGCCAGGCCGGGGATCGGGCGCGTGCTCCGCCCGCGCCACCGGCATCGCCAACCCCTCCAGCACGTCGTCCGCCGAGCGGATCAGGTGCGCCCCGTCGCGGATCAATCGGTTGCAACCAGCGGCGCGCGGGTCGAGGGGGTTGCCGGGCACCGCCATCACCTCCCGCCCCTGCTCCAGCGCCGCCCGTGCGGTGATCAGGCTGCCGGACCGCTCGGCCGCTTCGATCAGCACCACGGCCTGGGAGAGGCCGGAGATCAGGCGGTTGCGCTTCGGGAAGTGCCGGGCCTGGGGCTGCAGGCCCATCGGCGCCTCCGAGACCAGCGCGCCGTGGGCCAGGATGCGCTCGGCCAGACCCTCGTTCTCCGCCGGATAGATACAGTCGATCCCGCCACCGAGCACCGCGATCGTGCCCCGCTCGACGGAGGCCGCATGCACGCTCGCGTCGATGCCGCGGGCGAGGCCGGAGACGGTGACCCGGCCCGCCTCCCCCAACGCCGCCGCGACCTGGCTGGCGAGGCGGAGGCCGAGGGCCGAGGCATTGCGCGCCCCCACCAGGGCCACGCCGTCGCGCTCGAATACGCCGAGCTCACCCCGGGCCCAGAGCACCGGCGGCGGATCGGCGATTTCCGAGAGCAGGCTGGGATAGTCGGGCGTCCCGAGGATCAGCAGCCGCGCGCCCACCGCCTGGGCCCGGGCGATCTCCGCCTCCACACTGGCGGCGGAGGCCGGGCGATAGCTGCGGGTGCCGCCCCGCGCGGCCAACTCCGGCAAGGTCTCAAGCGCGCGTTCGGCCGTGCCGAAGCGGGCGATCAGCCGGCGATAGGTCACCGTGCCGACCTGCCCGCTTCGGGCCAGCCGAAGGCGCGCGCGCCGTTCCGCCGTTGTCAGCGGTGCCCCGGCCCTTCTGTCCAAGCTGACCTCTGCCGGCACACCGATCCCCTCCGCCCCTCTCAGAAAGCGCGTCAGGGTTAATCCGCGGTTAAAGCCGGGCGACGACCGGGCGCGCGGCGGAGCGTTCCAGGACCTGGCGGAGCTGATCGTAGGCCGCGCCGTTGGCGGCCAGGATGCTACCGCTGATCAAGGGATCGTCCTCGGCCCCGATGCCGGCGACCAGGCCGCCGGCCTCGCGCACCAGCAACAGACCGGCGGCGATGTCCCAGATGTTGAGCTGGCGCTCCCAAAAGCCCTCATACCGCCCGGCGGCCACATAGGCGAGGTCGAGGGCGGCGGCACCGTAGCGCCGGACACCGGCGCAGCGCGGCATCAGATCGGCGAGATCGGCCAGCGTCTCCGGCAGTGTCTCCCGCTCGCCGAAGGGAACACCGGTGGCGAACAGCATGCCGCTCATGTCGCGCCGGCCGCTGACTCTCAGCCGGCGATCGTTCAGCCAAGCGCCCTCGCCCTTCTCCGTGGTGAACATCTCGTCCTTGATCGGGTCGTAGATCACACCCGCCACGATCTCCCGCCGATGTTCGAGCGCGATGGAGATCGCCCAGTGCGGCAGGCCGTGCAGGAAGTTGGTGGTGCCGTCGAGTGGGTCGACGATCCAGCGCCTTGTCGGGTCGGCGCCCTTCTCCTCCGCACTTTCCTCGCCCACCCAACCGTAGTTCGGCCGCGCCTCCGTCAATGCCTCGCGCACGATCTCCTCGGCGCGGGTATCGGCGCGGGAGACGAAGTCGCCGGCGCCCTTCACCGAGACCTGCAGGTTCTCCACCTCGCCGAAGTCGCGGATGAGGGAGCGCGCGGCCTTCCGTGCGGCCTTGATCATGACGTTGAGATTGGCGGATCCCTGGCTCATCGCGTGGCTCCCCGGCGGTGCGCCCGACCTCTAGCGGCTGGGGCCACCGATGGGAAGCGAGGCGCAGGGCCGCAGCCGCGGCCGCGCTTGCCATCCGGCCAAGATCGGCCTAAGCGGCGCGCGTTCAGCAAGGAACTGCCCATGTCCCGGCCCGTGCTCTTCGGCATCGTCGCCATGGCGGCGGTCGTCGTCGCCTCCAACATCCTGGTCCAGCACCTTTTGGGCGCCTGGCTGACCTGGGGCGCGCTCACCTACCCGCTGGCCTTCCTCGTCACGGACCTGGTGAACCGCTTCGCCGGGCCGGTAGCGGCGCGGCGGGTGGTCGTGGTGGGCTTTGCCGTCGGCGTCGTCTGCTCATTGGTCGCGAGCCAAGTGGGCGCGACGACGCTCAGGATCGCCCTGGGCTCCGGCATCGCGTTTCTGGTGGCCCAGGGCCTCGACGTGGTGATCTTCGACCGGTTGCGCCAGGGGCGGTGGTGGCGAGCACCGGTGGTCTCTTCCCTCGCCGGATCGGCCGTCGATACGCTGCTTTTCTTCAGCATCGCCTTCGCCGCGACCTTCGCCTTCCTCGACCCCGGCGATCCGAACGGCTGGGCGCGGGAGGCCGTGCCGCTTCTCGGCCTCGGGCCGGCGCTGCCGCTTTGGGTGAGCCTCGCGGTGGCGGATTTCGGGGTGAAGGTGGCCCTCGCGCTCTTGGCGCTGTTGCCCTTCGGCCTCATCACCCGGGCGGGTCGGCGCGCGGCCTGAACCGTGGCGCTTGATTATTGCCGGGGATCGGGCATCTATAGGCGCATGTAGCAGCAGCAGAAAGGAGGTGATCCAATGTCGAGTGAGATATTGGAGCAGGCGGTCGAAATCGCTGGGAAGGTCGGTTTGAGGGGCAGCCTCCTCTAACACCGAACCTCCTGAGCGGGACTTCGGTCCGTCGACCGACCTCCCGATGCTCACGCTAAATTTCGGAGGCCGCGGTACGCCGCGGCCTCCACCTTTTTCGGGGCAAGGCAATGCTGCGGATCAGCGACGATGTGGCGATCCAAGACTGGGAGTTGCAGGAGAGCTTCGCCCGCGCCTCCGGCCCCGGCGGTCAGCATGTGAACAAGGTGGCGACGGCGGTGGAGCTGCGGTTTTTTGCGGCCCGCTCCCCCTCTCTGCCGGCGGATGCGAAGGCGCGCCTGCGCCGTCTGGCCGGGCGGCGCTGGACAAGCGAGGGGGAGGTGATCATCCGGGCGGAGCGCCACCGCTCCCAAGCCCGCAATCGGGAGGAGGCGCGGGACCGCCTGGCCGAACTGATCGCCGCCGCGCTCCGGCGCCCGACGCCGCGCCGGGCCACCCGGCCCACGCTCGCGTCGAAAAGACGGCGGCTGGAGGCCAAGGCAAAGCGCGCCACCGTCAAGGCAATGCGGGCTCGGCCGGATCCCGACTAGCGCCCTTTTCCTTGGCGGGGCGAACGGCTAGCGTGCCGGCGACCGATGGGGGAGGTGACGATGCGCTACTGGCTCTTCAAATCCGAGCCGAGTGCCTGGAGCTGGGACGACCAGGTGAAGGCCGGCGCGGACGGCGCCGAGTGGGACGGCATCCGCAACTACCAGGCCCGCAACAACATGCGCGAGATGTCGCTCGGCGATCTCGGCTTCTTCTACCACTCGGTCGACGAGAAGCGGGTGATGGGCGTGGTCGAGGTCTCGGCCCTCATCCATCCCGACAGCACGACAGACGATGAACGGTGGGAGTGCGTGGACGTCCGCGCCATAGGCCCGTTCCCCGAGCCCGTGACGCTAGAGCAGTGCAAGGCGGAACCGCGCCTGGCCGAGATGGTGCTGGTCAACAACACCCGCCTGTCCGTGCAGCCCGTGTCTGCGGCAGAGTGGCGGGTTGTCTGTGCGATGGGCGGCTACGAGGCCTAGGCCTCAGCGATCGCTGCGCACCACCAGCGGCTGCAGACCAAGGGCTGCAAGCTCCCTCGGGGACAGATCCCGCGGGTCGATGCCAGCCTCAGCCAGCATGTCGAGCGTCTCAGCCGGCCCCCGCGAGTCTGCCTGAGGGGCAGCGCCCAGCGCCTGCGCCAAATCGTCGAAAATGCGTGTCAGAAAGGTCATCGTCATCTCCCCGCCAAAGGCTCTGGTCTTTGGTATGGGTATTATATGGGGCGGGGGCGAGCGCAGTAACAGGGGTGTGAAGCGGCGCGGGCGGGCTTCTGCCGAGAATTCCGCAGACCGGACATCGTCGAGGACGGGAAACCAACGGGGGTCGGGGGGCGCTGCCCCCCTTGGCCTTCGGCCAATTCACCCCGGGATATTTATGCCAGCAAGAAAGGCCTCGGGTTTCTTGCTGGCGCAAATATCCCCGCCGGAGGCAAGCGTCGTCAGCGGCAGAACTTATGCAGCCGGGCGCTCAACGGCAGAACGACCAGCGGCTGAGATCGGCGTGGAAATGATCGGCGTGAAGCGCATTGTGCTCCGGGCCGAGGACAATGCGGAAGCGATCGCAGAGCCCGTCCTGCGCCCGGCGGAGAAAGGCGGCCTCGGGCGTCTCGCCCTGCCAATCGGCCAGCAGGGTGATCCGGCGCCCGTCGTCCAGGCGAAAGCCGCTGATGTCGATGGCGCTCGCCGTGGCGTGCTGGCTCATCCAGGTGGACGGGCCGCGCCCCGTTCGGATGGTGCGACAGGAATAGCTGGAGAAATGCTCGATCTCCGCCACCTCGGCCCCGAGCAGCTCACGCGCCGCGGGCTGCAGGCTCTCCCGCTCCCACATGAACAGGCGGAGGGCGACGGTGCAGCGGGTGTCCACCGGATCGAGCGCCGCTCTGGCCAGCCGCGACAGGCGCACGCCGCCGCGGATATGGCAGACGTCGGAGTCCACCCGGTCCGCGATCGGCGGCGCAGCCGCGTGGGGTGCGAGCGCCGCCCGGCAAAGCGCGGGATCGCCCAGCGCCCGGCGCAGCTTCCACTCGGCAACCGGCGTCCAAGGCCCCGCCAGATCGAGCGGCGCCCGTGGATCCCAGGCCGCGTTCGGCGGCGCGAGCAGCAGAAAGCCGAGCGGCAGCCCGAAGCCGACCAACAGCCCCGCGAGCGCCAGCCGCCAGAGGCGCCGGCGCTGCGGCGGCTCAGTAGCGGTAGGCTTCCGGCTTGAACGGACCTTCGGGGGTAACGCCAATATAGTCCGCCTGTTCATCGCTCAGCGTGGAGAGCTTAACGCCGATGCGGTCGAGATGCAGGCGCGCCACCTTCTCGTCCAGGTGCTTGGGCAGCACGTAGACCTTGTTGTCGTACTCGTCGCCCTTGGTCCAGAGCTCGATCTGGGCCAGCACCTGGTTGGTGAAGGAGGCCGACATCACGAAGGACGGGTGGCCGGTGGCGTTGCCGAGGTTCAGCAGCCGCCCCTCCGACAACAGGATCATCCGCTTCCCGTCGGGAAACTCGATCATGTCGACCTGATCCTTGATGTTGGTCCACTTGAAGTTCTTGAGCGCGGCGACTTGGATCTCGTTGTCGAAGTGGCCGATATTGCCGACGATCGCCATGTCCTTCATCGCCCGCATGTCGTCGACGGTGATGACGTCCTTGTTGCCGGTGGTGGTGATGAAGATGTCGGCGGTGGGCGTCGCATCCTCGAGCGTCACCACCTCGAACCCATCCATCGCGGCTTGGAGCGCGCAGATCGGGTCGATCTCCGTCACCTTCACCCGCGCCCCGGCCCCGCGGAGCGAGGCGGCAGAGCCCTTGCCCACATCGCCGTAGCCGCAGACCACGGCGGTCTTGCCGGCCATCATCGTGTCGGTCGCCCGGCGGATGCCGTCCACCAGGCTTTCCTTGCAGCCATACTTGTTGTCGAACTTCGACTTGGTGACGCTGTCGTTCACGTTGATCGCGGGGAAGGGCAGATGGCCCTTCTCCATCATCTTGTAGAGGCGGTGGACGCCCGTCGTGGTCTCTTCGCTCACGCCCTGGATCGCGTGGCGCTGTTTGCCGAACCAGCCCGGGCTCTCGGTCATGCGCTTGCGGATCTGGGCGAAGAGATACTCCTCCTCCTCCGAGGTGGGGTTGGCGATCAGATCCTCCTCCCCCTCCTCGACCCGGGCGCCCATCAGGATATAGAGCGTGGCGTCGCCGCCATCGTCGAGGATCATGTTCGCGGTACCGTCCGCGAACCGAAAGATCCGGTCGGCGTAATCCCAGTACTCCTCCAGACTTTCGCCCTTCACCGCGAAGACCGGGGTGCCGCCCTCGGCAATCGCCGCGGCCGCATGGTCCTGGGTCGAGAAGATGTTGCAGGAAGCCCAGCGCACGTCCGCGCCGAGCGCATTCAGCGTCTCGATCAGCACGGCGGTCTGGATCGTCATGTGGAGCGAGCCGGCGATCCGGGCGCCCTTGAGCGGCTTCTTGTCGCCGTACTCATCGCGAATCGCCATCAGGCCCGGCATCTCGGTCTCGGCGATCGCGATCTCCTTGCGGCCGAACTCGGCCAAATTGATGTCCTTGACGACGTAATCGGTACCCATCGCGCGTCGCTCCAATCTCATGCTCGGGAGGTCTCGTCGGTTGAGCGCGGTCTATATCAACCGGGTCATCCTGTCACAACTCGGAGCGCGATCCGTCCCGCGGCGCGGCGCTTGGTCGCGATCGGGGGGTTCTGCCGCGCTCTCGTGCCTGGGCCTCTGGCGAAGATATGCTAGCCTCCAAGGTGCATCATGTGGGGAGTGGAGCGATGCTGATCAGACTTCTCGGAACGATCGCCGCCCTGGGCCTGTTCGGCCTGTGGTCGGCGCCGGTGGCGGCCCAGCAGACCGTCGCGGCCTATTTCGCAGCCTTCGGACCGCAAGACTACGTGAACTCCCGCGGCCAGCAGCTCGACAGTTTCGCCGCGATCCTGCTGCAGGACCGCGCCAACTATCACCGCTGGGGACGGCCGGACTGGCCGGATCAAAGCGACCCGATCTTTGCCGATCGGGCGGCGCGGGCGCAGATCCCGGCGCTCTTCCGCGCCTATCCGCAGAACGCGGCGTGGAACCAGTTCGTCACCCCTCCGTCCGGCGCGCTGCAAGAGGCCGAGGTGCGCATCTACGTCTGCGGGCGGGGCGGCGTGCTCACCCATCTGATCGTGAACCCGGCCAACGGCGACGGCTACGACACCTGCGAAGGGCCGATCAGCGCCGGCGGCTGAGGCGGCGCGGCTGGGCGGGCGGCTCGCGCGTCGCGCCTCTGCTCCCGGTTGCGCTTGGGCAGGCCGCTTGCCATTACCCGGCCATGGCAGAGGCGCGGGCATGGCAGCGGATGCTTTCGGGGCGGCGGCTCGACCTGCTCGACCCCTCGCCGCTGGACGTTGAGATCGAGGACATCGCCCACGGCCTCGCCTTCGTGGCGCGCTGGAACGGCCAGACCGAGGGCGATTATCCCTATTCCGTCGCCGAACACTCGCTGCTGGTGGAGGAGCTGTTTGCCGCCATCGCGCCGCGCACGCCGGGGCGGTGGCGGCTGGCGGCGCTGCTGCACGACGCGCCGGAATACGTGATCGGCGACATGATCTCGCCGGTGAAGGCCGCGGTCGGGGCCGGCTACGGCACGCTCGATCAACGGTTGAAAGCGGCGGTGCACGCGCGCTTCGGCCTGCCGGTGGCGCTGCCGGCCACCGTCAAGGCGCAGATCAAGCGGGCCGATCGGATGTCGGCCTGGCTTGAGGCGACCCAGATCGCGGGATTTGCCGAGGCGGAGGCCAACCGGTTCTTCGGCGCCCCGCGCCGGGCCGATCTGAGGGCGCGCACGGTCAAGCCCCGGGCGCCGAAGACGGTGAAGCGCGCCTATCTCGCGCGCTTTCATGCCCTTGCCGACACGGTCGCGGCACCGGGATGAACGACCCGCGCCCGATCATCGCCGAACTCTCCGCCGTCGTCGTCGCCCTCGGCCAGGGGGAGCGGGAGGGGGCGCCGTTGGTGCTGACCGCGCCGGACGGCGATCTGCCGACCCGGGTGTTCGATCCCGACCAGCACCGCACGCTCGAGCTGTCGCTCCGCGACTGGGTGTCGGCGGAGACCGGGCTGACCCTCGGCTATGTCGAGCAGCTCTACACCTTCGGCGACCGGGTGGGCCGGCCAGGGGATGGGGAGAGCGCGCCCCACCGCATCTCCATCGGTTACCTCGCCATCGCGCGGGAGGAGGGGGCGGCGGCCGAACGCGGCCTCTGGCAGCGCTGGAGCCGGTTCTTCCCGTGGGAGGATCGCCGCGCCGGGTCAGAGCCGGTGCGGGAGGCGATCGCCGGCCGGCTGGCGGAGCTCGGCCGGGGCCAGCCGGCGATCCGCGACAGGGCCCAGCTGAGCTTCGGCCTTGGCGGTGCGGAATGGCGCGACGAGCTGGTGCTGGAGCGCTACGAGCTGCTCTACGAGCTTGCGCTCGTCCCCGAGGCTTGGCGCGACCGCGGCGGGGCGACGCCGGAGGCGCTGCCGGCCTTCGGGACAATGCTGCCGCTCGACCACCGTCGCATCCTGGCCACCGGCATCGGTCGCTTGCGGGCCAAGCTGAAATATCGCCCGGTGCTCTTCGGCCTGATGCCGCCCACCTTCACGCTGACCGACCTGCAACGCGCGGCCGAGGCCGTCTCTGGCCAGCAGCTCCACCAGCAGAACTTCCGCCGCATGGTCGGCCAGTCGGGTCTGGTGGAGCCCACCGGCGGTGTCTCTCGCCGGCGGGGCGGTCGGCCGGCGACGGAGTACCGCTTCGCCGCCGGCGCGGACTGGGAGATGCGCGTGAACCCCGTCCGCTTCGGCGGTGCCCGCCAGGGTTAGGGCGCGGCCGACCAGCCGAGCCCGAGCCCCCGGGGGCCGCGCGACAGCCGAAACTCTGCAGCCATCCCGGACGTCGCTCCAGATCGCGCCTCAGACGAACAGGAAGTCGTCTGCGAGCTGCTCGAAGGTGATCGGCGCGCCGTTCTTCGACTGGATGATGATCGAATCGTTCTCGAGAAAGATCTTGGCACCGAAGAACCGCTGCTCGATGCGCAGATCATCGACGCTGTTCACCCGGTCGTAGTCGGAGATGTCGATGCTGTCGATCAGGTGCTGATAGTCCTGGATGATATCGGCCTGGCCGTCGGGCTTGAACTCAAAGACATCGGCGCCCCCGCCGCCCCAGTAGCGGTCGGTGCCGCGGCCGCCCACCAGCCAGTCGTCGCCGTCATTGCCGAACAGGGTGTCGTTCCCCTCGCCGCCAAACATCAGGTCGTCGACCCGGGCGCCGTTCAAGGTGTCGGGCGCGTCGCTGCCGATCAACTTCCGATCCGCCCGCTCGAACTCGAAGGAGGCGATGGTGAGACCCGGCTCGGTCAGGCTGCCGATCGCCAGCTGCACCGTGCCGCGGATGAACACGAAGTCGATGGCGCCGATGTCGTCGAGCGATCGGAACGGCCCGTCATCGATCGTCGCCACATGCTTCAGCTCTCCACGGCCGGCGAGCTTGCGGATCTCGAAGATCGAAAAGCCGCCCTCCGCCCCGCCCACGGCAACGTAGCCGCTGTCGTCGAATTCCAGCACGCGAAGCGCCGCCGGCCCGGCGAAGCGCGTCTCCTGCGTGTCGGCGACACGGTCGGCAAAGCGCATACCGCCGCCGCCCCAGGTCTCGATCAGCACCAGCGCATCGGTGGAGGCATCGGCGGCCACCAGGTAGGTGCTGCCGCCGACCCGCGCCATCTCGATCTCGGTAATGCGGCCGAAGGGGAAATTGCCGTTCGGCGCCAATATCTTGCGCACCACGACCTCTCCCTCCTCGTCGAAGCGGAGGCTCGCGATCAGCCGGTCGAAGGCGGAGGCGACGTAGAGCAATCCCGGCCGCGACGGCACCGCGTCGATGGCGCTGAAATCGGCAAAGGGCAGAATCTCGGGATCCTCGACGGTCGCGACATGGCGCAGTTCGTCGTCCCGCGCGATCCGGTGAAAAATCAGATCGGTCCGGCCGGACCGTGTGGTGACGAGCAGGTTCGTCGTGTCGATCTTGGCCGGCGTCGCCAGCTCGACATAGGCCCAGTCCTGTCCGCCCAACAGTTCCCGCCCGCCGAGGAGCTGGCCGTCAGCCACGTTGTAGGTGGCGGAGTTGTTGTCGCCCCGGCCGGCAATGCCCAGCCGCAGCTCGCCGGGATGGCGCAGGATCGTGAGATCGTTCACGCCGGTCAGCCCGCTGCGCTCATCGTCGGGGTCGACGATGCTGCCGTAGTGCCTGACCTGGCCGAAGATGTTCAGGCTGTAGCTGCCGACGGCGCCGGTCTGCTGGTCGGCCACGAACAGCACCGGCCGGCCGAAGCGCCACGCATATTCGATGTCGGTGATGGAGCCGAGGTAGAGCCAGGGCTGGTCCCGCACCAGGCGGATGATGTCGATCGTGCCGCGCATTGCCGTCCCGCGTCGCTACGGGAACGGACAATGAACGTCAGGCGTTAACCGGACCTGACCAGAGGGCTGGCGGTCTCAGGCGTTAAAGAGAAAATGCAGGACATCGCCGTCGGCGACGACATAAGCCTTGCCCTCAGCGCGGAGCTTACCCGCCTCCCGCGCGCCCTGCTCACCGCCGAGGGCGACGTAGTCGGCGTAGCCGACGGTCTCGGCCCGGATGAAGCCGCGCTCGAAATCGCCGTGGATGACACCGGCGGCCCGCGGTGCTTGGGTGCCCTCCGGGATGGTCCAGGCCCGGGTCTCCTTCGGGCCGGCAGTGAAATAGGTGAGGAGGCCGAGCAGGTCGTAGCCCGCCCGGATCAGGCGGTCGAGACCGGCTTCGGCCAGGCCCATCTCGGCCAGGAACTCACCCCGCTCGTCGTCGTCGAGCTGGGCGATCTCCTCCTCGATCGCGGCGGAGATCACGACGCTACCCGCGCCCTGGCGCGCCGCCATTTCGGCCACCCGGGCGGACTGGGCGTTGCCGTCCGCCGCCTCGGCCTCGCCGACATTGCAAACGTAGAGCACGGGCTTGGTGGTGAGCAGCTGCAGGCCGGCCCAGGCCCGCACCTCCTCCGCCGCCACCTCGACGGTGCGGGCGGGTTTGCCGGCCTCCAGCACCGCCTTCGCCTGCCGCAGCAGCCGGTCCTGCAGGACCGCATCCTTTTCGCCGCCCTTGATCTTGCGGGCGAGGTTGGTGAGGCGGCGCTCGATCGACTCGAGATCGGCCAGCATCAGCTCGGTCTCAATGGTCTCGGCGTCTGCGATGGGATCGACCCGCCCCTCCACATGGGTGACATCGTCGTCCTCGAAGCAGCGGAGGACATGGGCGATGGCATCGACTTCGCGGATATTGGCGAGGAACTGGTTGCCGAGGCCCTCGCCCTTGGACGCGCCCTTCACCAGGCCGGCGATGTCGACGAAGGTGAGGCGGGCCGGGATCACCTCCTTCGACTTGGCGATGGCAGCGATCTCGGCGAGGCGCGGATCGGGGACCGCGACCTCCCCCACATTCGGCTCGATGGTGCAGAAAGGGAAGTTGGCGGCCTGGGCCGCCGCCGTCCGCGTCAGGGCGTTGAAAAGGGTCGACTTGCCGACATTCGGCAGACCGACGATGCCGCACTTGAAGCCCAAGGGGGTGACCCTCCACGCCGCGCAATTCGGGGCCTGTGCCTAGGGGGGCGCCGGGCGGGTTTCAAGCCCCGAGGGCCGCCTCGATCAGCGCGATGGCGCGGGGCGGATCCTCCTCATGCATCAGGTGGCCGTGGCCGGGGACCTCGACGACCGTGGCGTCGGGCGCGAGCGCGGCGACCCGATGCGCCTCCGCCGGCGGTACGGCGCGATCGTCGAGAGCGGTGACGAGGGTGATGGGCACGTCGAGGTGCGGCAAGGCCTCGGCCAATGGCGCAAGGTCCCAGCGCGACATCAGATCGAGTGCGGCCCGGACATGGGCGGGGTGGGAGAGGAGGAGGGCGTAAAGCTCGACACCCCGCGCATCCAGTCGGCTGCCGGTCCCGCCGAGAAGCTGACGCACAGTGCCGAGATCCGAGGCCGTGCGGGCAAAGAACGGCGCCACCACCGGGTTGAGCGACAATATCTTCGCCATCGCCGGGAAGAGCGTGCCGGCAAGGCCCTGGAACGGACGAAGCGCGCCGTTGAAGGCGAGGACCGGCACCCGCCGCACCAGGCCGCGGCGCACCATTTCGAGCGCAATCGCCGCGCCGGCGGAGTGGCCGACGACAAGGTCGGGCTCGAACGTCTCGGCCGTCAGCACGGCGGAGATATCGTCGGCCACCGCCGGCAGGGCATAGCGATAGATGCTGCCGCGGCTGGTCAAACCATGGCCCGGCAGGTCGAGGGCGAGCACCTGGTGTCGCGCCACCAGATCCGGCAGCACGTCGCGCCAGCTGTGGGTCGCGGCCGCCACACCGTGCAGCAGCAGGATCCGCTTGGCCGTCCCCGCCGGGCCGCCGCGCTGCAGATGCCAGCGGCGGCCCGCGACTTCCCGGAACCGGCTCATGGATCGGTTCGGCCAGTCGGCGCCGTCCCGCTCCCACGACAGCGCCTCTGGGGCGAGGATCATGGTCCTGTAGGCGCGCTAACCGCTGCCCGGATCTGTTGGGAGAGCTGGGCGGCATCGGCGCGGGGGAGCGCCAGATACCCCGCCCCCATCTCCCGCGCCAGGGCCTCCGCCTCGGCCGAGGCGCGGTTGCCGGTGTCGATCAGGATGGTGCCGTGGCCGGCAGTGCGGAGCGCCCGGGCGGCGGTGCGGGCATCCTCCGCCGCGGCCTCTCGCCCCGGGCTGCCGTCCCGTCCGATGTTGGCGCGGCCGTCGGTGAGCAGCACGAGATGGGGCGTCACCCCCCGCCCCGCCATCTGGGTGGCGAGGGCCAGCCCCGCCTCCATCCCGCTGGCGAGCGGCGTGCCGCCCCCGCCCGGCAATGCCGCGAGCCGCCGCTTGGCCTGCACGAGCGCGCGCGTCGGCGGCAGCAGCAGCTCCGCCCCGGTGCCGCGAAAGGCGATGAGCGCGACCGACTCGCGCCGGACATAGGCGTCGGCGAGCAGCAGTTCGACCGCGCCCTTGGCCTCCGCCAAGCGCGCCATCGCGGCGGAGCCCGAGGCGTCGACGACGAAGATCAGCACGCTTTCGCTCCGCCGGCGGAAGCGGCGGATGCGAAAATCGTCGGGCCGGACGGCGACCTTCGCATCCCCCGGCGCCCGGCGGATCGGCTGCCAGGGCGCGGCGGCGCGGAGCGTCTCGATCAGGTCGAGCCGGGCGCCCCCGCGCGGCGATCCGCGGCGGCTGCCCTGGGGTCGGCCACGCTCCGATGTCTTGACGTTGGCGCCCGCCCCTCCGGCCTGGGCCGTGCGCCGGGCGCCGCCGGTGAGGAGGCGCGCCAGCAGGTCGGCCGGCAGGTGGGCCTCCGCCGCCTCGAGCAAGCGGTCCTCAAGCTGGCGGGGGCTTTGCGCGTCGCGGTCGCTGTCGTCGGCCGGATCGTCGGGGCTGTCGGGCGGGGGCTCTGGTGCCGCGCTCTCCTCCTCCGGCACCGGCAGGCGGATGGCGCGGGGGGCGAGGACCAGGTGGACCGCCACTTCGGCGTCGGCATCCTCCACCACCGTGCGCCCGGCCAGCGCGGCATGGGCCTCGGCCGCGCGGAGCGCGTGCCGCGCGGCGCGGAGGCTGTCGATGCCGAGGGCAGCGGCGGTGGCGACCAGCGCCTCGAGCACGGCGTCGGGTGTCTCGACGGCGGCGCGCCGCGCCCGGGCGGCAGTTACCGCCTTTGCCGTCGGGATGCGCCCGCAATCGGCGCGGGCCAGACCGCCGAGGTCCAGGTGGAAGGCCACCCGATCGGCCAGCGCCGTGGGCGCATCGCGGCCCTCTTCGGACTCGTCTAGGGCGATGAGGCAGAGATCGCTGCGGTCGTGCGCCGCTGCGATCCGGGCGGCCGCGCCGGGCTCCAGCCGCTCCGCCATGGGCACGATCAGCGTCCCGCCGGCGGCCTTGGCGAGGATGCCGAGATCCTCCACCGGGCGGCGGGCGGCAAGGGTGGCGGCGAGGTCGAGGCCGCCGCTCAATCGATCCGCCGGAACTGCCCCGGGCAGGCGGTGGCGCGGCCGATCGGGCTCCAGCTCCTCCATCAGCGCCAACCAGGCCGATCGCGCGTGCCCCGGCCGCGCTGTCAGCAGCGCCCCGCCGAGGCCCACCGGATCGATGGCGAGCAACGCTGCGGCGCGGGCCGCATCCTCCCACCGGGCGGTGCCCGGGCGCCCACCCCCATCCGACCAGTCGCGTCCGATGCCGTCCCTCACCCGACCAAAAGATCCTCCATCGCCCGGGCGACCCGGCTGGCGGAGCCCGCCTCATCCAGCGGATCGCGCCGGAGGCGATGGCTGAGCGCGGCCGGCGCCACCCGGCGGATATGGGCCTGGGTCACCTCCTCGGCACCCTCAAGCGCTGCCGCGGCCCGGGCGGCCCGCATCAACGTGAGCTCGCCACGCAGGCCATCAGCGCCGAGCGCGAGGCAAAGCTCCGCGCAGGTGGCGAGCATGGCGTCGGGCGTGGCGACGGAGGAAAGGCCGTCCCGCGCCTTGAGGATCGCGCGCCGCAGCGCCCCCTCCTTCCGCGCCCATCGGCGGGCGAAGGCGTCGGGATCGCTTTCGAACGCATCGCGCCGGCGCACCACCTCGACCCGGTCCGCAACCTGGGTCGGCGACTTCACCTCCACCGACAGGCCGAAACGGTCGAGGAGCTGGGGCCGCAACTCCCCCTCCTCCGGATTGCCGGAACCGACGAGGACGAAGGCGGCGGGGTGGCGGATCGACAGCCCCTCCCGCTCCACCACGTTCTCGCCGGAGGCGGCGACGTCGAGCAGCAGGTCGACCAGATGATCCTCGAGCAGGTTCACCTCGTCGATGTAGAGAAAGCCGCGATGGGCCCGGGCGAGCAGTCCGGGTTCGAACGCCTTCTCCCCCCGTGTGAGTGCGCGCTCCAGATCCAGGGCGCCCACGACCCGATCCTCGGTCGCCCCAAGCGGCAGGTCGATCACCGGGGTCGGCCGCTTCTCCGCCCGGCCTTCGACGCCGGCGCAGTGGGGACAGGTGGATGCGGGCACCTCAGGCGGGCGGTTGTAGGGGCAGCCGCGTACAGCAAGGATCGGCGGCAGAAGTGCTGCGAGCGCCCGGACAGCGGTCGATTTGCCGGTGCCGCGATCGCCGAAGATCAGAACACCGCCGATCCGGGGATCGACCGCGGCTATGGTGAGCGCCTGCTTGACCTCGTCCTGGCCGACGATCGCGGTGAACGGAAATGCGGTGGTCATGGGCGTTCTCTCCTGCCCGCCGCCTTACTGCGCGGCGAGGCGGTCGTGGTTCACATAGTCTTCGGCCCGCTCGGCGATCTGGTTCCGGCAGGCGGCCAGCGGATCGACCCCATCCCAGGTGCCGGCGCAGTCGATCACGGCGAAACGGGCGAACAGCTCCTCGCGAAACCAATCGCCCTGGCGCACCGCCCGGATCGCCCGGTAGTGCGGCAGGGAGCGGTAGGCGAAGGCGCTCATCGCACGCATGTTCGGCCAGATCGAGAAGGTGACCTGCTGAAGCCAGGGCACTTCCCCCACGCCGGCCTTGAAGAACACGTCGGCATTCTCGGCGATGGTGCGGCTGATCGCCGGCTCGTGCTTCCAGAAGCTCAGCGCCTTGGACGGGCGGATCGTCGCCCGGGTGAGCACGGCGAGCGGCGCGGCGGTGGGCTGGGGGTCGTCGACTGTGAAGGGCGCCTGCCCGTCCCAGCGCCCGCGGCTGGAGATCGGCGTGAGATAGACCGTCCAGGCCTCCGCCGCCCGGTCCCGATAGCGGGCGAAAGGCTGGGCCCGCGCGGTCGCGGCGGTGGCCTCCTCCATCGTCTCCCAGGTGCTGAGCACGGCATAGACCGAGAGATTTGGGAGCGGCGTGAACCCAGCGCCTGTGCCCGAGCCGAACATCTTGACGAAGCCCGCGCCGTCGACGGCGCGAAAAGCCCCGCGCGAGAGCCCCATCTGGGCAAAGGCCCAGGCGCGCCGGCCTGCCGTGGCAAAGCGGAAGAAGCTGAGCGAGACGATCTGCATATGGCTGCGTCGCGGTCCGCTGACGGACCCGTCCCCAAAATGTGCCCACGTCGCTGAGCAGTGTGACCAGTCGGTGCGGTTTTTCAAGTATGTTGTCAGGTTGATGCACCACTGATAGCGTCAACTTGAGATGACAGTTCTCGGCAAAGATCCCCTCCGCCCGGCCGATCCGGAGCCTCCGGAACAGGCCGGCCGGCCGCGTGCCGTCATCGTCGGCGCGGGCTTCGGCGGCCTGGCCGCCGCGATTCGCCTCCTCGCCAAGGGCTATGACGTGGAGGTCGTGGATCGCCTCGACATGCCCGGCGGGCGCGGCACGGCGGTGGACAAGGGTGGCTTCCGCTTCGACCTCGGCCCGACGATCGTCACCGCGCCGCATCTCTTTGAGGAGCTCTGGCAGCTCCACGGCGCGAAGATGGCGGACGACGTGACGCTGCGCGCCCTCGATCCGTTCTACACCATCCATTTCCCGGACGGAGAGACTTTCACCGCGCGTCCGGACGAGAGCGCGATGGAGGCGGAGGTGGCGCGCCTCTCTCCCGGCGATCTGGCGGGCTATCGCCGCTTCATGGCCGACAGCAAGCGGCGCTACGAGTTCGGGTTTCTCGGCCTCGGACGCCGCTCGCTCCACGATTTCTGGGATTTCGCCAAGACGCTGCCGACCTTCGGGCTGCTTCGCGCCGACCGCTCCGTCCACGCCCACGCGGCCCGGCGGATGCGCGATCCGCGGCTGCGCATGGCGATGAGCTTCCATCCGCTCTTCATCGGCGGCGACCCGTTCCACGTCACCTCGATCTACATCCTGGTCGCCTATCTCGAACAGCGCTACGGCGTGCATTGCGCCGTGGGCGGTGCGGCCGGTCTGGCCAAGGCGATGGCGCGGCTGATCCGCCGGGCTGGCGGGCGGCTGCGCTTCGGCGTCGAGGTCGAGCGCATCCTGCTCAACGACGGTCGGGCCGCCGGCGTGAAGCTCGCCGACGGCACCGCCTTGGCGGCCGACATCGTCGTCTCCAACGCCGATCCGGGCCACACCTACACCAAGCTCTTGCCGGGGCTGGCGAAACCACGCTGGAGCGCGCCGCGCCTGAAGCGCACCCGCTGGTCGATGAGCCTCTTCGTTTGGTATTTCGGCACGCGGGGCACCCGTGCGATGTGGCCCGAGGTCGGCCACCACACGATCCTGAACGGGCCGCGCTATCAGGAGCTGGTGCGCGACATCTTCATCCACGGCCATCTGGCCGAGGACATGTCGCTCTACCTGCATCGCCCGGCCGTCACCGACCCGACGGCGGCGCCCGACGGCGACGATGCGTTCTACGCCCTCTCCCCCGTGCCCCATCTGGGCTTCGAGAACGGCGTGGATTGGCGGGAGGAGGCCGAGCGTTACCGCCAGCGGGTCGAGGCGCGGCTGGAGGCAACGCTGCTCCCCGGTCTCTCGAGCCGCGTGGTCGAGAGCCACGTGATGACGCCCCTCGACTTCCGCGACCGCTATCTTTCTCCGCTTGGCGCCGGCTTCTCCATCGAGCCGCGGATCCTGCAATCGGCCTGGTTCCGGCCGCACAACGTGTCGGAGGATGTGCCGGGCCTCTACCTGGTGGGCGCCGGCACCCATCCCGGGGCCGGGCTGCCCGGCGTCATCTCCTCGGCCGAGGCGATGGCCGATCTGATCCCGGAGGCCGTCCATGCCGCCTGACGCCGACATCCTGGTCTGCCGGCAGGCGATCAAGACGGGATCGAAGAGTTTTCACGCCGCCTCCCGCCTGCTCCCCGGACGCTACCGGGATCCGGCGCTCGCGCTCTACGCCTTCTGCCGCCTGGCCGACGATGCGGTGGATCTGAGCGATGCCAAGGCGAGTGCGGTGCTGCGCCTGCAGGCGAGGCTCGATGCCGCCTATGCCGGCCGGCCCGAGGATAACGCCGCCGACCGCGCCTTTGCCGCCATGGTGCGGGCGACCGACATGCCCCGCGCCCTGCCCGAGGCCTTGATCGAGGGGCTGGCCTGGGATGCCATGGGCCGGCGCTACGAGACTCTCTCGGACCTCCGCGCCTATTCGGCCCGGGTGGCTGCCGCGGTGGGTGCAATGATGACCGTCATCATGGGTGTGCGCGACGGTGCGGCGCTCGCCCGCGCCTGCGATCTCGGCGTCGCCATGCAGCTCACCAACATCGCCCGCGACGTCGGCGAGGATGCGCGGGCCGGGCGGCTCTACCTGCCGCTCGAATGGCTGCGCGGGGCCGGCATCGAGCCGGAGGCGTTCCTGGCCGCCCCGCGCCACTCCCCTGCGCTGGCCGATCTGGTCGCGCGCCTTCTGGCGGAGGCCGATCGCCTCTATCGCCGCGCCGAGATCGGCATCGGCGCACTGCCGGCGAGCTGCAAGGGCGGGATCTATGCCGCGCGGCTGATCTACGCCGATATCGGCAGCGATATCCGCCGGGCGGGCCATGACAGCATCTCCCGCCGGGCCCATACGACGCTGACGCGCAAGCTGGCGCTGCTGATGGTCGCCATGGCCCGCGGATCCCTCGCCGGCGGCACGCCCCGGCCCGATATCCCCGCCCTGCCGGAGACGGCGTTTCTGGTCGAGGCGACCGCCAGACCGGGCCCGATCCGGCGCCGGATCGGCGACAAGATCCAGGACCTGATGGTCGTGCTGACGGAGCTCGAGGCCCGCGACAGGGCGGCGCGCCTGCACGCCAGCGTTTGACATAAGCGCCAGTGCCGCCACTCTCTGTCTGGACGAGGCGGAGGGTTGCGGAATGGAATGGCTCACATTGGCTGGGTTCGCGATGGCGGTGATCGCGGCCGGCTCCACCGGCGCGATGTTTCCGCCAGGCGACTGGTACACACGCATCGAGAAACCGACCTGGACGCCGCCAGACTGGCTGTTTCCGCTGGCCTGGACGGTGCTTTATGCCGCGATCGTCTATGCCGCCTGGCGCGTCTCGGACGCGCTGCCCGCACAGATCGCGGCGGCGGGCCTCGCCTTCTGGGCCGCGCAGATCGCGCTCAACGCCCTCTGGTCGCCCGTCTTCTTCGGGTTGCACCAGCCGGGCGCCGCGCTGATCGTGCTCGTGGGCCTTTGGATCGCCGTGGCGGCGTGCGTGGTGCTTTTCCTTGCCATCGACACGGTCGCCGGTCTGCTGATGGTCCCCTACCTGATCTGGGTGAGCTTCGCCGGCGCCCTCAACTACTGGATCTGGCGCCGGAACCCCTCGACGTTGTCAGGCCGCACGGCCTGACGGCTTAGGGCGGATCTCGATCTGACTGGCGCAGTCAGGTCGAGATCCAGGACGGGCAAGTCGTTCAAGTCGTTGCCCTTTCCGTCCCGACTGGATCATCAGTCTGAACGGAAAGCGCTTTAGCCCGCCAGCATGCGGAGCCCCACGGCGACGTCCTGACCGACCGCCGCGCGCAGGCCAGGCTCATCCCCGTCCCGAAGCGCGCCGAGGATCTCGTCGTGGTGATCCACACTCGTCGCGCCCAACCGGGCGGCGTAGAGCGCCACCATGGTCGGGCCGGCCTGCAGCCACACCGTCTCCACCAAGGCCAGCATTGCCGGCGCCTGGGCCCGCAGATAGAGCGTGCGGTGGAACTCCAGATTGCCGCGGACATAGCCCGGGCCGTCGGCCCCGACCAATCGTTCGCGCAGGGTGAGATTGATCGTCGACAAGCGCTCGATCAACGCCAGATGGGCCCGCGGCAGCGCGCGTGCGGCCAGTTCCGGCTCAATCAGCGCGCGTATCGCGGCCAATTCCTCGATCCTCTCATGCGAGAGCTCCGGCGTCGCGATCCGACCGGAGCGGGAGAACGAAAGGGCGCCCTCAGCGGCGAGACGGCGGACCGCCTCGCGCGCTGGGGTCATGCTGACGGACCAGTCCCTGGCAATACCGCGCAGGGTCAGGGCCGTGCCCGGCGGGATCTCCCCATGCATGATCTTCGCACGCAGCGCGCGATAGACCCGGTCGTGGGTCGTTCCCGTCTGAGCTGATGTGATGCGCTCTAACATGATGCTGACGTGTTGATCGGCCCTCACGTCAGTCAAGACGGCGACGTTGACGGCAACCGGCGCGCCCGATCAACTCATGCGCGCGAAAACGAGAGGAGCGCACCTTGGCTGACGACTTTCGCGACGATTTTGCCATCACTGCGAACAGCTTGCAGAGTTGTACCCATCGCGAGCAAATTTTCTCCGGCGCGCTCAGCTTCTGCCGCAGGCGCTATGTGCAGGAGCTGGACGGGGTCGACGTCGCGGTGGTCGGCGTGCCGCTGGATCTCGCGGTCACCAACCGCCCCGGTGCCCGCTTCGGGCCGCGGGCGATCCGGGCGGCGTCCAGCAATCTCGGCTGGTCGCGGGCCTGGCCCTCCTCCTTCGATCCGTTCGAGCGCCTCTCGGTCGCCGATTGGGGCGATGTCCGGCTCGACACCGGGCGGCCCGGGGCGTTGACGGAGCAGATCGCGGGGGCGATCGCCCACGTCATCGGCAGCGATGGTGGGCGGGGAGTGCTGATGCTGGGCGGCGATCATTTCTCCAGCTACCCCTCGTTGCAGGCCCACGCAGAACGGCACGGCGGTCCGCTCGCCCTCGTCCAGTTCGACGCCCATACCGACACCTGGCCGGACAACGGTGGGCGGTTTGACCACGGCACGATGTTCGCCTCGGCGATCCGCGAGGGTCTGATCGACCCGGAGCACTCGATCCAGGTCGGCATCCGTACGACCAACGACGATCCGATGGGGGTCGAGGTGCGCGACGCCATCACCGTGCAGGAGGCGCCGTTGGCCGAGACGGTGGCGGCGATCAAGGCCCGGGTCGGCGGGCGACCGGTCTATCTGAGCTTCGACATCGACTGCCTCGACCCGGCCTACGCTCCGGGCACCGGCACGCCGGTCTGCGGCGGTCTGACGAGCTATCAGGCGCTCGCCATCCTGCGCGGCCTCGCGGGCATCAACCTGGTCGGCATGGACGTGGTCGAGGTCGCACCGGCCTACGATGTTTCGGAGATCACGGCCCTCGCCGGCGCCACTGTGGCGCTGGAGCTGCTCTGCCTCTATGCGGCGCGGACGGGCGGCTGACGGGTCAATAGGGGGCGCTGCCCCCCTTGGCCTTCGGCCAATTCACCCCGGGATATTTGGGTCACTGCGAAAGTGATTTCGCATTGGTTCAAATATCCCCGCCGGAGGCATGAAGCTCTTCGGACGCGGTAGCCGGCCGGGGGTCAGGACTGCTCGTCGAGCGCGGCGTCGATGATGCGGGAGAAGTCCTCGAAGCTCATATTGCCGTGCAGCTCACCGTCGATGATGAAGGACGGCGTGGAGTTGATGCCGTCGCGCTCCGCATGGCGCTGGTAGGTGCGGGTCATGCCGGCCAGCACCTCCTCATCGGTGAGGCAGGCCTGCATGGTGTCCTCGTCCATGCCGGCGACGAGGCCGAGCTTGGTCATCTCCAGCAACGCATCGCGGATGTTCGGCTGACGCGCCCACTGGCCCTGCTGGCCGAGCAGCAGGTCGATCATGCCGAAATAGCGATCTTCGCCGGCGCAGCGTGCCAGCGCGCCGCTGAACAGGCCGAGCTGGTCGAAGTAAACCTCGCGGAAGACGAAGCGCACCTGGCCGCTGTCGATATAGGCCTCCCGCAACTGCGGAAAGACATCCTCATGGAAGCGCGCGCAATGCGGACAGGTGAGCGAGGCGTACTCGATGATCGTGACCGGGGCATCGGCGCTGCCCATCACCATGTCGTCGGGTTCCACCTCGCCAGTCTCGCCGAGGTTGGCGATGCGGTCCGTCGCCGCCGCGGCCGAGGCGGTGTCGATCGTGTCGGTCGTCGATTGCGCCTGCTGTTCGCCCGGGCGGGAGAAATAGAAACCGACGGCGGCAACCAGGGCGACGGCGACGCCGCCGACGATCGCGTAGGTCATCGTGCGAGCTGTACGGGCCATAGGACGCTCCAGATCAGGGACGCCGCCGTGTCAGCACGTTCGAGCCAAGCTTCTGGAGCGCGGTCCGAAGGTCCTTATCCGCAACGGCATCGGTTGCGCGCGAGAGTGCCGTTTTTTGCTCTTCGGTCAAGGTGCGCGGGGTCACAGACGTGTGTGCCTCAGCACCAGGGGCGCCGGGCGCCGGGGCGAAGGGCGCGGCCGGCTCGGCAAAGCCGGTCTCGGCGGTCTGCACCAGGCGGATGCGGGCGATGGCGTTGTAGCCGTAGCAGGCGTTGATGCGCTCCCGAAGCTGCGGCAGCTGCATCTCGAGCGTCGGCCCGTGGGCGCCCTCGACGCAGAGCGTTAGCGTCGCGCCGAAGCCGCCCTGGCCGTAGCGCACCCGGGTCGGGCGCGCGATCGCGGCGATCTCCTGCCCCGCGATTTCCGCCCACTGGGTGAGCAGCCGGGTCTCGGCAAAGCCGCGCTTCTCCCCCGCCCGGCGAAGACCGGCAGAGATCAGGCCCCCAGCATGGGCAAACTTGCCCTTGCGGCCTCTCGGTCGTGTGCTCGGCCGATCTTGCTTGTCCACGGTTGCGTCGACTCCTCTGGGACGCGATCCTATGCAGGATCGCGGAGACGATCCAGAGAGGTCGCGCCAGCTTGACCGGGGCCAGCTTGGGCAGAGAGGCAGACAGGGGAAAGGCGGCGGCAGCGCTGCTCGCATGGTACGACCGCCACGCGCGAGAGATGCCGTGGCGCGTCGGCCCGGCCGCCCGGCAAGCAGGCGTTCGGCCCGATCCCTATGCCGTCTGGCTCTCCGAGATCATGCTGCAGCAGACCACAGTCGCGGCGGTCAAAAGCTACTTCCTCGACTTCACGCGGCGCTGGCCGACGGTCGGCGATCTGGCCGCGGCGGAGGATGATGCGGTGATGGCCGCCTGGGCCGGCCTCGGCTACTACGCCCGGGCCCGAAACCTGCTGAAGTGCGCCCGAGCGGTCGCGGCGCGCGGCGGCGCGTTTCCACGGGACGAAAAAGCCCTCCTCGCGCTGCCGGGGATCGGTCCCTACACAGCCGCCGCGATGCGCGCCATCGCCTTCGATCAGCCGGCCACGGTGCTCGACGGCAATGTGGAGCGGGTGATGGCCCGGCTGCATGCGGTAACGGAGCCGTTGCCGGGAGCGAAACCCCTGCTCCACGCCCACGCGGCCGCCCGCACGCCAGCGGAGCGGCCGGGGGATTATGCCCAGGCGGTCATGGATCTCGGCGCCACAATCTGCACCCCGAGGGCGCCGGCCTGCGGCATCTGCCCGTGGATGATGGATTGCGCCGCCCGCCGGCAGGGGATCGCGGCCGAATTGCCGCGCAAGCAGGCCAAGAGGGCAAAGCCGGTGCGCCACGGCATCGTCTACCTCGCCCTTCGCCCCGACGGTGCGCTGCTGCTCGAGCGGCGGCCGGAGCGGGGGCTGCTCGGCGGCATGCTCGGCCTGCCGGGCACCCCGTGGCAGGAGCGCGCGGCAGAGGGCACGCCCCCCGTCGCCGCCTCCTGGTGCGCGGCGGGTGAGGTGCGCCACACCTTCACCCACTTCCATCTGCGGCTGGCTGTCTACGCCGCCGCCGTCGCCCCGACGGCGCAGGCAGAGGGCGATCTGTTTTTCCGGGCCGTCGCGCCCACCGATCTGCCCACGGTCTTTCGCAAGGCCGTGATCCAGGGCCGATCCGCGCTTTCGTTACCTGGCGCGGCTTGAGCGCCTCCTCCACCTGCCTATAGTGCGCAGCGGGGGTTAGAGGGCCAAGGAATGCTGATACACGCCTTACCGTTCTGGATGTCGATTACCTTCCTGCCGCTGGTCTTGGCCGGCGCGGTCTTCGGCGGCATCTGGACCTTCATCACGCCGATCTACGCCTGGATCGTGATGTCGATCCTCGACCGGATCTGGGGCCTCGACACCGAGAACCCGGATCTCGAGACCGACGACGCCGCCCTGTTCTGGCACAAGCTGATCACCTGGATCTGGCTGCCGCTGCAGGTCTTCATGATTTACATCGTGGTGGTCGCCATCAGCCGCTACGACCACCTGGCGCTTTGGGAGAGCGGGCTGCTGATCTTCTCCCTCGGCGTGATCTCGGGCTCCATCGGCATCAACTACGCCCATGAGCTGATGCACCAGCGCAACCGCTATGAGCGCTGGCTGGGCGAGGCGTTGATGACCTCGGTCCTCTACGGCCATTTCGTCTCGGAGCATCTGTTGGTGCATCACCGCTATGTCGCCACCCCGCGGGACCCGGTGACGGCACGCTATAACGAGAGCTTCCTGCGCTTCTTCCCCCGGGTGCTCTGGAGCTGCGTCGCCTCGGCCTGGAAGGCGGAGGTGGCCCTTCTCGCCCGCAAGGACCGGCCCTGGTGGCATCAGAAGAACCCGTTCTGGAAATACTGGCTGGGCGGCCTCGCCTTCCTGGCCCTCGCCTATGCGATCGACGGCTGGGCGGGGGTTGCCGTCTACATCCTGCAGGCGTTCTTCGCCGTCTGGATGCTGGAGCTCGTGAACTATGTCGAGCATTACGGCCTCACCCGGAAGCATCTCGGCGACGGCAAGTACGAGCATGTGCAGCCGCGCCATTCCTGGAACGCCTCGCACCGCATCACCAACTACATGCTGATCAACCTGCAGCGCCATTCCGACCATCACTTCAAGCCGGATCGGCGCTTCCCGCTGCTGCAGACCTATGACGAGGACGACGCGCCACAATTGCCGTTCAGCTACCCGATCATGACGGCCATGGCGATGTGGCCGCCGATCTTCCGCCGGGTGATGAACAAGCGGGTGCGGGACTGGCGCGGGCGCTACTATCCCGAGATCGTGGATTGGGAGCCCTACGCGGCCGGCCTCAACCCACCGCCGAGATAGGGACGACGGAACCGGCGGCGCCGCGGCGGAGCGCCGGTTCCAGACCGATCCGCATCAGCCGGTCCCGACAATACTTGGCGCGCGGCGCGGCCCTAGCTGCGGCCCTCGGCCCGGCCCGCGATCAGCACGGTGACGAAGATGAGCACTGCCCCGCCAAGGGCATGCGGCGTCGGCACCTCGGCGAAGAGGACGAGCCCGGCCAAGGCGGAGAAGACGAGGCGAAGATAGGGAAACGGGGCAAGGGCGGAGACTTCGCCAACCCGGTAGGCCTCGATCGTGAAGAGCATACCGGCAGTGCCAAGGCCGCCTGAGAGAACCAGCCAGATCAACGGCTCGACCCCCAGCGGCCGCCAGTCCGACAGGATCACGGGCAACGTGCCGAGCGTTGCGACCAGCGCGATGTAGAACATGATCGTCACGGTCCGCTCGGTCCGCGCGAGGATCCGGTTCTGCAGGATCAGCGCGGCGGCGGCGAGGGCTGCGCCGAGACCGGCGGCGAGACCGAGCGGCGATGCCTCAACCCCCGTCAGGTCCGGCGTCGCCGCCAGCGCGATCCCACAAAAGCCGAGGAGCGTGACCGCCCACCGCAATCCGCCCACGCGCTCGCCAAGGACGGGGCGCGCGAGCAGCACGACAAAGAGTGAGCTCGAGAACGTGAGGAGGGTGGCGAGGGCGAGATCAAGCTCCTGGAAACTGCGGTAGTAAAGCCACCAGCAGAGAAGGCTGGTGAGGCCGCGCACCAGGTGCAGCGCCGGGCGGCGGGTACGCAGCGCGCTCGGGTGGCGTGCGGCGATCCAGAGCGAGACGACCAGAAGCTGCATCGCAGCCCGTGCAAACACGATCTGGCCGTCACTGGCGCGACTGTCGAGCATGCGGACGGCCACGACCTCGAAGGTGAAGAATAGCGCCCCGGCGGCAAGAAGGAGAGCGCCGCGCAGATTGTCCACAGGACCCGCCGCAGCGGCCGGCGTCCGGGTCATGGACGGTAGGCGGCGTAGTCGGCCGGGGTCTGTCGGCCCACCCGGCGCAAGAGCGCGATCCACGCGGCGAGCCCCTCGTCGATGGCCGACAGGCGCAGGAACTCGTTCGGCGCGTGGAAGTCCTCGTCCGCAGTGGAGAACGAGAACATCACGGTGTCGAGGCCGAGCGTGCTCTGGACCAGCTCCGTCAGGGGCAGCGTCGCGCCGATCCGGACCCGGATCGGGCGATCGGCGGTGGTCTCCTCAAGCGCGTCCTCGGCCGCGAGCAACAGGGGGTGCGCGGCGGGCACATCATAGGCCGCCGCCCATCCGCGTTCGTCCGAGACGGTGAGCGTCGCACCCGCCGGGCATCGCGCGCGGAGGTGGCGCAGCACGGCCCCACGCACCTGGTCCGGGTTCTGACCGGGCACAAGCCGCATGGTGAGCTTGGCATGGGCGGTGTTCGGGATCACCGTCTTGCCCCCGGTGCCGGTATAGCCGCCCCACATCCCGTTCACTTCGAGCGTCGGGCGGAGCCAGAGCCGTTCGAGGAAGCCGAAGCCTGGCTCCCCGGCCGCGGCCGTTCCAAGGTCGGTCAAGAGTGCTGCCTCGTCGAACGGGATCGCCGCGATCGCCGCACGCTCCTCAGACGAGGGATCGTCGACCCCGTCGAAGAACCCCTCGACGACGATCCGCCCGTCCCGGTCGCGCAGACCCGAGACGAGATCTGCGAGAACGTGCAGCGCATTCGGAACCACACCGCCATAGCGCCCCGAATGCAGGTCCTTCGCCGCGGTCCGCACGGTGATCTCAAACCCGCCGTTGCCGCGATTGCCGACATTGATCGTCGTGAGATCAGCCCGCCAGCGCGCGCCATCCGCAGAGAGAACGGCGTCGGCCTGCAGCAGATCGCGATGCGCGGCGAGGATTGGCGCGAGCGACGGGCTGCCGGTCTCCTCCTCACCTTCCAGGAGCAGGCGCACGTTGACCGGAAGCCGGCCCTCAACGCGAAGAAACGCGATCAGCGCCTCGAGCGCGATCAGCATCGGGCCCTTGTCGTCCGACACACCGCGTCCGTAGAGGCGCCCATCGCGGATCGTCGCCTCGAACGGGGGCGACTGCCAATGCTCGAGCGGATCGGGCGGCTGGACGTCGTAGTGCCCGTAGATCATGAGGGTTGGGGCGTCCTTTGCCCCTAGCCACTCTGCGTAGATCGCGGGCTCTCCGCTGCCATCGGGCGGCGTCAGGCGTCGGAGACCGCCGAACCCCGCCTCCGCAAGGCGGGTTTCAAGGAACCGCCGCGCGCCTTCCATCCCGTCGCCATAGGCAGGGTCGGCCCCGACGGAGGGTTGGGCGACGAAGGTCGCGAGATCGTCCAATAGCGCATCGCGGCGGCCGATCGCGTGGTCGAGGACGGCGTCGGTCACGCCACACCTCCATCGACGGAGAGCACTTGTCCCGTCACCCATTCGACTTCTTCCGCGACGAAGAATGCCACCGCCGCAGCGATGTCCTCGGGTCGCCCGAGGCGGCGGGTGTGGATGCGCTCGACCAGTCTGGCCTGACCCTCGGCGCCGTAGCTCTCCCACTGGCGCTCAGTCGACGGATTGGAGATCACGAAGCCGGGCGCCACCGAGTTGACCGTGATGCCTGCGGGGCCAAGCTCCAACGCCAGCTGTTTCGTCAGACCGACAAGGGCGTGCTTCGCGGCGCAGTAGGCCTGGATGCGGGTGAGGCTGGGGCGCAACCCCGCGCCCGACGAGATCGTGACGATCCGCCCCCAGCCTGCCGTCTTCATCGCCGGGGCAATCCCGCGCGCGAGGTGGAAGGCGCTGTCGACATTGGCCGCGAAAACCGCGCGCCAGTCCTCGTCCGCGACCTCTTCGACCGGCTGTCCCGTCTGGCCGCAAACCCCGCCAGCGGCGCTGACGACGATCTCGGGCAACCCGCCGCCGGCTGCGAGATCGGCGAGAAGCCGTTCTGCTTGGCCGGGATCTCCAAGATCGCACGGGGCGAACGGAAGGCCGAGCTCTGCCGCGCGCCTCTCGAGATCCGGACCGGGAAGATCCGTCACCGTCACGGCGTGTCCCGCAGCGTCGAGACGCTGTGCGATCGCCGCCCCGATGCCGCCGACCACGCCGGTGACAAGGGCCCGCCGCGTCACGCCAGGCGTTCCGAAAGCACGTCGAAGGTCTCGCCCGACATCGGGCGGCGACCGTCCTCGATGTCGTGGATCAGCTCGACCACCCGGTCGAGCAGGGGTGTGGCGATCCCGTGTCCGCGCGCAACCTCGGCGACGGCGCCAACCTGCGGATCGACCTCGGTCTTGCGCTTGCGCACGGCGAGATCGCGCCAGATGCCGGTATGCGTCTTGGCGGTCTTCGCGTTGAACGCAGCCAGCGCGGCGAGGCAGGCAGCGGCGTCTTGGTCGGATGCGCCGGGCATGAAGGCGTCAGGCTCGAACCCGTTGAAGGCGCGTGGCGTCACGCCCTCCGCTCGGGCCGTCGCCATGACCTCCCGCGCGAGACCGATCAGCGCCCCGGCGCGGGCCGGGTCGGCGAAGGTCTGGGCCATGCTGTCGTTGGTGAGCGCGGTCGCAAACAGCATCGCGCCGTAGCCCATCTTGCCCCAGAGGTAGCCCCAGATATCGTCGGTCAGGACGGCATCGGGCTCGAAGACTTGCAGAAGCGCGTGCATCTCGCGGGTTCGGTCGCGGACTGCACCGTCGATCTCGCCCACCACGACCGCACCACGGTTGCCGAACAGGATGCGACCGGGCCCGAGCCAGTCGGCGCCGAAATTCACAAAGGCACCCATCGTGCGCTCCGGCCCCGCCACGTCCGCGATCACCCGCTCGTTCAGACCGTTCTGCGCGGACAGCACGTAGCCGTCGGGCGCCAGATGCGGGAGGAGCGCCGCCATCGCCGCCTCCGTCGCCTGCGCCTTCACGGCGAGAACGATGCGGCGCCAGGTGCCGGAAAGCTCGGCCGGCGCCACGCAAGGCACGACCTGGGTGAACGCCTCGACCGGCCCTTCGATGGCAAGGCCCGGTCCCGAACAGGCGGCGGCGTGTTCGGCGACGATGTCGACCATGCGCACCGGCACCCCCGCCCGCGCCCAGTAGGCACCGATCGTCCCACCGATCGCGCCCGCGCCCCAGATCAGGACCTGGTCACTCCCGGGGCTCATTTGGTCAGGTTGGGCCAGGGCCCTTCCAGCGCCTCGCGCGTTTCCGCCACGCCGACCTCCCAGAGGGCCAGGACATCGTCATCGGGTCGCTGCCAGGGGCCGCCGAAGGATCCGTCGCCCATCAGCGCGCGTCCCTGCCGCGGCGGACTGGCCCGCATCAGGGCCACGTCGAACGGCGGCTTCTCACCCTCGGGCGCCGGCGTCTGCGCAAGGCGCGTCCAGGGAAAGTTCTCCATCCAGTTGGCATGGCTCCCGGTCGGGTCGATCTCCTGCGCCTTCGCCCAGGTTCGGGGTGCTTTCCACCACTCGTGGAACTTGATCGAAACGTCGCCCCAATCGGCCATCAACTCCTGCGCCAGTGCCCCCACGGGCGCGTTCCCGCCATGCCCCGACACCACGAGGATGTTGCGAAAGCCCGATCGCCGGACGGAAGCGAGCACATCGCGCATGACGCCGAGCAACGTCTCCACGCGAAGCGAGATCGTGCCGGGATAGGCGCTGAAATAGGGCGCAAGGCCGTAGGGCATGACCGGAAAGACGGGCACCTCGAGCGGCTCAGCCGCGTCGAGCGACACCTTCTCGGCCAGGATGCAATCGACGCAGAGCGACAGCTGCGCGTGCTGCTCGGTCGAGCCGATGGGCACGATGCAGCGCGGATCGCGGGCGACCGCCGCCTCGACGTCCATCCAGTTCATCTCGGAGATCTTCATGCGGGCTGCTCCGGTCCGCCTGTCATGCGCTGATCGGGCAGCTCACGCGCAGGATCGTTCAGCGTTTCGGGCCATGCGTCGCCGGCGCAGACGATCTTCGCCAGAAGCCCGGCCAGCATGTCCTGCTCCTCCGGGTCGAGGGCCGACAGCATCATCTGCTCGAAGCGCCGGAAGGCCGGCAGCGTTTCGTCGAAAAGCCGCCAGCCCGCCTCGGTCAGGCGAAGGGGCTGATTGCGCCCGCCGCCCGGGCGATGTTCGCGGACGATCAGGTCCAGCTCTTCGAGGCGGCTGATGGCCCGGGACAGCGTGTTGCGCGGAAATCCCGATGTCTCCGAGATGTCTCGCGCCTGGCCGCCGTCGGTCAGCGCCAGCGAGTAGACGACGACGTACTCGGCCCGGCTCAGGCCGTAGCTCCGCTGGATCCAGTCGTAGAGCGGCGTGTTGTACCGCAGCGCCAGGTAGTTCACCCGGAACGCCATCCAGCACGGGTTGTCCCAGAGCTTGGCCTGGAGCATCCGCTCGATCCCCACCCCACCATCCGAACTGGCCGCCCGCCGTGCCGCGAGCGTGTTCGGCGCCGCTGCGCCCGTTTTTGCGGCGCTTGTCCCGAGGACTGGCGGTTTATTGGTCATCGTCGATCGTCGGCTCCGGTCGCCTCGGGCCAAGTCTCATGTGGAACTTGACGGGCGCGAGTGTAGCGACCATCGTCGAACGGGCAAGTTCCAAATTGAATTCGGTCCGGGGCCAAACCGCGGGCGCAACCTTCGACAATGGGGAGACGGATGAAACACGCATCCAAAAGAGGCTTTCTCAATGCCACGCTGATCGGCGCCGGCTTCGCCGTAGCCGCCACGGCGGCGGCGGCACAGACCCTGACCATGGGCGTGCGCGGCGGTCCGGAATCGATGGACCCGCACTTCTCCGCGCTCGGCGTCCATGCGGCCGCGGCCAAGCACATCTTCGACACGCTCGTCTGGTCAGGCACCGACCTGCAGATCGAGCCGGGCCTCGCGACCTCGTGGGAACCGATCGACGAGGACACCTGGGAGTTCAAGCTGCGTGAGGGCGTGACCTTCCACGACGGCTCGGCCTTCACCGCCGAGGACGTCAAGTTCTCGATCGAGCGCATCCCGGTGGTGACCGGTCCGACCACCACCACGATCTACGTGCGCCGCGTGGCCGAGGTCGAGATCATCGACGATCATACGATCCACATCCACACCGACGGGCCAGCCTCGACGCTGCCGAACGATTTCATCCGCCTCTTCATCGTCTCGTCCGAGGCGGCGGCCGATTACTCGACGCCCGAGACGGCGGCCGAGGGCTTCAACTCGGGTGCGGCGACCGTGGGCACCGGCCCCTACAAGTATGTCAGCTGGGAGCCGAACGGCGATCTGGTGCTCGAACGCTTCGACGACTATTGGCGCGGCATGGGCGCTTGGGAGCGGGTGATCCGCCAGGAAATTCCCAACGACAGCTCGCGCCTCGCGGCGTTGAAGGCGGGGCAGGTCGACGTGATCAACTACGTCTCGTCGGTCGACTACCTGGCGCTTCAGAACGATCCGGACGTCGACTCGGTCATCGGTGACAGCGTCTACATCATGAACCTGCAGCTCGATCAGCGCGACCAGACGCCGAAGGTGTACGACAACGACGGCAACGTGATGGCGGAGAACCCGCTGCAGAACCCGCTGGTGCGGGAAGCCTTCGATCTCGCCATCGACCGCGACACGATGGTCGAGATCGTTCTCGAAGGGTTGGGCCAGCCCGCCAACCAGCTGATGCCGCCAGGCTTCTTCGGCTCCAACGAGGGCATCCCCGGCAAGACCTACGATCCCGAGCGGTCCCGCGAACTGCTGGCCGAAGCGGGCTATCCTGACGGCTTCGAGATCGACCTCTTCTGCACCTCCGACCGGCTGCCGGGCGACGGGGCGATCTGCCAGGGCCTCGGCCAGATGTTCACGCAGGTGGGCATCGACACGAACGTCAACGCGATCAGCCGGACGGTCTACTTCCCGGCGCAGGCCGCGCAGGAATACTCGGTCTTCATGAACGGCTGGGGCACGCTCACCGGTGAGGCGTCCTACACGCTCGGGGGGCTTGCCCATTCGAACGACCCCGACCTCGGTCTCGGCGCGTTCAACCGCGTGCGCTATGTCAACGAGGACGTCGACCGGCTGCTGCAGGAGGGGGCGACGACGCTCGATGCCGACGCACGCCGCGCGATGTATGAGGAGGCGATGGCGCTGATCGTCGCCGACCGAGCCTACATCCCGGTGGTGCAGTTGCAGACCGTGTGGGCCGCGCGGGCGGGTGCCTACACGTTCGAGCCCCGCTTCGACGAGGACACGCTGGCGTTCTTCATTCGCCCGGCGAACTGATCCGCGCTACGCTCAAACCGGCCGGGCGGCGCTGCCGCCCGGCCTTTTCTTCCTTGGGGGTGTGACCCAGCGATGCGCGGCTTCGTCATCAAGCGCCTCCTTCAGGCGGTCGTCGTCATGGCAGCGATGTCGGTCATCGTCTTCGTCGGCGTCTACGCGATCGGCAACCCCGTCGACATCGTCATCCCACCCGACGCCACCCAGGCCATCCGCGACGAGGCGATCCGTCGTCTGGGCCTCGACCGGCCGCTCTGGGAGCAATACTGGATCTTCGTCTCGAACGCGGTGCAGGGCGATTTCGGGCGATCCTTCGTCTACAACATCCCCGTCCTGGAACTGATCGCATCGCGCCTGCCGGCCACGTTGGAACTGGTGCTGATCTCAGTGATCTCGGCCACGGTTCTGGGCGTCGCGCTGGGCGTCTATGCCGGCTACCGGCCCGAGAGCCGTATCTCCAAGACGATCATGGCGCTTTCGGTCCTCGGCTTCTCCGTCCCCTCCTTCTGGGTCGGGCTGATCCTGATCCTGACCTTCGCGGTTTCGCTCGGCTGGCTGCCGGCGGGCGGGCGGGGCGATACGGTCGAGATCCTCGGCATCCGCTGGAGTTTCCTGACCCTCGACGGCCTTTCCCACATCGCGCTGCCGGCGATCAACCTGGCGCTCTTCAAGCTTGCCATGATGATCCGTCTCGCCCGGGCGGGGACGCGCGAGATCATGCTGACCGACACGATCAAGTTCGCCCGCGCCGCCGGGCTGTCGGAGGCGACGATCCTGCGGCGTCACCTCCTGAAGATGATCTCGATCCCGATCATCACCGTCTTCGGGCTCGAACTCGGCTCGACGCTCGCCTTTGCCGTCGTGACCGAGACGATTTTCTCCTGGCCTGGTGTGGGCAAGCTGATCATCGACTCGATCTACGTGCTCGACCGGCCCGTCATGGTTGCCTACCTGATCCTGATCGCGGCCCTGTTCGTGACGATCAACTTCACGGTCGACCTGGTCTTTGCGCTGATCGACCCGCGCGTTCGCGCCCGGAGAAGCGCATGACCGACGTCCTGCCCAGCCCCGGCACCACCACGGGTCAGAAACCCGCTGCAGATGCGGTGTCGCCGTTGGCGCGGTTTTGGCGTGAGTTCCGCGAAAGCACCGTCGCCGTGGTGGCGCTGGTCGTCGTGGTCGTCCTCGGGCTGCTGGCGCTGTTTGCGCCCCTGATCGCCCCGCAGGACCCCTACGATCTGGCCACGCTATCGCTGATGGACTCGCGACGGCCGCCGGGCTTCGTCGGCACCGGCGGCTATACCCATATCCTCGGCACCGATCCGCAGGGGCGCGACCTGCTGTCGGCCATCATGTACGGGCTGAGGGTGTCGATCCAGATCGGTCTGGCGGCAGGCGGCGTCGCGCTCGTCTTCGGGGCGGCGCTCGGCATCCTGGCGGCCTATCTCGGGGGCCGGATCGAGACGCTGATCATGCGCATCGTCGATCTGCAATTGTCGTTCCCGGCGATCCTGCTGGCGCTCGTCCTCGTGGCCCTTCTCGGCCAGGGCAAGGCGCAGTTGATCGGCGCCCTCGTGGCCGCCCAGTATGCCTATTTCGCCCGCACCGCCTATGGCGCCGCGACGGTGGAGCGGCGCAAGGATTACATCGAGGCCGCTCTCGCCACGCCGCTTTCGGGACGCCGCGTCGTGCTACGCCACCTCCTGCCCAATTGCCTGCCGCCGCTCATCGTGGTGGCGACGGTGCAGATCGCCAACTCGATTTCGCTCGAAGCAACGTTGTCCTTCCTCGGCCTTGGCCTGCCGGTGACGGAGCCGTCGCTCGGCATGCTCATCTCGAACGGCTTTCCCTACATGATGAGCGGGCGCCACTGGATCTCGGTCTATCCAGGCATCGCGCTGATCATCCTCATCGTGGCGATCAATCTCGTCGGCGACCGCATCCGCGACCAGTTCAACCCGAGACTGCGGCGATGACCGACGTCCTCCGCGTCGAGGGGCTGAAGACCCATTTCCACACCCGCGCCGGGGTGGTTAAGGCCGTCGACGGCGTGTCGTTCTCCCTGGCGGAGGGCGAAATCCTCGGCCTCGTCGGCGAAAGCGGTTCCGGCAAGACGGTGACCGGCTTCTCGCTTCTCGGACTGGTCGATCCGCCGGGCCGGATCGTCGAGGGCTCGATCCGCCTCAAGTGCGAGGAGCTCGTCGGCGCGAGCGATGCCACGCTCCGCGCCCGGCGCGGCCGCGACATCTCGATGATCTTCCAGGACCCGATCGCGACGCTCAACCCGTTGCTGACGATCGGGCACCAGATGCGCCTTGCGCAGGCGGCGCATGGCCGCGTTTCGCGCCGCGCCGCCGATGCCCGCTCGGCCGAGCTTCTGTCGCGCGTCGGCATCTCGTCGGCCGCGGCACGGCTCAGGGCCTATCCGCACGAGTTCTCGGGCGGGATGCGCCAGCGCGTCGCCATCGCCATAGCGCTTTTGCACAGTCCCGCCGTCATCGTGGCGGACGAGCCGACGACGGCGCTCGACGTCTCGATCCAGGCCCAGATCCTCGCCGAGATGAAGGCGCTCGTGGCCGAGACCGGCACCGCGCTGATCTGGATCAGCCACGACCTCGCCGTCGTCTCGTCGCTCGCCAGCCGGCTGTTGGTCATGTACGCCGGTCGCGTGGTGGAAAGCGGTCCGACCGCGTCCGTTCTGCGCGCGCCCAACCACCCCTATACCGAGGGCCTCATCGCATCGCTGCCGAGCTCCGCCGCACCGGGGGTGCCGCTCCGCCAGATCCCCGGTACGACACCGTCTCTCTTGGCGCTGCCGCCCGGCTGCCCGTTCGCGCCGCGCTGCCCTCGGGCCGATGCGGAGTGCGGCGTCAGACCCGATCTCACCCCGATCGGCGCGCAAGCCGTCGCCTGCCATCATCCGGGCGGCGCAGAGCTCAGCCTCCGGCAAGGCGCTTAGGGGTGAGCGCTTTTCTCACCATCGACGGCGTCTCGAAGGTCTTTCGCCCCAACCTGACGATGGGAGAGAGGATCGCGGCCCGTCTCGGCTCCGATGTCGAGCAACGTCTGCTCGTCGCCGTCGACACTGTCAGCTTGTCTGTCGCCGAGGGTGAAACGCTCGGCCTGGTCGGCGAGTCGGGCTGCGGAAAGTCGACGCTCGGCCGGCTGGCCGCCGGCATTCTCGCCCCCGACGCGGGATCGGTGCGCCTAGGCGACCGACCGATCATGGAGGGCGAGAGCAAGGTCACGACCCGGGTCCAGACCGTTTTCCAGGATCCGTTCGCATCGCTGGACCCGCGCATGAAGGTCGGGCAGGCCGTGGGCGAGGGACCGCTCGCGCATGGCCTGACCACGCGGTCCGAGGTGAAATCCTATGTCGAGAGCTGGTTCGCGCGCGTCGGCCTCGATCCCGAGCAGGCCGACCGCTACCCGCATCAATTCTCCGGCGGACAGCGCCAGCGGATCGCCATCGCACGCGCCCTCGCCATGCAGCCCGACCTGCTGATCTGCGACGAGCCCGTCGCCTCGCTCGACGTCTCGATCCAGGCGCAGATCCTAAACCTCTTTCTCGAGTTGCGGCGCGATCTCGGGCTGACGTGCCTCTTTATTAGTCATGACCTGTCGGTCGTGCGCCATGTCTCGGACCGCATGGCGGTGATGTATCTCGGCCGGATCGTCGAGATCGGCCCGGCCGCCGAGATCTTCGACCGGCCCGCCCACCCATACACGCAAGCGCTGCTGGAAAGCGTGCCGCGTCTTGTGCTCGACGACGGAGAACTGGTCACGTTCGTTCCGATCGAGGGGGAAATCCCGTCCGCCCTCTCGCCCCCGAGCGGGTGTCATTTCTCGCCCCGCTGCCCGATCGCCGAGGATCGGTGCAGCGTCGAGGTTCCAACCCTGGAGCCCTTTCCCGGCGCCGAGCGCAAATGTGCATGCCACTTGGCGGAGCGCCGGGCGCTCGCGGCGAGCTCGGACGCATGGCTGCCTTGATCGCGCAAGAAGCGGTCGGAGCAGCAAGAACGCGATCCGCTTTGACCTGATCTCGGCGAAGAGGTCGCGCGAAAGCGCGCCGTGATCTCCCAGCTCGAACGCCTTGAGGCCAGGCATCGAGCCGGCTTGCATAATCACTGCGCCCGCGCGGTTGACGGACGCGGCCCCCTTCGGACAGGCCATCCCTCCACACACGGCGGCTGCGCCCAAAGAGGCCGGCTCACCACCTCTCCCCAGTTTGAGGCAAACGAGCCAACGTCACGCAAGCAGGGCCATAGGAGCTACCAAAGCGCTAACGTCTTGATTTGCATAATAAAATTGGCGCACCCGAGAGGATTCGAACCTCTGGCCTCTGCCTTCGGAGGGCAGCGCTCTATCCAGCTGAGCTACGGGTGCGTCGGGGCTCGTATAGTTGAGCACCCGGGCGCACGCAATCTGGTTCTTGCCAAAGGCGGCAGGCGGCGGGCAGCGTCGCGCGATGGATGGGCAGCGCTTCACCCTCTTCGCCGTGCTGCAGCGCGGGCGCCTGCAGTATGAGGCGCTGCTGCTGCTCGCCTCGCTGGCCGAGACCAATCCGAGCGGGCATTTCGACATCGTTCTCTGCGAACCGGTACCCGGGCCGCTTTGGTCCTTCGATCCGCGGGTGCAGGATCCGACCTTTCGCGCCCTGCTCACCGAGCTCGGCGCGGAGATCCGCCCGTTCGACAATCAGGTCTTCGGAGAGACCTATCCCCACGGCAACAAGATCGAGGGACTGCGCGCTCTCCCCCCCGATCAGCCATTCGTCTTCGTCGACACCGACACGGTGTTCCTTGCCCCGCTCGACCAGGTGCCCTTCGACTTCGACCGGCCGACCGCCTCGCTCCGGCGAGAGGACACCTGGCCAAAGCCCGATGTCGCGGGTCATTCGCGGGAGGTGATCTGGCGCGCGCTCTACCACCGCTTCGGCCTCGACTTCGAGGCCTCGCTGGATCCGGCCAAGGACGCCGAGGATTGGGAGCGCTACCTCTACTTCAGCGCCGGCTGGTTCTTTCACCGCGACCCTGTCCGGTTCGGCGGGCGCTTCCTGGAGATCGCCCAGTCGATCCGCGATGCGCCCCCGCCTGAGCTTGCGGGCCAGTCCCTTGACCCATGGCTCGATCAGGTGGCCCTCCCCCTCGTCATTCAGGGGCTCGGAGGCGGGCGCCAGACCCTGCCGCCCGGCCTGCTCGACGGGCGCGTGAGCTGCCATTGGCGGACCCTGCCCCTGCTCTACGCGCGGGAGGGGGATGACGTCATCGACCTGGTGGAGCGGATCGCGGCGCCCCAGGCGATCAAGAAGCACCTGAAGGCCTACGAGCCCTTCCGAAAACTGATCTACCAGGGCAAGGGGCGGAGGGTGCAACGGCTCTTCACCGACGGCCCCCTGCCGCGGCAGGAGCGGCTGATCCGCAAGCGCATCCGCGAGGCCGGCCTTTGGCTGCGATGAAGCGCCGACTGGATACTTGAGCCAGCAGGAAAGGCCCCGGGGTTCTTGCTGGCCTAAACTTCCCCGCCGGAGGCATCCGCCATTGGCGACGCGCCGGGCGGCCGCCGCGATCGCGCCTCAGCTCCGCATCCGGCTGGCATTGGCGTCGAAGAGGGGCGTGGGCTGTAGCGTCATGGGCAGGCGCTCGCCCAGCACCTCGACCTCCCAGCCCTCGACCTCGCCGGCGATCTCCTTCGGCACATAGCCCTGGGCAATGGAGAGCGCCTGGTTGTGGGCGTAGCCGCCCGAAGTGATCCAGCCGCGCACGTCGCCCTTGAACCAGATGGGCTCGTCGCCGATCGGGTCGCTGTCCTTCGCCGCCACCTGGAAGCTGACGAGGCGGAGGCTGCCGCCGGAGGTGCGTTCCTCCACCGCCGCGTCCTTGCCGATGAAGTCGGCGGCCTTGTCGTAGGCGACGAAGCGGTCGAGCCCCGCCTCGACCGGGCCGTAGATCGGGCGGTACTCGCGGCCCCAGGACGACCAGTTCTTCTCAAGCCGGAGCGAGTTGAGGGCGCGCAGACCGAAGGGCCGGATGCCGAGTGCCGCGCCCTCCGCCATCAGCAGGTCCCAGACATAGCGGGCGTAGTCGGTCTTCATCCAGATCTCGTAGCCGAGATCGCCCGTGTAGGTGACGCGGGAGACCCGGCAGGGCGCGTGCCCGATCAGCATGTCGCGGCTGGCCATGAAGCGGAACGCCTCGTGGCTCACATCGGCACCCGCGACCGCGGCCAGCAAGGCGCGCGCCTGCGGCCCCGCGATCGACACGCCGCACACGCCGAGCCCCCGGCTCTCCACCGTCACGCCATCCGCTTTGTGCTGGTCGAAGTGGCGGAGATAGTACTCCTCCGCCATGCCGGAGCCGGCGAGGAAGAACAGCTCATCCGAGATGCAGCCGACGGTGAAGTCGCCGATCAGCTTGCCGCGCGCGTTCAGCATGGGCGCGAGCGCCATGCGGTCGGCCTGGGGCAGCTTGCAGGCGAAGATCCGGTCGAGCCAGGCGCGGGCGTTCGGGCCGCGCACGGCGAACTTGGCGAAGCCGGTGATGTCGAGGAGGCCCACGCCGTCGCGCACCGCGCGCACCTCGACCCCGACATGGTCGTGGTCGGTGGAGCGGCGCCAGGAAAAGACCTCCTCCACCCCCTCGGGCGCGTACCAGAGCGGCACCTCAAGGCCGTAGCTCGCCCCCATGACGGCGCCCGCTGCCACATGCCGGTCATGCAGCGCGCCGGTGCGGAACGGGCGGGCCGCGGGCAGTTCCTCGTTCGGGAAGCGGATGCGGAAGCGGCGGGAGTAGTTCTCCCGCACCTTCTCGTTGGTATAGCCGAGCGTCGCCCAATCGCCGAAGCGCGCGACGTCCATGCCCCAGACATCGAAACCCGGATCGCCGTCGACGATCCAGTTGGAGAGCGCGAGGCCCACGCCGCCTCCCTGGCTGAAGCCCGCCATCACCGCGCATGCGCACCAATAGCCTGGCAGGCCGCGCACCGGTCCGACCAGCGGGTTGCCGTCGGGGGCGAAGGTGAAGGGGCCGTTGATTGCCTGGCGGATGCCCACGTTCTCCAGCGCCGGGAAATGGCGGAAGCCCACCTCGAGCGAGGGTGAGATCCGGTCGAAATTCGGCTCCAAGAGCTCGGAGCCGAAGTCCCACGGCGTCTCGGTCGGCGACCAGGGGGTCGCGGCCTGCTCATAGGTGCCGAGGAGGACGCCGTCGCGCTCCTGCCGGGTGTAGATCTCCCCCTCGAAGTCGATGATGTGGATGATCTCCTTGCCCGTCGCCTTGTTGTATTCGACGATCTCCGGCACGGTCTCCGTCAGCAGGTAATGGTGCTCCATGGCGAGCACCGGCAGCTCCAGCCCCACCATGCGCCCGACCTCACGAGCCCAGAGGCCGCCGGCATTGATCACGTTCTCGGTCAGGATCTCGCCCTGGCCGGTGGTCAGCACCCACATGCCGTCTGCGCGCTGGTGGATGTCGTCGACCTTGCAGCCTTCCTTCACCTTAGCGCCGAGCTTCCGCGCGCAGATCGCATAGGCGCGGGTGGTGCCGGAGGGATCGAGATGGCCCTCGATCGGATCCCAAAGCCCGCCGAGGAACTGGGTCTCGTCCAGGATCGGGAACTGCGCCTTGGCCTCGGCCGGCGTCACGATCTCGAGCTCCATGCCCATGTAGCGGCCGCGCGCCTGGGCCATGTAGAGGCTCTCCATCCGCTCCTTCGTCTTAGCGAGCTGGATGCCGCCGGTCAGATGCAGGCCGACCGACTGGCCCGACATCTCCTCGATCTCGCGGTAAAGCTCGACGGTGTATTGCTGCAGCTTGGCGACATTGGGATCGCCGTTCAGCGTGTGAAAACCCCCGGCTGCATGCCAGGAGGAGCCGCAGGTCAGCACATCACGCTCCAAGAGCGCGATGTCCGTCCAGCCGCGCTTCGCCAGGTGGTAGAGGACGGAGCAGCCGACGACGCCCCCGCCGATCACCACGGCCCGATACTGTTCCGCCACGTGCGCCTCCCGCATTCGCCTCACGCCATGAAAGAGGAGCCGCCCGGCGTCGCCAAGCCCAAATCGGACAGGTTCTGGTCTGTCTGCGTCAGCCGTCCCGTCGGAAGATCAGTTCGGTCGGCGCGATCCGCCCGGCCTCGAGGTTCTTGACGTAGTTGCCGAGCTTCTCCCCCGCCGTCTCCCCCATCATCAGATGGATGCCGAGGGGGGCGGGCCCATGTTCCTCGATCCGGGCTGCGGACTTGGCGAAGAAGTCGAGGGCGAAGGCGGAGCGATCCCGCTCACCCACCAGGGTGAGACCAGCCGCCGTCGCCGCATCCTTGTAGACGGCGGGCGGCACGACGAAGGACGTCTCGGGCACCGACGACCACGGCAGGGGAAAGATCAGATCGCCCGCCGCGCCCGCCCGCATGACGTCAAAGATCGCGAGGGTACCGCCCGGGCTCAGCACCCGCGCGGCTTCGGCCGTTAGGCGATCCTTGTCCGCGATGTTCATGCCGACATGCAGGATGAGGGCCAGATCGACGCTGCCGGCCTCCAGCGGCAGCTCGGTGCCGCTGCCCTGCAGAAAGCGCACCTTGTCGCCCATGCCGACAAGGTCTGAGAGGCGACGGGCGGTCTCCACGAACTCCTCCGTCAGATCGACCCCGGTGACGTGGCAGCCATAGCGCTGGGCGATGTGGCGGGCCGGCCCACCGATGCCGGAGCCGATGTCGAGCACCCGGGTCTCCGCCCCGATGGTGAGCTGTTCGAGGAGCGCGTCCGTCGCCTCGCGCCCGCCGGTGTGGAACTCGTCCCCGGCCGCCAGAGCCTCCGGCGCGGCATGATCGGGATCGACGCCGCTGGCGCGCAGCGCCTGGATCACCCGGTCATAGAGCGCCCCGGTGGTGTAGTGCGCGGCAACCATCTGTTCCGTGCCCATGACTTCGCTCCCCAATGATTGGACAGACCTGCCCAGCATGGGCGCGCCCGGGGCGGCGGATCAAGCGACGGCTCTCACAACACCGTCAGCCACTCCGCCGGATCGGCCCGCTCGGCCACCAGGCCGTTCACCGCGGCCTCTGGCGCAGGCTCCCCGATCGATAGGCCGCAGAACAGCATCAGCTCCTCCGGCGCTTCGACGAAGGACTGGACGACGCTGTGGTGCAGAAACCAGGCCTCCTGCGGGCAGGAGGCGAGGCCGGCCTCCACCAGAAGCAGCATCACGGTCTGCAAGTAGCCTCCGAGGTCCGACCACTGGGCCGCCCCCATGTCGCGGTCGACGAACAGGAAAAGCGCGGCCGGCGCGTGGAAGAAGCGGTAGTTCTCGGCAAACCAGGCGAGGCGCGCCGCCTTATCCTCCCGCGGGATGCCGAGCCGGGCGTAGAGCGCCTCCCCCACCGCGAAACGCCGCTCGCGGTAGGGGCTTTTGAGCGGGGAGGGATAGACGGGATATTCCGGGCTATCGACGTCGCCCGCCGCGATGCGCGGCTCCATCATCTCGCGAAAGGCGGTCATCGACGGGCCGTTCAGCAGATAGACCTGCCAGGGCTGCAGGTTGCCGCCCGACGGTGCGCGGGCGGCTCGGCGCAGGATCTCGACCAGCATATCGGTTTCCACCGGGCGGTCGGTGAAGGCGCGGATCGAGCGGCGCCGGGCCACAGCCTCCGACACGGTGACGGACATCTCGGGCTCCTCTCCCAGCGCTTGGCCCGGGCAACCTTCCCGCCCCGTCCCTTCCCGTCAAGCAGGCGCTGTGCTACCCGCGACGTAGGCTTGGTGAAGCGCGGGTGGGGACAACGGCGATGGATCTGCGCGCGCTCGCCATGGGCCTGCTCTTTGCCGCGATCTGGTCGTCGGCCTTCACCTCGGCCCGGATCCTGGTGCAGTACGCCCCGCCCTTTGCCGCGCTGGCCCTGCGCTTCGCCATCTCGGGCGCGCTCGCCGTCCTCATCGCCCGGCTAATGGGCCAGCGGCTGAGCCTCACCCGACGCCAGTGGATCGCCGTGGTGCTGTTCGGCGTCTGCCAGAACGCGCTCTACCTCGGGCTGAACTTCCTGGCGATGCAGTCGATCGAGGCCTCGCTCGCCGCCATCATCGCCTCGATGCTGCCGCTGCTGGTCGCCGCGGCGAGCTGGCTGGCGTTGGGGGAGCGGCTGAGCGCCATCGGCCTCGTCGGTCTCGCCGCCGGCGCGGTCGGGGTGCTGACGGTGATGGGCGCGCGGCTTGGCGCCGGGGCCGATCCGGTGGGCATCGTGCTCTGCCTGATCGGAGTTGCCGCCCTCACCCTGGCCACCCTGCTGGTGCGCGGCGCTATCGAGGGCGGCAACCTGTTGATGATCGTCGGAGCGCAGATGCTGGTCGGGGCCGTCGCCCTTCTCCCCGTCTCGCTGCTGTTCGAGGAGCTGGTGGTCGACTGGACCCTGCCGCTGATCGTCGCCTTCGTCTACACCACCCTGGTGCCGGGCCTTGCGGCGACGATCCTCTGGTTTGCGCTCGTCCGCCGCATCGGCGCGACGCGGGCCGCGACCTTTCACTTCCTCAACCCGTTCCTCGGCGTCGCTATCGCGGCCGTGATCCTGGGCGAGGCGCTGACGCTTCGCGACGCGGCCGGCGTGGCCATCATCATGGCCGGCATCCTGGCCGTGCAGTGGAGCCGCGCGCGCTGAGCGACATCGGATGTTAGCTTTCCCGCAGCACCGTGCCTTCTCCAACCGGCAAACTATGATAGGATCATGGCAGCGACAGCTCGGATCCGCGTGTGTGTGTTTGGCGTAGGGGAGCGATCTTGACTGCGCGTCGTGAGGGGAGTTTTCCGGTCTACAGCCGGGCAGAGTGGTTTGCCGATGCCGTCGTCCATGTGGCCGGCATCAGCCTCGCCATGCTGTCGGTGCCGGTGCTCATCACGCTCTCGGTCTTTCTGGACGGACGCGGGCCGACCATTGCGGCCGTCTCGATCTATTCGATCTGCCTCCTGGCCATGCTGGCGATCTCGGGCGCTTACAACATGCTCTATGCGGCGCGCGACCAGGTGCGGTGCATGCTCCGCCGCTTCGACACCGCGGTGATCTTCCTCAAGATCGCGGGCACGCAGACGCCCTTTGCGGTGCTTGCCGGCGGTATGGCGTCCAGCTGGGTGCTGCCGACGGTCTGGATCGCCGCGATCTCCGGCATGCTGATGCGGCTTCTCCTGCCGAATCGGTTCGAGCGATTGTCGATTGCCTTCTACCTGCTGCTCGGTTGGGCCGGCGTCTTCATCATCGGCGGGGGGGAGACCACGCTCTCCGGCGCCACCATCGCCCTGCTGATCGTGGGCGGTCTGCTCTACTCCGTCGGCGTCATCTTCCACATGTGGAGCAGCCTGCGCTTTCAGAACGCGATCTGGCACGGCTTCGTCTTGACCGCGACCTTCGTGTTCTATGCCGCCGTCATCGTCGAGCTCGCCATGCGGGTGGGTGCAACGGCGTAGGACGAGCGCCGCTCAGCCCTTCGCCACCGCGTCGAAATCGGGCGGGCGCTTTTCCATGTTGGCGCGGACCGCCTCGATCTGCTCCGGCCCGCCGATCAGGGTCGCCTGCAACTCGGATTCGATGCGAAGCGTGGCGGCCCGGTCCTGGGTGGCCGCCTCTGCCAGCAGACGTTTGGCCGTCCGCACCGCCTTGGGCGAGCGCCCGGCGATGGCCCCGGCCAGCGCCTTCGCGGCCGTCAGCGGATCCTCCGCCACTTCGGTGACGAGGCCCCAGCGCTCCGCCTGGGCCGCGTCGAAGATCTCGGCCGTGTAGATCAGACGGCGGAGCACGTCGTCCCGCACCGCGCGCGGAAACAGCACCATGCCGCCCATGTCGGGGATCAGGCCCCACTTGGCTTCCATGATCGAAAGCTGGGTGCCCGGGGCGGCGATGCGGATGTCGGCGCCGAAGGCGATCTGCAGGCCGCCGCCGAAGACGGTGCCGTGCAGCGCCGCAATCACCGGCACGGGCAGATCGTGCCAGACCAGCCCGGCGCGTTGAAAGAGGTTGGCGTCGCCATGGGTGCGCCCGGCGAAATCGCCGACGCCGCCCGCGCTCGCCATCGCCGCGAAGCTCATGAAGTCGAGCCCGGCGCAGAACGCCTGGCCGGCGCCGGTCAGCACCACGGCGCGAAGCTTGGCATCAGCTGCCAGCTCCTCCCCTGTGGCGACAATCGCTTCCAGCATCGCTTGGTCGAGGGCGTTGCGCTTTTCCGGGCGTGAGAGGGTTACGGTCGCGACGTGCCCGTCACGCTCCACCGCCACCCGGGCGGCCGTGCTGCCGTCGGCCATGGCATCGGTCCCTAGTCCTCGTCATCGACGTAGAGATTGGGCCATACCCGCTCCAACAGATCAACGCTCATATGCCGGGGCAGTCCCTCATAGTCGCAGACCGACAGCATTTGGCTCAGCAGGAACGGCGCGTGATAGCCGGCATAGCGCTTCTTGGTCTGAGGGTAGAGCTGGTTGATCAGATGCTCCAGCACCCCCTCATCGGGGTCGATGCCGAAGGCCCGGCTGGTCTTGATGAAGATCTTGATGAAGTCCGACTGGCTCGGCCGGTCGACCTTGATCTTGTAGTAGATCCGGCGCAGGGCGGCGCCGTCGAACATCTCGGCCGGCGGGAAGTTGGTGGAGAAGATCACCAATGTGTCGAACGGCACCTGGAACTTCTGACCCGAGGCGAGGGTCAGAAGGTCGATGCTCGCCTCCATCGGAACGATCCAGCGGTTGATGATCGCCTGCGGGCTTTCCTTCTGCCGGCCGAGGTCGTCGATGATGAAGACGCCGCCGGTGGCCTTGAGCTGCAAGGGTGCCTGATAGGTGCGCGAGACCGGATTGTAGCGCAGGTCCAGCAGATCGAGCGTCAGTTCACCGCCGGTCATCACCGAGGGCCGCTTGCAGCGCACGAAGCGCCGGTCGTAGGGCAGCGACATGCGGAGCGCGGAGGCCTCCGCCTCCACCTCCCCAGCATCCAGGCGGTCGTGCACCACCGGATCGAAGACGGAGATGATCTGACTGCTGAACTCGATCACGTGGGGCACGTAGATTTCACCCCCCAGCGCATCGCGGATGGCGTTGGCGATTGAGGATTTTCCGTTGCCCGGCGGGCCGTAGAGCAGGATCGAGCGGCCGGAGTTCACCGCCGGGCCGAGGTTTTCCATCATCCCATCGGGCAGCACGATGTTCTCTGAGGCGCTGTCCAGTGCCTCCCGCGTGATCGCCGCCTCCTTCACGGTCTGCAGCTTGAACTGCTCCTCGAACCGCTTGAGGGAGACCGGGAAGGGACCGAAATATTCAGACTGGGCGAGGGCGTCGATCGCCCGGGCCTTGCCGCTTTCGGTCAGCTGATAGCGCATCTCGGTGCTGCCACCCTCCCGACCGCGGGTGCCGAGGGTCTCGATCATGTTCTGCTGGCGAAGGATGTCGACGAGCTCGGCCACCACCGTGTTGTTGAGCGCGGTGGCCCGCGCGATGTCGGTCACCGAGTTCAGGTTCTGGCGGAAGATCGTCTTGATCAGCAGGTCGCGCTGCAGAACGATGTCGAGGTAGAGATCCTCGACGTGATGCGGTGCCTCCGGCGGCGGAACGGCCGTGTTGATGTCCTTCATGTGCTTGCCCCACGCCCTATGGCGCCCCCGTGATCGCACACCGCAGGGACCGGTGCCCGAGAAGGGACGCAAACCATATTCCTGCCCTTTCCTTGCTTCACTATTGTGCCGGTAATGAGGCAGAGGGGCAGTTCCGATGGCTGAGGCGAAAAAAGCCCGCCTTCCCTGGCGATTTTTGCTCGTGGTGCTCGGGCTGATCGGCGCCTTCTCGGCGCTGCTGCTGGTGCCCGGGCGGTTGGCGGTCACCACGATCGAGGTCGATACGCTGCACGTGCTGGACGGCGCGCGACGGCTGCTGCTCGGCCTTTGGCCGCATCTCGACCACCCGACGCCGCTTGGCGTGCTCAGTTTCGCGCCCGTCACGCTGTGGCTGGCGCTTGGCGCCCCGGACGGGATGGCGCTGATCCTCGGCAACGTCACGGCGATGCTGGCGATGATCCCCGGGCTTCTCTGGCTGCGGATGACCCGGCTCGGTCCGCGGGGTGCGTTCGTACTGGCGCTCTGGACGATCGTGCTGACCGGGGCCCTGGTTCACGGCCGGATCTTCGCGGTCGTCGATTTTGCCCTGGCCTACAATCGCTGGTCCTGGGCCATCCTGGCGCTGCTGGTGGTGGCCCTGATGGCCCCGGTGCGCGGGGGCCAACGCCACCAGACCGGGGACGGCCTGCTTTTTGGTCTCGGCCTCTCGGCGCTTGCCTTGATGAAGGTCACGTATTTCGTGGCCCTCGCCCCCGTCATCGCCATTCACCTAGTGCGCGAGCGCCAGTGGCACGCGGCCGTCGTCACCGTCGGCGCGGGCCTGCTCTCGATGCTGCTCGTCACGGTGCTCAGCGGATCGTCGTCGATCTGGCTCGCCTACGCTGCCGATCTGATCCAGGTCAGCACGTCCGAGATCCGGCCGCGTCCCCAGCTTTCCCTGACGGAGACGTTGATGACGCCGCGGATGTTGAGCGGCTTCCTGGCGCTCCTCTTCGGCATCATCCTGCTGCGTCGGACCGGGCAGCATCGGGCCGGGTTGCTGTTGTTGCTGCTCGCCCCCGGCTTCGTCTTCATCACCTACCAGAACTGGGGGAACGAGCCGCTTTGGCTGCTGCCGGTGGCGGTGATCTTCATCGGTCTCAAAAGCCGGTCCGGCCGGCGCCTGACAGCCTTCAGCGTCTTCTTCGCCGCCCTGGTCCTGCCGACGGCGGCGAACATGGCCTGGAGCCCGATCCGCCATATCCGCCTCGATCTGGAAGGCTATGTGGCGCCGCTGGCGGGGGGCGAGGCGGCCGCCCTCTGGCTCACGCGGGAACATGTCGCGACCGAGCCGCTGCCGGAGGAGCCGACGGAAGATGCCGATATCCCGGAGGAGCCGCTGACCTTCGCCGGGGAGACATTGCCGCCCTGCACCGTGAAGCGACGGGAAAAGGTGCACTATCCCGGCCTCGCCGATCTGGTCACGTCGATCAGCGACGCGGCCGAGATGCGGGTGCTGCTCGCCGACCATGTCAACCCGCTTTGGCTGCATGGCGCCGGGCGGCCGATCGAGACCTCGCAGCTTTGGTACTACGGCGGATCGGCGGGGGAGGAGCTTGCCGATCTCGCCGTGCTGCCGCACTGCCCGATCAGCCAGCGGGCCTATGACCTGATCGTCGAGCGGCTCGATCCCGCGCAATACACCAGGGTGGCGCAGAACAGCTTCGGCACCGCCTTCCGGCGGATCACGCAGTGACGGCGACGAGGCCGAGGTAGAAGATCAGCGCACCGGCCAGCGAGAAGCCGAGCGGGAAGTACGCCGTCTCCTGCCAGGACTGCCAGCCGGCCGTCTGGCGCTGCATCAATGGCAGGCGGCCGAGCAGTCGGTGGGTCACCAGGCCCGCGAGCGACATGATGGCGAGGATCTGCAGGAACGGGCCCAGATCGCGCGGATCGACGAACAGCACCAGCGCCGCCGCGAACTTGGCATCACCGCCGCCGAAGCGACCGGTGAGGTTCAGCAGGAAGCCGACGGCGAAGACGCCGAGGCCGACGATGATCTGCAGGCCCATCTGCTCCAGCGGATAAAGCACCGGGCCGACGACCAGGAATATCGTGAGCAGAAGCAGCGACACCCAGTTGGGGATCGTCATGGTCTTCAGATCGCTCCAGGCCGTGTAGAGCGCCGGCAACAGCAGCAGCGCGAACAGGATCACCGCGTCGCCGGCCTCCATCGTCATCACCGCAGCACGGGACCGTCGAGCGCCGCGAGCTTTTCGGCCGCCGGGGCGAAGTGCTGCGGATGGGTCTCCACCGCCCGCTCGAGCAGACCGCGCGCCGTCTCCGGCTCATTCCGGCGGAGCGCCACGATGGCGAGGTTGTGGTAGAGCTTGGCGCGGTCGGTCTCCGACATCGGGATCACCGGCAGCTGATAGACGCCTTCGATGCCGCGGGTGATCACCAGGTTATTCTTGGCCTCGAACATCTCGGGATCGAAGGTGATCGCCTCCTCGAACAGCTCGACGGCACGCTGGCTGTCGCCGCGGACGCGGTGCGAGATGCCCCAGTTGTTCAGCACCCGGGCCGGCCGCGTCGTCAGGCGACGGGCGTTGTCGTAGTGCAGATCGGCTTCGACCCAGGCCTCGTTGTGGTCCGACAGCATCGCCATCAGAAGGTTGTAGCGGTAGGAGTTGGCGTTCGGCGGCACCAGGGCCAACAGCTCTTCCGCCTCATCGAACTGGCTCATCTGCATGAGCGAGGTGGCGAAGACCAATCGGTCGGTGGTGGTGGCCTCGGCATCGTCCATCAGCTGGCGGTAGACCAACACCGCCTCGGAATGGCGGCCGGCCCGGGCCAACGACTGGGCGTAGCCGCGCTTGAACTCGGTGCGCTCGGGCTCTCGCGCCAGGGCGTTGCGGAAATACTCGACCGCCGCGTCTGGATCGCCGACGGAGAGCATGATCTCGTTCATGTTGGTGGCATCGACCACGTTGACCGGGCCGAGCGACTGCTGCTTGAACTCTTCGCTGATCTCGGTTTCGCACCCGGCGAGCGCGAAACAGCATATGGCGAGACGCCCGGCCAATCGGCCGCGGCGGGCGGGGCTCTTCATGATGCGTTCCTGTCCTGCTCGTTATTTTCGATCAGAAGATAATGCCCTAAGCCCCTTCGCACCAGTCTGAATTCGGTTTCGTCCTCCGGATTGTCCGATTGTGTGTCTTTCAGCCTGAACTCGGCCTGTAGCAGGTTTTGCAGGATCAGGTCGCTTGCCCCGCTGTCGAGGGCGAAGGCGGTCTGGAAAGCGGCGACGGCACCGCGCACGTCGTCCTTGCGGTCGAGCACCACGCCAAGGTTGTTCCAGGCGGCGGCCGAGTTGGGCGCCAGCTCCACCGCCGCCTCGAGGGAGCGCTGGGCGAGGCCGAGCCGGCCCAAACGCTCGTTCGCGGTGCCGAGGCCGATCAGGATCTCGGGCGTCAGACCATCTTCCTGGATGGCCAGGGTGAAGGCGCGGACGGCAAAGTCGTACTCGCCGGCCCGCAGCATCGCATGGCCGACCTGAAGCGGTGGAAGGTTCGGATCGATCTGCGGCTGGCCCGGCAGCCCCTCGCCCGCGCCGAGCGGTTCGAACTCCGGCTGCCCGGTATCGCAGGCGGCCACCAGCATCAGGGCTGCCAGCGCGCCGATCCCCCACCCGCGCCGCCGCCGGGTGTCGGGCTGGGTCAAGCTAGAGCCCTCCGGCGCCGGCGCCGGTGAGCACGTCGAAGATTTCGTAGAGCGACGGGCCGATCAGAATGATCAACAAGGGCGGCACGGTGAAGAGCATTGAGCCGAGCGTCAGCTTGGTCGGAAGCACGTTCGCCTTCTCCTCGGCCCGCATGATGCGCTTGTCCCGCATCTCGGCCGCGTAGACCCGCAGGGCCTGGCTGATCGAGGTACCGAAGCGGGCGGACTGGATGAGCACGGTAACGAAGGCGGAGATGTCGGCCACGCCGGCACGCTCCGACATGTCGCGCAGAACGTTCGTGCGATCCTTACCGGCGCGCACTTCGTTGGAGACGATCTCGAACTCCTCCGCCAGCGCCGGGAAGCCGACGTTGATCTCCCGCGCCACGCGCATGATCGCCTGGTCGAGCGACTGGCCGGCCTCGACGCAGACCAGCATCAGGTCGAGCGCATCGGGAAAGCCGTTGGTGATCTCTTCCTGCCGGGTCTGCTTGCGGCGCACCACCCAGTACTGCGGCATGAAGTAACCGACCAGGCCCGGCACCATGATGGTGAAGATCATCGCCGGGAGCGAGGGCGGCGTCTCCCGCACCAGAACCGACAGAACGCCGATCGCCAGGAACCCCATACCGAGCACGAAGCGCGCCAGATGGTAGGTGCCGACGGCGGAGCGGGAGCGATAGCCGGCCTGCATCAGCAGCAGGCGAACGGCGGAGTACTCTTCCTTGTTCTGCGGCTCCAGGAACGGCGCCAACCGCTCGAGATTGGCGTTCTTGCTGTCGTAGCGTAGCCGCGCGGCATCGCCACCCGCGGCCGCGGCAGCGGCGGGCCCCGCGACCCGCGGCCCGCTGCCGCCGAGGCGGTCGAACGGATCGGCCCTGCGCCGCATCAGCACCGGCACGGACAGCGCGATCAGCACCGCCGCCAGCATGAAGATCACATAGTAGGGTCCCGGCGGGCCGAAGGCGGCGACGAGGAAATCCCAGCTCTGTGAGAAGGTATCGACCACGGAGTCCACTTCGCCACCTCAGACTTTGATGTTCACGAGCGCGCGCATGAAGATGATGTTCACGATCAGCAGGACGCCCACGACGATCGCGGCCGGCGTGAAGGCCGGCGTCTCCCGCACGTCGTCATAATAGTTCGGGTCGAGCAGGTTGATGAAGACCAGCGCGACCACCGGAAAGATCGACAGGAACCAGCCGGACCAGCGCGCCTCGGCCGTGATCGCCTTCACCCTCCGGAAGAGCTTGAAGCGCGAGCGGATGACCTTCGAGAGACCGTCGAGGATCTCGGCCAGGTTACCGCCCGACTGGCTTTGGATGTTCACCGCGACCGAGAGGAAGTTCAAATCCTGCACATCGACCCGCTGCGCCATCTTGGAGAGCGAGTCGGTGATGTCCATGCCGTAGGTGCTCTCGTCCGAGATCAGGCCGAACTCGGTACCGATCGGGTCGGGCATCTCCTGGCTCACCACGCTGATCGAGTGGCCGATCGGATGGCCGACCCGCAAGCTCCGCACGATCAGCTCGACGGCGTCGGGCAGCTGCTCCTCGAACAGCTCGATGCGCTTCTTCGCCTTGTTGCGCAGCCAGACGAACATCGCGCCGTAGCCGATGATGACGGAGACGCCGAGGCGCACCACCAGTTCCGCCTGGGAGAACACGCTGAGCAGCACAAAGCTGATGACGCCGAGCGCCACCATGACCAGCAGAAGTTGCACCGGCGTGAAGGCGATGTTGGCCTGGGCCGCCTTCTCATGCAGCGGCGCGAGGAGCGGCAGGCCAGTGGTCTCGCGATGCTGGTCGCGCTCTTTGCGGAGCGTCTCCAGCACCTCTTCGGGATCCTCGCCCCGCTCCAGCATCTCAAGCCGGCGGTTGACCTTGCTGTCGAGCCGCACCGTCTTGCCGAACAGCACCAGGTACAGGCCCTGGACGATCAGCAGGACGCTGATGAAGATGATCGCGTAGACCAGCGGCTCGAACATAACGGCGCTTCCCCTAATCGCCCCCGGCGTCAGCCGGCGTTGCGCACCGGCGCGTAGATACTGGCCGGCAGGTCGTAGCCCCACTGCGCGAAGCGATCGGCATAGTGGGAGCGGACGCCGGTCGGCGTGAACTGCCCCAACACCTCGCCATCCGGGCCGATGCCCGCGCGATGGAACTTGAAGATCTCCTGCATGGAGATGATCTCACCCTCCATGCCGGTGATCTCGGAGATCGAGGTCATTCGCCGCGTGCCGTCTTGTAGACGGGCGACCTGGACGATGACGTGCAGGGCCGACGAGATCTGCGAGCGCATGCCGGCCAGCGGCAGCTCGAGGCCGGCCATGGCGATCATGTTCTCCATCCGGCTGATGGCGTCCCGCGGCGTGTTGGCGTGGATCGTGGTCATCGAGCCGTCGTGGCCGGTGTTCATGGCCTGGAGCATGTCGACGACTTCGCCGCCCCTCGTCTCACCGATGATGATCCGGTCGGGCCGCATCCGGAGCGCGTTGCGCAGCAGGTCGCGCTGGTTGATCTCGCCCTTGCCCTCGACGTTGGGCGGGCGGCTTTCCATCCGCACGATGTGGGTCTGCTGCAGCTTGAGCTCGGCCGTGTCCTCGATCGTCGTAATCCGCTCGGAGTTGTCGACGAAGGACGAGAGCGCGTTCAGCGTGGTCGTCTTACCGGAGCCAGTACCGCCCGAGATCAGTACGTTCAGCCGGGTGGCCACCGTCGCCTGCAGATAGGCCGCCATCTCTTCCGAGAGCGCGCCGTATTCGACCAGTTCATCGACCGACAGCTTGTGATCGGAGAATTTCCGGATGGAGACCAGGGGACCGTCGACCGCACAGGGCGGCACCAGGGCGTTGAAGCGGGAGCCGTCGGCCAGGCGCGCGTCGACATAGGGCTGGCTTTCGTCCACCCGACGTCCGACGGCCGAGACGATCTTGTCGATGACGCGCAGCAGATGGCGCTCGTCCTTGAACTGCACGTCGGTCAGTTGCAGCTTGCCGCGCCGCTCGACGAAGATCTGTTCGTGCGTATTGACCAGAATATCGTTGATGGTCGGGTCCTTCAGCAGGGGCTCCAGCGGGCCGAGACCCACCACTTCATCGTACAGCTCCTGATTGAGCTGCTCCGTCTCGCCGGTCGACAGGACGACTCCGATATCGCGTAACCCTTCGCGCGAAATTGCGGCGATCTCACGGCGAAGATCAGCCTCGCCCACCTTGTCGATCACCGCGAGGTTCAGCGATTCGAGCAGCCGGCCGTGCAATTGCATGCGCACGTCGAGCAGGCGCTGGCGGCGCTTGGCGTCGCGCGACTGCTCCGGCGACGGGACCGCCTCGACCTTCGGGGCTTCGCGCATCCGGGCGACCGTCGGTGCGGCCTTGGGATCAATCGACGGAGAGGGGACCTCGTCGCGCGGGCGCTGGTAGCGGCGGAACATCTCTGCCTCCGGATCTAAACGGTTCTATTTGACGGCCGCCTTGCGGGCCTCGAGCTGTTCGACGGTCTGGGCCGCGATCTTGCGGATTTCCTTCCGAAGCGCGTTGGACGCAGCCGATTCAGCCAGGGGCTCGCCCATGTCGCAGGCGTTGGTGACCGAGCGCCCGCCATCGGGCAGCAGGATGTTGAAGTCGACGCCCAGGCTCTCGGACAAGCGCTTCACCCGGGCCTTGCCGGTGCGATCGGCAAAGCCCGGCGCCCGGTTGAGGATCAGCTGCACCTTCTCGTACGGCAGCTCCTCCGCCTTCAGGGCGCGCAGGAAGCGAAGCGCGTTCTGGGCCGAGCGCATGTCGATCTCAAGGATGGCGAAGAAGGTCTCGGCGGCGCGCAGCACGTGCTCGGACCAATGCACCAATGCCTGGGGCATATCGACCACGACATAGTCGTAGGAGCTGGTGGCGAGCTCGAGCAGGCGGTCGATCTCCTGCGGCGCGACGATGTCGAGCGGCAGCGCGTCAGACGGCGCCGTCAGCACCGCGATGCGCTTGCGAAACGATGTCAGCGCCTGCTTGAAGGCGGTCTCATCGGCCCGCGACGGCTCCGACAACAGCTCGTAGATCGCCTCGCGCCGGGCCAGGTCCAGATAGGTGGCGACCGACCCATACTGGAAGTTGAAATCGAGCAAGGCGATGCGCTGGTTGGTCTTGCGCGTGGCGAGCGACAATTCCCATGCGAGATTGACCGCGAACGTGGTCGCGCCCACCCCGCCCGCGACACCGTAGACCGGCAGAACGATGCCGTTTCGGCCCGTCGAACCTCCGGCCTTCTCATCTGGGGTCGACTGGCGGGCATCCAACCGCTCGATCGCGTCGCGCAGCGCCATCTCCGGCAGAGGATAGGGCGCAAACGTGTCGGCGCCCAATTGCATCAGCTGGTGGAGCGCCGCGGCGCTCAGGTCGTGCACAACCAGGAGTACGCCAAGGCCGGCGCGCTTGGCCGCCCGAATGACCTCGGCCCACGGCGTGAGGTCGGCCTCGTCCACACTATCGACCGCGACGACGACGTAGGTGAGCTCGGGCTGGTCGCCGGCCTCGATCAACGATCGCGCTTCGGCCGGCGTGGCGGCGAGCCAGGCGTCCTCGAACTCCTCGTTCAAGTCCTCGATCAACAGGTCGAGCTCGTTGATCTCCCGGGCGACCGTGACGGTCTGGACCGGTTGCGTCTTTGCTTTGATCAAGGCCATGACGTCCCTCAGTTCGAAAGATCTTCAGCCACGAGGGACGCCTCGTAACCGGGAAGTGTCGTTTCACCACCGAAGAGATTGAGATCGAGCGCGAAGGCCCGGGGCTCGATCCGGACCGTCACCAGCGGCACGTAAGGCTCCCCGGCATAGCCGAGATTGACGTCTCGGTAGGTGATGGAGACATCCTCCGGCGCGATACCGTAGGCGAGGCGTGAGACCGCCTGAAAGATCTTCTGGAAGTCGGTCGTGCTGCATTCGGCGACGGCCAGGGTTCCGCCCTGGCAGGTCTCGTCCGCGATGGTGACGCAATTCCCGGCCGCGCAGCTGCCGCCTTCGTCCCCGAGGACCGCCGTCTCGACCCGCCGCACCCGGGCCGGGCCACCGCCGGGGTCGAGCAAATCTGAATGTACCGGCGCCTGCACCACGGCCACGCGCACCCCGTTTTCCACGCCCTTCTGGGCAGCGATCGCCCAGTGATACGCGAAAGCCATCTCAATGATGAAGAAAAACAGAATGATGAGCGGACCGAAGACGATCACGAACTCGAGCGTTGCCGCACCGCGCTCATCGGCGCCGAAGGAACGGCGCCGGTCGGTTTGCCGCCGACCGGTCATAGGTCCGTCTCGGTCCTCGGCCAAACCTCCGAGGCGTGCATCGGAATTGACGACAGATCACCTTCGCCGCCGGCGATCTGTCTGATCAGTCGCAACAGCGGCAGCCGGACATTGGCCACGACCGTAACCTCGGCTTGAGCGGTGCTGCCGGACACTTCAACGAAGTTGACCGATTCGACCGCCTCACCCATGCGACTCGTGATCAACGACTCCGCCTCCGTCACGAACGCAGCGGGCACGCTATCACCAGCGAGTGGCGCGCGAGACAGGAAGCGCGCCGCATCGCGAACAGCAACATCCAATGCGTTTCGCACCTGCATGGCGCGACCGTATTGGGTCGAAAAGACGAGTACGGCGAGCAAGACGGGTAGTGCGATGACGAACTCTACCGTCGCCGCACCACGTTTATCCCGTTTAAAGCGCTCGACCCCTCCAGCACTATCGGACTGCACGGCTCTCCTACCTGACAGCAGCGCCCCCAAAGGACAATGTACCTAGAAAGCACCTGAGTCTGCAAGAGAAACGATCCGATTTGTGCTTTATCCTCCGGCACCTGCGGTCGTATCGCCCGCGTCGATCTCGGATCCGGCATCGTTGACGTACTCGTTGTAGACGATGACGGTGCGCTTGCCGTCCATGCCGTCGCCGACGAAGCCGAAGTCGAAGCCGGCAACCTCCGTCATGGTGCGGCGGTTGCGCTCCTCCCGGGCCTCAGTGTCGACCACCGGCTGCGTCTCGCCAAGCGAGGTGACGGCATCAAGGCGGTTGCGCGCGATGCCGTTGGAGACGAGATAACGCACCACCGCCCGCGCCCGACGTAGGCCAAGCCGCTGGTTATAGGCGTTCGAGCCCACCAGGTCGGTATGGCCGAAGACCCGGAAGCGCGCGTTGGGATGGCGCTGCATGAACGCCACCTGCTGATCGAGCGCCGCCCGGGCGTCGGGTCGCAGGGCCGAGCTGTCGAAGTCGAAGGTTACCGTGTCGGGCACTTCGCTCCGAAAGGTCTCGGCCAGGTTCAGCAACAGATCGGTGTTGAGGTAGGCGGTTTGCGCCAGCATCGACTGCATGGTGGCGCTGCCGAAGGTCTCTTCGCCCGGAAGGGTGCCCGCGGGTTGCGAGCAGCCGGCGACGGCGAGGATGAGGCCGGTGCCGGCCAAGCGGGTGTAGATGGTCATCGTCCTCACTCCATCACGTAGCCATAGGAGCCCTCGAAGTCCTGCCGCGCCACTTCTTGGACGTCGCGGCGGCCTTCGGTGCGGCCGAGCAGGAAGAGCTCAGCCTCGTTGGGCAGGGCGATTCGGTCGGTCGGGGCCGACAAGGCGTCGCCATCGACCGGCGTCACCAGATGCGGGGTCACGAAGACCACGAGCTCCGTCTGCGACCGGGTGAACTCGGCCGAGCGGAAGAGCGCACCGAGCACCGGGATGTCGCCCGCGAACGGCACCTGATCGGCGATGTCAGAGAAGTCGTCGGTCAGCAATCCGGCGATGGCGAAGCTCTGCCCGTCCCGCATCTCCACCGTGGTCACGGCGCGGCGGACCGAGAAGCCCGGCACGGCGACGCCGGCGACCGTGGAGATCGAGGCGGTCGGGTCGATGGCCGAGACCGAGGCGCCAATCTCCAGGTTGATCAGATCCTCGTCGATCACCGTCGGCTTGAAGAGAAGCTGCACACCGAAGGGGCGGAACTCGATGGTGATGCCATCTTCATCCGACACCGGGATCGGGAACTCGCCGCCGGCGAGGAAGTCCGCATCCTGGCCCGAGATCGCGATGATGTTCGGTTCGGCCAGAGTGCGGACGAGGCCCTTCGATTCGAGCGTCTCGATGATCAGATCAAAGGCCACCGGCCCGACACCGAAGCCGAAGCCGAAGACGCCTTCGGACGGCTCGGTCAGTGTGACGGCCGTATCGGGATCGCCATCAAAGAGCACGACGGAGTTGTCGCCCTCCGTCAACGAGCCGGTGAAGGCGCTGAGGCCAAAGGCCCCGACATCGGCCGCGACGCCGAGCGAGACGCCGAGGTTCTTGGCGATCGAGCGCGACATCTCGGCAAAGCGCACCTTCAGCATGACCTGCTGGGTGCCGCCGACCGTCATAAGGTTGGTGACGCGATCGGGCGCATAGCGCTCGGCGAGTTCGACGGCCTGGGCAAGCTTGCGCGCGCCCGAGACGGTGCCGGAGAGCACGATGCCGTCGTTGGCGGTCCGCACGTGGATCTCCTCACGCGGCAGAATTTCCGCCAGCCGCTCTTTGAACTCGGCGATATCCGGCGCGACGCGGATGTCGACATTGGTGATCAGCACGCCGCCCGGCCCGAGCAGGGTGAGCGTGGTGCGCCCGGGCACACGGCCCAGGATATAAATCGTGCGATCGGAGAGCGTCGCCACATCGGCGATCGCAGGGTTGGCGACGGAAACCTCCTCGAAGGTCCGGGTGCTTTCCAGCACCACGGCGCGGTTCACGTCGACGGTGATGTTGTCGGAGGTTGTGCCCTGCATGACCCGCAGAACACCCCCTTGCTGCTGCGCCCAAGCGGGCGGGGTCATGCCGGCCAAAAGCAGGCCCGCGCAACCGCACCGAATCAGGTTTTTCAAGGTCATGCGCTGTCGTCCTCAACGTTCCACAAGGTGTTGTGTACAGCCCGTCACGTCAGCGGGCCTTGTTGAGGAGGTTGAGTCAGATCCGGAAAAAAAACAAGAATCAGGAGGTTAGGATGGTCTTTTCAGATCAATTCTCGGTATGAACGCTATGTATCTGTGACCACAGCGCCACACCGAGGGGTTGTCACTCGTCTTCGCAGTCAATTTTCTCCAGGACGATTTCGGTGCCGCGACGCAGGCGCAGGTAGCACTCCTCTTCGGGTGCCGCCTCCTCCTCCGCTTCGCGTCCCATGATCATCATCTGATCGACTTCGATGGTCTCCTCCATCGTGTCCTCGTCCTCGGCACCGCGCAGCGCGAGCGTCAGCTTGCCACTCGCCTGGGCCTGCGCAAGGAAGCCGACGCGCTGCGGCGACACGGCCAGGGTGACGGTCCGGGCCACGATCGGCCGGTTCTGGTCGGTATCGGACAGCTGATCGATGGCGATCAGCTCGACGTTTTCCAGGATCAGGCGGGTGATCGGTTGGCGGCCGGCCCGACCGGTCCAATAGATGTCGACCCGATCCCCCGGCGTCAGAAAGCCCGAAACGCCGGTGGCGAGATCGACACGAATGGTGAAGGCCCGCACACCGGGGCCCAGACGAGCTGCCATACCAGCGGACTCGCCGAAGTTCGTGACTTTGCTCTGGAGGATCGGCTCGTTGGGTTCCATCGCCCGAACGACGGTTCGAAAGTCGTCATCATCGTCGCCTAGCAGATCGGCTAGAGCGGTGAAGCCATTCTCCGGCAGCGACGCCTTCGGCCAAATGACCATCTCGACATCATCGGGATCGAGCCGCTCGCCGAACCGCAGGTCCTGCGTGGCGACGGCGACCTCGACCGTCGCAATGCTCTCGCTGTTCTCAAGCTCGGCCTTCAGCCGCGCCACCTCTGACTGCATCGCCTGCTGCTGCCGGCTGACGGTGTAGACGGCAAAGCCGGCCAACAACACGCCGGCGATGAGAACAAGGCCAAAGATCAAGCGCATGTCGTGTCCACCCGTTCGAGAGCCGTAGCATTATGTCTGCCAATGCCAGATCGGCGCGAATTCAGCAACAAACGAGGCCGCCCACAAGTCTTGTGGACGGCCCCGGGTTTTCAGGGGCGGCCTGTAGCACGCCCGAGTCAAGTATTAGTCCGTGTCGACGGTGACGGACGAAACGGCATCCGAAATGTTGGACGCAAGCGTGCCAACACCACCCTCAATCACCGAGATCACGCCGATGCCGAGGCCAACGATGGCAGCGGTCAGCACGACCCAGTCGACAGTCACGGCGCCATTCTCATCAGCGCCGAAGCGGCGCAGTTTTGCGATCAGTTTCATGTGTCTTCCCTCCAAGACAGTCTCAGTTCTACATCGCCAATCAGACGTTTACGCGCCCGAAAGAGCTCCTCTCTACGTCCATGGGGAACTCTTGGCGCAGGGCCTGTACCCCAGTTCGAGTCTGAAGGCGAGCACTCCCGCCGCCTCGACTACGGGTTTAAAATTCGTTTTTGATTCGGGCGAAATTGAGGCGTCGGAATGAAACTTCAGGGCAATTCGTTGGAGTGATTTTGACGCAGAAAAGCGCGCCCGTTGGCGCGCTTTGAAGACACCGACGAGCGCGACGCGGCCGGTGGGAACACTGCAATGAAGTTGCCTTACGGCAGCAACGACGCAACAAATCCCGTCAGTGCCGAAGCGACCGTCCGAGCGGCGACGATGATCGCGCCATCGACAAGCGAGATGATCGGCAACGCCAGACCGATCAGCGCCGCGGTCAACACCACCCAGTCCACTGTGACTGCGCCACGCTCATCCGCGCGCACCGCCTTCAGCCGTTCTTGAATGCTACCCAGTTTCACTTCGCCCACCCATCGACCGAATTTCACTCAACACGCGGAGAGCCGCGACCGTTCAATACATGAAGGCATTCAAATGCGGCGAAGTCGTGGCGCAGCAATTTTTCGTGTCTGCTCCACGACTATCGTTGTAGATCAAGGACTTTGTAGGCATATTCACCGCTAGGCAAGAAGCGTCTCGAGTAATGAACATGCTTTGGCAAGGACGGGCTTGGCGCGTCGCGGCAATGCTTGGCGTGGTCGCGGCGGTGGCTGTTTTGGCCGGCACCGTCGAGGTGCCTCGGGCCGATGCGGGCGAGGTGAAGCTGCGAATGGCGCAGACCGCGACCTTCAAACGCGTGCGTCCGCCGCGGGGCGGCGGGCGGCGGATCACCATCCAAATCGGCCGTCCGGACACGCGCCAACCGGCGGTGATCTCGCGCCCCGTACGCTACCCGTGGTTCTGGGAGGAGCTGTCGCCCGACCTCGCCGCGGCCTCCGACAGCCGCCTTAGGGACGCCGCGGAGATCGTCGCCGGGCGCCAGAGCCTAGGCACCACCCGCGACGGTGTTGCCGAAATCGCACGGCGTCACGGCGCGGCGATCAATGCGGCGGCGGAGGCGAATAATGTGTCGGAGGCTCTGCTGCTCGCCGTGATCTCCATCGAATCGCGGGGACAGACAGACGCGGTGAGCTCCGCCGGCGCCCAGGGCCTGATGCAATTGATGCCCGCGACCGCCCGGCGCTTCGACGTCGCCGATCCGTTCGATCCCGGCGCCAACATCGCCGGCGGCGCCCGCTATCTCGACTGGCTGCTCGACACCTTCGACGCCGACCCGATCCTGGCGCTCGCCGGCTACAATGCCGGTGAGAACGCCGTGCGCCGGGCCGGCGGCGTGCCAAATTATCGCGAGACACGGGACTACATCCCCCTGGTCGTGGACGCCTGGCGGGTGGCGCGGGAGTTCTGCGAGGCCCCGCCCCGCTCGGCGCGGGACCGCTGCCCCTTGCCTGTCCGGCTCGCGGCACCCGAATGAACCTCGCGCATCGATCCCCGCCGCCGGATGCGCCGGCGATGACGGAGCCGCCGCTGGTGGTCGATGTCGACGGCACGCTGCTCCGCTCCGACCTGCTGCTCGAGAGCTTTTGGGCCGCGCTTTCCGCCCATCCTCTGCGCACCGTTCTGACGGTCGCCCGGACGGTCTGGAACCGGGCACGGCTGAAGGCCGCGCTGGCCGAGCTCGGCCCGGTCGACGTCACGACCCTGCCGATCCGGGACGAGGTGCTGGACCGCGTCACCGCCGCGCGCGCCGCCGGGCGGCCGGTGATCCTCGCCTCGGGATCCGACGAGCGGCTGGTGCGCGCGCTCTCCGACCATCTGGGATTGGAGGAGCCGATCGGCTCCGACGGCAGCACGAACCGGATCGGCAAGGCCAAGGAAGCGGCGCTGGTGGCGCGCTTCGGCCGCGGTGGCTTCGACTATATCGGCGACAGCGCGGCGGATCTGCCGGTCTGGCAGTCGGCCCGCCAGGCGATTGCCGTCGCCCCCGGCCAGGCCTTGCAGCACCGGATCGCCGAGGCTGGCCTGGAGCCGGAGGTCGTCGGCAGAAGCTGGCGCCGGCGGGATCTGGTGCGCGGGCTGCGGCCGCATCAGTGGGTGAAGAACGTCCTGCTCTTCCTGCCGCTGATCGCCGCCCATGTGTTCGAGCCGACGGCGGTGCTGCGCACCATCCTCGGTATCGCCGCCTTCTCCGCCGCGGCATCGGCCGTCTACCTGATCAACGACTTGCTCGACCTGGAGGCCGATCGCCAGCACGAGACCAAGCGCAAGCGCGCCTTTGCCGCCGGCACCGTGCCGATCAAGGTGGGCATGGCGACGGCGGCCGGTATCGTCGTGGCGGCCTTCCTGCTCGCCCTCGCGCTCAGCCCCGCCTTCGCCGGGGTGCTCGCTGTCTACGCCGCCACCTCGCTCGCCTATTCGCTGGTCCTGAAGCGGCGGAGGTGGATCGATCTGGGGGTGCTCTCCGGTCTCTACTCGATCCGGATCTTCGCCGGCGCCGTGGTCACCGGGCTCTTCATGTCGCCCTGGCTGATTGCCTTTGCCCTGGCGGCCTTCCTGTCGCTCGCCGCGGTGAAGCGTCTGACGGAGCTTGCCAAGGCCGAGCAGCGCGGCATCGGAGACTTGGCCTTGCCGGGGCGGGAATATCGCGGCGCCGACCGCCGCGCGCTGCTGATCCTCGCGACCCTCGCCGCCGGGCTCGCCGTCGGTATCGTGCTGCTCTACACCGGGTCGGAGACGGCGGTGCTGCTCTATCCGGCACCGATCTGGATCCCGATCACGGCGACAATCCTGGGTGTCTGGTTCGCGCGGATGATCGTGCTCGGCTGGCACGGCCGGCAGGACTACGACCCGGTGGTCTTCGCGCTCCGCGATCCGGTCGGGCTCGGCCTGGCCCTGCTTGCCCTGGTCGCGATGCTGCGGGGCGCGGCGATCGTCTGAGAGCGGCCGCGACCAACCGGCCCATCGACGAGGCGCAACCCGCGTCCTACCTCCCCGCCACGGCCTGTCCGACTGCCGTGAAACACTTTCGATGCGGGGATCCATGAAAGCCCACACGGCCAGCCTGGTGAATGCGCTCGCGCTGATCGTCCTGTCGATCTGGGGCTATCTGGCCTCCGCCGCGCCGTCGCTCACGGCACTGATCCCGGCGGCGGTCGGCATCGCCCTCTTGGCCTGCTATCCGGGCGTAAAGGCGGAGAACAAGGCGGTTGCCCACATCGCCGTGCTGCTGACGGTGTTGATCCTGATCGCCCTCGTCACGCCGCTGTCGGGAGCGATCGGCCGGGGCGACACCCTCGCCGTGATCCGCGTGGCTCTGATGCTCGCGACGACAGTGCTGGCCATCGTCTTCTTCATCCGCAGCTTCATCGACGCCCGACGCCGGCGCGCCTAAAGGCGCCTTGCCGAACCGGCCCGGCGCCTCATCTCACCGGCGACCGATCCTGTTCGAGACAGCCCGACCCCTGCCGTGAGCACCGCCCTCCTCGTCTTTCCCCACCAGCTCTTCGCCGACCATCCGGGTTTGGAGCGGCACCCCGACCGCGTGGTGCTGATCGAGGATCCACTGTTTTTCGGCGATCCGCAGTACCCCGCGCGCTTTCACAAGCAGAAGCTCTGGCTGCATCGGGCGAGCATGGCGCGCTACCGGACAGCGCTGGAGCAAGACGCCTGGCAGGTCGACCATGTCGGCTACGCCCACGATACGCGCCTGATGGCCAAGACCGTCGCCCATCTCGCCAGCGACGGCATCGAGGCGGTGATCGCCTGCGACCCGGTCGACCACATGGCCACAAAGCGCCTAGAGGCCGCGGTCGAGGATGCGGACCTCACGCTTGAGCTGCTGGCGAGCCCTGCCTTTCTCAACACCCGCGACGACAACCAAGCCTGGGCGAAGAACCGCAAGCGCTGGTTCATGGCCGAGTTCTACAAGCACCAGCGCACCCGCCTCGATGTGCTGATGGAGGGGGAGGAGCCGGCCGGCGGTCGCTGGAGCTTCGACGAGGAAAACCGCAAGAAGGTGCCGAAGGCATTGCTCGGTCAGATCCCCGAGATCCCGACGATCGACCGCGACGCAATCGACGAGGAGGCCCGCACCTCCGTCGATCAGGACTTCCCCGATGCCCCCGGCAGCCTAGAGACGCTCCCCTATCCCACCAGCCACGCCGACGCCGAAGACTGGCTCGCCCGCTTCCTCGATGATCGCTTCGCGCGGTTCGGCGACTATGAGGACGCGATCGTCGAGGGCGAAAGCTGGCTCTGGCACAGCGTGCTGACACCGGCGCTCAACATCGGGCTCCTCACCCCCCGCCAGATCCTCGACGCCACCCAGGCCCACGCGGCCAAGCACGACGTGCCGCTCAACTCTGTCGAGGGCTTCGTGCGCCAGATCATCGGCTGGCGGGAGTTCATGCGGGCGACCTACGAGGATTTGGGCGTGCGGATGCGCACGACCAACCACTGGAAGCACAGCCGGGCGTTGCCCCAGTCCTTCTACGACGCGACCACCGGCATCGACCCGATCGACGACGTCATCCGCCGGATCCTCGCCACGGGCTATTGCCACCATATCGAGCGCCTGATGGTGCTCGGCGGCTTCATGTTCCTCTGTGAAATCGACCCCGACGACGTCTATCGCTGGTTCATGGAAATGTTCGTCGACAGCTACGACTGGGTGATGGTGCCCAACGCCTACGCCATGAGCCAGCACGCCGACGGCGGCCTGATCACGACCAAGCCCTACTTCTCCGGCTCCAACTACATCCGGAAGATGAGCCATTATCCGAAGGGCGCGTGGGCGGAGATCTGGGATGGCCTCTACTGGCGCTTCATCTGGCAGCACCGCGAAAGCCTGAGGGGCAATCGCCGCTGGGCGATGATGTGCACGACGGTCGAGCGCATGAAGGACGAAACGCGGGAGAGCCACCTGAAGATCGCTGCCGACTATCTGCGCAGCCTCTCCCGCGAAGGCCCGGCGGAGGGCACCGGGTGATCACCGTCTGGGGCCGGCGCGATTCCTCCAACGTCCAAGCGGTGATGTGGTGCCTGGCCGAGCTCGACCTGCCCTGCCGGCGCCACGACGTCGGCCACCGCTTCGGCGGCACGGACACCGGGGCCTTCGTGGCGATGAACCCCAACCGCACCGTTCCTGTGATCCAGGACGGCCAGAACCCTCCGCTTTGGGAGAGCGGCGCGATCCTGCGCTATCTCGCCAATGCCTACGGCCGCGATCCGTTCTGGCCGGCCGATCTGCTAGCCCGGACGGAGGTCGACCGCTGGGCCGAATGGGCCAAGGTCAACATCGCCACCGGCTTCACCGTGCCGATCTTCTGGCAAGTCGTGCGCACCCCGGCGGCGGAGCGCGATCCGGCGGCGGTCCGCGCCGGCCTCGATGCCCTCGCCGCGAAGCTCGCCATTGCCGAGACGCGGCTGGCGGCCCATCCTTTCCTGGTGGGGGAGAATTTCACGCTCGCCGACATCCCGTTCGGCCACGTCCTCTACCGCTATTTCGACCTGTCGATCGAGCGACCGGAGCTGCCGGCGCTCGCCGACTACTACGGCCGCCTCACCCAGCGCCCGGCCTTTGCCGAGCACGTGATGGTGCCCTACGACGCCCTCAGGGCCGACTGACGCCCTCAGCCCCCCTGGGCGATCTCCTGGATCAGCACCGTCGCCCGCTCCGCATCCGGCCCGTCGGGGGCGAGGTCGAGCACGCGGAAGAGCGATTCGATCCCCTCCTCCCCGCGGTCGAGCGCATGCAGCACCGCACCGTGCTCATAGAGCGCGGCGGGCAGGTTCGGCGCAGCGCCGAGCGCCGCCTCGACATCCGGCAGGGCCGCGCCGGGATCGCCAAGCAGGCGCGTGGTCCGGGCCCGCAGCACCAGGCGCATCGGCGTCACGCCCCCGGCGGCGATGGAAGCCCGGATGGTCTCCTCCGCCAGGGCCGCCCGGCCGTCGGTGATCCAAAGCACCGTCGCCTCCTGCAAGAGGTCGGCCCGCTCGGGATCGGTCAGTCCGGCATTCTGGTTCTCGGCCAATTGGGTGAGCTTGAGCGCGGCGTTGCGTGTCGCGCCGAGGGCGACGAGGGCGTAGGCCTCACAGATCGTCGCCGCCGCGCCGCCGCCGTTCCAGCGCCAATCCGCCGCCTCGTCCCGCGCCGCGGCGGGATCTTCGGTGATCCGCGCCTCGCAGCTGGCAAGCGACGTGACCTGGGCCTCGCCCGTCCCCGGTGCCAGCATCAACAGCGCGCCGAGCAGCGCGACCCTCCGCCCAGTCCGCATGTCCTGAAACTCCCGCTTGAGCGCTTTCCGATAAATCCGGTTTGCCTGTCTCGGATGGCGCCCTGACCGATTCAGTCCGAGCGAAATCCGCCTTAAGGTGACCGGCGCAATCTACGCTAATCCGTCCCGATTGAAATGGAGGGGATCGCATGTCCGGCAAGTGCCTGCTCAGCTTCGGCCACGGCTATTCGGCCCGCGCCCTCGGCCGAAAGCTTGGCGCCGAGGGCTGGCGCATCCTCGGCACCACCCGGTCGGCGGAGACGGCAAGGGCGATCCGCGCCGAAGGGGCGGAGCCCCTGCCCTGGCCACCGGACAAGGGTGCGCTGGACGAGGCAAGCCACGTCCTCGTCTCCATCGCGCCGGGGGAGGAGGGCGACCCTGTGCTCGCGCATTTCGCCGACGCCCTCGCCGACCGGGCCGAGAAAATCGCATGGGTCGGCTACCTGTCGACCACCGGCGTCTACGGCGACCGTCAGGGCGCCTGGGTGGATGAGGGATCGGAGCGCGACGCCGGCACCAAGCGAGGCCAAACCCGGGTTCGGGCCGAGGATGCCTGGCTGGCCCTCCACCGCGACCATGGCCTGCCGGTGCACATCTTTCGCCTGGCGGGCATCTACGGCCCCGGCCGCGGCCCTTTCGCCAAGGTGCGGGCCGGCACCGCGCGGCGCATCGTCAAGCCGGGCCAGATCTTCTCCCGCATCCACGTGGACGACATCGCCGCCGTCCTCGCCGCCTCCATCGCCCGCCCCGCGCCCGGCACGGCCTACAATGTCTGCGACAACCACCCCGCCCCGCCGGAGGATGTGATCGCCGAGGCTGCCCACCTGCTCGGCCTCCCCCTCCCGCCGGAGGTGCCGTTCGAAGAGGCCGATCTCAGCCCCATGGCCCGCAGCTTCTACTCCGAGTCAAAGCGCGTCTCCAACGCCCGCATCAAAGACGCGCTGGGCGTCACCCTCACCTATCCCGACTACCAAACCGGCCTCCGCGCCCTCCTGAAACACGAAGCGGAGGCGGACGGGGGAGAGGGTCAAGGGCGCGCCAGCGGCGGCAAAGCCGCGAACCCTTGACGCTCTCCGCCGTCCACACACCCTGGAAACGGCGCCTTGAGAAGCACCCGGCTTCTCAAGCGCCTCCCCAGCAAAAACACGTCCTTTCCCCAAAACCCAACGCCAGCCCGGAGCATCCCACCCCGAGGGGCAAAGGCCCCGAGAGAAAACAGCGACCGGGCCCCCGCCCGGTCACATTTTCATAACGGTCAAAGAAAGCAGTCCGCCCGCCCCGTCGCCCGCAACGTCGCCGCCCCGTCCATCACCGCCGCCGCCCGGCGCCGCAGGAAATCGGTGGGCGACGCGGCCGAGCGTGCCTTGGGGTTGGGCAAGGTCACCGCGATCCGCGCGGCTTGGCGGGGTGAGAGCTCCCCGGCGCCGACGCCGAAGGCCTGGCGTGCCGCCGCCTCCGCGCCAAAGGTGCCCGTGCCCGTCTCGGCGACATTCAGGTAGACCTCCATGATCCGCCGCTTCGACCAGAAGAGCTCGATCAGCACGGTGAAGCCCGCCTCCAGTCCCTTCCGGAGCCAGGAGCGGTCAGGCCAGAGAAAGACGTTCTTCGCTACCTGCTGGCTGATGGTCGAGGCGCCGCGGCGGCGCCCCTCTTCGCCCAGCGCCTCCTGGATCGCTGCGAGGTCGAAGCCGACATGCTCGCAGAATCGGGCATCCTCGGCCGCCGCCACCGCCAGGGCGATCTCCGACCCCAGCGCCTCGAGGCTCTGCCATTCGCGCTCGAGCGTCCCGTGGGCGCGGTATTCCCGCACCATCAGATAGGTGATCGGCGGATTGACCAGGCCGAGGAGCGCCACCCAAAGCAGGACGAGGCCCACGGCCCAGAGCACCAGCCGTGCGGCCCGGGCGAACAGCCCCTGGCGCCGGCGCGGTCTCGGCAGGTCCTCCTCCGCCGCATCGCTCTTCATTCCGCCTCTCCCCGCAGGGCCATCGCCTGGACCGCGACGGGGCGCGGATCGGCGAGCATGCGGTAGAGATCGAACGCCCCGCCCTCCGAGGCAAGCAGATAGTCGAGATGGCGGAGCATCGGCCGGAACGGCACCCGGCGCCGGAGCGCTCCGGGCCAGCGCACCCGACCCGCTCGGGTGAGGCGGAGTGGCCGCCCGGGGCGCTCAGCGCCGATCCACGGCAGGGCGATAGCATCCCGCCGCCAGACGACCTCGAGCCAGGGGATCCCTGCCGCCTGCATCACCCGTTCATCCGCGACCAGTCGCTCCGCTCCGTGGCCCGCCCAGACCTGGAGAAGCGCGAAGGTCGGGCCGAGCGTCACCAGGGCAAGGCGCCCGTCGGCGTGTCCGCGCCGCGCGACGGCCGCCACGATGCGCTCCGCCCGGATGGCGCCGATGGAGTGGCCGAGGACCACCACCTCGTCCGCTCCATCCGCTAATGCCGCCTCGACCCGCGCCACCGCAGCCTCATCCCGCGCCCGAAGCGCCTCATCGCGCCCCTTAGCCATCGCGCGGAGCAACCGCCAGGTGTCGAAGAGGTAGAGATGGAAAAGCCGCCGATCGGTCCAGTTCGACAGCAGGAGCGCTGCAACGACGCCCAAGCCCACGACCCAGGAGCCAAGCCCGAAGATCCAGGCGAGGAGGAGCGCGACGAGCGCCCCCTCCAGCATCGCCCAGATCAACCCATAGACCGGGTAGGCGGCCACCGCCCGGGCCCGGCGACCGAGGCGGCGGAGGCGGCCGAACCCGCCCCGCCAGTGCAGCGCCCAGGCCCAGCGGAGCCCGCGGGCGATCCGCACCCAGGGCGGCCCGGCCACGGCGGCGGAGATGATGTCGTCGTGGCGCAGCACCTCGACCCGCACGGTGAGCGCGCCTGCCCTCATCTCCCACGCGCGGAGGCCTTCTTCAGCAACCAGCGGGCCGGTCTCGAACAGCCCTCGCCCCTGGCGCGTCATCAATCCGTGATAGGCCTTCGGGTCCCGCGGATCGAAACCCGGGGCGAAGAAGACGACCCGCGACCGGACCGCCGTATCGCTCAGGCCGTCTGCTCCGCCGGCAGGTCGGAGAGCGGGTGGTCCAGTCGGTCGATCATCTCGAGCGGGCAGATCTGCAGAAAATCGCCCAGCGCCCGCTCCCACTTGTGCAGGATCTCTCGCCCGAGCAGGCTGCCGGTCTCCTCGACATGGTCCTCGATCAACGTCCGCAGGACACCTGCCCAGTGCTCCGAGGCGATCGGGGCCACGTGGATCGTGCCCATATTCATGCGGATCGCCGCCTGACCCTCCGGATCGTAGACGAAGGCCATGCCGCCGGTCATGCCGGCGCCGAAATTGTCGCCGATCCGGCCGAGGATCACCGTTGTGCCGCCGGTCATGTACTCGCAGCCGTTCGACCCGCAGCCCTCCACCACGACGGAGGCGCCGGAATTGCGCACGCAGAACCGCTCCCCCGCCCGGCCGGCGGCGAACAGGCGCCCAGCCGTGGCGCCGTAAAGCACGGTGTTGCCGACGATGGTGTTCTCCGCCGCGACCAGGGGCGAGCCGAGGGGCGGATGGACCACGATCATGCCGCCCGACAATCCCTTGCCCACATAGTCGTTGGCGTCGCCCGCGACCTCGAGCTTCAGCCCCGGCGCGGCGAACGCACCCAGCGCCTGGCCGGCCGAGCCCGTCAGCTTCACCGTCAGATGATCCGGCTGCAGCCCGTTCTCCCGCATCCCGAAGCGTCGCACGATGTGGGAGGAAAGGCGCGTCCCCACCGTCCGGTCAGTGTTCTGGATGGTGTAGGAGAGCTGCATCTTCTCGCGATCGTTGAGGAACGGCTGGGCGTCGGCCACGATGCGCGCGTCCAGCGTGTCCGGCACGGCTTGGCGCGGCTTGGCCCGGTCGTAGGTGATCGAGCCGCCCTCCACCACGGACAGCAGCAGCGGATTGAGGTCGAGATCGTCGAGATGTTCGGCCCCGCGGCTCACCTGGCTCAAGAGATCGGCCCGGCCGATCACCTCGTCCAACGAGCGAGCGCCGATGGAGGCCAGCACCTCCCGCACCTCTTGGGCGTAGAAGGTGATGAGGTTCACCACTTTGTCGGCGTTGCCCACGAACTTTTCGCGCAAGGCCGGGTCCTGGGTGCAGACCCCGACGGGGCAGGTGTTGGCCTGGCATTGGCGCACCATGATGCAACCCATGGCGATGAGGGCGGCGGTGCCGATGCCGTACTCCTCCGCCCCGAGCATGGCGGCCACCACGATATCGCGCCCGGTGCGCAGGCCGCCATCGGTGCGGAGCGTCACCCGGTCGCGAAGATGGTTGAGCGCCAGCACCTGGTGCGCCTCGGTCAACCCCATCTCCCACGGCAGACCGGCATATTTGATCGAGGTCTGGGGCGAGGCGCCGGTGCCGCCGTTGTGGCCGGAGATCAGGATGACGTCGGCCTTCGCCTTTGCCACGCCGGCAGCAATCGTGCCGACGCCGGTCGCAGCCACCAATTTCACGCAGACCTTGGCGTCGGGATTGATCTGCTTCAGGTCGTAGATCAGCTGGGCCAGATCCTCGATGGAATAGATGTCGTGGTGCGGCGGCGGGCTGATCAGCGTGACGCCCGGGGTGGAGTGGCGGAGGCGCGCGATCATCTCCGTCACCTTGAAGCCGGGCAATTGCCCGCCCTCACCCGGCTTCGCGCCCTGGGCGACCTTGATCTCGAGCTCCTGGCAGTGGTTCAGGTACTCCGCCGTCACACCGAAGCGGCCGGAGGCGACCTGCTTGATCTTGGCGGAGGGATTGTCGCCGTTCGGCTCGGGGTGGAAATGGGCCGGATCCTCCCCGCCCTCGCCGGAATCCGACTTCGCCCCGATCCGGTTCATCGCGACGTTGAGCGTCTTGTGCGCCTCGGGGCTGAGCGCGCCGAGGCTCATGCCCGGCGTGACGAAGCGCTTGCGGATCGCGGTGATCGACTCGACCTCCTCCAGCGGGATCGGCGCCCGGTCGGTCTTGAAGTCCAAGAGGTCGCGCAGGTGGATCGGCGGCCGGTTCCGCATCCCGTTCGAGTATTCCCGCCAAAGCTCGTAGGAGCTTTGGGCGCAGGCCTCCTGCATCATATGCATCAGCCGTGCTTCCCAGGCGTGCAGCTCGCCGGAACGGCGCGCCTTGTAGAAGCCGCCGATCGGCAGCACGTCGGTGCCGCCCCGCCAGGCACGGGCGTGGGAGGCGAGCACGCCCTTCTCGATCCCCGCGATACCGATGCCAGAGATCCGGCTCGGCATGCCGGGGAAGAACTCCGCCACCATGGCGCGGGAGAGGCCGACGGCCTCGAAGTTCAGACCGCCGCGGTAGGAGGAGATCACGCTGATCCCCATCTTCGACATGATCTTCAGCAGACCCTGGTCGATCGCCTCGCGGAAGCGGGCGACGGCATCGCCGAGCGGCATCTCGATCAAGCCCCGCTCGATCCGGTCGGCGATCGAGTCCTCGGCCAGATAGGCGTTCACCGTGGTCGCGCCGCTGCCCACCAGCACCGCGAAGTAGTGGGGATCGACGCATTCGGCCGAGCGCACATTCAGCGACGTGAAGGTGCGCAGACCGTGGCGCGTCAGCCAGGAATGTACCGCCGAGGTGGCGAGGATCATCGGCACCGCGGCCCGGTCCGGGCCCTGGCCGGTGTCGGTCAGGATCAGGTGGTTGGCGCCGGCGCGCACCGCCTCCTCCGCCTCGGCACGCAGGCGATCGAGGGCGGCGTGCAGCACCCGCGGGCCGTCATCCACGGCAAAGGTGCAGTCGATCCAGCGCGCGGTGTCGCCAAAATAGTTCACCATCGCCTCGAACCGGGCGTTCGAGACCACGGGGCTTTCGAGCGTCAGGATTTCGGTCTGGCTGTTGTCCTCGTCCAGCACGTTCTTGAGGTTGCCGAAGCGCGTCTTCAGGCTCATCACCCGGTGCTCGCGGAGCGGGTCGATGGGCGGGTTCGTCACCTGGCTGAAGTTCTGGCGGAAGAAGTGGTGGAGCGGGCGGTACTTCTCCGACAACACGGCCGACGGCGTGTCGTCGCCCATGGAGCCGATGGCCTCCTTCGCGTCCTCGACCATGGGCGCGAGGATCGTCTCCAGGTCTTCGATGGTGTAGCCGGCGGCAATCTGGCGGCGGCGAAGCTCCGCCCCGTCGTAGAGCCGGGTGGCGGCGAGGCCTTCGGTCTGAGCCTCCAGATCGGTGATCGAGCCCACCCACTCGCCGAACGGTTGGGAGGCGGCGAGCTGATCCTTCAGCTCCGCATCGTGCAGCAGCTCCTGCGACCGCATGTCGACGGCAAGCATCTGGCCGGGGCCAAGCGCTCCCTTCTCCACCACCGAGCGCTCGTCCGTCGGCACCATGCCGACCTCCGAGCCGGCGATCACCAGACCGTCGCCCGTCACCACGTAGCGCATCGGGCGGAGGCCATTGCGGTCGAGTCCGGCGCAGACCCAGCGCCCGTCGGTCATGGCGAGCGCCGCGGGCCCGTCCCAGGGCTCCATCACCGAGTTTGAGTAGGCGTACATCTGGCGCCAGGCCTCGGGCATCTCGGTGGCGGTTTTCGACCAGGCCTCCGGCACCATCATGGTCTTCGCCATGGGGGCGGAGCGGCCGGCCCGGACCAGCACCTCAAAGACCGCATCGAGTGCGGCGCTGTCGGAGGAGCCCTGGGGCACGATCGGTTTGATGTCCCCCGCCATCTCGCCGAAATAGGTCGAGGCCATGCGGATCTCGTGGCTTCTCAGCCAGTTGAGGTTGCCCTTCAGCGTGTTGATCTCGCCATTGTGCGCCAGCATGCGGAAGGGCTGGGCCAGCCACCACTCCGGGAAGGTATTGGTGGAATAGCGCTGGTGATAGATCGCAAAGGCGCTGATGAAGCTCTCATCCTTCAGGTCGGGATAGAACTCCGCCACCTGCTCGGCCAGCATCATGCCCTTGTAGATCACCGACTGGCAGGAGAGCGAGCAAACGTAGAAGCTGGGCACCCGGGCCTCGGCCGCCGCCTTCTCGATCCGGCGGCGGATGACGTAGAGCTCGCGCTCGAAGGTCTCGCGATCCACATCCTTGGTGTTGCCGATCAGGATCTGCTCGATCTCCGGCCGGGTGGCGTTGGCCTTCTCGCCGAGGACAGAGATGTCGACGGGGACGTGGCGCCAGCCGTAGGTGTAGTAGCCCATGCGCAAGACCTCGCTCTCGACGATGGTCCGACAGGTTTCCTGCGCGCTGAAGTTCGTGCGGGGGAGGAAGATCTGGCCGACGGCGAGGGTGTGCTCCCCCGGCTGGTGGCCGGTGCGGCGGATCTGGTCCTGGAAGAAGCCCACCGGGATCTGGAGATGGATGCCGGCGCCGTCCCCGGTCTTGCCGTCGGCATCGACGGCGCCGCGGTGCCAGATGGCCTTGAGCGCGCCGATGCCGTGCTCCACCACCTGGCGGCGCGGCTGCCCGTCGATCGCCACCACCAGGCCGACGCCGCAGGAGGCATGCTCCTCCTCCGCCAGGTACATCCCCTCGGCCGCGAGCCGGGCGCGGGCGTCCTGGTAGTCTCTGCTCCAGCGGTCGGCGGTCATCGGCGTCTCCGTGCGGCCTGGCCTGCTTGTGGCTTGGTCAAATGCGCTGGCGCGCGGTCTCTCAGCTCTCACTGCCGAGGATCGGCATTTTCTCGATGCAGTCGGCCCGGGTCAGCCGACGATGGCCCTCGGCCTGCAGGGCAAAGCTGTCGGGCTGCTGATCGACATAGATCTCGGCCTTCAGCCGGAACCCGTTCGGGTCGTCGAACAGGCCGAGGGGGATCTCGACCTCATCGCTGTAAGTGCCCTCGGCCGTGAACTGGAAGTAGAGGCCGGTGCCGCAGCGCGTGCACCACGCCCGCTTGGCCCAGGTCGAGCTCTGGATCTCCGCCACCGCCTCAGCGCCCTCCCATACCACATCGGTCTTGGGGATCGAGACGCCGAACAGGGCCGAGCCGAGCCAGCGCCGGCAGCTTTGGCAATGGCAGACCACGTAGTCGTCCGGCACGTTTCGGGCGCTGAAGCGCACGGCGCCGCACAGGCATTTGCCGGTGCGCTCAGCCATTGCTCGCATCCTCGCCGGCGAACATGGCGAAAACTTCGGCCTCCGTCATCTTCGTCACGGCGCCAGAGCCCTCGTAGGCAGCCGGCTTCTTGTCGATGAAGATCTCCGAGGCCAGCGTCATGCCCTCCAGATCGTCGAGGCCGCCGACCGCGACATGATACTGCCCGTAGTGCTGTCCGGGCGCCGTCACCCGGTAGTAGAGGTTGGTGCCGCACTTGGCGCAGAACGCCCGCTCGGCCCAGGGCGAGGATTGGTAGCGGGTGATGTTCTCCTCCCCCTCGATCGTCATGGCGCCGACCTGGGTGGCAATGTAGGTGCCCCCCGACCAGCGCCGGCACATCTCGCAATGGCAGGCGCCGAAGCCCATTTCCACATCTTCGGCGGTGAAGCTGACGGCTCCGCACAGGCATCGTCCGGTCTTGCTTGCCATGGCGTCTCTCCTTCTCCCGCGCCCCGTCGGCGCCGGGGCAGTCTAGGCCCCGACCCTGACAGGATGTGTCAGCAGCCTTTGGCGCGGCCTCTCGGCTGCAACACCGCTTATTCCGCCGCAACGCGGACGGAGGGGCGGGCGGCGAATTGGGCCAGCATCGCCTCGGCCGCTTCCCGCCCGTCCCGGATCGCCCAGACGACGAGGGAGGCGCCCCGCACGATGTCTCCCGCCGCGTAGACGCCCGGCAGGTCGGTCTCATGGGTCTGGAAATCCGCCTTGATGGTGCCCCAGCGGGTGACCGGCAGGGCGGGCTCGTCCCAGAGCGTCGGCAATTCCTCCGGCTCGAAGCCCAGGGCCTTGATCACCAGATCGGCCTCTTCGACGTAGCTCGCGCCCGGGATCTCCTCCGGCGACTGGCGGCCGGTCGCGTCAGGCGCGCCGAGCCGCATCTTGGCGACCCGCACGCCGCGCACCCGGTCGGCCTCTCCGGTCTCGCCGTCGGCCACGTGCAGGTCGCTGACGAAGCCGTTGGGGGCGGCGAGCCAGACGAACTCGACACCCTCCTCCTCGGCATTGGCGACCTCGCGCTGGCTGCCGGGCATGTTGGCCCGGTCGCGGCGGTAGAGGCATTTGACGCTGACCGCCCCGTGGCGCACGGCGGTGCGGACGCAGTCCATGGCGGTGTCGCCGCCGCCGATCACGACCACCCGCTTGCCCTCGGCATTGAGCGTGCCGTCGGTAAAGCTCTCGACCGTGTCGCCGAAGCTCTTGCGGTTCGAGACGGTGAGGTAGTCGAGCGCCCGCACGATGCCGTCGAGCTCGACGCCCGGCGCCTCGAGCTCCCGCGACTTGTAGACGCCGGTGCCGATCAGCACCGCGTCGTGGGTCGCCCGGATCTCGGCGAACGAGATGTCGGTGCCGATATCGCAGTTCAGCCGGAAGCTGACGCCGCCAAGCTCCAGTTGTTCTATCCGGCGCATGACGACCGGCTTTTCCAGCTTGAAGCCGGGGATGCCGTAGGTGAGCAGGCCGCCCGCGCGGTCATAGCGATCATAGACCGTGACCTGCACGCCCTGGCGGCGGAGCACGTCGGCCGCGGCGAGGCCCGCCGGACCGGCGCCGATGATGCCGACGCTTTCGCTCCGCTCCGCCGCGGGGACGATCGGCCGGACCCAGCCCTCCTCCCACGCGGTGTCGGTGATGTACTTCTCGACGGCCCCGATCGTCACCGTGCCGTGGCCGGACTGTTCGATGACGCAGTTGCCCTCGCAGAGCCGGTCCTGAGGGCAAATCCGGCCGCAGATCTCGGGGAACGTGTTGGTCGCTTGGGAGAGGTGATAGGCCTCTTCCAACCGCCCCTCGGCGGTCATCTTCAGCCAGTCGGGGATGTTGTTGTGCAGCGGGCAGTGGGTCTGGCAGTAGGGCACGCCGCACTGGGAGCAGCGCGCGGCCTGCTCCTCCGCCTTGGCGGCCGAGAACTCGCGATAGATCTCGTCGAAATCGTCCGAACGATCCGCGGCGCCGCGTTTCTCAGGCATTGCGCGCGGATGACTGACGAATTGCAACATGCGTTGGCTCGCCATCCCGCCTCCCCTTCTGATCGTCGCGCTCTACGTTGCGATCGTGTATCCTTCGAGCGGTCCTACCCGTCTTGTCCGACCGGCTTGGCCGTCTAGCACAAGGGCTGGCGGCAAGAAAAGGCAATTCTACTGACATAAATTACGTTTCGGGCCTAGAGCGCGTTGTTTTCGCTCACGCTGGATCGAGAAACTAGTTCCGATACGGTCCTATTTCCGCGCTGTCCCACCCTCTCCGCCCGGTCTAGCGTCGTTCGACGACGCGAATCATGGACGCCGCCCCTCCCCCATGCCGACGCTGCACTTGATCCTGCTCGCGCTGATCCAGGGGGTGACGGAGTTCCTGCCGATCTCCTCCTCTGGCCACCTGATCCTGCTACCGCAGTTGACGGGGGCGGAGGATCAGGGGCTGCTCCTGGATATCGCCGTGCATGTCGGCACGCTCGGCGCGGTCATCCTCTACTTCCGCGACGATGCCCTCCGCGCCTTCCGCGGCCTTTTCGAGCTGGCCGGCGGGCAGGTGGCGACGGCGAACGGCCACCTGGCCCTGCTCCTCCTGATCTCCACGGTGCCGGTGGTGCTGGCAGGTCTCGCGCTCTACGCCGCGGGGCTGGCCGATGCCTTGAGGTCGATGGAGGTGATCGGCTGGACCATGCTGCTCTTCGGTCTTCTCCTCTGGTGGGCCGACCGCGAGGGGGCGGAGACGCGGCAGGCCGACGGTTGGCTGCTGCGCCACGCCCTCATCATGGGGCTCTGGCAGGTGCTGGCCTTGATCCCTGGCACCTCCCGCTCCGGCATCACCATCACCGGGGCGCGCTTTCTGGGCTATGAGCGGCACGGGGCGGCGCGGCTCGCCATGCTGATGTCGATCCCGACGATCGGCGCCTCGGGCCTACTCGCCACCCTCGATCTGATCCGAAATCCGGTCCCCGGGGCCTGGGGCGAGGTGTTGCTCGCCGTCGCCCTCGCCTTCCTCTCAGCACTGGCCGCGCTGGCATTGATGATGCGCTTTCTCGCGCGCGTCAGCTTCACGCCCTACGTGATCTACCGCTGTCTTCTGGGCCTAGTGCTACTCGGCCTAGTCTATCTCGGGTAGGCCGACCGAACCGCGCATCACTCGCCCTGGTCGCGGGCGCTTTCGGTGATCTCGCTGTACTGACCGTAGGGCCGATAAGAGTAGAGGTAGCGCTCCAGCACCGCCTCCATCGGCGTCGGCGTGACCCCTATGGCCTCGAGCCCCGGCAGATCGGGCGACGCGACGTTGTCCCGGGCGAGCAGGCGGACCTGATCGAGGGTGAGCAGGCTGTTCGGCACCAAGCCGAAGGTCACCGTCGGCAACAGATCCAGCACCCGACCCTGGATCCGCGCGATCCAGAACGGTACCGTGATCAGCGCCCGACGCCGGCCGATGATCGACAGCATCCGCCGCATCAGATCGCCAAAGGTCGCGACCTCTGGCCCGCCGAGTTCGTAGACCGGCGCCGCCGCAGCGCCGCCGACGGCCACCTCCACGGCCGCCGCCACATCGTCGACGTAGACCGGCTGAAACCGCGTCTCCGGCCCGACCACCGGCAGGCCGGGCGAGAACCGGGCCATCGCGGCGAAGCGGTTGAAGAACTGATCCTCCACCCCGAAGACGATGGAGGGGCGCAGGATCACCGCCGTGGGGAAATGCTGATGGACCGCCGCCTCCCCCGCCGCCTTGGTCCTGGCATAGTCGCTCTCGCTCTCGGCATCTGCACCGATGGCCGAGACGTGGACGAAGCGCGCCACCCCGGCCTCACTCGCCACCCGGGCAAGGGTGCCCGGCCCCTCCGCCTGCACGGCATCGAAGCGGTTCTTGCCATCGGGAAACAGGATGCCGATGCAGTTGACGACGGCGTTCGCCCCCTGGATCGCGGCGCGGACGGAGGCGTCGTCCCGGATATTGGCCTGCACCGGTTCGACCTGCCCGACCACGCCGTAGGTGCGGACGAAATGCGCATCGTTCGGCCGGCGCACCGCCACGCGCACCCGCCATCCGGCCTTGGCCAACCGGCGGGTGACGTAGCGGCCGATGAAGCCTGAGCCGCCGAACACCGTCGCAATCCGGGTATCGTCAACCATGGCGCGCCCTCCTAAGAACTGGCTGCGCGGTGATGTATGGCGCCGGCAAGGTGGAGCAACGCTCGCCCCTCCCCCACTCCAGCGCCCCATTGCCGCGGCACGGCCAACGTTGACAGCCGGCGGCCGCCCGTCTAATGCCCTCCACGCTGATCCCGTGCCCAGGTGGCGGAATTGGTAGACGCGCTGGCTTCAGGTGCCAGTGACCGCAAGGTCGTGGAAGTTCGAGTCTTCTCCTGGGCACCACCTTCATCAACAAATATTTGATTTTAAACACATTTTTTCAGACAGAGCTTGGCCGGCCCCACGTTCAGTCCACCCTTTGAGATGCGCTCCAACGAGACGCTATGCTCACCCCAGACGTGGTTCGGCCACTCCAGTCTGAGCGTGGCGCGCCGCCAGTCTCTAACTAAAGCCGACGCAGACTCGACCGATTTCATGGGATCCGAATGCCTTCTCTCCGCTAGATTCGGACGATGAGACCACGAAGCCGCCGATTTCCAGCAGGAAGGGCGATGCTCTTTTGAGATGTCCAACATGTATTCAATCGCGCCTGGACACAGCCCCTTGGCGAAGCGAGCGCTGGCAACGTTCCCCACAAAGACTCGATTAGGCTCCAATTCCTCGGACCGCCGTATAAATCGCGCACTACGTGATTGATATTCAAAGGATCGACGATGATGACCGATGAGATTATGGTTAATTGATACGAAGGTGCGATCAGCGAACGATCCATTCTAGACAGCGATCTAGCCTCTCCATACGCTTCGGCGGCCTGGGTATTGTCGTAACCTAGGGCATCGCGATGCTCTTCACTCATGGAGACATCGTGATGCGGATACTGTCAAAGCGCCAGCTGAAGGAGATGGTCCTGTACTCGCCTCAACACATTGCCCGACTGGAGAAGGCCGGCCTGTTCCCCAAGCGGATACAGCTCGGCCCGAACCGGGTAGGCTGGCTTGAGGACGAGGTGCTAGAGTGGCTCCAAGAGAGGCTGGATCGCCGCGAAGACCCTGACCGACACTCCTGAGATCAGGAGCTAGGGTGGCCGGGCGTGCACAGCCCGGTCACCCGACCTTTAGACTTCCTCCACCATTTAGGCGCAGCCTGCCGGCATGCGGTACTGGAGTTTCTCGAACTCAGGTGGTTCGACCAAGCCCGATCAGGCGAGTGGTCTGGTGCGCGCGAACACGGTCCCTGAAGCCCTGGCGGCGGTGAACCACCCGGCAGCCAATCGCCACGAGCTCAAGAACGGCACCCTCTTCCCAGAGGATCACGCTGGCGCGGTCTACTGGGAGCGGCGTTCGGCATTCGTGCTGCCAGCGAGTGAGAAGGCATCGCGCACGGCTCCCTAAAGGCAGATGATCCGGCGCCGATAGCTCGGCAATCAGACCAGCGGCTGCAGCGGCTCGATCAGGTGCGCACCATCACCTCGGACCGGGTCGACACGATGCCAGCGCAGCCGGGGACCAAAGCCAGCGCCCAGCGACGCGATGATCGTCTCGTCGTCATCTTCGCCGTTTAGCCAAACCTCAAGCTGGTCATCCCGAAGGATGACCGGCATGCGATGATGAAGCCCCTCTAACACCCGATCGGCCGAACGGGTGAGGATGGTGAAGCTGATGCCGTCCGCGCGTTTCGAGTAGAGACCTGCAAACCAGAAGATGGTGCGGTTGTGCTCCAGGGTGATGAACCAAGGCTGCTTGCTGCCCTTAGGTCCCGTCCATTCGTAGTATCCGCCGGTCTGAACCAGGCACCGGCTTGAGCGCCACGAGGCGCAAAAGGCCGGCTTCTGCGTCGCCGTCTCGATCCGCGCATTGAAGGTCGGGTACTTTAGGTCCTTCGGCGCACCACGATGCCACTTCGGCACAAGCCCCCAGCGCGCACGCACTTCCCGAGTGGACCCTTCTTCAGCAATGACAATGGGAGCCGTTTGCGTGGGCGCGATGTTCCAGCTGGGAGCGGCATGGGGTTCCTCTGGCTCGATGATGCGCAGCATCTCACGATAACCGAACCTGCTGATATCAGAGAGAATGTATCGTCCACACATACGCCACACAGACAGGTCTTCCCACGAACGCTGAGAATCACGTACTACAGCCCCATGGAACAAAAAGGGTACGCTCCGGTTTCCCTCGGCGCGCGGTATCAGATCCGCGTCGAAGACCTGGGCGACGCCGACTTCTTGCACGTGCGGTGTGAAGGCTGCGGTCATATTGCCATGCAGAGTGCAGCTAGGCTGCGCTCCAACGTGCCGCGGTATCAACGGTTGGTGGACTTGGCGGCGGCTCACAGTCGTTCGATCTACCTGGGCAACACCGCGACGAGTTGGTCGGTCATGCGGAGGGGATGAAACTGGGTGTTGGCAGCACAAAGCCCGATGCCGGGCTGCGCATTGGTCAGCCCGAATGCCGCTGCCCCGGCTCAAGGGCTTTCCTTGGAAGTGATCAGCTCCCTTACGCTGTCGTTGCCGTTTGAACGGAAACGCAGCGGCTGAGAGATTTGACCAGTCTCGAGGTCCACCGTGCGGACAGACCGGACCTCTATCTGCGAGAGCCGAATGGCTGCTCCTACGTTGTTGCTAAGCAACCAGCCAATTTGAAGATTCTCATTCGAAGCCGAAGAATTCGCAGATTTTCTTTGCAACGTCTGTCGCAGAAACGCTCGTGTTGTCTATTCGAAGATAGTTTTTGTATCCCAGTTCACCGGGAAACGAGTTGAACCGATACTTCTGTTCAACCTCGCGCAAATGACCTTCGGACCAATCGATGTCTCGTTTGGTTGGCTTGTTAGCCAATCTGTTCTCACCCCGGTTTCGCTTTAACCGCTCCTCGAATGCAGCCTCAAGTTCCACCCAGAAAATGCTATGTCCAGTCGACCGAAATTGTTCTGCAATCCCTTCAATGAACTCACGTTCTCCGGGTTCTCCAAAGGCCCAAACGAAGGTGAAAATGTAGCTGTTTTCCTTATCAGCGGCGAAGGCGTCGAAGAACGCGCGCCTTACTTGACCGACGAGATTGCGGCCTTGAGAGGTGCCATAGCTGAAATACGGAGCTACGACTTCGATAGCGATGTGATTGTGGAAGAGCTTGTAGCCCGTGCGCCGTTCAAGCTCTTGGCCAACGGTCATCTTCCCGGCAGCGGGCGGGCCAATTACGAAGATCAATGACATACTGTTACCACTGCGGGCAAAACGACTGCCCTATGACTGCGACCATATCACCTGCAGCATCCACCGGACAGCAGACATCTGTGCAACTTGCAGCATTCGGTACTTCGGGCTCAGAGCGGCCGTCCGGCGCATCGTGGCGGACCCGCGATATCTTGCTCGGGCCAACGTCCGGTTGGCGCTGCGGTGGGGTAAGGCGGGTCGGAGGAACCGCCGTGCGTACTGTGAACCTGCCCGCCATTCGGCCTCG
>JBCDCY010000004.1:0-410767 GCA_039180875.1 Pseudomonadota bacterium | reverse complement strand
GCGATGCCAAGGATGATGGGCGGGATCGCCGCGATCAGGCCAAGGGCGGCCTTGGCGCCGTAAAGCTGGCCGGAGGCTGCGGTGGCGAGCGCGTTCATGTAGACCGGGATCGTCGTCCAGTCCTTGCGGGTGAGGAGGAGCGCAATCAGGTAGTCCGACCAATTGAGGATGAAGATGAAGAGCGCGGTGGAGGCCACGGCCGAGGCGACGATCGGCAAGGTGATCTGGCGAAACGCCTCGAACGGGGTGCAGCCCTCGACGATCGCCGCCTCCTCGATCTCCCGCGGCAGCTCGTCGAAATAGGCCTTCATCAGCCAGAAGGAGAACGGCAGCGTGACGATGCCGTAGATCAGCGACAACCCCCACCAGGTGTCGATCATGCCGAGGAAGGCCCACATGATCATCACCGGGATCATCACCGCGAGCGGCGGAAAGATCCGCAGCTGCAGCAGCGACAGGCCGATGGAGCCGCCGATCTTCTGCCGGCTGACGGCGTAGGCGGCCGAGGTGCCGCAAACCACCGCGATCAGCGTGCCGACGATGGAGGTGAGCAGGCTGGCAAAGAGCGGCCACCAGACCGTGCGGTCGAGGCTGACGATCTGGTCCGGCGCGTCCCCGGTGAAGACATAGACGAAGTTGGAGAGCGTGGGATCCTTCGGCAGGAACGTCACCTGCCCCGCCGCACTGGTCCATTCCGGCGCAGGCTTGAAGGCCATGCTGGCCATCCAGCCGATCGGCAAAAGGGCGATGGCGGCGAAGACGGCGACCGCCAGGGTGCGCAGCAGCAGGGCTGTCATTGTCGCATCTCCGGGCGCATCAGGGGGCGGGCATCAATGGGGCGCATCGGTGCGGCCCGGGGGTCAGCGCCCCGGGCCGGTCGCCAGCTCAGGCGCTGTCGACGATGGTGGGCCAGGCCGCGCGGCTCGCCTGGATGATCGGGATCATCTTGTCCTCACCCTTCCGCCGGATGATGCGCTGCCATTTGCGCGAGGCGTCGGCCATCGCCTCCTCCGGCGACTTCTGCCCGGTGAGCGCGGCCTGCAGCTCTTCGTCGAGCGCGGCGTCGAGCGCGGTCTGCCCGGCGAAGTTGATGGTGGGGACGGAGCGGGCGATGGTCTCCCGGATCGCGTCCATCATGTAGGGGTGGTAGGTCTCGGCCACCAACGGCTCGCTCAGGTTCGCCTTCTGGAAGGGATCGAAATAGCCCGCCGGATTGCCCGCCATCCAGGAATAGGTGCGGGTCGACGACAGCCATTGCAGGAAGAGATAGGCGGCCTCGGGATTGGCGCTTTGTGACGAGACGGTGCCGGTGATGTTGTAGTAGATCACCGAGCGCCGGACGAGGTCGTCGCCGTGGCGCACCCCGGGCGGCAGATAGGCGGCGAGCATGCCGGCCGCCGGGCTCGCCGGGCTGCCGTCGGCGTTCATCCGGTCCACGAACTTGGTGACGTTGGTGTAGGTCGTCAGATGCGCGGTCTGGCCCGAGCCGATGCCGGAATAACCCTCGGCATAGGTCCAGGAGAGCACGTCGGGATGCGACCAGTCGCGCATCCGCACGTACTCGGTGGCGGCCTTGATCCCCTCCTCCGTCTCCAGGTTGGGGTTCCCGTCGTCGTCGAACCAGAACATGTTCGGCATCGCCTGGGCGGCGAAGCGGGCATAGAATCGCGGCAGGCCCCAGAACGGTGCCATGTCGTTGCCGTTGCCGTAGATCTGCACACCGCCGACGCCGGTGCGACCGGTGAAGAACTCCGAGATCTGGTCGCTCTCCTCCCAGGTGGCGGGCGGGGCGAGGTCGCGGCCGTAGCGCTCCCGGAACGCATCGGCGTGGGCCGGATCCTCGAAATAGCCCTTGTTGTAGACCCAGGTCTGGAAATCGCCGTCGAGCGAAGCGCCGTAATAGTCGCCGCCGTACTTGTAGAGCAGTTCGGCCGTCTGAGCGGTCGGCGTGCCCCGCTCCTCATCGGCCCAGTCGGGCTGGTGGGCAGCCACGAAATCGTTGAGGTTCATCGCCCCCCCGGCCTCGACCAGATCGCCAAGGCTGTTCCAGGGATGGGTGTAGATATCGAAAGCGCCGGAGCGGGTGGTGACGTCCTGCAGGACGCGGGCCCAGATATCGCCGGCCGGGGCGCCGACGATGTCGATCTCTACCCCGGTCTCGGCCTCCCATACTTCCTTGACGGAGGGGCCGGCCGGGAACGGCTCGGTGATCTGGCCGATGGCGCCGTCGGTCAGCAGCATGGTGATCTTGGCCGGCGCCCGGCCCTCGGCCACCATGCGCTTCATCGCCTCGATGGCGCGGCCCTCTGACATGCTCTCGTCATACTGAAAGCGCTCGGCCCCGGGAAAGCCGGTGGGCCCGCCGGTCATGCCGGACGCGAGCTCGCCGGCATGGGCCGGGCGCAGGAAGCGCGGGTTGATGCCGACCGCCGCTGCGGCGGTGATGGCGGCGCCGGATTTCAGGAACGATCTGCGGGATTTGGCAGTCTGCAACACGTCTAATCCTCCCAGGATAGCGGGCTTACGCCTCTTGCCGTCTTGTCGCCGAGATGGCGGCGGATGGCTGAAACTGTGACTGAAAACGTTTACGTTCGTCAACTGAATTCATGGCGCACCGCCGCGCAGGGCGCGCCTCCGGCCGGGCGCAAATTTAAGGGCCGAAAGGAAGATCTTATGTTCAGATCACTGAAAGTAGGAGATTTTGAGATGTGAAAGCTCAGGGGTCTACAGCTTTCCATCCTCGATGATCGCGCCGACAGTTGACAGACGCCACCGACACTTGCTTGTCTTGCGAAGTAAACGTTTTCAAAATCTGCTGAGTCGCGTGCCGGCAATCGTCGGCCAATCAGCCAAAGGCCGGCGGCCCGACCCGTCGGACAGGGAGGGAGAAAGACGATGAAGACGCTCAAGGGCCCGGGCCTGTTCCTCGGGCAGTTCGCCGACGACACGGCGCCATACAACAGCCTGCCCGCCATCGCCAAATGGGTGAAGGAGTGCGGCTTCGAGGCCGCCCAGCTGCCGATGTGGGACGGCCGGTTCATCGACGTGAAGAAGGCCGCCGACAGCAAGGACTACGCCGATGAGCTGAACGGCATCGCCAAGGACGCCGGCATCGTCATCTGCGACACGGCGAGCCACATTCAGGGCCAGCTCTGCGCCGTCCACCCGGCCTATGATGCCTGGATGGACGGGCTCTGCCCGCCCGAAGTGCGCGGCAACCGCAAGGCCCGGCAGGAATGGGCCATCGACCAGTTGAAAGCCTGCGCCAAAGCCTCCCAGAACATGGGGTTGACCGAGCACGCCACCTTCTCCGGCGCGCTCGCCTGGCCGTTCTGGTACCCCTTCCCGCAGCGCGACCAGAACCTGATCGACGAAGCGTTCGGCGAGCTCGCCCGGATCTGGAAGCCGATCCTCGACGTCTATGACGAGTGCGGCGTCGATCTTTGCTTCGAGCTGCATCCGACCGAGGATCTGTTCGACGGCCAGACCTTCGAGATCTTCTACGACGCGGTCGGCCAGCATCCGCGCTGCTGCATCAACTACGATGCCAGCCACTTCGTGAAGCAGGGCCTCGACTACGTGGACTTCATCCACATCTACCACGAGCGGATCCGGATGTTCCATGTCAAGGACAGCGAGTTCAATCCGACCGGGCGCCAGGGCTTCCTGTCGGGCTATCAGCCTTGGCTGAAGCGCGCGGCCCGCGACCGCTCCCTCGGCGACGGCCAGACCGATTTCGGCGCCGTGTTCTCGCTCTTCACCGAGTACGAGTTCGAGGGCTGGTGCGTCTACGAGTGGGAGGACTGCATCGAGCATCCTGAGGATGCCGCGCCCAAAGGGGCTCAGTTCATCCGCGATCATATCCGCCGGGTCACCGACAAGACCTTCGACGATTTCGCCGGCGGCAAGGGCGACGTCTCCGGCGCCCGGGCGATCCTCGGGCTGGAGTGAGCCATGGCCATCGAGAGCTTCGGAACCGAGCGCGCGGCCCGCAAGCTGCGCATGGGCATGGTCGGCGGCGGCCGCGGCGCCTTCATCGGCGCCGTGCACCGCATGGCCGCACGGCTCGATGACAAGTGGGAGATCGTGGCCGGTGCCCTGTCGGCCGATCCCGACAACGCCCGTGCCTCGGCCGGCGATCTCGGCATCGCCGAGGACCGGGCCTATACGAGTTGGCAGGAGATGGCGGAGAAGGAGGGCGGGCGCGACGACGGCATCGACGCGGTCGCCATCGTCACCCCCAACAACCTGCATTTCGGGCCGGCCAAGGCGTTTCTGGAGGCGGGCATCAACGTCATCTGCGACAAGCCGATGACCCTGACGCTCGACGAGGCGAAGGAGCTTGCGGCGATCGTCCGAAAAAGCGGCCTGGTGTTCGTGCTCACCCAGAACAACACCGGCTACCCGCTGGTCCGCCAGGCCCGGGCGATGGTGCAGGACGGCACGCTCGGCACCATCCAGGTGATCCGCACCTCCTACGTCCAGGATTGGCTGACCACCGCCCTGGATCAGGAGGGGCAGAAGCAGGCCGCCTGGCGCACCGATCCCAAGCTCGCCGGGGCCGGCGGCTCGATCGGCGATATCGGCGTGCATGCCTTCAACCTCGCCGCCTTCATCTCCGGTCTGGTGCTGGAGGAGGTCTGCGCCGATCTGCGGAGCTACGTGCCGGGGCGCCAGCTCGACGACAATGCCAACGTGCTGCTGCGCTACAAGGGCGGCGCCACCGGCACGCTCTGGACCAGCCAGGTGGCACCGGGGAACTACAATCGCCTGTCGATCGGCGTCTACGGCACTAAGGGTGGCATCGAATGGGTGGGGGAGGACAACGACAACCTGTTCTATACCCCGTTCGGTGAGCCGACGCGCTGCATCACCCGCGGCGGGCCGGGGGCGATGGACGTGGCCAATGCCGGCACCCGGATGCCGCCACGCCACCCCGAGGGCTATATCGAGGGCTTCGGCAATATCTACTCCAACGCGGCCGAGATGATCTGGGCCGCGAAGGAGGGGCGGGAGCCCGATCCGTTCGCCACCGACCTGCCGACGGTGGAGGACGGCGTGCGCGGTCTCGCTTTCATCGAGGCCTGCGTCGCCTCGAGCACGTCGGGCGGCGTCTGGACCAAGGCCTCCATCGAGGCCTGACGCCCCTGGTGGCGGAGGCGCCCTCCCCGCCTCCGCCAGCCCATCGACGGTGGAGACGCCATGCACGGGCTTTCCGAGACCGATCTTCGCCGGCGCAGCCTGCATCTGCGGGCGCTCGCCGACATCCGCCTGGTCGAGGTGATCGAGGGGGAGGGCGCCGGGGGTCGACTGCTGGAGCTGCGCACGCCGGCGGGGCTGGCGCTGGATCTCGCCCTGGATCGCGGCGGCGATATCCTGCGCCTGGCCTGGAAGGGCACCGAGCTCGGCTGGCACAGCGCCACCGGCGCGCCGCAACCCTGGCCCAGCCTCGACGGGGAGGAGGGGCTTGGGTTCCTCCGCGGCTTCGACGGCTTCCTCGTCACCTGCGGTCTCGACCATCACGGACCGGCGGCCGAGACCCCGGCCGATCACTTCAACTACCCGCTCCGCCGCCGCAATCATCACCCGCTGCACGGCCGCATCATGGCGAGCCGGGCAGAGTTGCTGGCCCGCCGCATCGACTGGCAGGCGGGGGTGATCCGCGTCGCGCTCCGCTGCCAGCAGGCGAGCGTCTTCGGCGAGGTGCTGGAACTCTCCCGCCAGCTCTCCGTCTCGCTCGAGGCGCCCGAGCTGACGATCGAGGACGAGGTGCAAAACCTCGGCTTCCGCCCTGTGCGGCACGGGCTGCTCTACCACGTCAACCTCGGCTATCCGCTGCTCGACGCGGGCAGCCGGTTGATGGGGGAGGGCTGGGAACTGGCCGATCGCCTGGACCGGGGCGGCGCGGTGCCGAGCGACGATCATGTGGAGGAGGTCGACGTCGTGCCCTCCCCCGCCGCCGGGCAGATCGGGCTCCGCAATCCCGATCTCGGCCTCGGTCTGATGCTGGACTTCGATCCGGCGCATCTGCCCAAGACCGCGCTTTGGCGCGCTTTCCAGTCCGGCACTTTCGCACTAGGACTTGAGCCGCAAACCGAATTCGGCACGGACGGCGCGGGCGATATGCTCGCCGCCGGGGATCGGCGCAGCTACCGGCTGGGGATCCGCCTGCAGCCGGACTGACCCCGGCCGCCCGCCCCGGCGGAGCCGCCAGAAGAGGCAGCGATGGCAAAACCGGCGAAAGGGACCGCGCGGGTCAAGGTGTCGATCCGCGACGTCGCCCGCCGCGCCGGCGTCTCCATCGCCAGCGTGAGCCGCGCGGTGAACGACGGCGGCAGCGTCTCCGACGACACCAGGCGCCGGGTGATGGCGGCGGTGGAGGAATTGAACTACAGCCCCAACCATATCGGCCGGGCGCTGCGGGCCCAGACCACCAACACCTTCGCCCTCATCCTCTCCAACATTCAGAACAACTTCTTCGCCGCCGTGGCGTGGGAGCTGGAGCGGCTGCTCAGCGCCCGTGGCCAGGCGATGCTGCTCTACACCTCCAACGAAAATCCGCGGATCCAGGATCGTTGCCTCGACGACATCCAGGCCCGCCAGGTCTCCGGCGTCTTCCTGCTCTGCGCGGTGGAGAGCGGCCGGTTGGAGGCGTTTTCTCGCGGCCACGACACGGTGCTGATCAACCGGCGGGTGCGCACACTGCCCGACTTGCCCTTCGTCGGCATCGACGACCGCGCCGCCTCCCGCGAGTTGGTGGAGATCGCACTTCGCCGGCGGCAGGGGCCGATCGGCATCATCCACGGCCCGCTCTCCTCCGACACCAGCGCCCGCCGGTTGGAGGGGATGCTGGCGGCCTGCGCCGAGGCCGGCCTCGACCCCGCGCCGGAGCTGGTGCGGGAGGCGGAGCTGTCGATGGAAAGCGGCTACGAGGCTGCCTCCGCCCTGCTGTCGCACCAGGGCCTCGCGGCGCTCTTCTGCGGCAACGACCAGATCAGCTACGGCGCCTATCGCCGCTGTCGGGAGCTCGGCATCAAGGTGCCGGAGGAGCTGCCGATCTTCGGCTTCGACGACAATCCGCTGAACGAATGGCTCGCCCCCTGGCTCAACACCGTGCGGGTGCCCCATCTGGCCTACGCCAAGTCGGCCCTCGGCACGATGGACGGCCTGAAGCGCGACCAAGGCGCGGGGGAGACGATCCTGCCCTATGAGATCGTGCTGCGGTCTTAGGCCCCACCGCGGCGCTTGCAGTCCGGGCCGCGGCTGCGGCAAGCTTGCCGGCAACAGCTTGAAGACGTTTCAGCGGGCGCCCCCACGGGCCGGGCGCCGGGCGAGATCCCAGACGGAGTGGACAGGATGCAGGACAGCGCCGCGCGACCGGTCGAGGCGCTCGACGTCGTCATCGTCGGCGCCGGCCTCTCCGGCATCTGCGCGGCCTGGCACCTGCAGGACAAGCATCCCGGCCGCAGCTATACGATCCTCGAGATGCGGGAGGCGATCGGCGGCACCTGGGACCTTTTCCGCTATCCCGGCGTGCGCTCCGATTCCGACATGCCGACCCTCGGCTACCGCTTCCGCCCCTGGACCGGCGAGAAGGCGATCGCCGACGGCCCCGCCATCCTGCAATACGTGCGCGACACGGCGGAGGAGGCGGGGATCGCCCGGAAGATCCGCTTTCGCCAGAAGGTGGTCGCCGCCGATTGGTCGACGGCCGCGGCGCGCTGGCGGCTGACGGTGGAGACGCCGGAGGGCACCCGCTTGATCGACGCCCGCTTCGTCATGCTCTGCGTCGGCTACTACGACTACGACGCCGGCCATCTGCCGGACTGGGAGGGCGCGGAGCGCTTTGCCGGCACCTTCGTCCATCCCCAGGACTGGCCGGAGACGCTCGACTGGTCGGGCAAGCGCGTCGTCGTCATCGGCTCGGGCGCCACGGCAGTCACCCTGGTGCCGGAGCTCGCCCGCCAGGCCGCCCACGTCACCATGCTCCAGCGATCCCCCACCCATATCGCCGCCCTGCCCGCGGTCGATCGCCTGGCCAACGCGACGCGCCGCACCCTCGGCCCGCGCATCGCCCATCGCCTGACGCGCTGGAAGAACATCCTCTTCACGATCTACACCTACAACCTGGCCCAGCGCTTTCCGGAGACGGTGGGTCGCGCGCTCCGCCGCGCCGCGGCGCGGGAGCTGCCGGCGGGCTTCGACGTCGAGACCCACCTCAAGCCGCGCTACAAACCCTGGGATCAGCGCCTCTGCCTGGCGCCGGACGGCGATCTGTTCCACGCCATCCGGGACGGCAAGGCCGACATCGTCACCGACCGGCTGGCCCATTTCGACGAAACGGGGGTCGTGCTGGCCGGCGGCGGGCGGCTCGACGCCGACATCGTGGTGACGGCGACGGGATTGCGGCTGAAGATCCTCGGCGGCATCGCGCCGGCGATCGACGGCCAGCCGGTGCACCTGGCCGACACCTTCTCCTACAAGGGCGCGATGTATTCCGGGGTGCCGAACTGCTCGGTGGCGCTGGGCTACATCAACGCCTCCTGGACGCTGAAGTGCGAGCTGGTCTGCGAATACGTCATGCGCCTGCTCGCCCATATGGACGAGCAGGGCCTGGACTACGCCGTACCGCGCCGGCCGGGGGCGGAGATGGGGCGGCGCACGACCTTCGAGCTCTCCTCCGGCTATCTGGAACGCGCGCGCCACCTGATCCCGTCCCAGACCGATCGCGGCCCTTGGAAGCAGAACCAGAACTACCTCAAGGACCTCCGGTTGCTGCGTTACGGGCCCGTGGATGACGAGATGGTCTTCGGCCGGGCCGGCGCGCCCTGGCGCGAGCGGGCGAATATGCCGGACGTGGGCGCCGGGCCCACCGTCTCAGCCCCGGCAGGCGCTCCGCCTCAGGCCGCGCGCGGCGCCGTCTCGGCGGAGAACAGCAGCCTCACATAGGTGCGGAACTGCAGGATCTGCTGGGAGACCGTCTGGCGCTCCCCCAGGACCCGCTGCAGCACCAGCGCGCCCTCTACCACGCCCGAGACCATGTCGCCGAGGGCGTCGAGGTCGATGGGCGCCCGCGGCTCATAGACCGCGGCGATCTCCTCGAACATCGCACGGAACCGGGCACGCCAGCCGAGGATCGCCTGGCGGTTCAGCTCCCGCACGCCCCGGTCGAACAATCGGTCCTGGTAAGCCGCGGCGGCTACGACACAGCCCGGATGGCCGGCCGGCAGGTCGTCGAGCCTCTCGGCCAGCAGTTTCAGGCCGATCAGCATGGCATGCAGCGGATCGTCGTTCAGGTCCCGGGCCCGGCCGAAGATCTCGTCGAACAAGGCGTCCTCGGCCGCGATATAGCGCTCGATCAGGGCCCGGGCCAAGGCGTTCTTGTCGTTGAAATGATAGAAGAAACCGCTGCGGGAGATCTCCGCCCCGGCCACGATCTCCTCGATGGAGGTCGCCTCGAACCCCTTCTCCAACACCGCCTTCTCGGCGATGTCCATGATCAGCACCTTGGTGTCGGATCGCCCCGCCATACCGCCTCCACCCTACTGCACCATGGGTTCAGTTGACCGGCGTCCAGGCCGCCGCGTGTTGCCACCGAAGTCCGGCAACCGCTTGGTCTGGATGATCTTTCCACCGATACGCGAACAGTACCACGGGGCCACTGGCGGCGCCAAGGGTCGCGCGGCTATCTGCTCGCCCGAATAGATTGAGGAGAAAGGCGATGCGTGTTGACGCGCTGATGCAGGCCGAACGGTTCTATCTGGCCGATGGCGGGCTCGAGACCTTCATGATCTTCATCGAGGGCTTCGAGTTGCCGAGCTTCTCCGCCGCCGTCCTGTTGCAGACGGAGGCGGGTCGCGCCGCCCTCGCACGCTATTTCGAGCGCCACATCGCGCTCGCCCGCGACAGCGGCCGCGGCTTCGTGCTCGACACCCCGACCTGGCGCGCCGGCGCCGCCTGGGCCGGGGCGCTCGGCCTCGACGAAGCCGGCATCCGGGCGGTCAACGCCCGCGCCGTGGCGGAGATGGCGGCGATCCGCGCCCGCCACGAGACGGCCAGCCTGCCTATCGTGCTGAACGGCGTCATCGGCCCGGCCGGGGATGGTTATGCCCCGGACGAGATGCTGTCGCCCGAGACGGCGGAGGCGGTGCACCGGCCGCAGATCGAGGCCCTCGGCCAGGGCGGCGTCGATATGGTGAGCGCCGTCACCCTCACCCATGCCGGCGAGGCCATCGGCATCGCCCGCGCCGCCAAGGCGATCAGCCTACCCGTGGCGCTTTCCTTCACCCTGGAGACGGACGGCCGCCTGCCCTCCGGCCAGCCGCTCGGCGATGCCATTGCCGAGGTGGACGACGCGACGGACGGGGCGGCGATCTACTACATGATCAACTGCGCCCATCCCGACCATTTCCGCGATGTGCTGCGCACGCGAGCATCCTGGATCCGGCGGATCGGCGGCCTCAGAACCAACGCCTCCCGCATGAGCCATGCCGAACTCGACGCGGCCGAAAGCCTCGACGACGGCGACCCGGTCGAGCTCGGCGAGCTGCACGGCGCGCTCTTCGCGCTGCTCCCCGACCTCCGCGTGGTGGGCGGCTGCTGCGGCACCGATCACCGCCATGTCGGCTGCATCGCCCACCTGGAGCGAGACCACGCCGCGGCCTGATCCGGGAACGCTGGAGGAGATATGGTGCCCAGGGGCGGATTCGAACCACCGACACGCGGATTTTCAGTCCGCTGCTCTACCAACTGAGCTACCTGGGCAGGTCGCGCATCGGCGACGCCGGGCGTGTGTAGGCGAAGGTCTGCGGCCTGTCCAGTGCGGTTCGCAACCCGGGCCCGCGGGCGCGCGACGCGCTGACACCATCGCCGTGGATATCTACATCAATGCGAAAGCCAGAGGGCTTTCTTGCTGGGTCAAATATCCCCGCCGGAGGCATCCGCTATCGGCGCCCGATACGGCCTCAGCCCTCCCCGCGCCGGGGGCTCTCCTCGATCTCGGCGGGATCGGCCGGCTCACCGGGGATGCTGTAGCCGCCGGTCAGCCAGCGCCCAAGGTCGATGTCGGCGCAGCGTTTCGAGCAGAAGGGCTTGTAGTCCTGCGCGCTCTTTGCCTTGCAGATCGGGCAGGTCATGGCAGCAGCTCCGTCAACGGCCGTCGTTCGCGTTTGCGCTGCAGCTGAAGATGGCCGAGGGGGGTCCAGCCGGCAAGGCTGGTCGCCACCGCATCGCGGCGAAGCGCGGCGCTCACCGCATTCTCGACCTTCTTCCGGTCGCGCCTGGCGAGCGGCGCGAAGTCGATGGTGACCACGCCGCCGAGCCCCCGCAATCGAAGCTGACGCGGCAGCTCCCGCGCCGCGGCGAGATTGGCCTTGAGCGCCGCCGCCGGGGAGAAATCGCCGGCCGTGTTCACATCCACCGTCACCATCGCGCGGGTCGGCTCGACGCTCATCCAGGTGCCATCGTCCAGATCCACCGGGGGTTGGAGCAGCCGGTCGATCTCCTCCCACACGCCGAAATCGGCGAACGGATCCGGGCCGTCATGGCAGCGCATAAGCTGCGCGAGGTCGGCGCCGTATCGCGCGATCACGTCCGGTGCCAGGACGTGGCGCTCCGCCCTAGGGCCGACATGAACCGCGTCCGGCAGCGGATCCGTCCACTCTCGCAGCGCCAGATCAATCGCGAGGACGGGGCTTGCGGACTGGCCGGGTTCAGCGCTGCGCCGGAGCCCCTCGTGGTGGGCCCGCTGACCGATGACGTTGGCGAGATCGGAGGCGAGATCGTCGGCCTCGGCCTCCCGCGCAACCGAGCGGATGATGAACCCGCCCTTGGGTGCGGTGCCCTCCGTCACGGCCGCTTCAACAAGCTCGGTCAACCGCGCGCGCTCCTCCGCATCGCGGATCTGGCGGGAGACGTTGATGCCCGGCGCATCCGGCGTGTGGATCAGCCGCCGGGACTTGTAGAGGATGCGGGTGGTGACCGGCACGGCCTTCCCGGGCTCGGCATAGCCGGAGACCTGGACCAAGATGCCCTCACCGGCCCGCAGCCCCTTAGCGTCGCGCAGAAATCCCTCGGCCTCCAGCGAGAGGCGCAGAAACGCCCCGCCGAGCTTCGGCGCCAACCGCTCGACCCGGGCCCAGCTGATCGCTCCGGGCTCGGGCGTCGCATCCCCCTTCGGCGCATCCAGCAGCAGATCCTCGAGCCGGCCGTCGACCAGCAGCGCGGCTTGGCTCGGGCGCTCCTCCGGCATGTCGAGCAGGATCACCCGCCCTTTCACGCCGGCACGCCCTCCAAGGTGATCGGATAGCCGGCGCCGGCGAGCAGGTTCATTGTCTCCGTCAGCGGCAGGCCGACGACGTTGGTGTAGCTGCCGATGATCTCAGGGATAAAGGCCGCGGCGATCCCCTGAATGGCGTAGCCGCCCGCCTTGCCCCGCCACTCGCCGCTGTCGAGGTAGGCCGCGATCTCCTGGGCCGCGAGGCGCTTCAGCTTCACCCGGGTCTCGACCGTGCGCGCACCATGGGCGCCGCAGCCCCGCAGCACGACCGCCGTCGTCACCCGATGGCGCCGGCCGGAGAGCAGCTGCAGAAACCGCTCCGCCTCCGCCCGATCGGCCGGCTTGCCGAGGATGCGCCGCCCGGCCGAGACCACCGTGTCGGCCGCCAGGACAAGCGCCCGTTCGCCCGCCGCCGGACCGGCGATCCGCTCCGCCTTCTCCGCCGCCATCCGCTCGGCATAACGCCGCGGCAGCTCCCCCGGGCGCACCGTCTCGTCGATCTCCGCCGGCCGCACCTCCGCGGGCACGACACCGATCTGGGCAAGCAGGGCGAGACGGCGCGGAGAGGCCGAGGCCAGGATCAGCCGCCCCACCGCGCCCGTCGAGGCGTCTTCCGGGTGCGCCGCGCCGGCATCGCCGGCGCCGGGCCGGCGGGGGCTCGATGCCCCCGGCGGGCCGCCCGCCCCCGTGCGCGCCTCACTTGAAGCGATAGGTGATCCGCCCCTTGCTGAGATCATAGGGCGTCATCTCCACCTGCACCTTGTCGCCGGCCAGAACCCGGATGCGGTTCTTGCGCATCTTGCCGGCGGTGTGGGCGATGATCTCGTGGCCGTTCTCGAGCTTCACCCGAAACGTCGCATTCGGCAGAAGCTCGGTGACGACGCCGGGGAATTCCAGAAGCTCTTCCTTGGCCATGCTGTCTCCGATGGATGTTGTCGAAGCGCCGCGGACCGCGATCCGCAGCGCGCCGGACATTGCGCGCTCACCCCTTGAATTGCAAGCCGTGGAGCATGTGCCCCCTAGGCCTCCGACCGGCCGAAACGCTCGGCAATCGCCTCTCTGATCTGGTCGCGGGTCTGGCGATAGGCCACCAGCTTCTCCTCCCGCCGCTCGCCGATGCCGGTGGGGTCGAGGACGGGCCAGTACTCCACTTCGATCGCGTGGTGGCGGGTGTATTCCTGGGCCCGGCGCTGGGCTGCAGGCGACAGGGCGATGATCAGGTCGAAGGCGTCGATGCGGTCGCCCCATTCCTCCATCTCTTCCAAGCTGCGGGAGCGGTGGCGGGTGAGCGGCACGCCGAGCTCGGCGCAGACCGCCACCGCGAAGCCGTCGATCTCCTGATCGTGATGGATGCCGGCCGACTGCACGTAGATCCGCTGGCCGAGCGCCGCCTTCATCAAGCCCTCGGCCATGGGCGAGCGCACGGCGTTGTGGTCGCAGCAGAACAGGACCGAACCCGGCAGATCGGCCACCGCCCTACCCGCGGAAATGCAGGACGCAGATCAGGGTGAAGAGGCGGCGCGCCGTGTCCATGTCGGTCACGATCTTGCCGTCCAAGCGCTCCATCAACAGGCGCGAGCCCTCGTTGTGGATACCCCGCCGGCCCATGTCGATGGCCTCGATCTGGCTCGGCGGCAGGCGCTTCACCGCATCGAAGTAGCTCTCGCAGATCTGGAAATAGTCCTTGATGACCTGGTTGAAGGGCGAGAGGGAGAGGTTGAAGGTATGCACCGGCGCCCCGTCCGCGGTGGCCACGTCAAAGACCAGCCGACGCTCCCGCACCGCGAGATCGAGGCGATAGGGGCCCTTGGCCGCCGTCCCCGCCGGCAGGCCGAAGGTATTGGCCTCGAGCAGGTCGTAGATCGCCACGCGCCGCTCCTGCTCGACCTCCGGCGTCGGGATGGCGAGATCGGCGTCGTCGAGATTGATCTCGACCAGGCGGTCGGTGCCGGGGAGCCGTTGATCTTCCATCCGTTCAGGCCCCCTCGTTCAAACGGTCGAGGCGCGCGCGGACCGACAGGCCGTGGGCCTCCAGCCCCTCGGCCGCCGCCAACGCCTCCGCCGCCGGGCCGATGGCGCCGAGGGCGGCGGGCGGCAGCTGCGCCATGGTCGTGCGCTTCATGAAGTTCAGCACCGAGAGGCCGGAGCTGAAGCGGGCCGAGCGTGCCGTCGGCAGCACGTGGTTCGGCCCGGCCACATAGTCACCGATCGCCTCGGGCGTCCAGGCGCCGAGGAACATCGCCCCGGCATTGCGGATCCGATCGGCGAGCGCCTTGGGCTCCGCCACGGCAAGCTCCAGATGCTCCGGGGCGATACGGTCGGCAAGCTCGGCCGCCTCCGCGAGATCCCGGACGGCGATGATCGCGCCGTTCGTGCGCCAGCTCTCCCCCGCGATCTCGGCCCGGGTGAGGGTGGTGAGGCGATGCTCCACCGCCTCCCCCACCTTGCGGCCGAAGGCGGCGTCGGTGGTGAGCAGGATCGACTGGGCGCTGGTGTCGTGCTCTGCCTGGGCCAGCAGGTCGAGCGCCAGCCAGTCCGGATCGGCCTCTCCGTCGGTGATGATCAACACCTCAGAGGGTCCGGCGATCATATCGATGCCGACACTGCCGAAGACCTGGCGCTTCGCCGCCGCGACGTAGGCGTTGCCCGGGCCAACGATCACGTCGACGGCCGAGATCGTCTCCGTCCCGTAGGCCATGGCGGCGACGGCCTGGGCCCCGCCGACGCGATAGACCGTCTCGATGCCGGAGAGGCGGGCGGCGAGCAACACCAGCGGATTGAGCACATCGTCGGGGGTCGGCACGCAGATCACCCGCTCGGACACCCTGGCGACATCGGCCGGCAGGGCGTTCATCAGGACGGAGGAGGGATAGGCCGCGAGCCCCCCCGGCACGTAGAGGCCCGCGGCGCCGACCGCCCGCCAGCGCCAGCCGACCGTGGCGCCGGCCGCATCGGTCCAGGCCGCATCGGCCGGCACCTGGCGGGCGTGGAAGTCGCGGATCCGCTCGGCCGCCAGCTCCAGCGCCGCCCGCGTCTCGGCGTCGATACCGGCAATGGCCGCGTCGATTTCCCCAGCCGTGACGGCCAGGCGATCCGGCGTGAGCGTCAGGCGATCGAAGCGGGCGGTGTAGTCAATGAGCGCCGCGTCGCCCCGCGCGCGGACATCGGCGATGATCTCCGCCACGGTGGCGCTGACATCGGCATCGGTCTCCCGCTTCAGCGCCAGAAGCGCGCTGAAGCGGCGTTCAAAATCGTCCGACCGCGTGTCGAGGACGTGCGGCATCCTTGCCTCTCGCCTGGGAGCGCGCACCTTCGCCCGCGCGACCAAAGCGGTCTAGCCCGGCGCCTCCCCATCCTCAAGCGACCCCGTCCTCGAGCGTCGCGATCAGCCGGCCCGGGGAAAGCTCAACGCCTCGCCAGTCTCGATCAGGCTCTTCAGCCCGGCGAGGATCTTCGACCAGCCCTCCCGCACGCCGCCATCGGCCTCGGTGATGCCCTCGTGGGTGAGCACCAATTTGCAGAGATCGCCGATCTGCTCGATCTCGTAGGTCACACGCGAGGTGCGGTTCGGCCCACCGTCGTTCCAGTGGGGCACGAAGGTGGTGACCAGGCGCTTCTCGGGCTCCACCGCGATGATCTCGCCGGACAGCATCACCGTCTCGTCGGGCAGGATGTACTCGATCGGCGTGCCCTTGGCCCAATCGCTGCGCACGGCCGAGCCGAAATAGTAGTTGGACGTGTCCTCGGGATCGGTCAGCGCCTGCCAAAGGCGGGCGGCAGTGGTGCGGATATAGGTCTCCATCCGAAACGTCGTGGCGAGCTTCATCTCTTCGACGACCGTCATCTCAGTCTCCTTCTCAAGCTGCTGCTTCAGGTCTTCCAGGCGACGTGACCAGGGGCGCAGCATGGGATCGATCCAGCGATCCAGGATCTGCTGCAACGGCACGACGTTCAGATGGACGTGCTTGAAGCGCCCGGCGCGGCGGGTGGTGACGAGGCCAGCGGCTTCGAGCACGGCGAGGTGCTTCATCACGCCGAAGCGGCTCATCTCCACCCCCGCCTCGATCTCGCTCACCGTCAGACCGTCCGAGGCCCGGAGGCGGTCGAGGATGGCGCGGCGGGTCGGGTCGCCGAGGGCTTTGAACACGGGGTCCATGGTGGAGATAATGTGACTAAATACTCACGTGTCAATACGGTCACTTAAAAAATCGCAGTGAGGGGATTCCCATCGCGAATCGCTTTTGGCAGAGTGCGCGCGATGGGTGGTGGATAGCGGCAGAGTCTGAATCGAAAAATGAGGACAGGGCGACAGGCGCTTGGAAGTGCGATCTATTCCTTCGCGGTGATCGCCCTTGTCAGCTACTTCACCTATGCCGCCATCCAGGGCAATCAGGGCCTGATCGCATTGATCGAGATCGAGGCGCAGGAGGCCGATCTGCTGGCCGAGCGCGACCGTCTGCGCCAGGAGCGCCAGGCCATGGAGGTGAAGACCCATCGCCTGAGCGACCAGCATCTCGACCTCGACCTGCTCGACGAGCAGGCCCGCCGGATGCTCGGCCTCATCCGGGCCGACGAGGTGCTGATCCGCTAGAGCGTTTTTCGGTCCGACTTGATCACCAGTCTGAACGGAAAACGCAACAAATGGAACAGCTTGCCCGTCTTGGATCTCGACCTGACCGGATCGGTCAGATCGAAATCCGCCCTAGCAATCTGCCCCGGGTTGCAGGCGGACGCTTACCCCGCATCAGCAGGGTGATTTTGCCGCCCGATGCCCCTAGAGTAGGGCAAAACGCGCCGCCCGCCATCGCGGCCCGCCGGGGAGAAGACGTCATGGCCACCGCCCGAAAACGCAAGACCAATGGCGCGGCTTCGGCCGACGAGCTGCTGCATTTCTACCGTGAGATGCTGATGATCCGCCGGTTCGAGGAGAAGGCCGGCCAGCTCTATGGCATGGGACTGATCGGCGGGTTCTGCCACCTCTATATCGGGCAGGAGGCGGTCGTCGTCGGGCTGGAGGCCACGGCGAAGGAGGGCGACCAGCGCATCACCACCTACCGCGACCACGGCCATATGCTCGCCTGCGGCATGGCGCCCGAGGGGGTGATGGCCGAGCTCACGGGGCGTGAGGGCGGCTACTCCAAGGGCAAGGGCGGCTCGATGCACATGTTCTCCAAGGAAAAGGAGTTCTACGGCGGCCACGGCATCGTCGGCGCCAACGTGCCCCTCGGCGCCGGCCTCGCCTTTGCCAACAAGTACCGCGGCAACGACAATGTCTGCTTCACCTATTTCGGCGACGGCGCGGCGAACCAGGGCCAGGTCTACGAGACCTACAACATGGCAGAGCTCTGGGACCTGCCGGTGATCTTCGTGATCGAGAACAACCAATACGCCATGGGCACCAGCATGGCCCGCTCCACCAAGTCAAAGACCCTGCACGAGCGCGGCATCGCCTACGGCATCCCGGGCGAGCAAGTGGACGGGATGGACGTACTCGCGGTGAAAGCGGCGGGAGAGAAGGCGACCAAGCACTGCCGTGACGGCAAGGGCCCCTACATCCTCGAGATGATGACCTACCGCTACCGCGGCCACTCCATGTCCGATCCCGCGAAGTACCGAACGCGGGAGGAGGTGCAGAAGATCCGCGAGGAACGCGACCCGATCGAACAGGTGAAGGGCGCCATCCTGAAGGGCAAGCACGCCGACGAGGATGCGCTGAAGGAGATCGACCGCGAGGTGAAATCGGCGATCAACGCCGCCGCCGACTTCGCCCAGCAAAGCCCGGAGCCGGCCGAGGCCGAGCTTTGGACCGACGTCTACGCCTGAGGGGACGCGACCATGGCCACCGAGATCCTGATGCCCGCCCTTTCCCCGACCATGGAGGAGGGCACCCTCGCCAAATGGAACGTGAAGGAGGGCGACGCCGTCACCTCCGGCGATGTGATCGCCGAGATCGAAACCGACAAGGCGACCATGGAGTTCGAGGCGGTGGACGAAGGCACCGTCGGCAAGATCCTGATCGCCGAGGGCACCGAGGGCGTGAAGGTCAACACGCCCATCGCAGTTCTTTTGGAAGAAGGGGAGGATGCCTCTGCCGCTGAGGAGGCCGCGACGCCACGCTCGAACGGCGCGGCCCCGCCCGAGCCAACGGAGGCGAAGGAGGCGCCGGCCAGCGCTCCGCCGGCGGCACCCAAGACAGACGCACCGGTCGAGCCGGAGGTGCCAGAGGGCACGAGCTTCGCCAAGCAGACGGTGCGCGAGGCCCTGCGCGACGCCATGGCCGAAGAAATGCGGCGCGACGACGACGTCTTTCTGATGGGGGAGGAGGTGGCGGAATACCAGGGGGCCTACAAGGTCTCCCAAGGTCTGCTCGAGGAATTCGGCGCCCGCCGGGTGATCGACACGCCGATCACCGAGCATGGCTTCGCCGGCCTCGGCGTCGGCGCGGCTTTTGCCGGCCTGCGCCCGATCGTCGAGTTCATGACGTTCAACTTCGCTATGCAAGCAATTGACCAGATTATCAATTCCGCCGCCAAGACCCTCTACATGGCAGGCGGCCAGATGGGCGCACCCATCGTCTTTCGCGGGCCGAACGGCGCCGCCGCCCGGGTCGCCGCCCAGCACTCCCAGGACTACGCCGCCTGGTATGCTCACGTGCCCGGGCTGAAGCTGGTGCAGCCCTATTCGGCCGCCGATGCCAAGGGCCTGCTGAAGAGCGCCATCCGCGATCCCAACCCGGTGATCTTCCTGGAGAACGAGATCCTCTACGGCAAATCCTTCGAGGTGCCGGAGCTCGACGACTTCACCGTACCCATCGGCAAGGCGAAGATCTGGCGCGAGGGGACGGACGTGACCCTCGTCAGCTTCGGCATCGGCATGACCTACGCGCTGGAGGCGGCGGAGAAGCTGGCCGAGGACGGCGTGTCGGCCGAGGTCATCGACCTCCGCTCCCTCCGCCCGATGGACACCGACACTGTCGTGCAGTCGGTGATGAAGACCAACCGCTGCGTGACGGTGGAGGAGGGCTGGCCGGTCTGCTCCATCGGCAGCTACATCTCGGCCGTGCTGATGCGCGAGGCCTTCGACTACCTTGACGCCCCGGTGCTCAATTGCACGGGCAAGGACGTGCCCATGCCCTATGCCGCGAACCTGGAGCGGTTGGCGCTCACCACGACGGCCGAGGTGCTCGAGGCCGTCCGCCAAGTGACCTATCGCTAGGGACGACCGCCGATGCCGATCAACATCCTGATGCCCGCGCTCTCCCCCACGATGGAGGAGGGCACCCTCGCAAAATGGCTGGTGAAGGAGGGCGACAGCGTCACCTCCGGCGACGTCATCGCCGAGATCGAGACCGACAAGGCGACCATGGAGTTCGAGGCGGTCGACGAGGGCACGATCGGCAAGATCGTGGTGCCCGAAGGCACCGATGGTGTGAAGGTCAACGACCTGATCGCGGTGTTGCTGGAAGAGGGGGAGGAGGCCGGCGAGATCGAGGTGAAGCCGAACGGCGCCCCACCGCCGGAGAAGGCGTCGGAGCCTGAGGCCGCGCCGGCGCCGAAGGAACCGGCCGCCCCCGCGCCGAAGGCCAACGGCGCGGCCGCGCCCGGCGACGGCAAGCGCCTCTTCGCCTCGCCGCTCGCCAGGCGCATCGCCAAGGATGCCGGGCTCGATCTCTCGGCCATAACGGGCTCAGGCCCACACGGGCGCATTGTGAAGGCGGATGTGGAAAAGGCGAAAGCGGGAGGCGGTGCCAAGGCCCAACCGGCCGCATCGCCCGCCCCGACTTCCAGCGCGCCCCAGGGCATGGACGCCGCCACGGTCGCCAAGATCTACGCCGATCGGGAGTTCGAGGAGATCGCCCTCGACGGCATGCGCAAGACCATCGCCGCCCGCCTCTCCGAGGCGAAGCAGACGATCCCGCACTTCTACCTCCGCCGCGAGATCGCCCTCGACGCGCTGCTCGCCCTGCGCTCGGAACTGAACGCAGGGTTGGAGGCGCGGGGGGTCAAGCTCTCGGTCAACGACTTCATCATCAAGGCCGGCGCCATCGCCCTGCAGGAGGTGCCTGAGTGCAACGCCGTCTGGGCCGGGGACCGCATCCTGCAGCTCAAGCCCTCGGACGTGGCCGTCGCCGTCGCCATCGAGGGCGGGCTGTTCACTCCGGTCTTGCGCGATGCGCACGTGAAAACGCTCTCGGTGCTGTCGACAGAGATGAAGGACCTGGCCGCCCGGGCCCGCGACCGGAAACTCGCACCCCATGAATATCAGGGGGGCAGCTTCGCCGTCTCCAATCTCGGGATGTTCGGCATCGAGAACTTCGATGCCGTGATCAACCCGCCCCACGGCTCGATCCTTGCGGTGGGTGCGGGCCAGAAGAAGGCCGTGGTGGGGGAGGATGGGTCGGTCACAGTGGCCACCAAGATGTCCGTGACGCTCTCGGTCGATCACCGCGTCATCGACGGCGCCCTCGGCGCGCGCTTCCTCGACGCCCTCGTGCGCAATCTGGAAACGCCGATCTCGATGCTGGCCTGAGGATCGCGTCAGGCGCGCCTCCCGGCACGCCTTCAGATATCGAGGCCGAGGATCTGGTTCATCGACAAGGCCGGCTGATCGCAGCCCGCCTCTCCGACGATCTTCGCCGGAACGCCCGCAACCGTCTTGCAGGGCGGAACGTCCGCCAGCACGACGGATCCTGCCGCCACCCGGCTGCAGCGACCGATGCTGATATTGCCGAGGATCGCCGCCCCCGCGCCGATCAGCACGCCGTCGCCGATCTTCGGATGCCGGTCGCCGTCCTCCTTGCCGGTCCCCCCAAGGGTCACCGAGTGAAGCATGGAGACGTTGTCGCCGACCACCGCCGTCTCGCCGATGACGATCGCATGGGCATGATCGATCATGATGCCCTTGCCGACGACGGCAGCGGGATGGATGTCGATCCCGAAACGCTCCGAGATCCGCATCTGGATGAAATAGGCCAGATCACGCCGCCCGCTCAGCCACAGTTGCCGAGCCACGCGGTAGGCCTGAACAGCTTGGAACCCCTTGAAGAACAGAAGCGGCTGGATGACCCGATGGCATGCCGGATCGCGCTCCAGCACCGCCACGATATCGGCCCGCGCCGCCTCGCCGATCGCGGGATCGGCGTCAATCGCCTGACGCGCCGCCTCTGCAATCAGGTGCTCCGACATCTCCGAATTGGCGATCTTCTGGCCGATGCGGAAGCTCAGCGCGTCCTCGAAACTGGCGCGGCTGGTGACGGCGGCGTGGACGAGACCCGCCATCAGCGGATCATCCTCTGCAATCGCCGCCGCCTCCTCCCGGATCTTCCACCAAACGGGATCAATCGTCGCCAATTTCGCGGAATGTGCCGAGATGCTGCCCATAGCGTCCTCCGATCGGCTTGGGTTGCCTAAAAGACGTCGTATGCCGGGCGCAGAAAATCAAGACGGATTGTCTACCGTCCCGGCGAGCCGGCGATAGATGAAGGCGAGGCACGCGCAATACTGCCGATCGCCCTGGGCTGGTTCGGGCACCTTGGCCAGACCCTGGGTCGCTGCCTCGAGCGAGCCGTCGCCGAAACGCGGGTGCAACCGCCCCTCGGCCCGGCGCCACCGATCCGCCTCTGCCGCCCGGGCCAGAATATCGGCAAAGGCCGCGCTCCAGCACGGCGCGGCCAACAGCGCGCGGGCACAGGCGACAACATCGGCCCGCAGCAGCGGTCGCATCACGCCGCCCGCGGCGGAAGAAGCTCCGTGCAGTGGACGGCAAGCGACAGAACGCCGCCGTCGAAGCTCCCCGCATCGGCCGTGATCTGTAGCTCCGTCGGCGCATAGTACGTCACCGGCGTGCCGCTGATCCCAAGCGCGAAGGATCCGGCGGCGAGCCCCAGGCCCGAGCCGTAGCGGTCCACCGCCCCAGGCACGCCGAGCGACCAGGAGCCAACGCCGGCACCGGAGATCGCCGTCAGAACCCGCGCCGTGACACCGACGACGGACGCATGGCTCGGGATCACCGCCGTCGTGACGGAGGATGCGCCGGCCGACAGCGTGTGCGTCAGCTCGACGACCCGGTTGCGGGTCGCGGCGCCGCTCACAGAGACCGCGATAGCATTTTCGATCCAAGCGGTTCCGTCGAAGGTCAGCGTGGTTGCCCGCGCCTCGTCCCAGGCCCGCCAGCCCATCTTGGGCGTGGCAAAGACCCAGCCGCCATTGGAAAAGATCGCGACCTGGCGGTCGCGTCCCTGCCAGGTCTCCCCGGCACCGGCGCCGACGAGATAGCTCTCGCCATCCAACGCCGTCACCGGCGGCGTCGTGAGATCGGCCGCGACCACCCGCAATTGCGCCAGCGCGTCGAGCCGGGCAATCGCCTCATTGACCGTGACGTGCTTCTGCGCCTGGGCCGGCTGCACCAACGGAAGGCCCAGCTGATAGGTCTCAAACATTGACGGTTATCCTTGTGCTGGGCCCGGCACCGAACCGGGCCGAGATCTGAGCAACGGCGACATCGAACGCACCCGTCGCGCCATCGGCAGTCTGTTCCGCAGCGCCGTAAAGCGCGCTAGGCTGGGAGACCATCCACGTGCGCACCAGGGTGCCCGCGACCATGATCTCGACCTGGTAGAGCTCGCTCTCCTCGCCGAGCGGCACGTCCGCGCCCTGCCAACTGTCGCCATCGATGCGCGTGCGCCGGATCCAGGAGAGCGACAGGTCGCCCCCCTCCCGATGCGCCCGCAGGTGAACCGGCGCGTAGGGGCGCAGGCCCACGCCGTCGAAGGCTTCGACGCGGTGGACATAGGTCGGATCATCGAACGACCGGCTGGCCGGCCCGATCCGATAGTTCCGCGCCAGTCCACGGGCCGAGGTCGCGAAATCGGGCTGGATCGGCGCACCGTCGAGCAGGACGAACTCTGCACCCACCTCGTGCACGGCCGGCATCACACCGTCGGTGCCCGCCTGGCCGCGCAAGAGGCCGCGCAACCGGTAGCGGCGCGGGCCCTCCAGCACCGCCTCGCGGAACTGGATGACCTCCCAGTCGCCGGCTCCGGTGCGGAGCGCCGCGGCATTAGCGCCGTTCAGCACGTCGACCGCCTCGCGCCCTTCAAGCACGCCGGTCGACAACTCGACCCGCAGATTGGCGTTCATCCAGCGCCCCGCCGCCGCTCTCGGCAACGGCTCCAGCGTCAGGCCATAGACCGCGCTCCGCTCGATCTGCCCGGTCAACGTGTAGCCGGCATCGCTGGCCGAGCTATAGACCGAGGCCGCCCCGGGCCAGGGCTCCGCCACCGCCGCGATGTGCGGGGCATGGGGCACCTCGTCACCCGTCAGCAGCGGCAGATCCAGGAAGACCGGAAGCACCGGGCCCACGGTGCGAACCTGGGGTTGGGTGACGATCACCTCCCGATAAGGACCGGTGGCGTAGACGGTGGGATCGACCCGCTGGGCCGAGACCAGGCGCACGCCCTGCTCTTCGATCCGGTCGATGCGGTAGCGCGCACCGCCCTCAGCCTCGAACGCCACCACGTCGCCGGGCTCCACCGCCAGGAAGGACGGCGGCAAGGCGAACTCGATCGCGTCCTGGGCCACCCGGCTCTCGGCCAGCCAGCGGTCGGCGATCGCCTGACCTTCAGCGGCCGAAAGCGCGAGCGGCAGGTCCGACGTCTCCGCCGAAACCGGCGCAGCCCCGGGCAACGTCGCCTGGGCGGCACCGATCTGATACGCGTTGTCGCTGCCGACGAAGCGCACCCGCACTTGGTCCGGAAGCTCCACGCCCGCCCCACGGCTCGCCCGCCAACGCTCGTCCCGCTCAGGGCTGAGCGCCACGTCCTCGGCCCCGACCGTAAGGTCCGGCAGGCCGCTCCGCGTGCGGAAGGCGAGCTTGCCGCCCCGCTCGAAGCCGTCAAAGGCGTAGGCCAGCATCAGCGGCTGCAGCGACTGACGCGCCGTCTCCGTCTGGCTCACCAGATGGCCACTCACGGTGCCGTGCAGCTCGCTGAGCGCCAGCGCCTCCAGCCCCGCCCGGCCGCAAATCTCGGCCACGAGGGCCTGCAGCGGCACGGCGTCGATCCGACCCCCGATCCAGTGACCCAGGGCGTGGTTCACCCCATCCGACCAGATGTCGAGCCGATTGGGAAAGTCCGGCCAGGGCCGCGCATCCCAGGCCCAGACATGGGCGGCCGACAGATCGACCATCGGGCCGCCATAGATCTCCGAGACCGGGTTGTGCTCGGGCTCCGCCCAATAGCCCAACACCGCCTGAAGGTAGCGCTGCTGGATGTAGTCATCGCGCGCGCCGGAGGAGTAGTAGGGCAACGCGCTCTCGGATGATTTCGGATCGACGAAGACGTTCGGCTGGTTCGTGCCCTTGTCCACCGCCGGGCAGCCGAGCTCCGTGAACCATATCGGCTTCGACTGCGGCACCCAATCGGTCGGGGTCTCCTGCCGGACACCGCCGATGCGGTCGTGGTGTGGCCGCGACCACCAATTGGCCAGGTCCTTGTAGCGAAAGACCCAATCCTCGCCATGGGCGGTGTCGATGATCGGCTGACGGCGCTGGGCATCGCGCCCCTCGGCGCCATCGTAGAACCAGTCATAGCCCTCGCCACCGGCGACGTTGCCGCGCAAATAGCCAAGGTCGTAGATCGACTTGGCGACTGCCGCATCCAGGTGGTCATCACCCTCCCGCCAGTCCGACAGCGGCATGTAGTTGTCGATGCCCACGAAGTCGATCGCCGGATCGGACCAGAGCGGATCGAGGTGGAAGATCACATCTCCCGATCCGTCCTGCGGGTGATGGCCAAAATACTCCGACCAGTCAGCCGCATAGCCGATCTTCACGTCCGGCCCCAGGATCGCGCGCACATCGGCCGCCAGCTGCACGAACTCGGCCACGGCGGGATAGTTGCCCCCTGCCCCACGGATCTGGGTGAGCGAGCGCATCTCGGAGCCGATGCAGAACGCATCCACACCGCCCGCTTGGGCGCAAAGATAGGCGTAGTGCAGGATGAAGCGCCGGAACGACCATTCCTGTGGCCCTGTATAGGTCACGCCACCGGCGCTTGCGGCAAAGTCGCCAGCCTCAGCCGTGCCGAAGAACGCCGCGACCTCCGCTTCCGCCGCGGCGGTCCGATCGGTGGTGCCGCTCTGACCCGGCGCGAGCGCCGTGGTGATCCGGCCCCGCCAGGGGAAAACCGGTTGGCCCGCCGCCCCGCTCCACGGGTCGGTCAGGCCATTGCCCGGCGGCACATCCATCAAGATGAACGGGTAGAAGACGACCTTCAGCCCGCGCGCCTGCATCTCCGCCATCGACTGCAGGATCGAGGCATCGCTCGGCGTACCGCCGAAGGCCGGCCGGTCGTCGATCCGGCTCACCGTCTCCGCCGCACTGCGCGACAGGCCGGAGACCACCCAGGGCAACGGCTGGCCGTCGATCTCGGTCTGCTCGACCTTGGGGCGCAGCGTGCACTCACCGGCCCGCAGGTCATCGCCGAACCAGCTCACGACCATCAGCGCGCTTTGGCAGGCCGGCAACTCCGCCTCGAGCGCGTCGAGGGAGTGCAGAAGATCCGGCACGCTGGCCGAGGCATTGACGTTCGCCGGCCGGTTCCGACCGGGCGCCTCGTTGTAGTAGACCGGCTCGGTCGCCAGGGCGTATTCACCGGTCCCCGGGATCAACGCCACCGCCTGCACCAGGTCGGCCGCCGACGTGGCGCCAAGCTCGTCCTCAAGGCCCTCCGGCACCACCGGTCGGCGAAACACCTCAACGGTCAACTGCGGAATGCGATTGCCATGGGCGGCAAGCGGCATGTCCTCGAAGACCAGATAAGCCGTGCCGCGATAGGCGGGGGCGTTTTCCGCCCCCTCCACCGCCACGATCTTCGCATCGGGTAGCTGCTCCTCGTCGCCGGTGTAGAGGCGCCAGTTCAACCCCTCGAGCGATAGGGGAGTGCCATCGGCCCAGACCCGGCCGATCCGCGCAATCGGCCCCTCGCACAGCGCCACCGCGAAGCTCACGCTGTAGCTGTACTCGCGGGTCCGGGGCTGAGGGGAGGCGAGGCCCTTCCCCCCGCCGGAGGTCGCGACCTGCTCCATGAACCGGGTCGACCAGATCAGCTGACCCGCGACCCGCATCCGCCCGGCGACCCGCGGGATGGGCAGGCCCTCCGTCGCGCTCTGGATCCGAGCATCGCCCAGCCGCCCGGTCTCCACCGTCGCGGTGCCGGAGCCCAACAGCCGCTGGTCGAGGACCGAGCCGAGCGTCGCACCAACAGCCTTGCCGATGACGGCACTGCCGATGCCCAGGACGGAGCCGCCGATGGATCCGCCGATGGCCGATCCGGCAGCAGCAAGGACAAGCGTCGCCATTAGCGCACCTCTTCAGGAAATCGAAAGACCGCGGCAAGGCGCCAGATCCAGGCGGATCCAAGCGGCGTCTCGCACACGGCGTGCCCGGAATAGGCGTGGATGAGGGTTGGATAGCCGCCCGGGCCCGCCGCCATGATGCCCACATGCTTCGCCACGGCTCCTGCGCGCATCCGGAAGAGCAGCAAATCGCCCGGCCGCCGGGCCTCGGTCGGCACCCGCTCCAGGTGGCGCTCAGCGCCCGCAAGCAGGCGCTCGACGCCATCCGCCTCCGACCAATCGGGGGTGTAGGCCGGCACGGCCTCCGGCTCTGCCCCGTAGAGCTCGCGCCAAAGGCCGCGGATCAGGCCGAGGCAGTCGGACCCAGCCCCACGGCAGCTCGCCTGGTGCTGATAGGGGGTGCCGATCCAGGATCGCGCCGCGGCAACGATGCGATCAGCTTCTGCGCAACGATCCACCGTCATGCACCCCGCCCTCCGTTGGATAGGCCGTCACCCAATCCTCGCCTGGGATCTGAGGGAAGCCCCGAAAATTCATGAAATTGCTGAACTTCAGCCGGCAGGTCTCCGCCCGCTTGTCGCACCCGGCGATCAGCGCCAGCCGATCGCCGACCGCTACGGTCTGAGCCGCCGGCTGCCACAGCTCGATCTGTCGGCCCCCGGCCACCAGGCGGTCGCGCTTTACATGGCCGGACTTGGCGACGTTGGCGCCGCCGAGCCAAACCAGGCGGCCGCCCTCGAACCAGGTCTCGGCGTGGCTATCGGCCTCCACGATGACCGCGCCGCTCACCGTGACCGCGGCCACGGTCGTCTCGGCCCGAAACTCCGGCGCGTTCACGTTCACCTTGCAGCGGCCATCGCCAAGGGCGGCGTCGCAGCCGCGCAGAAACGCCCGGCCGACCGGCCGGTTGAGCGCCTCGGCCAGACCGCGGAGCTCCGCCTCAAAGGCCGCCGGCCCCCGCTCGATCTCTCCGATCGTGCCGGTGAAGAGCAGCGCCCGCCCCGCGACGTTCCGCCAGTCGACCAGCCAGTAGTGCACGGTGGCCCCGTCGTAGAGACCGGCGCGGAGATCCTCCTCCGTCAAACCGTCGGAGCTCAGCGCACCGACCGCCTGGGCATTATCGACGCTCAGCCCCGTGCTGGTCTGAAAAGCACCGGCGCTTAGCCCAGCGCGAGCCTGGAACAGCTGGCCGTCGAAGCTGATGTCGGTGTCGTGGTCGGTGAAGCCCAGCGTCACACCATCCTGGCGCACAACCTGCCAACAGCGGCAGAGGGTCGAGGCGCCAGAGGCCAGCGCCGCCTCCAGTTCCGGGGCAAAGGCGCGCATCAGACCCGAACCTCGATAACCGGCACGGACGGGATCTCGCCGGCGGTGAAGCTCGCAACGCTCACCTGGATCCGATCCGTGTCGAAACGCACCGGCACGTCGAACTCGTAGCCTGCGGTCACCCGCGCACCCTTGCCCGGTGGCACGTCGAAGTGGACGGCGCCCTCGGCCGTGTCGACGCTGAAGTGCTGCCCCGCCACCATCGCATCGCCCGAAAGCGCGATACGCACAGAGCCGGCGACTGGTTTGGAGATCCGCCGCTCCGCCTTATAGCTCTCGGAGCGGTAGGTCTTGAGGATCGGAAAGACCGTCTGCTGCCCATCCCCGATGCCGAGCAGCTGATCCCGCGCATCCACTGTCTGGGCCGGGGCGCAGGACTTGAAGTCCGACCAGTCCTTCCAGCGAAAGCCGAAAAGCTGGCCGCCGCGCGCCTCGAAGAACGCGATCAGCTCATGCAGATCGTCGAGCGAGCGCATGCCGAGCCCGGCGTCGTAGCGGCGCCGCGATTGCGACCAGGGGGAGTTCCGCTCCTCATGGCCGCTCGTCAGCGTCACGATCTCCGTCCGCCGCTCGGGCCCACCAACGGAGCCGAAGCTGAGGGACGCGGGAAACCGCACCTCGTGAAAGGACATCTTGAACCCTCGCAGGCTTCAGTGGGTCAGAGATTGCGCTGCCCGCGGGCGATCGCCCGGCGGACATTGGCAGCGACTTGCGCGCCCGATCGGCGGAAGCCTTCGACGTCGGGCGTGCTCACGTTCATCGTGACGTGGACAGCGCCGCCCGCCCGGGCCCGGACGCCGAGCTTGCCGTCCGCCCCGCGGGTGAGCGGCATGATGGCCTCGGGCCCGGCTTCACCCATCAGCCCGACACCCCCCCGCATGGGGAAGGTCGTCGGCCCCTCGACGATGCCGCCGCTGGCAAACGCCCTCACCTGTCCGGAGGAGAAGACACCCCCGTTCGCGAATGGCGTCACTGCGCCGAACAAGGACGAGACCCCGCTGTTCACCAGGCCCGTCACCAGACCGCCGGCCGCATTCTGCACCGGCTGCAGCGCCTGATTCAGCACTGTGCTCGCCAACTGCCGACCCACATCGCGCAGGACGTTGGAGACCTTCTCGCCATCGAAGATCAGGCCGTCGAAGGCGCTCCGCATGCTGGAGCCAAGGGTGCGGGACAAGCCCTGCGCCTCTCGGCTGGTACGGCTGAAACTCTCGCGCGTGCGCTCCATCTCGGCCCGAAAGGCGCTGGCGACAGATTCCGTCGCATTCAACGCCCCCTCGAGCTCCGTCACCACGTCGCCGGTCCGGCGCGCGCCGTCTTCAAGATCCGTCATCCGAACCTCCTCGCTTCGACGCGCCCGCGTCGCCGTCGTCGGGATAGAGCGCGGCCAGCTCCTCGAGGCGGGAGCGGCCGAAGCCGCTCGCCGCCCCGGGCACGACACCGGCCATCAGGCTGAGCTCGGCCGGCGTCAGGTCCCAGAACTCGGCCGGCCGCAGACCGAGCCGCCCGAGCCCCAGTTGCAGGAGCGCCGGCCAGTTGATGTCGCTCACGCCATCTCCGCCGCGCCGACAGTGAATGCCGCGCGCAAAAGCTGCGCCGCGGCCTGGGCCGCTGCCACCGGGCCGCCCTCGATCTCAGCGCTCAGCAGCGCCTCGCGCTCCATCGGGGCGCCGCCGCCGCGCAGACCCGCGGCAAGCAGCGCCAGGATGTCGGCGGCGCGGAACTGGCCGCTCTCGAACCGTTCGACCAGGGCAAGCAGGGACTCGCTCCCAAGCTCCGCCTCCAGCTCCACCAGAGCGCCCAGGGTCAGGCGCAGGGTCCTCGGCACGCCGTCGAACGTCAGCGCCACCTCGCCGCGATAGGGGTTCGCCATCAGATCGCGGTGAAGGTCAGTTCGCCCGCGGACGCGACCGACATCTCGTAGACGGCCTCGCCATCGAAGCGGCCGGAATACTCGATCGAGGTGATCTGGAACGGCCCCTCGACCGCGCCGAAATCGGGAATGATCACTTGAAACCGCGTGATCTCGCCGTCGAAGAACAGCTGGCGCACCCGGGCATCGGTGTCGGCGTCCTTGAAGACGCCGGAGCCCGAGATCGCGGCCGAGCGCACGCCGGCGCCGCCCAGAAGCTCCCGCCAGCCGCCGGTGCTGTCGAGCGAGGTGACGTCGATCGGCTCCGCGTTGAAGGTGATGCGGGAGGCGCGCAGCCCCGCCGCCGTCACGAAGCTGCCCGAGCCCGTCATGTCGAGCTTGATCAGCAGATCCTTGCCAAGTTGTGTTGCCATGTCCGGTCCTCGGGGGTTGTCGGGCGCCGCGTCTTGCCGGCGCGATGTCAGGGGGTGAGGCTCAGGCCTCGATCAGGGCACGAAAGCGCAGGGTGATCCGCCGGCGATCCGGCCCGCGGCCACGCTCGGCCCGGGCCGACTGGAAACGGAGCTCGATCAGATGCCCCTCGGGCAGCGCAACGCCGCCGTCCGTCAGCGCGGTAGAGATCGCGGCGGCCGCCCGCTTCGCCTCGGCAAATCCATTGGCGCCGCTGTGCACCGTCACACGGAAATCGTGGGTGACGATATCACCGCCCACGCTGCCGCGCCGGCGCACGTCCTCCTCACCGAGTGTGAGGTAGGCGTCCGCCCGGTCGACCGCTGCGGATGCATGGGGCGGCGCGTCGTAGATCCGGTCGCCCACCAGGTCGGTGACGCCGGGGGCGGCCTGCAGCGCGGCAAAGACGCCCTGCTGCAACGACCATGCGAAGGCGTAGGTCATAGCGCACCCTCCTCCGCATCGAGCCGCAGGTAGTGCCCCGCACCGTCGGCCTCGCTCACACCCAGGATGGTGAAGGCCCGGCCGCGCTCAGACAGACGCTGACCCGGCCGCGGTCGCGACGGATGGCCGAAGGGCGCCGCGCGCACGGTGATGCGGTAGCGGGTGATGTCCGCCAGCCGCCCACCATCGTCGCGAGCGCGCAGGCTCGCCCGTTGGACCTCGGCCCAAAGGTTGCCTTTGGCCACCCAGCTCTCGGTCGTTCCGCCGCCGCCATCCTCGACACGCTCGCGTTCTTCCAGCGTCAGGCGCCGGCGCAAGATCGGCAGGCTCTGCATCGGCCCTCTCCTCACATCCGCACGGCGCAATGGGGCTCGAGCAGAGCCGCCACGCCGAACGGCATCGGCTTGGCCATGCCGCCGCCGACCTCGGCCCGTTGCTCGTAGTAGCTCGCGGCCAGCAGCATCACCGCCTGGCGCAGGTCCGAGGGGACGTCGTTCCAGCTCGGGCCGAAGCCGGCCTGAAAGGTGATCTCAGCCCGCCCGTTAATCGGGATCGTCGGCAGCGTACCGCCACGAGCGCCCACCAGCTGCGGCATCTGAGCATCGGGCACCAGCGTCCAGCGTGTCGCATCGACCTCTGTCGCCGCGCCCAATTCGTCGATCAGGCGCACCGTCTCCACCGCGGCGACCGGCGCCACCGGCAGGCCGTGGGCGCAGGGTGCGCGCCAGCGCGTCAGCTGCAGGCCGAGGCGCCGGGTGACCAACGCCTTGCCGGTGCGGGCCTCGATGGCCGCGGCCGCGGCCCGCAGATAGACCTCGAGCAGCGCGTCCTCGGACCCGTCGTCCTCGAACCCGGTGCCGAGCCGGATGTGCGCCGCAAACTCACGCAGCGGCACCGGCAGCGCTGCTGCCGGCGCGATCTCTGTCAAGATCATGTCTGTCTCCGATGGAAACGCGGTCAGCGTGCCGCGACGCGGACAAGGATTGAGCGCTCGACGATCCGGTCCTGGGTGGTCCGGACGCGGGCGGCGACACGGTAGCTGTGGCCGGCCGTACCGTCGCGCAGCACCGCTACGCTCCGGGCACCGTCCAGGCTGCTGGCGACGATCTGCAGGGCACCGGGCCGGGCGTCGTCCGGCTCGATGCGCCAGCCCAGATCCTCGGCCACGGCCTCTTCCGGCTCCAGATAACCGCCCGACCAGTCGATCGCGTAGTCGAGCTCGGAGGCCGGGTCCTTCAGGAAATATCCGCTCATGCTCTCTCCCCGCCTCAGACCGGCGCCGCGATGGCGTCTTCAAACGCTTCGATGGTCGCGTTCTGCCCGACACCGATGGCGAACGGTTCGGCCAACTCCGTGACCAGCAAAAGGGCGGTACCTGCGGTGTCGAGCAGGGCCACATGGGTTGCCGTGCCCGCCTCCTCGCCAAGGATGCTGGAGGTACGCTCGACGATCAGCTTGCGCCCACCGTCGGGCGTGGTGGCGAGCGCAAAGGCCCCGTTGCCCAGGCCGGTCACCACCGGCCCGGCCGCGATCCGGCGACCGCTGGCGCTCACCGCGGTCGCGGCTTCCGTGTAGTCGCCCGGCGCCGCCGAGCAGAGGACCATCAAATCGGCCCGCTCAGCGACGTAGCCGAGCGCCGCATCAAGCGCCAAAGGAGTGATAAATTTCGTCATGATCGCCTCTCGGCTGGAATGAGGTAATCCCGCCAACTCACGGGAATGTCCGTGGCGCGCAGCAGCGTCGTCTCGCGCGGCTCTTGGGCGTAGCCGCGGGGGGTCGAGAGATGCTGGGCCCGCCACAGGTCTTGGGCGAAGCCTCCGTTCAATGGCACGGCGACCGACATCAGCTGGGCGGAGGTCAAATCCTCCGCCGCCGCACGAGCCGCCGGATCGTCTTGATGGGCCCCAGCGCTCGCCGCGGCCGGATCTCCCGGCCAATCGCCGAACATGTCGGCCCGGGCGCCAGACCCGGCGCCGATCAGCGGTCCACCCGCTGCTGCGCGCAAGTCGCCGGCCGTGGCATCGACCAACGCCGCCTCGGGATCGACCCCGTCGACACCCGCACCCACGTCGACATGGTCGCGCGGCACTGGCTGGGTCGCCAGATACCCGACCCCCGCCGCAAAGCCGCCGATCATCGCCTCGCCGGGCACCTGTTTGACGAGCGATTTGAGCGCGAGCCGCAGCGACACGGTATGGGCCACACTGTCGGCGTTCACCGCACCGCCGCGGATCCGCCAGACACCGTCGCCGAGCGGATCGATCTGGGTCGGCAGCTCGGTGAACGGCGACTCGAGGATCACGTTCTGCAGGACCGGCGGGTCCTTCTTCACATCCACCCGCATCCGGTTCTGCAGCCCGCCCTCGTCGAACCGCAGGTTCAGGCGAGACAGCTCGTCCGGGCGCACGTCGATCTGCAGCAGCAAGGCCTCGCCGGGCGGGATCTCGATCGCCCCGGTGTAGGTGGCGTACGACCAGTTGTCCGCCCCCGTCGTGACGAGGGAGAGCGGGACACCGTCCGACGTCGTCAGGCCCACCGGCGCCAGGATCTCCAGATCCTCGTCCAGCGACCATTCCGGCGCCGCGAAGTTGTGCGGCATCGCCAGCAGGTTCGACTGATCCGCCACCAGACCTTCGGCAGCGGCGACCTCGGCCGGCTCGGGAAAGGCCCGGGCAAAGCCGAAGACCGCCACGTCGCGCAGCGTCACCTGACCGCCCGCCACCGCGATCCCCTGGGCCGGGGCGAGGGTGAGGGTTGGGCGCAGGATCGTGCTTCGCACCACCTCCACACCTTCGCTCACCAGCAGGCCATCGCCCGTGCCCACGTGGGTCAAGGCCAGGCCCGCGATGCGCGTCCCGGCGCCGGTGGCCAGAACACCCGCCTCAGCACCGTTGACGTCGACCAACAGATCCTCGAACAGACAGTCGTCCGAGAACCGGGCGTCGATCGCCGCATCGTCCTGCGTGCGGATCTGTAGACCGCGGATCTCGACGACCGTGCTGGCGCCGGCCAGGGTGATCGCCGCGCCCGAGGGCGCATCGATCATCGCCCCATGCACCGCATCCGGGTGCAGCGCCGTCGCGACCGGATCGAGCCGATCGCGAAACCCGGCGACCGGGGCAGCGCGCAGCACCACCCGACGGGTGGCATCGGCCGTGACGTTCAGCACGACGCCGCCCGGATCCGGGCCGTCATCGTAAAGCTCGCCCACCCAGCGCTCATCGGCCGCGACCAGGTCGCTCGGCACCGCGTTGGCAAAGGCAGCAAGGGTCGGAAAATCGCGACCGGGGGCCGCGCCGACAGATTTGACGATGGTACGTGTCATCGCGCCCCGCTCGACTTTTTCTGCAGAGGATAGAACGGCACCCCCGCCCAGCGCGGCGGAGGGACAGACGACGCGGCCAGGGGACGGCCAGGGTCGGGCGGGGGTGCCAGCCGCGCGCCAAGGCTCGGCGCGCGGGTCGCAGGGTCAGCGCCTTAGCTGACCGCGAACTTCAGCAGCTTGATCGCGGCGAAGTCGCTCACGTCGCCACCGATCCGCTTCGTGGCATAGAAGAGGACATGCGGCTTGGCCGAGAACGGATCGCGCAGGATGCGCAGGTCCGGACGCTCGGCGATGGTGTAGCCGGCGGAGAAGTCGCCGAAAGCCACCGCGAAGGCGCCCGAGGCGATGTCGGGCATATCCTCGGCCACCAGCACCCGGTAACCCATCAGACGCGCAGGCTCACCCGCGGCCAGGCCGTCGGACCACAGGAAGCGGCCGTCGGCGTCCTTCATCTTGCGCACGGCGCCGGCGGTCTTGGAGTTCATCACGAACGTCGCGTTGGCGCGGTAGCGGGCGCTCACCGAATAGACCAGATCGACGATCGCATCGGCCGGGTCCACCGAGTTGAAATCGCCGTCCGCCCCGGTCGCGACATAGCCGAGATTGCCCCAGCTCCAGCTGTCGTTGGCCACCGTCGGGTAGCTCAGCAGGCCCGTCGGCTTGTCGACACCGTCGCCCGAGATGAAGGCGAGCGCCTCGGCCCGGTTGAACTTGTCGGCAATCCGGCTCGCCAGCCAGCCCTCGACGTCGAAGGCGCTGTCGTCGAGCAGCCGCTGGGAGGCCTTGGGCAGCGCCGAAAGCTCGTGCAGCGGGATGGAGATCCGCTCGACCTGGGGCGTCGTGGTCTCGGCCTGGCTGCCGGTCTCGCTCGACCAGCCGGCGCCGAGGTCGGTGTGATCGACCAGCACGTCGTAGGCGGTCGACTCGACCTGGACCACATTGGCCACCGACCGGATCGAGGCTGCGCCCAGCAGCACCGACTGGATGCGGTCGGAGGTCTGCGGATCGACGAGGTAGCCACCGTCGGCGGCAACCGCGGTCGACAGGCCCTTCTCCTCGACCTCGATGCCGCGCAGCGCGTCATCGTCGCCGTTGCGGATGTAGGCGGCAAAAGCCTTCTTGTGGGGGAGGTCGAGGTCCGCGGCGCGCGACAGCGCGGGGCGCTCGGAAACGGCGGTCTTGCGATCGAGCATGGTCAGTCGAGCTTCCTGCTGTTTAATCTTGGACTTCATTTCAGTCTGAAAGTCTCTGAAATCACTCAGAAACGCAGACATGGCGGATTTCACTTCCGTGGCCGGGCTCCGCTCCGCCGAGGGCTCGGCCCGGGTCTGGGTCTCCAACTCGCTCATCCAGTCGTCCTCATGCTGATGAACATGCGTGCCAGCCCTCAGGCCAGCAGAGCCCTGGCCTCGGCAAACGTCTCGGCGAGGGTTTGCGCCAGCGTCTCGGCTTCGGTCTCTGTCTCGGACCGCGCCGCGACGCGCGCCTCGGGGAGCATCGGAAACGTGACGAGCGACACTTCCCAGAGTTCGATTTCATGCAGGCGGCGGCCGCCGGTCTCGGCCGCCTTTTCCGCCCGCAGGGTGCGGTAGCCGATCGACAGGCCGTCGATGGCGCCGGCCCGCAGCAGGGCCAGCGCCTCGCGCCCGGCCTGCACCTCGGTCAGCAACCGGCCCTTCACGCGCAGGCCGGTCGCATCCTCCGCCACCACGTCCCAGACGCCGATCGGACGGCCCGGGTCGTGTTGCCAGAGCATCTTCACCCGGCGCCCCGCGGCCGAAAGCCGGGCGAGCGAGGCGGCATAGGCGCCCTTGGCGACCACATCGCCACCCTGATCGGCCACGCCGAAGAGAGAGGCATAGCCCTCGATCAGGTTGCCGTCAGTCAGGGCCGTGTCGGCCTCGATGCGAATGAATTTGGTTTCCAGACCGCTCGCGGGCCTGCCGTGGTCCACCATGTCAGGGTCCATCCGTTCCGTTTAAGAGAACCTGCAGCGCCACCTGGCTCAACATCGCGCAGGCCACGCCGTAGACGGCGAACCAAAGCCGCCGTTCGAGCCGATCCAACATCGCCTCGATCGTGCCGAGCCGGCGCTCCAGGCCGATCCAGCGTTCATCTGTCACCCGTTCATGCGCTTCGATCCGGGCCGTCGCTGCATCGAACGGCTCGTAGAGGAAGCGCGATCCGCCGACGCGGCGCGCAAGGCTCTGCATCAGCTCTCCGCCACCTTGGGCAGGCCGAGGAGCTGGCGCTTCTCCGCGTCCGTCAGGAAGCTCGCCTGAGCGACCCGGCGCCACTGCGCCTCACGCTCGCTGGCCAGCGCCGGAATGCCGTCGAGGTCGGGCTTCAGCTCCACGATCTCGCCGCTGAAGCCGGTGAGCCAGGTGCCGAGCGCCGCCGCGATCCGGCCAACCAATGGCAGCACCGTCAGGCGATAGAAGGCGCGGTTCGCCTCCTGATAGTTGGCATAAGTGTTGTCGCCCGGCAGGCCGAGCAGCATGGGCGGGACGCCGAAGGCGAGCGCGATCTCCCGCGCCGCGGCGTTCTTGGTCTCGTGAAACTCCATGTCGGAGGGCGAGAAGCCCATGGGTTTCCAGTCGAGCCCACCCTCCAGCAGCATCGGCCGGCCGGCGTTGCGCGCGCCCTGATGGTTGCTCTCGATTTCGTCGACCAGGCGGCTGTACTGATCGCCCGAGAGGCGCCCGTGGCCGTCCACCCCGCGATAGACGATGGCGCCCGACGGTCGGGCGGCATTGTCGAGCAGCGCCTTCGACCAGCGGCTTGCGGCGTTGTGCACGTCGAGCGCCGTGGCCGCCGCCTGCATGGGCGAAAGGCCGTAATGGTCGTCCTGCGGGTGGAAGTTGCGCACGTGCAGGATGGGCGACATCTCCGGGTCCACGTTGAAGCGGTGCTTCCGCCCGCCCACGGCGTACTCGAAGGCCACCGGCCAACCGTCCTGCCCGGGCACGACCTGCATGCGGTCCGAGCGCAGCACGTAAAGCTCCCGAGGCAGCAGACCGAGCTCACCGCCCACCGCCTCGAGATAGGCGTTGCCGCTCAAGAGGAGCTGGCTGACCAAGGCCTCGACGAAGTCCTGCCGGCCGGCGCCGAGGTTCGGGACATCCAGCAGGCTGAGAACCGGATGGGTCTCGTAGCGCCGCTCGGCGTCCTGGGCGATCAGCGGTACGGCCGCGGCAGCCTCGGCCACCAGCTTGATGGCGCGGTAGCCGACCGGGTTGCTGACGAAACCGCTCCGGGTCAGGCTCGTGATGTCGCGCGGCGTCCAGGCGGCCCGGCCGACGCCCTGGAAGGCGATGACGGGCGCCGTGGCGGACGCCTTCGTCTCGGCCGGCTGCCCAACGTCCTTTGTGCTGGCCGTCCGAAAGAGTCCAAACATATGCATTCTCCTCGCGCCGCAATACGGGCGCCTCGCCCCGGCGGCGCCGTGGGCGTGGCAGTACGTTGCCGTTGGGTCAGAGCGTGCGGATGCGGGCCGCAACGGCCCCCGCAGCAGGCTCGATCATCAGATCGGTGACGGCCCAGACCAAGGCGTCCAGGCGATCGGGGCTGCCGCGCCCGGCATAGCCGGAGAGCGACATGGCGCACATCTCGTCCTCAAGCGCCGGATGGGCGCCCACATGGTGCACCCGCCCCTGCTCATAAAGTGCCGCCACCGGCTCGGCCCGGGCCGCCTTGCCGCGGCTCGCCCTGACCGCCCGGTAGGGGATCAGCGGGTCGATCTGGCGCACCAGGGTCTCGACCAGATCGCCGCCCTGGTTCACCTCGGCGACCAGACGATCGGCGCCGTGGGCATGAAACCGTTCCACCGTGCGCTCGGCCCAGGCTTGCGGGCTGGCCGCGGCGATGCTGGCATCCTCCAGCACATAGGCGCGCCACTCCATCGGCGGGCCCTGCATGACGACGCCGGCGACGACGATGCCGCAGGCATCCGACTTGGCGCCGCTGGTCACCGGCGGGTCGATGGCGACCACGATCCGGTCGAGCGCCGGCGGTGTGCCGAGCCGCTGCCGCTCCAGATCTCCCCGGCGCCAGAGCGCGTCCGGCTCGTCCTGCAGCAGTTCGCCGCCCAATTCCTGGCGGCCGAGCCAGGTCTCGCCGTACTTCGCCGTCACCAGCTTCAGAAAGCTCGGCGCCAGGTTCGCCCGGTTTGCCTCGGTCGGGGCGGAGGAGACGACCGTGCCGTCCGCCCCCATCAGATCCACCAGCAAGGGATTGCGCCGCGGCGTCGTGGTGACGATCTGGCGCGGCTCCTCGCCCAGGCGCAGCCCGAACTGCAGCATGTCCCAGGCCTCTTGCCCCTTCTTCCATTTTGCGAGCTCGTCGGACCAGGCGCAGTCGAACTGCGGCCCCCGCAAGCTCTCCGGGTCGGAGGCCGAGAAGATCTGCGCCGTCGCCCCGTTCGGCCATTCCAGCCGGCGCCGCGTCGCCTGCCAGGCCGGCCGCCGATCCGGGGGCGAGCTCGCCAGGATCCCCGACTCGCCGAAGACCATCACGTCGCGGGCCTGGTCCAGCGTCTCCGCCACCAGCGCGATGCGGCAGGAGCGGCCGGCGTCGAGCGGCTTCGCGCCCTCGACCTCCGACCGGATCCACTCCGCGCCCGCCCGGGTCTTGCCCGCCCCGCGGCCGCCCAGGATCACCCAGGTCTGCCAGTCGCGGCGCGGCGGCTCCTGATGGGCCAGCGCCCACATCTCAAAGAGCCACGGCATCGACAGGACCGCATTCGGTCCGAGCGTCGCGAGCAGATCCGTCAGCTCATGCTCCGCCCGCGAGGCGAGCGATGCGACGACGGATTTCAGCCCGGGCAGCGTCGAGGTCAAGCGCGACCGTGCCGTCAGTCCCATTGGCCTCGCGACCTGCCCGTTTTCCAAGGGTCACCTCATAATCAAGCGCAGTCTGAACAGCCTTGTAATGGGCCTTCACCAAGTCTTCGCAGCCCTTCGGATCGGCCGGCCCGTCCGGCTCTTCGCGAAGGCGCTGCACGCGGCGCAGCAGGGACTGGGACAATTCGGTGTAGAGCGCACGCGCGCACGCCACGGGATCGGACATGTCGATGCGCATGCCCGGTGTCGCGATGGTCACTGGGGAAATCTCCAAACAAAAAGGGCCGCGAGGCCCATCGGCCTGCGACCCACTTAGTGCATCATGGCAAGCGTTCTACCAGAGGGCGTGCGCAGAGTCAAGAACTAAATCATAGGTAGAGTGACCTCACTCCGACCGCTGCGCCTCGATCTCCCGCCAGCGGGCCACATTGCGGTTGTGCTCCTCCAGCGAGGTGGAGAACACATGCCCCCCCGTTCCGTCCGCCACGAAGAACAGATACTCGGTCGGATCGGGTTGCACCGCCGCCGCGATCGAGGCGCGGCCGGGATTGGCGATCGGCGTCGGCGGCAGGCCCTCGATAACGTAGGTGTTGTAGGGCGTCGGCGCGTCGAGCTCGCTCCGCCGCAGCCCGCGGCCCAGCCGCTCCCGCCCCTGGGTGATGCCGTAGATCACCGTTGGATCGGTCTGCAGCCGCATGCCCCGGCGCAGGCGGTTTACGAAGACGGAAGCGACGGTGCCCCGCTCCTCCGCCACGCCGGTCTCCTTCTCGATGATGGAGGCGAGGATCAGCGCCTCATAGGGCTCCGACAACGGCAGATCGCTGCCCCGCGCCTCCCACGCCTCGGCCAGGATGCGCTCCTGGGCCGCCGCCATACGCCCGATCAGATCCTGCCGTTCCGCGCCGCGGCGAAAGGAATAGGTGTCAGGCGCCAGCGCCCCCTCGGCCGGCACCTCTTCGATCTCGCCGGTCAGGTACTCAACGTCGGCCAGGGCCGTGACGATCTCGTGGCTCGTCAGGCCCTCCGGCACCGTCACCCGCACATCGACGGTGGAGCCCGCGTCGAGCAGCGGCTCCATCTCCGCCACCGTCTCAAAGTCCTGGGCGCTCGGATCGTCGGCCAGCAGGTCGGCCATCTGCAGATCGGCACCGTCGGCGCCCAGGCGGAAGGTCACGCGGTAGCGCGAGCTCAGCCCGCTGCTCGAGATCACGGTGCTCGCGATCTCCTGCATCGAGGCGCCGGCCGGCAGCTCGTAGACGCCGGCCTTGATCTCCCGCTCATTGCCCGAATAGCGCATGCCGATGCGGAAGATCGCCCCGCTCTCGATCGCGCCGATTGCCTCCAGCCGCTCCGTCGTCTCAGCCAGATTCGCGCCGCGCGGGATCTCCAGATAAGCCGCAGTCGTCAATGGGCCGGGGCCGGTATAGACGCTCTGACCCCACTGGATGACGCCCCAACCGGCCATCAGCAGAAGGATGACGATTGTCAGCGTGTTCGCCGCGACGTGGCGCATGGCCGTTCCTCAGTTAGCCGCACCAAGGATCAACGAGGCGTTGGTGCCGCCGAAGCCGAAGGAGTTCGACAGCGCCACCTTGATCGGGCGTTCCACCGGCTGGTGCGGCGCCAGGTCGAGCTCCGTCTCCACGGAGGGATTGTCGAGGTTGAGCGTCGGCGGTGCAACCTGATCGCGCAATGCGAGGATGCAGAAGATCGCCTCGACCGAGCCCGCCGCGCCCAACAGATGGCCGATTGCCGATTTGGTCGACGACATCGTCGCGCCGGTGGCGGAGTTGCCGAGCAGTTTGGCCACCGCGGCCAGCTCGATCTCGTCGCCCACCGGCGTCGAGGTGCCGTGGGCGTTGACGTAGTCGATGGCGTCCGCGGTCAGATCCGCGCGCTGCAGCGCCGCCCGCATCGCGCGGTACCCACCGTCGCCGTCCGGCGCGGGAGAGGTGATGTGATAGGCATCGCCCGACAGGCCGTAGCCCAGCACCTCGGCATAGATCTTGGCGCCCCGCGCCTTGGCGTGCTCGAGCTCCTCGAGCACCAGGATCCCCGCGCCCTCGCCCATCACGAACCCATCCCGATCCCGGTCATAGGGGCGGGAGGCACGCTCCGGCGTCTCGCAGAAATTCGTCGACAGGGCCTTGCAGGCGGCAAAGCCCGCCATGCCGATCTCGCAGATCGAGGCTTCGGCACCGCCGGCCACCATCACGTCCGCATCGCCGAGCGCGATCAGCCGGGAGGCATCGCCGATGGCGTGCGCCCCCGTCGAGCAGGCGGTGACGACGGAGTGGTTCGGCCCCTTGAAGCCGTACTTGATCGACACCTGGCCCGAGGCGAGGTTGATCAGGGCCGAGGGAATGAAGAAGGGAGAGACCCGCCGCGGCCCGCGATCGCGCAGCAGCAGGGCCGTGTCGGCAATGGTCTGCAATCCGCCGATGCCGGAGCCGATCATCACCCCGGTGCGGATCAGATCCTCCTCCGCCTCCGGGCGCCAGCCAGCATCCTCGATGGCCTGTTGCGCCGCGATCAGACCGAAGGCGATGAAGGTGTCGATCTTGCGCAGATCCTTCTTGTCGATCCACGCGTCCATATCGAGGGTGCCGTCGCTGCCGTCGCCCCGCGGCACCTCGCAGGCGATGTCGCAGGGCAAGTGCCCCGCCTCGAAGCTGCGGATCTTATCGGCGCCGGACTGCCCCGCGATCAGCCGCGACCAGGTCTCCTCGACACCGCAGGCGAGCGGCGTCACCAAACCCAGTCCCGTGACCACGACGCGCCGCATCACCACCTCGTTTTCGCAACCCTCGCGGGCAGGTGCTCCCCGCCCCCGGGCCCAGCCCTCAGCTGTTTTCCTTGATGAACTTCACCGCGTCGCCGAAGGTCTGGATCGTCTCGGCTGCGTCGTCGGGGATTTCGATGCCGAACTCCTCCTCGAACGCCATCACGAGCTCGACCGTGTCAAGACTGTCGGCACCCAGATCGTCGATGAAGGACGCGCCCTCCACGACCTTCTCCTCATCCACGCTCAGGTGCTCGACGACGATTTTCTTAACGCGATCCGCGATCTCGCTCATGCGATCGTTCCTTGTTGTTCGGGGCGCGCGTGCCGCGCCTTTCGGTCGATTTCGAGGCCGGCGCGACGCTGCCGATCTCGGGTGACTGTCAGGCCGGTCAGACGTTGGCGAAAGACAGGGCCAGCTACTCGCGACGCGCCTATAGCACAACCAATACCGGGGGCAAACGGTTTCGCCGACCGGCCGAAAGGCCCCTAAATCATGGCCATGCCGCCGTTCACATGCAGGGTTTGACCGGTGATGTAGGACGCCTCGTCGGAGGCGAGGAAGAGGCTGGCGGCGGCGATTTCCTCCGCCGTTCCCATGCGCTGCATTGGGATCGCGCCGTTGATGGCCTCCTTCTGCGCATCGTTCAATCGCTCCGTCATTGCCGTCGCAATGAAGCCCGGTGCGACGCAATTCACCGTCACGCCCCGGGTCGCCACCTCGGCCGCCAGGGCCTTCGACATGCCGATCAGCCCGGCCTTCGAGGCGGCGTAGTTGCCCTGGCCCGGATTGCCGGTCACGCCGACCACCGAGGTGATGTTGACGATCCGGCCCCAGCGGGCCTTCAGCATGCCGCGCAGCACCGCCCGGCAAAGCCGCATGGCCGAGGTGAGGTTCACTTCGATGACCGCCGCCCAGTCCTCGTCCGACATCCGCATGAAAAGGTTGTCGCGGGTCACGCCGGCGTTGTTGACCAGGATATCGAGCCCGTCCATCGCCTCGGCCGCCTGCTTGGGCAGGGCCGCGACCGCCTCGCCGTCGCTCAGGTTGCAGGGCAGCACATGGGCCCGCTCGGCAAGCTCTCCGGCCAGCGTCTCCAACGGCTCGAGCCGCGTGCCCGACAGGCCCACCGTCGCCCCCTGGGCGTGCAACCGCCGCGCGATAGCTGCGCCGATCCCGCCCGAGGCGCCGGTGACCAGCGCCGCCTTGCCGCTCAAATCGAACATCTCTCGCTCCTAGTTGGCCCGCAGCGCCGCGACGTCGTCGGCGGTGTTGACCGCCCGGGTCGTCACCTCCCGATCGATGCGCCGGACCATGCCCGACAGCGCCTTGCCCGCACCCACCTCGACCGTCTCGGTCACGCCGTTCGCCGTCATCCACGCCACTGACTCGCGCCAGCGCACCACGCCGGTCACCTGCTCGACCAGGCGGCGGCGGATCTCCTCGGGATCGCTGATCGCGGCGGCGGTCACGTTGGCGACCAGCGGCACCACCGGCGCCTTTATCTCGGTCTCGGCCAGGGCCTGCTGCATCGCCTCAGCCGCCGGCTGCATCAATGCGCAATGGAACGGGGCGGAGACCGGCAGCAGCAGCGCCCGCTTGGCGCCCCGCGCCTTGGCGAGCTCCACCGCCCGCTCCACTGCCGCCTTGCTGCCGGAGACCACGACCTGCGCCGGATCGTTGTCGTTGGCCGCCTGGCAGACCGCATCCTCCGCAGCCTCGGCCGCCACGGCCGCCACGGCCGCGGCCGCCTCGAAGTCGAGGCCCAGCAGCGCCGCCATCGCCCCTTCGCCCACCGGCACCGCCGACTGCATCGCCCGGCCCCGCAACCGCAACAGCCGCGCCGTGTCGGCAACCGTCAGGGCACCGGCAGCGCAGAGCGCCGAATACTCGCCGAGCGAATGGCCGGCCACGAACGCCCCGTCGCCGATCTCCACACCCTCCTCGGCCAATGCCCGCACCGCCGCCAGGGACGTCGCCATCAGCGCCGGCTGAGCGTTCTCCGTCAGCGTCAGCCGCTCGATCGGCCCCTCCCGGATCAGCTCGCTCAGATCCTCGCCGAGCGCCGCGTCGACCTCCTCGAACACCGCCTTGGCGCCGGCATAGGTCGCGGCCAGATCCAGGCCCATGCCCACCGCCTGGGCCCCCTGACCTGGGAAAAGATACGCTCGGCTCATGCGCTGCCCCGCTCGCTCGTCTGCCCGCGACCTAACGGTTCGCCCGGCGAACGACAAGCACGGCGCTTGCGACGCCCGCCCGGCACCGCTATACGCAGCCCGCCGTCCACCATGACCCGCGCGGCCTCTCGTGTGCGACCGGACGGCATGATCGTCGCACTTTGAAGCCCGCCGAACACAAGGAACCGTCATGCCGCTTTACGAGCATGTCTTTATCGCGCGTCAGGACATCTCCAACGCGCAGGCCGAAGGGCTGATCGAGCATTTCGGCCAGATCCTCAAGGACAATGGCGGCAGCGTCGTCGGCTCCGAGTACTGGGGCCTGAAAACGCTCGCCTACAAGATCAAGAAAAACCGTAAGGGCCATTACGGCTACATGCGCTCCGACGCACCCTCCGGCGCGGTCGATGAGATGGAGCGGCTGATGGGTCTGCACGACGACGTGATGCGCGTGCTCACCATCAAGGTCGACGCGCATGAGGAAGGTCCCTCCGCCGTCGTGCTCGCCAAGAACGCCCGGGACGAGCGGGGCGGCCGGGGCGGCCGTCGCGACGACCGTCCGCGCCGTCCGTAGGAGGATCAGAGATGTCTCGCAGACCGTTTTTCCGCCGCCGCAAGACCTGCCCGTTCTCCGGCGATAATGCGCCCAAGATCGACTACAAGGACGTGCGGCTCCTGCAGCGCTACATCTCCGAGCGTGGCAAGATCGTGCCCTCGCGCATCACCGCCGTCTCGGCCAAGAAGCAGCGCGAGCTGGCCCGCGCCATCAAGCGCGCCCGCTTCCTGGCGCTTCTGCCCTACGCCGTGAAATAGGAGGGCCCGATGGACATCGTACTGCTCGAGCGGGTTGAAAAGCTCGGCCAGATGGGCGAAGTGGTCTCCGTCAAGGACGGCTACGCCCGCAACTTCCTGCTGCCCACGGGTCGGGCGCTGCGCGCGACGGAGGCCAACCTCGCCCGGTTCGAGGCGGAGCGGGCTCAGCTCGAGGCGCGCAACCTCGAGCGTCGCGGAGAGGCGCAGAAGGTCGCCGAAAAGCTCGATGGGGAGCAGTTCGTGATCCTGCGCTCGGCCTCCGACTCAGGCGCGCTCTACGGCTCCGTCACCACCCGGGACGTGGCCGATGCCGCGACCGAGGCTGGCTTCACCGTCGAACGCCGCCAGGTCGTGCTCGACCGCCCGATCAAGGATCTCGGCCTGCACGACCTCCGGGTCGTCCTGCATGCGGAGGTGGACGCCACCATCACCGTCAACGTCGCCCGCTCGGCCGAAGAGGCGGAGCTGCAGGCCGCCGGCAAGTCGATCGCCGACGTCCGCGCCGAAGAGGATGCGGAGGCCGAGTTCGACATCCAGGAACTGTTCGAGGATGCCGGTGACGCGCCGCTGGTCGATGGGGAGGTCGATCCCGACGCCCCGCCGATCGAGGACGCCGACAGCCAGGCCGAAGAACAGCCCGAGATCTGAGCGTTCAGCATCGGCCGGGCCCGTCCCGGCCGATCGCCTCCGCCCGATGACGGTCGCACCGATCACGGGCAAACCCCCTCAATCACGTTTCTCGGCGGATCCTCTCCGATCCCCGTTTTCCCCGTGACTCACATGCCGTGGATATCGCCTCTCTGCGCTAAGACAGCGCAAAGCGAGGGAATCACACATGCCGGACGATCACGGATCGCAGCTGGGGGCCGATCAGCCTCCGCACCCCCATAACATCGAGGTGGAGCAGGCACTGCTCGGGGCGATTCTGATCAACAACGACGTCTTCGACCGGGTGACCTCGATCGTTGAGGCGCATCACTTCTACGATCCCGTCCACGCCCGGATTTTCGAGACCGCCGCCCAGATCATCCAAAAGAACGCCCTCGCGTCGCCGATCACCCTCAAGACCTTTCTGGAGGATGACGAGGGGTTGAAGGAGCTCGGCGGCCCCGCTTACTTGGTCCGCCTGGCTGGCGCCGCCACCTCGGTCTTCGCCGCGCGGGACTATGCCGCCACCATCCACGATCTGGCGGTGCGGCGCGCGCTCATCGACATCGGGGAGGAGATCTCGCTCCGCGCCGCCACCGTCGATACAGTCAGCGATCCCAAGGACCAGATCGTCGAGGCCGAACAGCGTCTCTACAAGTTGGCCGAAACCGGCCAGGCGGAGGGCGGCTTTCAGAGCTTCCTTAAGGCCATCACGGATGCCGTGAACGTCGCCAACGCCGCCTACCAGCGGGATGGCGGCCTGGCCGGGCTCTCCACCGGCCTCACCGATCTCGACCGCCGGCTGGGTGGCTTCCATCCCTCCGACCTCATTATCCTGGCTGGCCGGCCGTCGATGGGAAAGACCTCCCTCGCCACCAACATCGCCTTCAACATCGCCAGGACCCACAAGATCGGCGAGCGCCCCGACGGCAGCACCGGCACGGTCGACGGCGGCGTCATCGGCTTCTTCTCGCTGGAGATGTCGGCCGAACAGCTCGCCGCCCGGGTCCTCTCGGAGCAATCCTCCGTGCCGAGCGAACAGATCCGCCGCGGCGACATGACGGAGCAGGAGTTCCGCCGCTTCCTCCTGGTCTCACAGGAGCTGGAACGGGTGCCGCTCTATATCGACGACACCCCGGCCCTGCCGATCTCCACCCTGGCCGCCCGGGCCCGTCGGCTGAAGCGCCAGCACGGGCTCGACGCGCTCTTCGTCGACTATCTGCAGCTCGTCCGCCCGACCTCGACCCGGGACAGCCGGGTGAACGAGGTGGCCGAGATCACCCAGGGTCTGAAGGCCATCGCCAAGGAGCTCGACATCCCCGTCATCGCCCTCTCCCAGCTCTCCCGCCAGGTGGAGAACCGTGAGGACAAGCGCCCCCAGCTCTCCGACCTCCGCGAATCGGGCTCGATCGAGCAGGACGCCGACGTCGTGATGTTCGTCTTCCGCGAGGAGTACTACAAAGAGCGGGAGAAGCCCGGCGACCACGACGTCGAGGCCATGATCAAGTGGCAGGAGGTGATGGAGCGGGTGCACAACAAGGCCGAGATCGTCATCGGCAAGCAGCGCCACGGCCCGATCGGCACCGTCGAGCTGTCGTTCGAGGGCCGCTTCACCCGCTTCGGCAACCTCGTGCGCGCCTTCCAGCAAGGCGCCGACACCGACTTCCAATAGCCCGCCGCCCGCTACCCAGCAGCCCTGCCCCGGCTTTCGCAGTGGCCGAAGTTTCCTGGGGTACGCCGAAGGCCAGAGGCAACGCCCCCAAGGCCCCCCTTGACCCCCCATCCGTCCCCTCCCACGGTCGGCGCCTTGCAGCGGAGGGTGTGGTGGCCAGGGCAGAGCTGACCGTCGATCTCGGCGCCGTCGCGCGGAACTGGCGCCGCCTCGATCGGCGCGCGGCCCCGGGGGTGGAGACCGCCGCCGTGGTGAAGGCCGACGCCTACGGTCTCGGCGCCGCCCGGGTCGCGCCCGCCCTGGCCGAGGCCGGCGCGCGCACCTTCTTCGTCGCCCTGGCCGAGGAGGGCGCGGCGCTTCGCGACGTCCTCGGCCCCGGCCCCCGGATCTACGTCTTCTCCGGCCCGATGCCCGGGGATCTGCCGACGCTGCGCGCGGCCGATCTCCGCCCGCTCCTCAACAGCGCCGAGCAGATCGCGGCGTTGGCCGACGCTCCGCTGCCCTGCGGCCTGCAACTCGACACCGGGATGAACCGCCTCGGCCTGGCACCGGCCGAACTGGCGCCGCTGGCCGAGGTCATAGGGCGGCTGGACCCCGATCTGGTGATCTCCCACCTCGCCAGCGCCGACCAGCCCGCGGATGCGATGAACGCCGCGCAGCTGGGGAGCTTCCGCGCCGCCGCGGCCCATCCCAGCCTCGCCGGCAGGCGCCTCAGCCTCGCCGCCACCGGCGGCACGCTGCTCGGCCCCGACTATCACTTCGCCATGACCCGGCCGGGCATCGGGCTCTACGGCGGCCTGCCCTTCGGCGAGGCGGAGGCCGTCGTCGCCCTCGATCTGCCGGTGATCCAGGTGCGCGACGTGGCGCAGGGAGAGACGGTGGGCTACGGCGCCACCTGGCGCGCCGCAAAGCAGACGCGGATCGCCACCCTCAGCGCCGGCTATGCTGACGGCCTGCTCCGCGCCCTTGGCGGCCGGATCACCCTCCATGCAGGCCCCACGCCCTGCCCCAGCGTCGGACGCCTGTCGATGGATCTGCTGACGGTGGATGTCGGCCATCTCGGCGAGGTGCCGCCGACCCTCTCGCTCCTCGGCCCCCAGCAAAGCATCGACGATCTGGCCGATCTTGCCGGCACGATCGGCTATGAGGTCCTGACGATGCTTGGCACCCGCTATGGCCGCGTCTACAAGGACGCGGCGGGATAGGTGTGGGGGCCGGATGGCGCTCGTTGGTGTTGTTCATGGGTTTGTGGCGTCGATCGGGCGGACGGTCCTGTCCCTTTCCGCCGGCGCGGGCCGCCTGGTCATCTTCGCCCTCGTCGGCGTCAGCCATATCCTGCGCCCGCCCTTCTACGGCCGTGAGGTGCTGCGCCAGTTCCTGCGCATCGGCTATTTCTCCTTGCCGGTGGTCGGATTGACCGCGCTCTTCACCGGCGGGGCGCTGGCCTTGCAGATCTTCGCCGGCGGCTCCCGCTTCAACGCCGAATCCGTCGTGCCCTCGATCGTCGCCATCGGCATGGTGCGCGAGCTCGGCCCGGTGCTCTGCGGTCTGATGGTGGCTGGCCGGGTCGGCGCCTCCATTGCGGCAGAGCTCGGCTCGATGCGGGTGACGGAGCAGATCGACGCCCTCGTCACGCTCTCGACCGAGCCGATGAAGTACCTGGTGGTGCCCCGGATCGTCGCCGCCACCCTGTCGCTGCCGATCCTGACGGCGGTCAGCGACACCATCGGCATCCTCGGCGGCTACCTCGTCGGCACCTCTCGCCTCGGCATCGGCTCGGCCAATTACATCCGCAACACCACCGATTTCCTGACCGAGGGCGACATCATCTCGAGCCTGGTGAAGGGCGCCGTCTTCGGCTTCATCATCGCCGCCGTCGGCTGCTTTCAGGGCTACAACTCCGGCCGCGGCGCCCAGGGCGTCGCCCAGGCCACCCGCGCCGCGGTCGTCACCGCCTCGATCCTGATCCTGGCGGCGAATTACGCCCTGACGGAGTTGTTTTTCTCGGCATGAGTGAGACGCCCAAGATCGCCTATCGCGACGTGCGGAAATCCTTCGGGCCGAAGCGGGTGCTGCGCGGCTTCAGCCTCGACGTGCCAGCCGGCGAGAGCATGGTCATCATCGGCGGCTCCGGCACCGGCAAATCGGTGGCGCTGAAATGCGTCCTCGGCCTGGTGCGCCACGATGGCGGAGAGATCCTGGTCGACGGCACCCCCAACACCGCCCAGAAGCGCGAGGCGTTCCTGGCCCAGTTCGGTATGCTCTTTCAGGGCGGCGCGCTCTTCGACAGCCTCACCGTCTGGCAGAACGTCGCCTTCCGCCTGCTCCAGGGCCGTGGCCGGCTCGAGCCGGAGGCCGCCCGCGCCCTGGCGATCGAGAAACTTGCCCGGGTCGGCATGCAGGCCGACAGCGCCGATCTCTTCCCAGCCGAGCTTTCGGGCGGCATGCAAAAGCGCGTGGGCCTCGCCCGGGCCATCGCCACCGATCCCCAGATCATCTTCTTCGACGAGCCCACGACCGGCCTCGACCCGATCATGTCCGGCGTCATCAACGAGTTGATCCGGGAGATCGTGGTGGAGATGGGCGCGACCGCCATGACCATCACCCACGATATGACCTCGGTTCGGGCCATCGCCGACAAGGTGGCGATGCTGCACGACGGCCAGGTGCAATGGACTGGACCGGTGGCCGACCTCGACCAGTCCGGCAATCCCCATCTTGACCAGTTCATCCACGGCCGGGCCGAGGGACCGATCGAGGCGGTGCGCTAGGCGGCGCGATCGGCTCGCCCGTGCGGCCGTCTGTGGGCGACCCATCCAAGCGCCCCGGCGAACTGGGCAACCCAGCCAAATCGTTGCAAAAATCAATGATTCGACATCCCGTCCGCCACGCTATGTGAAGCCTCAGCGCACGGCCCCCTCGCCCTGCGCCGATAAGCCTATAGAAGGACGACCCAAATGCGCATTCTTCGCTCCTCCCTCCTCGTCGCCGCTCCCTTCGTGCTCCTCGCCTGCGCCCAGCCGGTGGTGGAGACGCCGCTCTCGCTCCCCGCCGTGCCCGATCTCCCGGGTGAGGTGCTGGGCGCCGCTCCGGACGGCACGCCGGTCTATGCGGCCGAACCCCAAGAGGGTCAGCTTGCCGAGGGCCAGCGCATCCTGGTCGACGACGGCGCCTGCGGCAGCGGACAGATCAAGCAGGTCGTCGGCGGCGCACCCGGTACCGGTGTGGCGACGGCCGCACGGCAAAGCACCTGCATCGACCGGCCCCAGGGCGTCTGACACCGCCCATCGGGCGCGGCTGAAGCAACGCGACCCGTGACATCTCCGGCGCGCGGCGGCATATCTCCGCCGCGCGGCCCATCTCGTTCGGCTGCGTGAGGGCTTCACGACCACGACGCCGGAGGAGGGGGATGGACACGGCGCTGCGCTTCAGCAACGCGGCCCTGCTGGTGCTCTACCCCATCGCCTGGTGGGCACCGCTGATGCATGCCTCCGTCCTGCCGATCTTCGGCGGGCAGCAAATCTCCATCGTCTCGGGCATCGCCACCCTCTGGTCCTCCGACATCGTCCTGGCGCTGCTGGTGGCGCTCTTCGCCGTGGCCGCACCGCTCGCCAAGACGCTGGCGCTTGCCGCCATCCAGTTCCGGCTGCTCGGACCGTGGGCCATCCCGACGGTCGAACATCTCGGCCGCCTGGCCATGGCCGACATCTTTCTCATCGCCCTCTATATCGTCATCGTGAAGGGCGTGAGCTTCACCCGGGTGGAGACCGCCTGGGGCCTTTACCTCTTTTCCTTCTGCGTGCTCGGCTCGATCGTGCTGACCGAGATCACCCGCCGCCGGACCGGCCCATGACCATCTTCGCCCTCCTCGCCGGCATCGTCATCGCCGTAGGCGTCTTCGGCGCCACGCTCTGGTCCTTTGCCCAGATCCTGCTGGCCCGGGGCGCCCTGCGCTGGACCCACGGCCTCTCCCTCCTCGCCACGATCGCCGGCATGGCCGCCATCACCCTGGTCTCGCCACCAGCGGCCCTCGCCGCCGGTGCGGCGCTGGTGCTGTCAGCCGCTGTCGCCGGCTGGCTGGAGCGGCGCTGGACCCGCCTTCTGCCCATCTTGCAGATCGTCTTCGGCCTGGCCCTGGCGACGGGCCTGCCATTTGCGGAGCGCTGAGCCATGGCGCGCGACAGCATCGCCTTCGTCTGCACCGCCTGCGGGGCCCGGCACAAGAAATGGGCCGGGCGCTGCGACAGCTGCGGCGCCTGGAACACGGTGGAGGAGGAGGCGCCGCTCACCACCGGGGCCGGCGCCAAAAGCCTCGGCGCCGGGCGCGGGCGCCAGATCGCGCTCACCTCCCTCAGCGCCGCCGAAGCGCCGGAGGCGCGCATCCGCTCCGGCATCGGCGAGTTCGACCAGGTGCTGGGCGGCGGCCTGGTCACCGCTGCCGCCGTGCTGGTCGGCGGCGACCCCGGTATCGGCAAGTCCACCCTGCTGCTGCAGGCCGCCGCCGCCTTCGCCCGCACCGGGCGGAGCGTGATCTACGTTTCGGGGGAGGAGGCCGCAGCCCAGATCCGCATGCGCGCCGGCCGCCTCGGCCTGCAGGACGCCCCGGTGCAGCTCGCCGCCGAGACCAGCCTCCGCGATATCCTCACAACCCTGGAGGAGCAGCGCCCCGACCTCGCCGTCATCGATTCGATCCAGACCATGTGGGCCGATCAGATCGACAGCGCCCCCGGCTCCGTCTCCCAGGTCCGCGCCGCGGCGCACGAGCTCACGGCCTTCGCCAAGCGCCGGGGTTTGGCGGTGATCCTGGTCGGCCATGTCACCAAGGACGGCCAGATCGCGGGTCCGCGCGTGGTCGAGCACATGGTCGACACCGTGCTCTATTTCGAGGGGGAGCGCGGCCACCAGTTCCGCATCCTGCGGGCGGTGAAGAATCGCTTCGGCCCGGCCGACGAGATCGGGGTGTTCGAGATGACCGGCCGGGGCCTGGCCGAGGTCGGCAATCCCTCCGCCCTCTTCCTCGGCAGTCGGGAGGCGCAGTCGCCCGGCGCCGCGGTCTTTGCCGGGATCGAGGGGACCCGGCCCGTGCTGGTCGAGTTGCAGGCCCTGGTCGCCCCCTCCGCCCTCGGCACGCCGCGCCGCGCGGTGGTGGGGGCCGACAGCGCCCGGCTCTCGATGATCCTCGCGGTGCTCGAGGCGCGCTGCGGCATCAGCTTCGCCGGCATGGACGTCTACCTCAACGTCGCCGGCGGCCTCCGCATCAGCGAGCCGGCGGCCGATCTGGCGGTCGCGGCGGCGCTGCTGTCGGCCCGTCAGGGCACCCCCCTGCCGCGCGACGCCGCGTTCTTCGGCGAGATCTCCCTCTCCGGCGCACTCCGCCCCGTGCCGCAGCCAGATGCGCGGCTGCGCGAGATCAAGAAACTCGGCTTCGCGCGCGTTTTTGCACCAGTCCAGAAAAGAATATCGGCGGCCGAGGGACTCGCCCTCTCCGCGCTTGATGATCTTCAGAGCTTCATAGAGAGTGCGCTCGGGGCACAGGACTAAGCGGGGGATACGATGGAGGGTGTGACGATCGTCGACGGGGTGGCGCTGCTTGTCGTCGCCATCTCGGCGCTTCTTGCCTATTCGCGCGGACTTGTTCGGGAAGTGCTCTCGATCGCCGGCTGGCTTCTGGCCGCGGTCGCCGCGTTCTACTTCGCGCCCCAGGTCAAACCGTTGATCGAGGAAGTCCCGGGCCTGCGCGATTTGATCGGTTCATCCTGCCAGCTCGGCATGTTGGCGGCCTTTGCCGTCGTCCTCGCCGCCTCGCTCATCCTGATATCGCTCTTCACGCCGCTCTTTTCGGACGCCGTGCAACGCTCCGCCCTCGGCGCTCTCGATCAAGGTCTCGGATTTTTGTTCGGTGCGGCGCGCGGTGTCCTGCTTGTGGCCATCGCTCTGCTGATTTACGAGCAGGTACCGATCGACGCGACCTTCGATCAGGTTGAGAGCTCCCGCACCAAAGAGGTGCTTGCCGATCTGAACACCACGATCCGGGAGCAATTGCCGAACGAGGTGCCAGGCTGGGTAAACGTGCGATACGAGCAGTTCCTGGGCGCGTGCCAGGAAACGGCGCCGGCCCCGGCGGCCGCGCCCACCACCGGCGCCGATACGCCGGTGACGACCGCGCCCGACACAACGGTCGATACGTCGAACTAAGAACGCCGCGAGCGGCGCTTGCTGAGGTGCCAGGTCCGCGCCGCCCCCCGACCCGGGCGGCCGTGCCCTGCTGTGAGAGGCGCTAATGCCCTTCGGTCAGTACGCGACCCCCTTCGACGACGACAAGCTGAGGGAGGAGTGCGGCATCTTCGGCGTGGTCGGCGTGCGCGACGCCGCCACCTTCGTCGCCCTCGGCCTGCACGCCCTGCAGCATCGGGGGCAAGAGGCGGGGGGCATCGTCACCTACGACCCGCAGGCTGGCTTCAACTCCGCCCGGCGCTTCGGCTATGTCCGCGACACCTTCACCGACCCCAACTTGATCGCCAGCCTGCCCGGTGAGATCGGCATCGGCCATGTGCGCTACTCGACCTCCGGCTCCAAGGGCAACACGGCGATCCGCGACGTGCAGCCCCTGTTCGCCGAGTTCGCCATGGGCGGCGCGGCGATCGCCCATAACGGCAACCTCACCAACGCCCAGGCGCTGCGGCGGGAGCTGATCGGCCACGGCTCGATCTTCCAATCCTCCTCCGACACCGAGTGCATCATCCATCTGATGGCGCGCTCCATCCAGCGCTCCATCACCGACTGCATCCAGGACGCGCTCCGCCGGGTGGAGGGCGCCTTCTCCGTCATCGCCATGACCCGGACCAAGCTGATCGGCGTGCGCGATCCGCTGGGCGTCCGCCCCCTGGTCCTCGGCACCGTCGACGATGGCTACGTCCTGGCGTCGGAGACCTGCGCCCTCGACATCATCGGCGCCCAGGTCGTGCGAGAGGTCGAGCCGGGGGAGATGGTGATCATCACCGCCTCGGGCATCGAGAGCCTGCGCCCCTTCGCCCCCCAGCGCCCCCGCTTCTGCATCTTCGAGCATGTCTACTTCTCCCGCCCCGACAGCGTGCTCGGCGGCCGCTCGGTCTACGAGACCCGCCGCCAGATCGGGGTGGAGCTGGCGCGGGAGGCGCCGGTGGAGGCCGATCTGGTCTGCCCCGTCCCCGACAGCGGCACGCCCGCCGCCATCGGCTACAGCCACGAGACGGGCATCCCCTACGCCATGGGGATCGTGCGCAACCAATATGTCGGGCGCACCTTCATCGAGCCGACGGCCGAGATCCGCAATATGGGCGTGCGGCTCAAGCTCAACGTCAACCGGGCGTTGGTGGAGGGCAAGCGGGTGGCGTTGGTCGACGACAGCGTGGTGCGGGGCACGACGTCGCGCAAGATCAAGGACATGGTGCTCGATGCCGGCGCGAAGGAAGTGCACTTTCGTATCGCCAGCCCGCCGACCTCGTGGCCGTGCTTCTACGGCGTCGACACGCCGGATCGGGGCAAGCTCCTGGCCTCGCAGATGGACATCGAGGCGATGCGCGGCCATCTCGGCGTCGACAGCCTGCGCTTCATCTCGCTCGACGGGCTCTACCGGGCCTGCGGGGCGCCCGAGGGGCGGGACGCGGAGGCGCCGCAATTCTGCGACGCCTGCTTCTCCGGCGAGTATCCGATCGCGCCGAGCGACATGATCGCCGAGGGGCGCCTCGCCCCCCGGGACGCCGCAGAATAGCGCGCGCTCAGCGCGTCCGCGGCAGGATCCGCCAGAGCGCCGGGACCAGCAGCGCGGCCAGCGCCACCTTCAGCCCATCGCCCAGCAGGAACGGCGTCAGCCCCCATTCCAGCGTCTGGGCCCAGCTCTCGGCAAAGCCGTTGAGCCAGAGCAGCCCCGGCACGTAGATCGCCACATTGCCAAGCAGCATGGCCAGCACCATGGTCGGCACCGCCCGGTCCCAGCCCCGGCGCGCCGCCCAGCCGAGGATCAGCGTCGCCAGCACATAGCCGAAGAGATAGCCGCCGGAGGCGCCGAGCATGTAGGTGATGCCGTTGTTCTCGGCGGTGGAGCTGGCAAAGACATCGAAGCCGACCGCCCCCACAGCCAGATAGCCGAGGATGGTCATTAGGCCGAGCCGCGGGCCGTAGGCTGCGGCGATGGTCAGCACCGCGAAAGTGCCCATGGTGATCGGCACCGGGCCGATCGGCACCCGGATCTGCGCCGCGACGGACAGCGCCAGGATACCGGCCACGACCATAAGCCCGTCGCGGACGAGCGTGTTGCCGCGCCACGTCGCCTCGACCAGTGTTGATGCCTGTGCCACGGCGCCCTCCTGCTGCTGCCTTGCCGCTGCATTTGCTTTTCCACGGGGCGGGAAGTCAAGCAGGGTTGAAGCCGGCCCGCGGCTCGGGCAGAGGGCGGCATGATCTCTTCCGATGAGACGATCGCACTGGTCACCGGCGCCTCCCGCGGCCTCGGCCGGGCGGTGGCAGAGGCGCTCGGCCAGCCCGGCACCCACGTCATCGCCGTGGCCCGCACGCTCGGCGGGCTCGAGGACGCGGCCGACGCGATCGCGGCCCGCGGCGGGGCAAGCACGCTCACCCCGCTCGATCTGGGGGAGGAGGATGCACCGGCCCAGATGGCCCAGGCGATCGCCGGGCGCTGGGGCGGCATCGACCTTTGGGTGCACTGCGTCGTCGAGGCACCGCCGCTGGCGCCGGCCGCCCACATCGCACCGCGGGACTTGGCGAAGGCGCTCGCGGTGAACGTGCAGTTGCTCCAAGCCCTGATCGCGGCGCTGGAGCCCTTGCTCCGGGCCCGACCCGGCGCGACGGCGATCTTTCCCGATGACGAGGGTGCCCACGGCAAGAACTTCGGCGCCTATGGCGCCAGCAAGGCCGCCGCCCGGGCGCTGATCCTAAGCTGGATGGAGGAGTGCCAGCGCCTCGGCCCCCGGGTGCTCCTCGCCCCGGTCCGCCCGATGCCAACGGCGGTCCGCGCCCGCTTCTTCCCGGGAGAGGACCGCACCCCACTCAGCGCTCCAGAGGCGGAGGCGCGGCAGCTCCTCAGCCTGCTCAAGCCCCCGCACTGAGGGGCCCACCGGATCCCGGCCGCGGTGCGGGTGGGCTTGTGGGGCACTGTGGGCGCGATCCGGTGGGGCCGGCAGGGCATTCAGCGCCGCTTCGCGCCCCGGCGCGGCCGGCGGTCGTCGACATAGGGATTGCCGCCCCGACGCAGGGTGAGGCGGATCGGACTGCCGTGCAGCCCGAAGGTCTCGCGCAGCCCGTTCGCCAGGAACCGGCGATAGGCATCGGGCACCGCCTCGGGCACCGAGGCGAACAGCACGAAGGTCGGCGGCCGGGTCTTCGCCTGGGTGGCGTAGCGCAGCTTGATCCGCCGCCCGCCCGGCGCCGGCGGGGGATGGCGCTGCACCTGGGCCGCTAGCCAGGTGTTGAGCTTCGCCGTCGGCACCCGGGTGTTCCAGGCCGCATGGGCCCGGCCGACGGCCTTTTGCAGGGTGTCGAGGCCGCGCCCCGTGCTCGCCGACAACGTCATCAGCGCCGCACCGCGGAGCTGCGGCAGCAGCGTCTCGAACCGCTCCTCGAGATGGGCCCGCATCTCCCGCTTCTCGGCCACCAGATCCCATTTGTTGATGGCGATCACCACCGCCCGCCCCTCCCGCACCACCAGATCGGCGAGGCGCAGGTCCTGGGTCTCGAACGCCGTCTCGGCGTCCATCAGCAGGATCACCACCTCGGCAAAGCGCACCGCCCGAAGCGCATCGGCAACGGAGAGCTGCTCCAGCCGCTCCTGCACCCGCGCCTTGCGGCGAAGGCCCGCGGTGTCGAAGATCCGCGCCTCCAGATCGCCCCAGCGCGCCTCGACGGCGATGGCGTCGCGGGTGATGCCGGCCTCCGCCCCGGTGAGCAGCCGATCCTCACCCAGAATGGCGTTCACCAGGGTGGATTTCCCGGCATTCGGCCGGCCGAGCACGGCGATCTGGATCGGCTTCACGCCGTCGGCCGGCGCCCGCCCCTCCGCGTCGCCCAGATGGGGGGCGAGCGCGTCGTGCAGGCCCTCGAGCCCCTGGCCATGCTCGGCCGAGAACGCCAGGGGCTCGCCGAGGCCGAGGCCGAAGCCCTCCAACACCCCGCCCGAGGCCCGCTCCGCCTCCGCCTTGTTGGCGAGCAGGATCACCGGCACGCCCTGGCGGCGGAGCAGCCCGGCGATCTCCTGATCTTCCGGCAACACGCCGGCGCGGGCGTCGTAGAGGAAGAGGCACAGGTCGGCACCGGCGATCGCCCGCTCGCTCAATGCCCGCATCCGGGCGGGGAGGGAGCCGTCGGCCGCCTCCTCCATCCCAGCCGTGTCGACCACGGTGAAGCGCAGATCGCCGAGCCGCGCCTCCCCTTCCCGCAAATCCCGGGTGACGCCGGGCCGGTCATCCACCAGGGCCAGGCGCTTGCCAACCAAGCGGTTGAAAAGGGTGGATTTTCCGACATTCGGCCGGCCGACGATGGCGATCGTCCGTGGCATGCCGTCCTTCCGAACTTGGTTGGCGCGGGGCGCTGCGCCCTATTGGTAGGCGTGCAGCACCGCCCGGCGCGACAGGATGTAGAGCCGGCCGTCGGCCACAGCCATCTGGGCGCCGGCGCCGCCGGGGATGTCGATCTCTCCCCGCGCCTCGCCCGTCGCCGGATCGAAGCGCAGCAGATCGCCCTCGCTCGACGCGACCAGCAGCTGGCCCCCGGCGATGATCGGGCCGTAGTAGAGGATCACGTTCGCCCGGCGCCGCTCATTGCGGTACTCCGGCAAGTCCTGGCGCCAGATCGTGGCACCGGTCGCGGCATCGGCCCGCACCAGCTCCGCGGTGTCGGAGACGAAGAACACCGAGCCCCCGGCCGGCCAGACCGGCCCGAGGGAGCCGTCGCCGCGGGTCCAGAGCCGCGCGCCGCTCCGGCTGTTGAGCGCCACTAGGGCGCCCGACTGGTTGGCGGCGAACACCCGCTCGCCGATGATCACCGGATCGCCGGTGATGTCGGGGATCGTCGCCCGGGTGAGGCCGCGCCGGCTGCCGGAGACGGCAATCGACCAGACCGGCCGCCCGCTCCGCGCAATGAAGCCCGAGAGCTCGCCCGAGGCGAAGGGCACCACCGCCACGCCCGCAGCGGCCGCCGGATCGGCGCCGCCGATCAGGCCGGCCGAGCCCCGCGCCCCCTGACGCCGCCAGGCCACCCGGCCGCTTTCCAGATCGACGCCGTAGGCGATGTCGTCGCGGCTGACCGCCACGATCCGATTGCCGCTGATGACCGGGCCGGAGCGAAAGGGCGCATCGACCGCGCGGCGCCACAGGATCTCACCGGTCGCGGGATCGAGCGCCAGGACCTCGCCGAAGCCGGTGGTGGCGATCAGCCGGCCGCCGCCGAAGGCCAGACCGCCGCCGAAACCCTCCTCGCCGCGCTCGTCATCGGGGGCGAGATCGGCGCGCCACAGCACGTCGCCGTCGAGGCCGATCCCTCGCACCTCGGCCGCGGCATCGAGGGTATAGATCCGCCCCTCCGCGATAATCGGCGCCGCGGTCAGGCGTGAGTCGCGGTTCGACCCCCGGCCGACATCGGTGGACCAGAGGCGCGAGAGATCGCCGCCGAGGGCCGGATGGGGCACCGCATGGCCGGCGCTGCCGTTCTTGTGCGTCCAGTCGGGCCGGCGGGTCGGCGGTGCGAGGGCAAGGGCCACGTCGCGGGCCACCTCGGCCGCCTCGTCGGTCTGGGGGCGGACCGCCAGGCGCTCCCCCTCCAAGATCTCCTCGTCGTCGAACAAGCCGCAGGCCGAGAGCAGCATGAGCGGCCCGGCCAGCAAAGCGCGCCGTGCGCCTTTCAGATCGAACGCCATCATCCCCAAGCCCCCGCTTCTCAACCCCCGCTCAGCGTCGCGATCGCTGGCGTTTCACCCAAGGCCAGCAAAAGCTGCGCGGCGCGACTTTGCAAGGCGGGCGTGGCCGTCGGGTCGAGCAGGATGGCGTTGAAATCGGCCACCGCCGCCTCCCGATCGCCGGCATCGAGATGGGCGAGCGCCCGCAGCTCCACCGCCAGCAGGTTGAAGAACTGGCCCTGCTCGGCCAGCAGGTCGAGCTCGGCCATCCGCGTCACCGGATCCAGCAAATCGGCCCGGTAGGCCAGCGCCTTAAGTTGCGCGAGCTCGCGGTAGATCGGCGCCACATCGGCGTCGGTGGAGATCTGGTCGAGCACCTCGGCCGCCGCGCCGAGATCGCCCGCCTCCTCGAGCGCGGCCGCCTCGCCGAAGCGGGCGATGACGCCGGCGTCGATCTCCTGCGCGGCGATGCCGGCAAAGGCTTCGGCCCGGGCATCGGCGCTCGGCATCGCGGCGGCGGTGGCCAGGGCGGCCCCGGTCAGCCGCGCCTCCTCCGCCCCGCTCGCCTTCAGGTATTCGTTCAGCGCCGCCCCGCCGATGATCGCGACCAGGCCGAGTGCGGCGATCCAACCGTGTCGGCGCAACAGCCGGTAAAGGCGGTCGCGGCGGACCTCCTCCGTCACTTCCTCGATGAAGGAATCGCGCTCCGTCACCCGGCGCTCCCGCTGTTGCTGCTTGTCCCGCGCGGCATAGCGCCGATCTGCAACCTTTCGCAAGGGCGCGGGCGGTTTCGGCCGGCCAGCGGTGCCGGATCGCGAAAACGTGTCCGTTTCGCGACGGAACACATCAACGCGTGCGTTTTACGTCGCACGAACGTTGATTGTCCCTTGCGGGCTTTTCGATGTAAGACCATCTCAGTTCGATGCGAGAGGGGCGCCCGGGCGCCGATCTCGTGCTACGACGGTGACACCATGCGGCTCTTGCCACTTCTGACTGCGCTTCTGGTCGCCGGGACGCTCTACATCGTGATCTTCGAGCGCGACATGCTGTTCGAGTTCGCCGGGGCGGAGCGCGCCCAGCCGGCGGTGGAGACCGAGGCCGCAGCGGTGGAGCAGCCGGCGCTGCCCGCCGTCTCCGTCGTCGCCATCCGCTCCGAAGCGCGTGAGATCGAGAATGCCATCGTGCTCCGCGGCACGACGGAGGCCGGGCGCCGGCTCGAGGTGCGGGCCGAGGTCACCGGCCTGGTGATCACCGAGCCGATCCGCCGGGGCACCCGCGTCGCCTCCGGCGATCTTCTGTGCGAGCTCGACCCCGGCGCCCGCGTCGCCCAGCTCGCCCAGGCCCGGGCCGAGCTTGAGGAGGCGCGGATGAACGAGAACGCCTCCTCCCGCCTGGCCGAGCGCGGCTACGCTTCCGAAACCCAAGCGATGTCGCGCATCGCCCAGTTGCAGGCCGCCCAGGCGCGCGTCGATCAGGCCGAGCGGGAGGTGGCGCGGCTGCAGATCTACGCCCCCTTCGACGGCGTGTTGGAGGACGACACGGCCGAGCTCGGCACCTTGCTGATGCCCGGCTCCACCTGCGGCACGCTCCTGGCGCTCGACACCATCCGCCTCGTGGGCTTCGTGCCGGAGCAGGACGTGGACCGGGTCGCCATCGGCTCCCTCGCGGGCGCGCGGCTGTTGTCGGGCCGGCAGGTGGCCGGGCGCGTGACGTTCGTCGCCAGCTCCGCCGATCCAGTCACCCGCACTTTCGAGGTGGAGATCGAGGTGCCGAACCCCGATTTCTCCATCCGCGTCGGCGCCACGGTGGAGATCTACATCGGGCTTGCAGGCGGCAAGGCCCATCTCCTGCCCCAGACCGCCCTCACCCTCGACGATCTCGGCCGGCCCGGGGTGCGCGTGGCCGAGGGTGGCGTGGCGCGGTTCGTGCCGATCGACATCGTGCGGGATGATGCCGACGGTCTTTGGGTCACAGGGCTTCCCAACCGCGCCGATGTTATCGTCGTCGGGCAAGAGTTCGTGCGCGATGGACGAACGATCCAGGTCACCTATTCCGGGGATGGCTAGACGATGATCGGCATCGTCGATTGGGCGGCCAAGCACGCCCGCATGATCCTCGCCTTCGTGCTGCTGTCGATCGCGGCGGGCACGCTGGCCTATGTCGGCCTGCCGAAAGAGGGCGAGCCCGATATCGACGTGCCGGTGCTGTTTGTCTCGGTGCCGTTCCCGGGCATCTCGGCCGAGGACTCCGAGAAGCTGCTGGTCCGCCCGATGGAGACCGAGCTTCGCGACATCGAAGGCCTCGACAAGATGACCGGCATCGCGGCCGAAGGCTACGCCGCGATGAGCCTGGAGTTCGAGTTCGGCTGGGACAAGGCCGCCACGCTGGCCGAGGTGCGCGACCGGGTGAGCTCGGCCGAGGCCGAGTTTCCCGAGGGCTTTGAGCCCTACTCCATTAGCGAGATCAACTTCTCGGAGTTTCCGATCCTGGTGATCTCGCTCTCCGGCGAGGTGCCGGAGCGCACGCTCAACCGGGTGATCCAGGATCTGCAGACCGATATCGAGGGTCTGCCGCCGGTGCTCGAAGCCTCCCTCGCGGGCTTCCGCAACGAGATGCTGGAGGTGCTGATCGACCCCCTGCGGCTCGAGGCCTACAACGTCACGGCGGGCGAGCTGCTGAGCGTCGTCGTCAACAACAACCAATTGATCGCTGCCGGCACGGTGGAAAGCGGCAGCGGCGAGTATTCGGTGAAGATCCCCTCGGCCTTCGACGAGCCGAGCGACGTCTACGCCCTGCCGGTGAAGACCAACGGCGACCGGGTCGTCACCCTCGGCGATCTGGCCGATATCCGGCTGACCTTCGAGGACGCCACCGGCACGGCGCGCTTCGGGCTTGAGCCGACGATCGCGCTGCAGATCGTCAAGCGCAAGGGCGCCAACCTGATCGACACCGTGGCCGCGGTGAAAGCGGTGGTCGACCAGTCCACGGCACGCTGGCCGGACGAACTGCAGCAGGCTTTGCGCATCAGCTATTCGATGGACGAAAGCTCTCGCGTGGCGGCGATGGTCAGCCAGCTCGAGGCGGCGGTGCTGACGGCTGTGGCCCTGGTGATGATCGTGGTGCTCGCCGCCCTCGGCACCCGCTCCGCCCTGTTGGTCGGTTTCGCGATCCCGACGTCCTTCCTCCTTTGCTTCGCGCTGCTCGCGGTCTTCGGCATCACCATCTCCAACATCGTGATGTTCGGCCTGATCCTGGCCGTCGGCATGCTGGTCGACGGTGCGATCGTGGTGGTGGAGTACGCCGATAAGCGCATCCGCGACGGGGTGGGCCCGATGCGGGCCTATGCGGCGGCGGCCAAGCGGATGTTCTGGCCCATCGTCTCCTCCACCGCGACGACGCTCTGCGCCTTCCTGCCGATGCTGTTCTGGCCGGGCGTGCCGGGGGAGTTCATGGGCAACCTGCCGGTCACCCTGATCTTCGTGCTCTCGGCCTCCCTGGTGGTGGCGCTGGTCTATCTGCCGGTGGTGGGCGGCGTCTCCGGTCGTTTCTCCCGCACCATCGGCCATCTTTCGGACCGGCTGCGGGCCGCGCTGCCGTGGATCGTGCGGCTGCTGCTGGTCGTGCTGGCCGCCGGGGCTCTGCTGGTGGGCGTGCTGGGGCTGGTGCAGGCCTCCGGCATCGGTGTGGGCGTCGGACCGGCGGCGGTGCTGGTGGTGCTGGGCTGCGTCGCCCTTTCCATCACCGTGGGCGCGGCCCGCCGGGACGATGCCGGCGCGCTGCCTCGGGCCGGCTATCGCCGCAGCGCGTTCGGCCGGTTCATCCACCTGATCGTCGCCTACCCGGTGATGCCGTTCGTGACGCTGGCGGCCGCCATCGGCGCCATGCTGCTCGTCTTCAACCTCTTCCAGGCCAACAACCGCGGCGTGGAGTTCTTCGTCGAGATGGAGCCCGAGCGCGCCATCGCCTATGTGCGCGCTCGCGGCAACCTGTCGGTGGATGAGAAGGACCGCCTGGTCCGCCTGGCTGAGGAGCAGATCGCCTCCGTCGACGGCGTGCGGGCGATCTTCGCCTTCGCCGGACCGGGCGGGCTCAATCAGAACACCGGCGGGGCGGACGTGCCGCTCGACTCCATCGGCTCGATCCAGATCGAGCTCGAGCCCTGGGGGACGAGACGTAGCGGCGAAGAGATCCTGGCCGAGGTGACCGAGCGCCTGCGCTCCGTCCCCGGGGTGATCCCCGAGATCCTGGTGCTGGAGAACGGCCCCGCCTCCGGCAAGCCGATCCACCTCCGCCTGCTCGGCGAGACCTGGCGCGATCTCGAGGCGGCGACGGCCGCCGTGCGCAGCCAGTTCGAGGGCACCGACGGCTTGATCGAGATCGAGGACTCCCTGCCGCTCCCCGGCATCGACTGGCAGATCGACGTGGATGTGGAGGAGGCCGGCCGCTACGGCGCCGACGTCGCCACGGTGGGCGCCATGGTGCAGCTCGTCACCAACGGCCTGCTGCTCGACACCATGCGCACCGATACCGCGGACGAAGAGATCGAGATCCGGGTGCGCTTCCCTGAGGATCAACGCTCCCTCTCGACCCTCGACAGCCTGCGGGTGCGGACCGACGACGGGCTGGTGCCCCTGTCGAACTTCATCACCCGCCAGCCGGTGCCCAAGGTCGGCCAGATCACCCGGTTCAACACCCAGCGCTACTTCGACGTGAAGGCGAACGTGGCCGAGGGCGTGAACGCGAACGTCATGATCGACGAGATCAATCGCTGGCTGGCCGAAGACGATCCGTTGCCGAGCGGCGTCAGCTTCCTCTGGACCGGCGACCGGGAGGAGCAGGAGGAGAGCGGCGCCTTCCTGATGCAGGCCTTCCTCGGCGCGCTCGGGCTGATGTTCGTGATCCTGCTGGCGCAGTTCAACTCGGTCTACAACGCCGTCCTGGTGCTGCTCGCCGTGGTGATGTCGGTCACCGGGGTGATGATCGGCATGATGGTGATGCAGCAGCCCTTCTCCATCATCATGACGGGCACCGGGATCGTGGCGCTGGCCGGGATCGTGGTGAACAACAACATCGTGCTGATCGACACCTACCAGGAATATGCCCGCTACATGCCGCGGCTCGAGGCGATCGTGCGCACGGCCGAGGCGCGGATCCGCCCGGTCCTGCTCACCACCATCACCACGATGGCAGGCCTCACGCCGATGATGTTCGGCATCTCGGTCAACTTCTTCGAGGGCGGTAGCACCACCGATGCGCCGACCGCCCTTTGGTGGAAGCAATTGGCGACGGCCGTGGTCTTCGGGCTTGGCGTCGCGACTTTCCTTACGCTCCTGGTGACGCCGGCGCTCCTGGCCATGCGGGTCTGGGTCGTGGCCTTCGCCAAGGCGATCGGCACGCGGACGCTCTTCCGCTCGGGCCACGCGATGAACCGCGACCGGCGGCTCCGCTCCTACGCAAGGCGTCTCGCGGCCGAAGACATCACCTGGGCCGACGTGCCGAGCCCGCCGTCCGCACCGCCGCGCATCCTCGACGCCGCGGAGTAAGCGCCGGAGCAGGTCTATGCCTCCGGCGGGGAAATTTGGGCCAGCAAGAAAGCCGGGGCCGGTTTCGCAGTGGCTCGAATATCCATGGCCATGGCGCCGGCCGGCGGCTCAGGCGGCCTCCGCCTCGGCGCGCTGACGGCGCCAGAGATGGGCGTAGCGGCCGTCGAGCGCCAGCAGCTCGCCATGGGTGCCGCGCTCGACGATCCGGCCCTCCTCCAGCACCACGATCAGATCGGCATCGACCACTGTGGAGAGGCGGTGGGCGATCATCAGCACGGTGCGGCCCTGGCCCATGCGGGCGAGGCTCTCCTGGATCTCGCGCTCGGTATCGGTGTCGAGGGCCGAGGTCGCCTCGTCGAGGATCAGGATCGGCGGGTCTTTCAGCAGCGTGCGGGCGATGCCCACCCGCTGCTTCTCCCCGCCTGAAAGCTTCAGGCCGCGCTCCCCCACCACGCTGGCATAGCCGTCGGGCAGGGCGTCGATGAAGTCGTGGATCTGGGCCGCCTTGGCCGCGGCAACGATCTCCGCCGGTGTCGCATCGGCGCGGCCATAGCCGATGTTGTAGCCGATCGTGTCGTTGAAGAGCACGGTATCCTGGGGCACCACGCCGATTGCCTCCCGCAGGCTCGCCTGGGTGACGTCGCGCAGGTCCTGGCCGTCGATCGAGACCCGGCCGGTCTGCACGTCGTAGAAGCGGAAAAGCAGGCGGCCGAGCGTCGACTTGCCGGAGCCGGAGGGGCCGACGATCGCCACCTTCTGCCCCGGCGCCACCATCAGGTCGAAATCAGCGAGGATCGGGCGCTCGGCCTCGTAGCCGAAGCTCACATGCTCGAACCGCACGGCCCCCTCGCGCACCTGGAGCGGATGGGCATCGGGTTTGTCCTGCACCTCCTCCGGCTGATCGAGCAGGGCGAACATGTCGCCCATGTCGACCAGGCTCTGACGGATCTCCCGGTAGACCGTGCCGAGAAAGCCGAGCGGCAGGGTGATTTGGATCATGTACATGTTGACCATGGTGAAGTCGCCGACGCTCAGCACGCCGCTCGCCACCCCGGTCGCCGCCATGGCCATCACCAGGATAAGCCCGGTGGTGATGATCAGCGACTGCCCGACATTGAGCAGCGCGAGGGAATAGTCGGTCTGCACCGCCGCCCGCTCATACCCTGCCATCGCTTCGTCGTAGCGCGCAGCCTCCCGCCCCTCGGCGCCGAAGTACTTCACCGTCTCGAAGTTCAAGAGGCTGTCGACCGCCTTCTGATTGGCGTCGGTGTCCTGGTCGTTCATCCGCTTGCGGATCGCCACCCGCCATTCGGTGACGTAGAAGGTGAAGGCGATGTAGAGCACGATGGTGAGGCTGACGACGGCCAGATAGCGCGCGTCGAACAGCAGGAAGAAGATCGCCGCGACGAAAAACAGCTCCAGCGTCAGCGGGCCGATCGAGAACAGCATGAAGCGCAGCAGGAAATCGACGCCCTTCACCCCGCGCTCGATGATTCGGCTCAGACCCCCGGTCTTGCGGGTGATGTGGTAGCGCAGCGACAGGGCGTGGACGTGTTGAAAGGTCTCCCGCGCCAGTTGGCGGAGCGCACGCTGGCCCACCCGGGTGAAGATCACGTCGCGCAGTTGAGCAAAGGCGACCGCGAGCAGGCGGAAGAGGCCGTAGCCCACCACCAGGGCGACGGGGCCGGCGGCGAGCAAGAGGGCGGTGGGCGCGTGATCGGCGCTCGGCGCCAGGCGGTCGACGGCCTCGCGGAAGAAGAAGGGCGTCGACACCGTCGCCACCTTGGCGGCGACAAGCGCCAGGATCGCACCCAGCACCCGCAGTTTCACGTCACGCCGCCCGGCTGGCCAGAGATAGGGCAAGACCCGGCGGATGATGCGCAGTTCGGGGCGTCGCGGGCCCAACGGATCGTTGCCCGGGCTGTCGTCGCTCATGCTCATGGCGGTGCCCCGCCCCGTGGCTGGGGCCCTAGCCGTCCTGCTGGGGCAGATCGAAGATCTGGCCGGGGTAGATCAGATCGGGATCGCGGATCTGGCTTTCGTTGGCCGCGAAGATCTGGGTATAGCGCGTGCCGCTGCCATAGTAGGTGCGCGCGATAGTCCAGAGGTTGTTGCCCGGCTGTACCACGATGGAGGAGGGGCGCTGGCCCGCCTCGGGAAAGGCCCGCTCGAACGGGCTCTCGACCCGGCTGACAACGTTGCCCGTGGCGTCGATCTCATCGACCCGCAGCACGTAGCGCCCGGCGTCCAGATCGTCGACGGAGACCGTCCAGGTGCCGTTAGCGCCGATCTCGGCCGTGCCGAGGGGGCGGCCGTCGGCGTAGATCCGGGCGACGCGCTCCGGCGTGCCGCGGCCGGTGACGATCAGCGCGCCCCCCGCGCCGTAGCTTATGGTGTCGAGGCTGACGCGGTCCGGCGCGCCGATATGGCCGGGCTGGACCACCCGCGCGCCCTGGGGAGAGGTCTCTACCACCGCGGGCAGCTCGGCGTCGTTACCGTCGTCCGCCCCGGGCAGCACGACGAGGGCGACGGCATTGCCCTCCCGATCACCGTCGGGGCCGACCTCGACGTTGAGGGAGATCGGCCGGGTGCCTGGTGCGGCGCCGAAGATCGCCACGAACTCCCCGCTCGGTGAGGTGCGGGTGGTGGCCACCGGGGCCCCGTCGCGGGTGATGGTGAGGTCGCTGCCCGGCGCCGCCCGGCCGGCGATCACGGTGGCGCCGTCGCGCTCCACCCGGACGAGATCGAGGCTCGGTGCCTCGGTCTCCGCCACGCTCGGGGCGCTGTCGGCGATGGCCGGGCCGCCCGGTTCGGTGGTCGCAACCGATTGGGGCGGCGCCTCCGCCCCGCCCTCGCGCCGTTCGGGCGCGGGAGCCGTGCGGCCGAGATGGCTCGGATCGACCTCAGCAGCCGCCGCAATCTCCGGCGCTGCCGCGGACGGTGCGCGCAGCTCGGCCGGCTGCCGCCCCGTGCCGAAGTAGAACGCCGCGCCGATGACGGCGACGACGATCGTGCCGGCGACGGCCAGTTTCGTTGAGCCTGCCCCCAAACCGCCCATCGATTGCCCCTATTTCAACAGCGATCCGGCTTTTCCTTTGTCTCGCCGGCCGCTAGGTTGCGCGCCCGCACCTCCCTCGCGCACCTCTTTACCATGGGGGAAGATGCGCAAGACTACAAGTCGGCGCCCGAACGACGGCATTCAGCGAAGATAAGAGCCAGCCAACGATGAAGAGTATTTGCGTCTTCTGCGGATCCCGCGACGGGGCGCTCGCCGCCTACGGCGCAGATGCAGACGCCTTGGGGCGAGAACTTGCCGAACAGGGGTTTCGCCTGGTCTACGGCGCCGGCGATATCGGCCTGATGGGTCGCGTCGCCCGGGCGGCCCAGGCGGCGGGCGGGCAGACCTTCGGCGTGATCCCCGCGCATCTCTTGGAGAAGGAGGTGGGCAAACGCGACCTCACCGCCTTCATCGTCACCGAGACGATGCATGAGCGCAAAAAGGTGATGTTCTCGAATTCCGACGCCGTGGTCGCCCTGCCGGGCGGGCCTGGGACGCTCGACGAGCTTTTTGAGGTGCTCACCTGGCGCCAGCTCGGCCTGCACGCCCGGCCGATCATCCTGCTCAACACCGGCGGCTATTGGGATCCATTGATCGCCCTGATCGACCATGTGGTGGACCAGGGTTTCGCGGCCGAGAGCTTTCGCGCCTTCCTGCAGGTCGAGACCACGGTGGCCGGCGTGATGACCGCCCTCGCTGCAGTCGAGAGCCGGCTGGCGCCCTTCCCGACGGACGGGAAGGGGCCGATCGGGTCGTAGGCGCTAGGAGGGCAGGCGAGAGGCCACGTTCTCCCAGTTCACCAGGTTGTTGAGGAAGTTCTCCAGATAGGCCGGCCGCTTGTTGCGGAAGTCGATGTAGTAGGAGTGCTCCCAGACGTCGCAGCCGAGCAGCGCGGTCTGCCCGAAGCAGAGCGGGTTCACCCCGTTCTCTGTCTTCGTGACCTTGAGGGAGCCGTCGCCCTCCGCCACCAGCCAGCACCAGCCGGAGCCGAACTGACCAGCACCGGCCGCGGAGAACTCCTGCTTGAAGGTGTCGACGGAGCCGAAGGCGTCGGTGATCCGGCTCTCGAGCGCGCCCGGCATGGCGCCGCCGCCCGGACCCATCATTTCCCAGAACTGGCAGTGGTTCCAATGCTGGGAGGCGTTGTTGAAGATGCCCGACTGGGCCACGGCGCCCGACTGGTAGGTGCCGGCGACGATCTCCTCGACCGACTTGTCCTCCCACTCCGTGCCGGCGATCAGCTTGTTGCCGTTGTCGACATAGGCCTTGTGGTGGATGTCGTGGTGGAACTCCAGGGTCTCTTTCGACATGCCGGCCGAGGCCAGCGCATCGTGGGCATACGGAAGATCGGGAAGCGCGAAGGCCATGGGTGGGTCCCCCTGTCGGTAAGCTATTGGACGATCAGGCGCGAGGCGCCTGCGGCGAATATAGGGGGTGGGGGGAAATCAGAAAGGTCTATTTCGGGTGCTCACAGGGTGAGCAGCGCCGCGCCGACCCGCCGGCCCTCGGCCAGGAGCACGTTGTAGGTGCGGCAGGCGGCGTCGGTCGCCATGGGCTCCAATGCCAGACCTGCATCCTCCAGCGCCGCGCGAAAGGGCGCTGGCGGGGGCGTGAGGGTGGCCCCGGTGCCGACCAGGACGAGGTCAAGATCGCCGGCGGCGTGCAACAGGGGCTCGGGCGCCGAGAGCCCCGGCCAGGCCGCAACCTCCCCGCCGAGGATGGCGAGGTGGCCGCGATAGACCTCTCCACCGACGCGGAAGAAACCCGGCCCGTAGCCGTCGATCGGCAGACGGGCGCCGAAATCGACCTCGCTCATCCGCATCGGCCGCTCTCCATCAGCCATCGAAGATCGGCAGGCCGATGATTGCGGCGAGGCCGATCAGTGCGAAGGCAATAGCACGGAAGAGCTCCTCACTCGCAAGCCGGAAGAGCCGGGCGCCGATCACCCCGCCGAGGGCGTATGGCAGGGTGAGGATCAGGCCGAGCAGCATCGCCTCCGCGCCGAGCAGGCCCCGGGCGCCGAGGCTGCCGGCGGTCAGGATGTCGCTGACGAAGAGGAAGAGGATAATCGTCCCCCGCACCTCCGCCGCCCGGCGCGCGCCCCCGAGATAGAGCAGGATGACCGGCGGACCGGCGAGCCCGGCAAAGCCGCCGAAGACCCCGGCGACGGTGCCGGTCCCCGCCACCTCCCCCGGCCGCAGGACGCGCCGGTAGCGCCAGCCGGAGGCGAGCAACCCCGCCAGGCCAAGCGTCGCGAGCGAGGCGAACCAGCGAAAGGCCAGGGGATCGGCCCGGGTGAGCAGCAACAGCCCGATCTGCAGACCGATGAGCGCGCCGAGGCAAAGGAGCAGCACCTCCCGCCGGACCGCATCGGCCCAGGCCCGGCGCAGAAGCGGCATCGGCCCGAAGAAGTCGAAGACCACCAGGGTGACGAGGACAGAGACCGGCGGCAGGAAGAGCCCGGCGACCGGCACATAAATCATCGCCGTGCCGAAGCCCGAAAAGCCCCGGACGAGCCCCGCGATGAACACCGTGAGGCAGAGCCAGGCCGTTTCCTCCGGCCCAACCCCCGCCAGCCCGACGGTTAGGTTCAAGCGTCGACGTTGGCGTACTGGGTGCCCGCCGGGCCGCCCTTCCCTTCCCCGGACCAGTCGCGCTTCACGCCGAGGCGGAGCAGCACCGCGCTCGCCACAAAGATCGAGGAGTAGGTGCCCACCAGCACGCCCCAGATCATCGCGAAGGTGAAGCCGCGGATCACCTCACCGCCGAGGATATAGAGCGAGGTCAGCGCGATCAGCGTGGTGACGGAGGTCATGACCGTGCGCGACAGCGTCTCGTTGATCGAGAGGTTGAGCAGGTCCAGCAGCTCCATCTTCTTGTACTTGCGCAGGTTCTCCCGCACCCGGTCGAACACCACGACGGTGTCGTTCAGCGAATAGCCGACGATGGTCAGGATCGCCGCGATGATGGCCAGGCTGAACTCCAATCCCACCAGGCTGAAGACGCCGATAGTCAGCACCACGTCGTGCACCAGGGCGGCAACGGCGCCGAGGGAGAACTGCCACTCGAACCGCAGCCAGATGTAGAAGAGCACCGCGCCCACCGCGAGCAGCACCGCGGTGATGCCCGCCACGACCAGCTCGCCGGAGACCTTGGCGCCGACGCTCTCCGTCGCCAGGAACGTGACGGAGGGGAAGGCGTCGGTCAGGGCGTCCTTGACGGTGACGATCGCCTCCTGCTGGATTGACGGATCGCCCTCCTGCTGCTCGATGCGCACGAAGACGGCGTTGGTCGCCGCCCCGGTGGCATCCGAGATCTCCGTGACGGACACATCGCCGAGGCCGAGATCGCCGAGCACCGCGCGATATTCGCCGACCGGCACCTGGCTCTCGGTCTCCGCCATGATCGAGGTGCCGCCGCGGAAGTCGATGCCGTAGTTCAGCCCGACCACCAGGAACAGCACCACCGAGGCGGCCATGGCGAGGGCAGAGAGGCCGAAGGTCAGCCGCTCCAACCGGAAGAAGTCGATCTTGGTGTCGCGGGCGACCAGACGCAGGCGCATGCCGACCCCTCCCCTTAGACCGTGACCGTCTTCGGCGCCCGCGCCCGGAGCCACAGGGCAACCATCATCCGGGTGACAAAGAAGGCGGTGAAGACCGAGGTGAAGATGCCGAGGCCAAGCGTCACGGCGAAGCCCCGCACCGGACCGGAGCCCATAGCGTAGAGGATCAGCGCGGCGATGAACGTGGTGAGGTTGGCGTCGATGATGGCCGAGAGGGCCCGCTGATAGCCCTGCTCAATGGCCCGGGCGGGGCCGCGGGCGCGGCCGAGCTCCTCCCGTATGCGCTCGAAGACCAGCACGTTGGCGTCCACCGCCATGCCGATGGTCAGCACGATGCCGGCGATCCCTGGCAGGGTGAGGGTGGCGCCGATCAGCGACAGCAGACCGAGGATCAGGCCCACGTTGATCAGCAGGGCGATGTTGGCGAAGATCCCGAACAGACCGTAGCCGAGCGCCATGAAGACCAGCACGGCAACGAAGCCGACAATGGCGGCGAGCCGTCCGGCCTCGACCGAGTCCTGCCCCAGTTCCGGCCCGATGGTGCGTTGTTCGAGCGGGATGATCTCCGCCGGCAGCGCCCCGGCGCGGAGCAGGATCGACAGGCGGTTGGTCTCCTCCACCGAGAAATTGCCGGTGATCTGGCCGGAGCCGCCGGGAATATGATCCTGAATGACCGGGGCCGAGATCACCTGATCGTCGAGCACGATGGCGAACTGGCGCCCGATATTGCGCGCCGTGTGCTCGCCGAACAATCGCCCGCCCTGGGGGTTGAAGCGAAAGATCACCGCCGGGCGGTTGGCCTGGTCGAAGCCTGGCTGGGCGTCGTCCAATTGCTCCCCGCTCACCACCGGGCGGCGCTCGACCTCGTAGAAGATCCCCGGCTCCTCCACCGAGGGGTAGAGCAGGTTGCCCGGGCTCGGCCGGGCATTGGCATCTTCGACGATGCCGTTCACGTGGTTGAAGGTGAGCTTCGCGGTCTGGCCGAGTAGCGCCAGCAATTCCTCCGCCGAGCCGAGGCCGGGGACCTGGATCAGGATCCGATCCGCCCCCTGGCGCTGCACGGTGGGCTCCCGCGTGCCGGCCTCGTCCACCCGGCGGCGCACGATCTCCAGCGACTGGGCCATGGTGCGCTCGTCCACCGCCGCCCGCTCGGCCGAGGAGAGGGTCACGGTCAGGATGTCGTCGCCCTCCTGCCCGATATCGAGGGTGTTGGCGCCCGCCCCGGTGATCGTCAGGATCGGCTGGGACAGCACCTGCACCGCCTGGCGCGCCGCCGCCATGCCGCCCTGGTTGCCGATGCGCACCCGCAGGACGTCGGCCGGCCCATCCTCTTGCCGGCGCACGGTGCCGACGCTGTCGCGCACGTCGCGGAGCGCCCGCAGCACCTCGGGCCACAGGCTCTCCATCTGCTCGGCGTAGACGTCCTGGACCTGCACCTCGACCAGCACATGGGCCCCGCCGCGCAGGTCGAGGCCGAGGTTCACCAGGTTGGAGGGCGCCCAGGAGGGCCAAAGGTCGAGGTCCCCGGCCGGCGGCGTCAAACCAGCCTCGACGGCAGCTTCGGCATCGTTCGCCCGCTCGACCCGGTCGTAGAACAGATTGGGCAGCGCCATCAGCAGGCCGAGCGTGCAGGCCAGCACGATCAGCGTGGTCTTCCAGACGGGAAAATCGAGCACGGGCCGCGCCCTCCTGGTCGGCTAGCCCTCGGCCGGTTCGGTCTTCGAGGTGACGGAGGCGATGGTGCTGCGCACCACCCGCACCCGGGTGTTCTCGGAGAGCTCGACTTCGACCTCGTCATCCTTCACCCGGGTGATCTTGCCGATCAGGCCGCCCTGGGTGACCACCTGGTCACCACGCCGCAGCGCCTCGACCATGGCCTTGTGCTCCTTCACCCGCTTCTGCTGGGGGCGGATCATCAGGAAATACATGATGACGAAGATCAGGATGATCGGGATGAACCCCCCGATCCCGCCGAGGCCCCCTGCCCCCGCGCCCGCCGCCTGCGCATATGCCGGTGTCACGAACATCGCCTGACCCACTTAAACCATCGCCAAAGTCGCGCGGACCCTATGCCGCCCCCAGACCCGATGCAAGGCGGCCAACAGGGGCGCACGCACTTGGCCAGCGGGGCTTTGAGGGACATAGTGGCGCGATTGGTGGAGGGGAAGGTTTCTGCCCGTGACTGAGTTTGGAGCCGAGCCGGAGCGCTGGCTGGTCATCACCGCCCTCGGCGCCTTTTTCCTGGCGCTGGTGTTCGCCAAGCAGACCGGCGCATTCTTCCGGAGCTTCGAGGCGATGGTCTCCGAAAAGCGGTCCCACGCCCTCGCTCCTGTCGCAATCGTGCTCGCCGTGGTCATCGCGGTCATCACCGCGCGGGTCCTCTGGCTGACCTTTCAGGGCGTCGTCAGCGAACTTAGCGACGATCCCGACGTCGCCCTCCGCAACTACGCCCTGATCCTCGCCGCCTTCATCGGCGCCCCTTTTGTCGTCTGGCGCGCGATTATTGCGCAGCGGCAGGCCGACACAGCGGAACAGGGTCTTTACGCCGAGCGTTATTCCAAGGCCCTTGCGCTTCTAGCGACGGGCAGTAGCACCGAACAACCGACGCAAGCCGACCTCATCATCAAGACTGGCGGCATTCGAGCTCTGGAGCGTCTCGCCCAGATGTCCGATGCAGATCGTCTAAGCATCCTGAAGCTGATCAACGACCATGTGAGAGAACACATTGGCGACGTGTCCGCGGATGACGATCACAACGATTACCTCAGACTACGCCCAGATGTGCGGGCCGGTATTGAGATGCTTCGAACCGCTGTGCGCGACAAGACACACGAGCCACTGATTGGAGTGTTTAAGCCTGACCTCAATGGCATCCGAATTAATCGTGCGAACCTAAACGGACTGGATTTATCTGGCTTCGCAATAAAGGGAGCAGTCTTTGAGGATTGTGACCTAACGTCGAGCAAGCTTAGAGAGTGCAAACTGACAAGCACTTCGTTCGTGAAGTCGAAGCTTTACGGCGCTGAATTCCATGGATCTCAACTCGACTACGTGAAACTCACCAACGCTCGGATCGGAACGGCATCCTTCGATGACGCAGTGGTCCAATGGATGGGCACCGACCACGCGTCGTTGAGGGGGCTAGATCTGAGGCGCGCGCGCTTCGGACCAACCACTCGTCCGGGCGGCGAGGATCCCACCGTGGATCGGGTAGACGTCAAGTTCTTCCAGAACGCCTTCGGCGACGCATCGGTGCTGCTCCCGCCTAACATTCCATGGCCGCGGCATTGGCCGCCCCACCGGCTGAGGCCTGCGTACTATCTGGCTCGATACCGCGAGTGGCGCAGAGCGATGGGAGCAGAAGACAATATCGAAGGCCCGGAATGGGAAGGGGTCGAGCGCCTCAACCCGATCCCGGGCAGTCAAGCAGTGGCGCCGAGGGAAATCGATGAAAGACCGCGATAAATCCGCTCGCGATCTGACCGCCAACCTCGCCCCCAACCGACCCACTCGCACCACCTGCGGCCCGTTCGCGGCGGGGCTGTGCGGTTCGCACCAAAATCGGGGGAGGCGTGCGTCTCGCCTTGGCGCTGCCTGACGGGCCGGCCATAATGGGTCTCGTAAGCGTTGCGTGGGGTGGGACCGCGTTGGACTACGATCGCTATGACGTCGCGGATCGCGGCGGCAGGCGTATGGCGTTTCGGCTTCTGCAGGGCCGCAACGTCCCGCAATTTGTCAACGAACTGCTTCTTTTCCTGACGATTGTGGGCCTGACCGCCGTGCTGGTGGCGACACTGGGTGTGCTCGCGCAGATCACCGCGGGCGCAGTTGGCGTGGACGTCGGCTGGCGGCCGGAGGAGCGGCATGCCGCCATCCGCGACCTGGCCTTCGTCCTGGTGGGCGTGGGCGCCGCGGCCTTTGCCTATTGGCGCGGCCGGATCGCCACCTGGCAGGCCGCCACGGTGGAGCAGGGCCTGTTCAACGATCGCTTCACCAAGGGGGTCGAGCAGTTGGGCGCCGAACGTGCCGCCCGCCTCCTCGCCCGCAGCATCACCTACCGGGTGACCGCCGGCGGGCGCACCGACATCGTCGAGCTCCTGGAGTTGGAGGACGAGCCGGTCAGCCTGCCCCCGGACGTGCCGGAGGAGATGGTGGAGCGTGGCCCCTGGTTCAGCCGCGAGGACACCCGCCCGAATGTCGAGGTGCGGATCGGCAGCATCTACGCGCTGGAGCAGCTCGCCCTCGACTCGCGCCACGACCGCCTGCTCGTGCTCGAGACGCTCTGCGCCTACATCCGGGAGAACGCCTGGGCCTATGACGGCGACGGGGCCGCGCCGCTCCGCGGCGACGTGCGGGTGGCGCTCGAGGTGCTGGCCCGCGACATCCTGCGCCAAGGCAGGGGGCGGCGCAGCTCCGTCTACCGCCCGCAGCTTGAGGGCGCCGATTTCCGCCGGCGCATCGTCAACCGCGTGCCGCTCGACGACATGCAGCTCGAGGCCGCGGATTTCGAGGGCGCGTATCTGAAGGGCGCGATGCTGGAGCGGGCGGTGCTGCACCGCGCCAGCCTCGCCCATGCCCGGGCCGGGGAGGCGCGGCTCACTGGCGCCGATCTCAGCCAGGCCTTGCTCCGCCAGGCCGATCTGGCCGGCGCCCTTCTGACCGACGCCGATGCCACCCGGGCCGACCTTGCCCGGGCCCGATTGACCGGCGCGGATCTGAGCGGCGCACTCCTCACCGAAGCCAGGCTCGACGGCGCCGATCTGAGTGCCGCGCGGCTCGCCGGCGCCAATCTCTCCTGGGCCCGGCTGGAGCGGGCGGTGCTGGCCCGCGCGGTCCTCGACGATGCCGAGCTCACCTGGGCGGAGCTGGCCGGCGCGAGCCTCGGCGGCGCGTCGATGGTCGGCGCAGCGCTCCGCTTCGTGGACCTGAGGGAGGTGAAGGACGCCACCGCGCCGATGGTGGCGGCCGCCTTCGGCGACGCATCGGTCATCCTGCCCGACGGTTGGCCCTGGCCGCCGCACTGGCCGCGGGCGGTCCTGACGAACGCCGCCTTCCACGGCCGCTGGCGCGGCTGGCGCCAGTCGCGGGGTCTGGTCTGGCCGCCGCCCGGCGCGGCCCAGCGCACCTTGGCCGACGTGGCGCTGACGCCACCGGGCCAGCCGATCGCGGCCAGCGAGACGGAGTAGCTGTGGCGCCAACCGCGCCCATCGGGCATAAGCCGCGGCTGAACGCCAGCCGAGGACAGCCCGATGCACGACATCCGCACCATTCGCGACGATCCGGAGGGGTTTGACCGCGCCCTCGTCCGCCGCGGGCTGCCGGCGACCTCGGGCGAGATCCTGGAGATCGACGGCCGGCGCCGCGCTGCCATCCTCGCCGCCGAGACGGCCCAGGCCGAGCGCAACGCCGCCTCCCGCGAGGTGGGCGCGGCCAAAGCCAAGGGCGACGAGGCGGAGTTCGAGCGCCTGCGCACCCTGGTGAGCGCCAAGAAGGACGAGATCGCCGCGTTGGAGGAGGAGGCGCGCCAGGCCGACGCCGCGCTTCGCAGCCTGATGCTCACGCTGCCCAACCGCGTCCAGGACGATCTGCCGGACGGCGAGGATGAGACGGCCAATGTCGAGATCCGGCGCTGGGGCAGCCCGCGGACCCTCGATTTCGAGGCAAAGGAGCATTTCGAGATCCAAGCCGCCATCCCCGACCTGGATTTCGAGGCTGCCGCCCGCCTCGCCGGCGCGCGCTTCGTGGTGCTGAAAGGTGCAATGATCCGCCTGCATCGCGCACTCGCCCAGTTCATGCTCGACACCCATGTCGAGGAGAACGGCCTGACCGAGGTCTGGACCCCGGTCCTGGTGCGCGACGAGGCGATGGAGGGCACTGGCCAGCTGCCGAAATTCGCTGAGGACAGCTACCAGACCAGCAACGGCTGGTGGCTGATCCCGACGTCGGAGGTGACGCTCACCAACCTCGTCGCCGGCCAGATCCTTGAGGCTGAGGCCCTGCCGCTCCGCTACACCACCCACAGCCAGTGCTTCCGCTCCGAGGCCGGCTCCGCCGGCAAGGACACCCGCGGCATGCTCCGCCAGCACCAGTTCGAGAAGGTGGAGATGGTCTCCATCGTCCGGCCCGGCGAGGGCATGGCGGAACTGGAGCGCATGACCCGCGCCGCCGAGGGCATCCTCGAGGCGCTGGAGCTGCCCTACCGCACCGTGGTGCTTTCGACCGGCGATATCGGCTTCGCCGCCGAGCGGACCTACGACATCGAGGTCTGGCTGCCGGGTCAGGGCACCTATCGGGAGGTCTCGTCCTGCTCCCTTTGCGGCGCCTTCCAGGCCCGGCGGATGAACGCCCGCTTCCGGCCGGAACCGGAGGCGCGGCCGGAGTTCGTCCATACCCTGAACGGCTCCGGCCTCGCGGTCGGCCGAACGCTCATCGCGGTCTTGGAGAACGGCCAGCAGATGGACGGGTCGGTGCGCCTGCCGGCGGCCCTCGCCCCTTATCTGCGCGGCGCAACTAGGATCTCGGCCGAGGGCGTGCTCGAACGGGCATGAGCGCCCCGCCCCCGCTGGACCTCCGCCCGGGCGCGAGCTAGATCGGAGCGCGGCTTCTGGCGGGGGATCTCATGCGCATTCTGCTCACCAACGACGACGGCATCAGCGCCCCCGGCCTGGTGACGGCAGAGGCGATTGCCGAGGCACTGGCCGGGCCTGACGGCGAGGTCTGGGTCGTCGCCCCGGCCTTTGAGCAATCGGGCGTTGCCCACTGCGTCTCCTACATCCGACCGATGCGGCTCGAGCAACTGGGGCCGCGTCGCTTCGCGGTGGAGGGCTCGCCGGCCGACTGCGTGCTCGCCGGCCTCTACGAGGTGATGCGCGACCAGGCCCCCGACCTGATCCTCTCCGGCGTCAATCGCGGGCACAACGTGGCCGAGGACACGCTCTATTCCGGCACGGTGGGCGGCGCGATGGAGGGGGCGCTGCACCAGCAGCGGGCCATCGCTCTCTCGCAGTATTACGGGCCGGAGAACGTCCACGCCGACGATCCGTTCGAGGCCGCGCGGGTGCATGCCCCGGACCTGATCCGCAAGCTGATGGCCAACGCCCCGTGGGAAGGGCATCGCCAGCGCTACGGGGTTTTCTACAACGTGAACTTCCCCCCCGTGCCCGCTGCCCATGTCCGCGGGGTGAAGGCCGCCCCCCAGGGCCACCGCCCCGATGCCACTTTCGGAGTGGAGCGCCAGACGGCGCCCAACCGGCGCACCTTCCTCTGGCTCACCCACGGCGCCGGCAACGCCTCGGCCGAGCCCGGCAGCGATGCCCGCGAGGCGGCGGAGGGCTGGGTCACGGTCACGCCGCTCCGCGCCGATCTCACCGCCCGCGACCTGGTGGACGATGTCGGCCGGGCCGTCGCCTCCGACGGCGGGTGACCCAGCAAACGCATCTCGCATCGGAAATTGCCTTCTCGATCAGCCACTTGCTGATCGAGAAGACGCGATTTTCGATTCCGATCGATCGGAATTTGCTCTAGGCTCGACGCGGGCGCAGGGGGATATGCGCCACCACATGCCCACGCCGCATCGCCCCGATGGAGCCGATGACCGACCAGCCGTCCGACGATCCCGATACCAGGCAGATGCGGTTCCTGTTCGCGCTGCGCTCGGCCGGCGTGCGCGATGCGGCGGTGCTCTCGGCCATGGAGATGACCCAGCGGGAGGCCTTCCTCGACGGCATCTTCCGCGCCCGCGCCTATGAGGATCTGCCGCTCCCGATCTCCTGTGGTCAGACCATCAGCCAGCCTTCCGTCGTCGGCCTGATGACGCAGGCGCTGCGGGTCGACAGCCGCTCCAAGGTGCTGGAGGTCGGCACCGGCTCGGGCTACCAGGCCGCGGTCCTTTCCCGCCTGGCGCGCCGGGTCTATTCGATCGAGCGCCACCGCGCGCTGGCCCGCGCCGCGCGGGAGGCCCTGGCCGAAGCTGGCCTGGTCAACGTCACCATCATCACCGGCGACGGCACCCTCGGCCTGCCGGAGCAGGCGCCGTTCGACAGGATCCTGGTCACCGCCGCGGCCGAGGATCCGCCGGCCACCCTGCTCGCTCAATTGCGCGAGGGTGGGCGGATGGTGCTGCCGGTCGGCCAGACCGATCGCGTGCAGCAACTAATCGTGGTCGACAAGACACCCGATGGTCTGGAATATACGGAACTCGGCGACGTCCGCTTCGTTCCGCTCCTGCAAGGGGTGGCAGACGATGTGGGCGAATAGAACCGATGAAGAACAGAGCCAAGACGAGTAGGCGAATAAGACCTGGGCGGGGCAGAACGCCCCGGCAAGATGAGGCAGATGATATGACCCGATCGCACATCGTCGGGCGGATGCCCGGCCTCCTGCGCTGCGTTGGCATCGTTGCCCTGTTGGGCGCCTGCGCCGGCCCCTCGCAAGAGGCGGCCGATGTCGAATTTCGCGGCAGCGACCCAAACGCACCCCCGCCGGTGGCGAGCGCGCCGCCTGCGCCAGGTCTCGGCCAGGCCGATGCCCGCGGCGTCATCGTCTATCCTGACTACGCGGTGATCATCGCCCGCCAGGGCGACACGATCGAGGGGATGGCGGGCCGCGTCGGCCTCGCCCCGGCAGAGCTTGCCGCCTATAACGGCCTCACCAGCACCTATGCGCCGCGGGAGGGCGACACCATCGTGCTGCCGCCGCGGCCCCAGGGCTACGGCCTGGGCGCCTCGGGCAGCGCCGGGATCGCGGTGGCCGGCAACCAGAGCGCCCCCACCGCCGACGATGGTTGGAGCCCCGACCTCGCCGCCGCCGCCATCAACCGGGCCGGCACCCCCAGCACCGCCTCCACCACCACCATCGCCGGCGCGACCAGCGGGCCGGCGAGCGTGGCGCCCGGCGGCGTCGAGCCGGTGCGCCATGTGGTGGAGCCCGGCGAGACGGTCTATTCCGTCGGCCGGCTCTATAACGTGCCGGTGACGGCGATCGCCGCCTGGAACGGCCTGTCGGGCGATCTGTCAGTTTCGCCCGGCCAGCAATTGCTGATCCCGTTGCCCGCGCAGAGCCAGGGCGTGCCCGCAGCCCCCGGCGCTATCGAGACCGCCGCGGTCGACCAGCCAATCGGCGCGGCCGTGCCGCGGGGCGCGACCACTGGCACCTCTACCCCCGGCGCGGCGACGCCGATCGAAACGCCCCCAAGCAACGCCCGGCCCCTGCCGGAGGACCCGGCCAATCCCGGGGCGCTCGCCTCGCCCAATCTCGACCAGTACCGCAGCAGCAGCACCGACGGCGCGCGCTTCCTGCCCCCGGTCGATGGCGCGGTGGTGCGCCGCTACAACTCCCGCTCCGGGCCCGGCGGCAATGACGGCATCGACTATGCCGCCCCGGCGGGCGAGCCGATCCGGGCCGCCGCCGACGGCGAGGTGGCGCTGGTGTCCTCCACCATCGGGGCGCTGGCACCGCGCCTGGTGCTGATCCGGCATGAGGGCGGGATCTTCACCGTCGTGGGCCGGGTCGACGCGGTCAGCGTGCAGCGCGGCGACCGGGTGACCCGGGGCCAGACCATCGCCCGGGTGGCGCCGAACGATCCGGCCACGGTGCAGTTCCGGGTGATGCAGGGCACCCAGATCGTCAATCCGGAGCCGTACCTCTAACGACCGGAAGGCGGCGTGCCGTTCTCTAGGGCAGCCGGCCCGCCGTCTGGGGCCTAGCGCCCGAGCGGTCGGCCGCGGCGGCCGGCGAGGTCGACGACATATTGCCAGGCGACGCGGCCGGAGCGGGCGCCGCGGGTCTGCTGCCACTCGATCGCCTCGGCCCGGAGCGTCGCCTCGTCGATCTCGATGCCGTAGGCCGTGCAATAGCCCCGGATCATCGCGAGATACTGATCCTGGTCGCACGGGTGAAAGCCGAGCCAGAGGCCGAAACGGTCGGAGAGGGAGACCTTCTCCTCCACCGCCTCCGCCGGATTGATGGCGGTGGAGCGCTCGTTCTCCATCATGTCCCGCGGCATCAGATGGCGCCGGTTCGAGGTGGCGTAGAAGATCACGTTGGCCGGCCGCCCGGCGATGCCGCCGTCGAGCACGGCCTTCAGCGACTTGTAGTGGCTGTCGTCGCGGTCGAAGGAGAGGTCGTCACAGAAGATCAGGAACCGCTCCTCCCGCGGTCGGAGGAGCGACAAGAGCCGGCCGAGGCTGGCGATATCCTCCCGCAAGATCTCGACCAGAACGACGGGCCCCGCCCCGAGCGCCTCATGATGGGCGGCCTTGACGAGGGAGGATTTGCCCATCCCCCGCGCACCCCAGAGGAGGACGTTGTTGGCGGGCAGGCCGGCGGCGAAGCGCTGGGTGTTGGCGAGGAGCGTGTCGCGCGCCCGGTCGATGCCGACGAGCAGGTCGATCTCGACCCGGTTGACCTCCGCCACCGGCTCCAGCCGGTCAGGCTCGGTATGCCAGACGAAGGCGCTGGCCTCGCGGAGGTCGGGGAAAGCGGCGGGCGGCGGGCTCAGTCGCTCCAGCGCCGCGGCGATGCGGGCGAGGGTGTCGTCGTCGGGCGGGGCATCGCGGCTCATTCGCCGGGCCGTGCCTCCGCCTCACCGACGACGGCCTCCTCGTCCTCATCGTCGAAATAGCCCTCTTCGCGCAGACGCGCGTCGCGCCGGCGCTCCACCATGCGCACGAGCTGGATCGAGATCTCGTAGAGCGAATAGACCACGACGAAGAGGATCACCTGGGTGATGACATCGGGCGGCGTGACGATCGCGGCGACGACCAGGATGCCCACGACGGCGTACTTTCGCGTCCGGCCCAGTCCGTCCGAGGAGACGAGGCCCGCCTTGCCCATCAGCGTCAGCAGCACCGGCAACTGAAAGCATATGCCGAAGGCCAGGATGAACTTGAGGGTGACGTCGAGGGACTCGCGCACCGAGCCGAGGAAGACGGTGCGGAGTGCGTCCCCCTCCTCCACCTCCGGCGCCTGGCCGGAGATCAGGCTGGCGAGCCCCGGCACAACGTCGGAGAAGCCGATGAAGAAGTTCATCGCCAGGGGCGTCACCACGTAATGCGCGAAGGCCCCACCCAACAGGAAAAGCAGCGGCGAGGCGATGATGAACGGCAGGAACGCCGCCTTTTCATCGCGGTAGAGTCCGGGCGCCACGAAGCGCCACATCTGCTGGCCGATGACGGGGAAGGCCAGCGCCAGGCCGCCGATCAGCGAGATCCGGATGAGGACGAAGAACTTTTCCTGCGGCGCGGTGAAGATGAGCTGCGGATCCTGGCCGCGGCTGCGCAGCACATCGGCGATCGGCTCGGCCAGGAAGTTCAGGATCGGCTCGGCCACCGTGAAGCAGGCGACCATGGCGATCAGGAAGGCGACGACGGAGCGGATCAGGCGGGTGCGCAGCTCCGCCAGATGCTCGATCAGCGGCATGGCGCTGTCGTCGATCTCGCTGTCGGGGTCGCTGTCGGCGTCGCTCATCCCGGGCCCTCGCTCAGGCGCCCGTGGACGGTGCGCGGGTGCCCTCGTCACTGCTGCTGGCGGCCGGTTTGCTCTCGCTATCCGCGGCCGGCTCGGCCGGCTCGGTGAGCTTCTTCTCGGCGACGGAGGAGGCGTACTTGCGCGCCGTGTCGGTGGCGCTGTCCAGCGTCATGCGGTTGAGCGATTGCAGCGGCTGGGTGGCCTTCCGCAGATCCTTGGTCACATCCGCCGCGTCAGCCGCCTGCTCCATCGAGCGCTGGAATTCCCGCGCCATGCGCCGCGCCTGGCCGACATACTGGCCCACCGTGCGGAACATCCCCGGTAGGTCCTTCGGCCCCACGACGATCAGCGCCACGATGCCGATCAGCATCAATTCCAGCCAGCCGATATCGAACATCCGCGCGGCTCCCGACCGGTCCTGGCTGGCCTAGGCGTTGGTCTTGTTCTGCTCGGCGTCCGGCGTCACGTCGCGCGCCGCGTCGGCCGCCTGCTCCACCTTGTGCGGCTCGATCTCGTCCTCAGACATGCCCTTGCGGAAGGCCTTGATGCCTTTGGCCACGTCGCCCATGAGCTGCGAGATCTTGCCCCGGCCGAAGAGCAGGACGACCACGATCGCGATCAGCAGAAGGCCCGGCAGCCCGATGTTGTTCAGCATTTCCGTTCTCCTGATCGGGCGGTCGGACCGAGGCTGCCAAGGCCCCGACGCCGCCCTCGCCCTTCTACCTATGGCCTTTCGGGCCGCGGTTCAAACCGAAACGGTGACGGCTATGCGGCAAATGCTCCGGGCCGGGCCGCGGCCTTGGCAAAGACGAAACAGCGATCGCGGGGCAGCGTGAGCCAAAGCGCGGTGTCCTTGGGCGGCAGAAACACGCCCGGCACCGTCGCCTTGCAGATCTGGCCGACATCCGGCAGCAGCAGATCGACGAGGCTCTGCTGGCCGACGAAGCGGGCCTGTAGGACGGCGCCCCGCACTGCGACACCGTGGGTGTCGGTGGGCGCGGGCCCCGTGCCGGCGCGGTCGAAGTCGAGCCGCACATGCTGGGGGCGAAAGACCACCTCGGCCTTCGCCCCGTCGCCGAGGCCGGGGGCGGCGAAGGGGCCGAAGATCGTCTCGACCGAGCCCCCCCGCACGACCCCTCCGACCACGTTGACGTCGGAGAAGAAGGCCGCCGCCGCCCGGTCCACCGGCGCCGTATAAAGAACATGGGGCGCGTCGAGCTGCACGATCCGGCCGGCCCGCATCAGGGCGATGCGGTCGGCCATGCGCATGGCCTCGTCCGGCTCGTGGGTGACGAGGAGGACCGTCGTCCCCTCCTCCCGCAGGATCGCCAGGGTGTCATCGCGGATGCCGTCGCGCAGTCGGTCGTCGAGGCCCGAGAACGGCTCGTCCATCAGCATAATGCGCGGGCGCGGGGCGAGCGCGCGGGCCAGCGCCACCCGCTGCTGCTCGCCGCCCGACAGCTGGTGGGGGTATTTCAGCCCGAAACCCGCAAGGCCCACACGCTCGAGCAGATCCTGAACCCGCGCGCCCCGCCCCCGGTCCGTGAGGCCGAAGCCCACATTCGCCGCGACCGAGAGATGGGGGAACAGGGCGAAATCCTGAAACATCAGGCCGATGGCCCGCTCCTCCGGCGGCGCATGTTGACTGCCGTCCGAGACCAGGCGGCCGTCGACCCAGACCTCGCCGGCGCTTTGGCGCTCCACCCCCGCAGCGATCCGCAAGGTCGTGGTCTTGCCGCAGCCCGAGGGGCCGAGGAGGCAGACCACCTCCCCCTCCCCCACGGCGAGCGACACATCGTTCACCGCCGCCGCGCCATCGAAGCGGCGGGCGATATGCGAAAGCACCAGCCGTGGCGCTGCCGGATCCATGCTGCCTCCGCGCCCGGTCACGACAAATCCCGAGTAGATCGCTCGGGACCAGGTCGGAAATAGCGCCGGCGGGCCCGGCCCACAAGCCGGCTACATCGTCAGGTTGGTGCCGCCGCCGTCGACCAACAGGTTCTGGCCGACGATAAAGCCGGCCTGGGTCGAGCAGAGGAAGGCGCAGGCCGCGCCGAACTCCTCCGCCGTGCCGTAGCGCCGGGCCGGGATGGTGGCGGCACGGCGGGTCCGGGCCTCCTCGATGGTGATGCCCTCAGCCTTCACCACGCCGCCGTCGAGCGCATCGGCCCGGTCGGTGGCGTGGATACCCGGCAGCAGGTTGTTGATCGTCACCCCGTGCTCGGCCACCTGGCGTGCGGTGCCGGCGACAAAGCCCGTCAGGCCCGTCCGCGCCGCGTTCGAGAGGCCGAGGACCGGGATCGGCGCCCTGACCGATTGGGAGGTGATGTTGACCACGCGACCCCAGCCCCGGGTGATCATCTCCGGCATCACTGCCTTCATCAGCAGGATCGGGGTGACCATGTTGGCCTCGAGCGCGCTGCGGTAATCGTCACCCTCCCAATCCGACCAATGGCCGGGGGGCGGGCCGCCGGCGTTGTTGACCAGGATGTCGGGCAGGGGCGCGGCCTCCAGCACGGCGGCGCGACCGTCCTCGGTGGTGATGTCCGCCGCAACGGCCGCGACGCTGACGCCGAAGCGGCTGCGGATCGCCTCGGCGGTTTCCTGAAGCGGCCCGTCGGTCCGGGCGTTCAGCACCAGATCGACGCCCTCGGCCGCCAGGGCCTCGGCACAGCCCCGGCCGAGCCCCTTGGAGCTTGCACAGACGATCGCCCGCTTGCCCGTCAATCCCAGATCCATGGCCCACCTCCCTGATGTCCTGCGGCCTCTATAGCCGCAATTGTCCAAAAGGCGAGGGCTGGCGGCACCTTGCACCGCCCAGCCACGGCCAGAGCAGCCGACCCCTCCCCTTCCGCACTGGCAAAAACATCCCGGGGGTGAATTGGCGCCCCGGCGCCAAGAGGGAGCAGCGCCCCCCTACAGCAAAGCCGCCAACACCGGATCCCACTGGGCCCTTCGCTGTTGAGGACTTAATCGCGCAGCCTTCGTCGCTCCCATCTCGGGATGAACCAGTCAGTACAACTTGATCTGCGCGCACCAATTTTCGCGACAACTAGCACACTGCCCCTCCTGGATTGCGTTTGTCGAAACCTGTCGCGGCGCACTTAATCGAGTCCGTCAGCACTGCGGAACTGTCCCTCAAGAATCTCCGAGAGAGCTTCCCTATCAAGTTCACCAACGACTTCTGGCGCGGCAAGCGTGAAAGTGTCTACGTTGCACTCAGGCAAATGGCGATACAAATGAGGATCTTTGACGGAGAAGCATGTGCCCTTCATGCCCCCAAAAGTTATGATCGCCGCGACAGGTCTCCGTACAGAGTCTCCGAGCAAATGCTCCCCGTTCTCGAAGAGAGAACTACACATATTCAAGACGGCTGTATTCCAAACTGTAGGCTGTTCGTAATGCGGTTTAACGAAATCGGCATCGACAGCCTCAACGACGCCAGTACGGTAGACCTTGACGTACGATGCGCGAGGAGAAGACGACATATATGTCCCTGGTTCGATTGCGATGCGACCGTCGATTGTAGGCCGATCGGAAAAGGCACTACTTCGCGGCAAATGAACCGATCGCGGCTCGAGTGAGAGCACTTCGACCGGCTCAAGAAAGTCGTACGGGATCAAATGCCCAACGGCCGTCGGCACTTCGACCAAGGGGATTTCAACTTCATTCGCGCGCACGGCATTGACGCGATCTGTGTGAAAGATGCGTATGCGATCGAGGAGCGAAGGCTGCGCTAGGAACGCCGCACGCACCCCCGCGTAGTCCATCGGCACGTTTTGCCGGTTTGCCCTGCGCAGAAACTCGAACCTCGCGCCATGGCGCACCGCGTGGGGCCCAGCGAAGCTGCGCGCGACGGCAATGCGAACGTAGAAATCGTTTTCCGCCGGAACGGTGTCGATCCTGACACCCGACAAGCGAGGTTCTATTCGATCCCGCATAATGTTCTCGATGCAGAGCGTGAATGCGTCTGCATTGTCGTCCGGTATCGTGAACGGGCAGACATCGACAGCGACGCCCTTTTCTTCTTTGACTCCAGCAATGATCTCACCGCCAGCCGAATTGGCGAGAGCTACGATGTCTCTTGCTATGTCGGTCTTGGCGTCGCGTGTCGCCAGGTCGATGTTCCCCTTGAAATCAAGCATCGTACTTTCTTCGCGCCTTTCGGCGACAAAGCGCTCGAAGAAGTCGCGCGTTAGATCAGACAAATCGATGCCTCCAATCAGAATTTTGCGAGTACCGGATCCCACTGGGCCCTGAGCGGCAGAAACGCTCGCTGCGGCTTGTCGGCCACGGCCAGGCCCTGGGCGGCGAGGTCGGGATAGGCGGTGCGTTCGGAGATCCAGGCCAGCGGCTCCTGCCCGAGATCCTCGAAAAACGCCCGGAGGCGCGCCGAGCCCCGGCTCGCGGCCCGGACGCGGTTGGCCAGGAGGTGTATCTCGGCCTTGCCCTTCCGCACCCGCTTCACCTCGGCGATGTCCTTGAGGAAGCGCTTGGTCGCGTGGGCATCGAACATCGAGGGCAGGACGGGAACGATGATAGCGCGGGCTTCGGCGATCAATGCCTCCGCCTTCGCGCCGGTCAGCGCGCCGGGCGCGTCGATCACCAGCCAGTCGGTCTTCTTCGGCGCCTCACCGATCCCGCGGGTCCAGTCGAGGCCCTTGACCGGCGCCGCCGCCTCCGGCCGCAACTTTAGCCAGCGGAGCGCCGATTTCTGCTTGTCGGCATCCGCCAGCGCCACCCGCGCGCCGGTGCCCGCCAAGGCCGCCGCCAGCGTCACCGCCACCAGCGTCTTGCCACAGCCGCCCTTCCGGTTCGCCACCAGGACCGATTGCATGGCATCACCTCCCCGCCGCGAGCGTATCGCCTCCCCCCGGACGGGAAAAGCCGGGGATGCGGGCAGATGCCTCCGGCGGGGATATTTGGGCCACCGCGAGAACGGGGGCCGGGGTAGCAGACCTGCCCGGGGGCAGGCGGGGGCGCCTGTCCCCGGTTCCGTCCGGCGCCCGGCTGCTCTATAGCGACGGCCATGCTTGACCGCGCGCACAACCAGCCCGATCTGCCTGCCGAGGTCGCCCGCCGGCGCACCTTCGCCATCATCTCGCACCCCGATGCGGGCAAGACGACGCTGACGGAGAAATTCCTGCTCTACGGCGGCGCTATTCAGATGGCCGGCCAGGTGCGCGCGAAGGGGGAGGCGCGGCGGACGCGCTCGGACTTCCTGGCGATGGAGAAGGAGCGGGGCATCTCCGTCTCCGCCTCCGCCATGTCCTTCGACTTCGACGGGCGGCGCTTCAACCTGGTGGACACGCCCGGCCACGCCGATTTCTCCGAGGACACCTACCGCACGCTCACCGCCGTCGATGCCGCCATCATGGTGATCGACGGCGCCAAGGGGGTGGAGAGCCAGACCCGGAAGCTCTTCGAGGTCTGTCGCCTGCGCGATCTGCCGATCCTCACCTTCTGCAACAAGATGGACCGGGAGAGCCGCGAGACCTTCGAGATCATCGACGAGATCCAGGAGATGCTGGCCCTCGACGTCACGCCGGCCTCCTGGCCCATCGGCATGGGGCGCGACTTCCTCGGCTGCTACGACATGCTGCGCGATCGGCTGGAGCTGATGGACCGGGCCGACCGCAACGTGAAGGCCGCCTCCATCGCGCTCGACGGCCTCGACGACCCGCGCCTGGCCGAGCCCATCCCCGAAGGCGCGCTCGCCACCCTCCGGGAGGAGGTGGAGATGGCGCGGGAGCTGCTGCCGCCCTTCGAGGCGCAGGCTTTCCGCGACGGTGCCCTCACGCCCATCTGGTTCGGCTCGGCCATCAACTCCTTCGGCGTGCGGGAGTTGATGCGCGGCATCGCGGACTACGGCCCCGTGCCCCACACCCACCCGGCCGAGCCGCGCCAGGTGTCGTCGGACGAGCGCAAGGTCTCGGGCTTCGTCTTCAAGGTGCAGGCGAACATGGATCCCAAGCACCGCGACCGCGTCGCCTTCGTCCGCCTCTGCTCGGGCCACTTCAAGCGGGGGATGAAGCTGCACCACGTGCGGGCGGGCAAGCCGATGGCGATCTCCAACCCCGTGCTCTTCCTCGCCTCCGACCGGGAATTGGCCGAGGAGGCCTGGGCCGGCGACATCATGGGCATCCCGAACCACGGCCAGTTGCGCATCGGCGACGCGCTGACGGAGGGTGAGAGCCTCCGCTTCACCGGCATCCCCTCCTTCGCGCCGGAGCTGTTGCAGGCCTGCCGGGCGGGCGATCCGCTGAAGGCCAAGCATCTGGACAAGGCTTTGACACAGTTCGCGGAGGAGGGGGCGGCCAAGCTCTTCAAACCGATGATCGGCGCCGGCTGGATCGTCGGCGTCGTCGGCGCGCTGCAATTCGACGTGCTGGCCAGCCGGATCGAGCTGGAATACGGCCTGCCGGTCCGCTTCGAGCCCACCCAGTTCACCTCCGCCCGCTGGATCTCAGGCCCGAAGGACACGCTCGACCGCTTCGCCGACCAGAACAAGGGCCACATGGCCACCGACAACGACGGCGACCCGGTCTACATGACCCGCCTCCAATGGGACATCGACCGGGTGGAGCGGGACTGGCCGGACCTGAAGCTTACGGCCACGAAGGAGATGTTGGGGTAGGGTCGCTCTGCTGCCGACCGGTAAGCGCGACCGCCGAGTTCGCCGGTGTGGACGCTTAGCCGACAGCTTGAAATCGTGTGCGGCGCAGGCAGTCGTCTGACCGGAGTCAACCTCCCCCTGGAGCCGGGCGTGTCGCGAGCGCTCGCACCTCGGGCGTCAGAAAACGCTCGAACCCCACCGTCGTCGCCCTGCCCGGCGCGGCGAAGGGGTTCGAGAAGGCGAAGACCATATAGAGGATGAGGCCGGTGAAGCCTGCGAAAGCCGCAATCAGCCCGACGTTCAGCGCCGTCGCAGGCCAGGTGAAATAGGCCGCCCCGATCAGCACCACGCCAGCCAGCGCCACCCACAGAAAGATCGCGTAAGCCGCCGCCTGCGCGGCGTTCTCACGTGCGTCGCGCAGTTCCGACAGCTCACGGATGTCGTCGAGCATCACGTCGTGCAATCGCTCCTGGCGCGGTGTGGCGGGCGCGAGGTCGAGGAGCGTCTCATAGGCCGCCTCCCATTCCGTCCAGGCGGCAGGAGAGAGGCGCCGGCTCTCTGCGAGGAGGGGCCATTCCTCCTCCACGACGATCAGGCCGTAGCGCGCGAGCCCGGCGCGCAGCCCGGCCGTCTCCTCCACCCCGTAGCGTCGCGCGTCGTGGTAGATGTCGGACACCAGCGTCGCCTCCCGCGCTGCCGAGACCGCGACGTCGCGGATGCCGGCCAGGTCCTGCGCGAAAACGAGCGCGAGGACGAGCCCGTGCAGCGCCCCGATACGGAACAAGACCGATCCTGCGAGATCGCGCGTCTCTTCGTCCGCCCGCGCGCCGAACGCCCATCGCGCGATCCCGTAGGACCCGAGCGCGAGCGCGACGATGGCAGCGACGAAGACGGTGCCTGTCAGCAGCGTGGAGGCCATGGCCCCTTGTCATGCGGCGGAAGGGCATGTGCAAGAACAGGGTGGGATCGAACGGGACTGACCGGAGGCGCGGCTAACAGCGACTAGAGGCGTGTCGGGGTAAGGGCAGGCAAAGTCCTCCTGCCACCGGCTAATGACAGCGCGCGCTGAGTTCGCCGGCGAGCGCACCATCCGGCAGCACGAAGCCGCACTCGGCGCATATCTTCGCCGTCGGCGTCCGAAACGGCTTTGAACACTGGGGGCAGAGCGACCCGTAGTCCTTCATGCGCACATGCCAGAGATCGTCGGGAGACGTGAGCCGCGTGCCCGTGAGCTCCTGATATGTGTCGAGAGCCCGTTGCCCGGTTGGCTCGGCGCGCACCAAGTCCTCGACCGAACAGCCTCTGTTCTCCCGCAAGTGGGCCTTGATCCCGTCGATGCGGTTCGCGAGCAAGACCGCAATCTCCGCCCACTCTCTCTCATCAAGCAGGTCAACCACCGTACCAAGGCGGTACGAGTATGCTCGGAGGCTCATGTCACTCCCTCTGGGGCTCGAAAGGCGCTTCCGGCGGCAGTGGATTGGAACGGCGCTTTGACCAGATCCAGATGCCGGAACGATCCGTCGGGTGCGCCGAAAGACGACCGCCGTGCCCGACGGCGCCCGCGCCTAGCCCGGGCTGTCGGTCGCGCTGAGCGGCCCGCGCGCGCGGAGATGGCGGAACGCCACGAAGGGCAGGGTCACGGCGTACATGGTGATGCCGTAGATGCCGCTCGGCACTGCGATCGGCGGCAGGCCGGTGACGCCGACCGAGATCAGTTGGCCGACGGTGATGCCGAGCGTGCCGTTTTGCACCCCGGCCTCGATGGCGATCGCAGTGGACCCGGCGGCATCGAGGCGCAGGGCCCGCGCCAGGGCATAGCCGACGGCGAGCATGACGATGTTGAGGGCGATCACGATCGGCGCCAGCGTGCCGACATTGGCGACGAAGACCTCCCAGTTTGCGGCCAGCGCGCCGACCACGATGACGACGAAAAGCACGGTGGCCACGGCATAGACCACGCCGCTCGCCCGCTCGGCCAGGCCGGTGAGATAGCGCCGGATCAGGACCCCGACGGCGACCGGCAGCGCGGTGATCAGGAACATCGCCAGGCCGAGGGAGGTGACGTCGACCTCCACCCCGCCGAGGCCCGCGGCCGCGGACGACAGGAACACCGCCCCCTCCGGCGCGTTCGTGAGGAAACGGGCCACCGCCCAGGCGGCCAGGAGCGGCATGGTGAGGACCGAGAGCAGCGACATCACCCCCGTCAGCGAGACCGAGAGCGCCACGTCGCCCCGTGCGAACCGGGTCATGATGTTGGAGGTCACGCCGCCCGGGCAGAAGGCGAGGATCATCACGCCAAGCTTCAGCTCCTGCGGCAAGCCCTGGCCCAAGAGCGCGATCAGCGCCCAGGCGATGAGCGGCAGCGCCAGCATCTGCGCCCCAAGCCCCGCCGCCAGGGCCGCTGGGCGGCGGATCACCCGAACGAAATCCTGAACCGTCAGGCCAAGCCCGAGCGAGAACATGATGAACGCCAGCGCCAGCGGCAGCACGACCGACAAGAGCATGAGATCCCCTCCCCTCACGTGAGCCTGACCGAGTTCCCGGCACCCCGCAAGGGCGGAGGCTCGGACGCTCGAAACGGCTCCGGCGATCGGCTATCCTGGGTTGGGAGCGGGTGTGCGCCTGGGGCATTTAGGGAAGGACGTTCAGATGGATCTTCACCGGGTGACCGAGCGGTTGAGCGTGGACGACGCCAACCTCTCCTCCTCCACGTTCAACAACGCCAATCTCTCCTCCAGCAATTACAACCAGATCGAGTTCTCCGGCGCGCGCTTTAACGACAGCAACATGACCGGCTGGGACATCAACGATGTGAACCTGTCGGGGACGCGGATCCGGAACGCGAACCTGTCGGGGGTCGAGATCGCGGACTGCAGGCTGACCGGCGCCACGATCGACGGCGTGGCGATCGAAGACCTGCTGGCGGCCTATCGCCAGCTTCGGCGCGACACATCCCAGGGCTGACCGGCCGGCCGCTGATTGGGCGTCAGTGCCGGCCGGCGGCGATGGCGTCGGCGAAGCCGTGGTTCTTGTCGCGGTGGCCGGCCTCGTCGGCGCGGACCACGATGACGACGTCGCGGAGCGTCGCGTCCGCGGGCAGCCCCCAGTAGTCGATGGCGAGCTGCGGCGCCGGCACGTTCTCCTGATGGCCCGCGTCGATCTCGGCGAGGTACTGGGTGTAACTCACCACCGCCTCTTCCTCGAGATAGCCGACGATCCGGTGGGCGGTCTTCGGCGCGAACAGGTAGAGCCAGAAGTAGAGGTTATAGAAAACCGCCTGGGCGACCATGATGATGAAGCGCTCGAGCCGCGTGGGCTGGGCGATCTGGATGAAGGTCATCAGGTGCATCCGCTCGTTCTCCGCCTCGTCTAAAAGCTCGCGGATCCAGCCCTGGTCGTCGCGGATATGGCGGATGGCCTTCAGGTGCTGGAGGAGGCCACCGACCATCCCGGGCACCGCCGCCACCGTCTCCAACACCACGGCGCGGTGGCCGTAGCGCTTGGCGAAGAAGGCATCGGCGAAGACCCGCATCGCCTTGACCACGCGGAGTGCGAAGCGGTCGTGCCGGTCCTGCGGGGTGTGGTGCAGGGTGAGCGTGTCGTCCTGCACGGTGCCGATATGCTGTCTGAGATCGCCGTCTGCCATCGTACTGCTCCCATTTCTTGAGCCTGAAATGGCATTTTTGCCGCGCTGCACAACGGCCTGCGGCGGTCCGCGCATGCGGCATGCCGCCACCCCGCGTGGCTTTCGCAGCTGCGGCAAGTGGGCTATCTATCGAGGTAGATCGCGCACCCCGCTGCGGGCAGGAGTTGGCGCATGACCGCAACGATCCTCGAGTTCCTCGCCATCTGGGCGGCTGTCTATGCGGCGACCGTTGCGGCCTATTTCGGCCTCGGCAATCTGCTGATCTGGGTGAACAACCGCCATCCGGAGCGGCGCATCCAGCCGCTTCGGCGGGGGGAGAAGCGGGCGCGGGAGGAGATCCTCAACTCCCTCCGCTCCCTCATCGTCACATGCTTTTGCCTGGCCGGCGGGATTTTCGTGCAGTTGCAGGGCTGGACGCTCTGGCAGGCGGGGCCGCTCTTGTCCTGGTGGACCCTGGTGTGGTTCGCCGTCTCCGTCGTCGCTTTCGACACCTGGTTCTACTGGGGCCACCGGCTGATGCACAGCAAGCGGCTCTATAAGTTCCACTTCCTGCACCACCGCTCCGTCGCGCCGACCGTTTGGTCACAGTACTCCGACGGCGAGGTCGACGCCTTCGTGATGCAGTCGTTCTACCTGTTCGCGCCGATGATCCTGCCGCTGCATCCGCTGGTGCTGATCGCTCACCGGACCTGGGACCATATCAACGGCCAGATCGGCCATTCGGGGTTCGAGTACTTCGCCGATCAGACGACGCGCTTCCCCTCGCCCATGGTCTGCGTGACCTTCCACGACCAGCACCACGAGCACTTCCGCTACAACTATGCGAATTTCTTCAGCTTCTGGGATCGGCTCTGCGGCACGCTGCACCCGGACTACGACACCAAGGTGCAGAGCTACGACGTGTCGTCGGAGAAGACGCCCGCTGAATAGTCCGAGCGCGGCCGTTTAGGCAGCGTCGTCGTCTTCCCGCGGGACCGTGGTCTCGACCCGGAAATCGCGCAGCATGAAGGCGGGCACGTGGTCGCCCATGCCGACGACCCGGCCGCCATTGCCTGACGATCCCCGCGAGGACTGGGATTTGGGCTGAGAATTGGACGGCGAGTTGGATTGCGAGCTGGACTGTGGCTGGGCCTTGGGCTGAGGCGCGGAGCCGTTACTGCGCGGAGCCTGGCGGGTGTCGCTACGGCTGCGGGAGCTGCTGCTGCGGCCCTCGCCCGACTTTGCGCTGGAGGAGGACGCGGGCCTTGACCGGCTGCCGCCGCTCTCCCCAGCCGGCATCGGGCTGTCGATGCGCGGCACGCTGTAGCCCACCAGTTCCTCGATCCGGGTGAGATACTTCTCGTCCCGCGGCACGCAGATGGTGAGGGCACGGCCCTGGCGGCCGGCCCGCCCGGTGCGCCCGATGCGGTGGACGTAGTCTTCCGGATGGGTGGGTACGTCGTAGTTGAAGACGTGGCTGACGCTCGGGATATCCAAGCCCCGAGCGGCAACGTCGGAGGCGACGAGCAGCTTCAGCCCGCCGTCGCGGAAGGCGTTCAGCGTGCGCGTTCGGATCGACTGGTCCAGGTCGCCGTGGATCGCCTCGGCGTTGAAATCGTGCTTTTTCAGACTCTTGGCCAGCACATCCACGTCGCGTTTGCGATTGCAGAAGATGATGGCGTTGGTCAGCCCCTCCCCCTCGCCCTGGATCAGGCGGCGCAGCACCTCGCGCTTTTCCGGGTCGGTGCGGTCGCTGCGGCTGGGTTTGTGCAGGCAGACCGACTGCTCGATGGTGGCAGACGTGGTGGCCTGGCGCGCCACCTCGACCCGCACCGGGTTCTGCAGGAAGGTCTGGGTGATCCGCGTGATCTCCGGCGGCATGGTGGCCGAGAAGAACAGCGTCTGCCGGGTGAACGGTGTGAGGGAGAAGATCCGCTCGATATCGGGAATGAAGCCCATGTCGAGCATCCGGTCGGCTTCGTCCACCACCATGATCTGCACGCCCGAGAGCATCAGCTTGCCCCGCTCGAAATGGTCGAGCAGGCGGCCGGGGGTGGCGATCAGCACGTCGACGCCGCGGTCGATCAGCTTGTCCTGATCCTTGAACGAGACCCCACCGATCAACAGCGCCATGGTCAGGCGATGATACTTGCCGTAGGTGTCGAAGTTCTCCGACACCTGAGCCGCCAGTTCCCGCGTCGGCGCAAGGATTAGGGAGCGCGGCATCCGCGCCCGGGCCCGGCCCTGGGCCAGCATGGTGATCATCGGCAGGGTGAACGACGCAGTCTTGCCGGTGCCGGTCTGGGCGATGCCCAGGATGTCGCGTCCCTCCAGCGCATGGGGGATCGCCTGTTCCTGGATCGGGGTCGGAGTGGTGTAGCCTGCCTCGTCGACAGCCTTCAGGACGTTCTCGTCTATACCGAGATCTGCGAACCGGGTCATTTAGCCTCTTGCTCGATCACGCTGATGGTGTGCCGCCTAAGTTCTGTCGCGGCCCTTGCGTCATTGGTCTTTTGCGACGCCGAAATTTGAGCGCGAATATAGGGATCGGCGCCTTCAAGTCAATCTTGCGCGCGATGTGACGTTACGCCCTTTGATGCGTTCACGACACTTTGTCGTGCGGTCTTTGACAAAGCGTGACCGCGATGAAAGACCTGAGCCTCCGACACTTCAATGGCTGGTCGCCAGACGCTATATCCAGCCGACCCTGTCGACGGAGATCTGCATGTCTGTTGCCCAGCCGGCCGCCCAAGCGGAGCTGCCGAAGGCGTTGCGCGGCCTCGCCTTTCTGCCCGTCTCGAACGTCCGCCATTGGACCGACCGCACCTTTTCCTTCACCTGCGAACGCCCGGCGAGCTTTCGCTTCCGCTCCGGCGAATTCGCCATGATCGGTCTGGTCGATGGGGAGAAGCCGCTGCTTCGCGCCTACTCCATCGCCTCGCCGAACTGGGCCGAAGAGCTCGAGTTCTACTCGATCAAGGTGGAGGAGGGGCCGCTCACCTCGCGCCTGCAGCATATCGCGGAGGGCGACGAGATCGTCATGCGGCCGAAGCCGGTCGGCACCCTGGTCCACGATGCGCTGGTCCCGGGCAAGCGGCTGATCCTGTTCTCCACCGGCACTGGGATCGCCCCCTTCGCCTCGATCATCCGTGATCCCGAGACCTACGAGAAGTTCGACAAGGTGATCCTGACCCACACCTGCCGCGACGTGGCCGAGCTCGACTACGGCAAGCATCTGGTGGCCGGGATCGCGGCCGATCCGCTGCTGTCGGAGGTGGTGGGCGACAAGCTGGTACATCTTTGCACAACCACGCGGGAAGAGAGCGCGACGATGGGCCGGATGACGGACTGGATCCGCGACGGCCGGTTTGCCGAGGCGGCCGGTGGCCCCCTCGACCCCGCCACCGACCGGGCGATGATCTGCGGCTCCATGGCGATGCTGCTCGACCACAAGGCGCTCTGCGAGAGGGCCGGGCTGGTGGAAGGCTCGAACTCCGCCCCGGGGCAGTTCGTCATCGAGAAGGCCTTCGTCGACTGAGCCCGGGCGGCGGCCCGGCCCGTGGCGGTCGCGCGGCCATGGATGTTTGCGCCACTGCGAACGCCATGGGACTTTCTTGCTGGAGCAAATATCCCCGCCGGAGGTATGCGGCGGCGGGCACCCTCCTCAGGCGGGGGCGCTCTTCGCGCCCTCGTAGTTCAGCATCCAGGGCGTGCCGTAGCGGTCGGTGAACATGGCGAAGCGCTCGGCCCAAAACGTCTCCTCGGGCGGCATGTCGACCGCCCGGGCTTCGGCCGCCAAGGCTGAGAACATCCGGTCGAAGTCGGCACGGCTTTCCGGCTCGACCTGCACGCGAAAGCCCTGGGGTTTGCTGTACCACTCGTGCGGCGCGTCGGAGGCCATGACCGTCGCGGCGCCAAGCCGCATCTGCATGTTCATCACCAGATCGTCGCCGCCGGGCATGCGGCTTTCCGCGTCCGGCGCATCGGCGTTGCGCACGATGGAGGCGATCTCTCCCCCCAGCACCTCGGCGTAAAGCGACATCGCTTCGAAGCAGTCGCCGTCGAAGAACAGATAGATGTTGGGCTGCATGGCGGTCTCCTCTCATCTGGTTAAGGGGCTCTCAGGCGTCCAGCAGCAGCGCGAAGCCGCCGTAGATCAGGCGCTTGCCGTCGAGCGGCATCGGGTTCTGGTCGGGCTGCATGCGCGGATCCTCAAAGACCTTCTGCATGCCGGCATCCCGCATCTCCTTCGACGGCCATTCGACCCAGGAGAAGACCACCGTCTCGTCCGCCTGCTTCTTCACGGCCAGGGGAAAGGACGTCACCTCTCCGTCCGGCACGTCGTCGCCCCAACACTCGACGACGCGCGCAGCGCCGTGGTCGCGAAAGACCACGGCGGCCAGTTCGGCGTGCTTGCGGTAGGCCTCCCGATTGGCGCTCGGCACGGCGGCGACGAAGCCATCGACATAGCTCATGATCTCTCTCCCTTCAGGCGTTGGAGGCGGCTGCTTCGAGCGCCGCGATGTCGACCTTTCGCATCTGCAGCATGGCCTGCATGACGCGGCCGGAGCTGCCGGGGGTCTCGGCCGGAGCCCGCATCAGATGCTCGATGCGGCTGTCGGGGAAGAGCGCGACGTAGAAGGTCGCGGCCTCCTCTGCCTGATTGTCGAACCAGAGGTTGGGAACGATGGGGCGCATATCTTTTGTCCTTCGAGCTCAGGCGGTGCGGCCCGCCGGGGGTGGCGCGAACAGGCCTTCGACGTAGCGGCGCAGGTGGTCGATGCTGTCGTGGGCGAGGGCGGGATCGCCGGTCGCCTTGGCCAGGATGAAGGCGCCCTGCAGCACCGCCTGGCAGTGCCGGGCGAGGCTTTCGGCGGTCCAGTCGGCGCGGATCGCGCGGGCCTCCATCGCCGCCTCGATATCCGGGATGAGGGTCGCCGCGTGGCCGAGGATGCTGTCGGCGCAGGCATCGCGGATCGCTGGATGGCTGGCGTAGACCTCCTGCGTCATGGTGCCGACCAGACAGGTCCACTTCGCCAGATCCCCCGCCATGATGGCCCGGCGGAAGTCGAGATAGGCGAGCACCCGGTCCAGGGGATCGTCGGGGCTGTGATAGGGCGCCTCCGCGAAGAGGGCCGAGGTGGTCTCGGCCCAGAACTCCGCCGCGGCGACGCCCAGCGCCTCCTTCGTCTTGAAGTGATGGAAGAACGCGCCCTTGGTCACCCCCGCCGCAGCGCAGAGCTCATCGACGGTGGTGGCGGTGAAGCCCTGGCGGCGGACGATGTCGCGGGCCGCCCCCAACAGGCGGGTGCGGGCGTCGCCGCGGTCGGGATCTTGTTTGGTCGGGCGGGGCATAAGATTACATACCATACGGTCGGTATGTATTCAAAGCACGATCTTTCCGAGCGAACGCCGGCTAGGCCTCCTCCCAGGCGAGAAACATGCCGTGGGCCGCATCGGCGGCGACGATGGGGCGCGCCGGGCCGCGGAGGGTGACGCCGACCAGGAGGGCGGAGCTCAGGTCCTGCCCCGCCAGGCTCGGGTCGAGGGCCAGGGCCGAGGCGGGCAGCAGCACCCGCACCATCTGCGACGGCCCGCAGGCGACCGACCAGCCGTCGCCCCAGGGCGTGACCTCGCCCCCGAAGAGCGCGCCCATCAGCCCCGCGTCTCGCTCCGCCGCCGGAGAGGCGACGGTGACGGCGGCGATGCCCGCCGCCCCGTTCGCGTGGGTCTGATAGGCGGGCTTCCAGAAATGCTCGGGCGCGCGGTTCTCGCAGACGAAGAAGGCGAGGCGGGCCATCTCCGGGAACTGCACGAAGGCGAGGGTGAAGGCGACCGTGGCGCTCGCCCCGTCCGGCGTGCGCGCCTGCCGCTCGAAGGAGAACGGCGCGAAGGTCGGGATGCCGGCGCGGGTGAACGCGGCGATATCGGCCCGCGCATCCTCTCCGGCAAAGACCAGCATGGAGGCACCCTCCCGCAGCCCGACCGCGCTGCGATTGTGGGCGCCGAAGCTGAAGGTGGGCGGCTCCGCCTCCGGCCCGTGGGGCATGAGCGTGTCCGGCCGGTCGACCTCCAGCACCTCGATGAAGCTCCGGTCGCCAAACTGCGCGAGCCGGTTCGAGGTGCCCATATGGTCGTCGTGCCGGGCCCGTGGCGTGAGGGTGAAGCCCAGCGCCTCATAGGTCGCGGCCGCGTCGTCAAGCCGGCGCACGGCGAGCACGATGTGATCGATCGGACGTCCGCTGGCCATGGCCCCTCTCACGACTTCCCCACGCGAGCCGCAAAGGCTAAACGCCCGGCCCCGGCCGGTCAAAACGCCGCGAGAGGCTCGCCGTCGCGCCCCGCCGCCCCAAGTTCCAAACCATGTGAGGTGGGTTCACCCCGACAAATCGGCTAAAGCCAGGCATGGACGGGCGGCGCGCCCGTCGACTGCGGGAGCCGTGTCGGGCTGCAATACGAGGTGACGCGATGGATGTCGAAAGTCTTCCCGTAAACCGGGTCCTGGCACGGGCCCTGAACGATATGGGCGTCGAGACCCTGTTCGGGCTGATGGGCGACTCCAACCTCTTCATGGTGGATGACTTCGTGCGCACCTATGGCGGGCGCTACGTGCCGGCGACGCACGAGGCCGGGGCGGTGCTGATGGCGCTCGGCCATGCGGCGATGACCGGCGAGGTCGGGGTGGCGACCGTGACCCAGGGCCCGGCGCTGTCGAACGCGACCACGCCGATCATCGAGGGCGTGAAGGGCACCCTGCCGCTGGTGCTGATGTCGGGCGACACGCCGGCCGACGATCCGGAGCACTACCAGGCCATCGCCCAGCGCGCGGTGGTGGAGGCGACCGGGGCGGGCTTCGTGCCGCTCCGCGGACCCGACAGCGTGGCCGAGGACCTGGCGGAAGCCTTTCGCCGGGCGCGCGCGGAGCGCCGGCCGATCGTCTTCAACATGCCGACCCCGCTGATGTGGGAGGTTGGGCGCTATACCGGCGTTGTGCCAGCACCCGACGAGGCCCGGCTGCAGCCGGCCGACGGCCCGGCGATGGAGAACGCCATCGGCATCATCGCCGCCGCCCGCACGCCGCTGATCCTGGCCGGGCGCGGCGCCATCGGCGCGCGGGAGCCGCTGCTGAAGCTGGCCGAGCGGATCGGCGCGCCGGTGGCCACCACCTTGAAGGCCAAGGGCCTGTTCCAGGGCGCCGACCACGACCTCGGCGTCTTCGGCACGCTCAGCACCCCGGCGGCGGCCGAGGCCATCGGGGCGGCCGACTGCATCATCTCCTTCGGCGCCGGGCTCAACCGGTTCACCACCGCCTGGGGCGGGTATCTGGAGGGCTGCCGGTTGGTCCAAGTGGACGACATGCCCGCCAGCCTCGGCCGGCGCGCCCGGCCCGATGCCGCCCTGGTCGGCGCGCCGGATCTGGTGGTCGAGACCATGCTCAAATGGCTTGATGAGGCAGAGATCCCCTCCTCCCGCGCCACCGACACCCTCGATGCGGCAGCCCTGAAGGAGGCGCCGCCCCTGCCCGCCGCGACCAACCGCGCGGGGACCGTCGATCTCTCCCGCGCGTTGCAGCGCATCGACGCGACGCTCGATGCCGAGCGGGTGTTCGTCACCGACGGTGGGCGGTTCTGTAATGAGGCATGGTCGCGGATCTCCGTTACCGGGCCGCGCAACATGCTGCTCTCGACCAACGTGGCGGCCATCGGCCTCGGCATGGGCTATGCCATCGGCGCGGCCGTCGCCCGGCCGGATCAGCCGACCCTGCTGGTGACCGGCGACGGCGGCTTCATGATGGGCGGGCTCGCCGAGTTCACCTCTGCCGTGCGCGAGAAGCTGGATCTGGTCGTGGTGGTCTGCAACGACAACGCCTACGGGGCGGAGTACGTGCAGTTCGAGGATCGCCAGATGGACCCGGTGATGTCGCTCTTCAACTGGCCCTCGCTGGCGGACGCCGCGACCGCGCTCGGTGCCGCGGCGGTGCAGGTGAGCTCGGAGGAGGATCTCGACAAGGCGGTCGAGACCATCGAGGGCCGCGACGGCCCGGTGCTGATCGAGTTGATCCTCGACCCGGCCAACGTGCCGCGGTTGCACATCTAGCGCCGAAGGGGCGCTGCCCCTCTCGCGCCTGCGGCGCAATTCACCCCGGGATATTTCCGCCAATGCGAAAGAGCCCATGCTTTCGCATTGACCTAAATATCCCCACCGGAGGCTGACGCCGCCTCCGGTGCGCGGCCGGCCGGGATGGGCACCTCCCCGGCCGATGACCTCGCGGCTAGAAGCGGTAGTTGAGCCGCGCCACCACGCGGCGGTCCGATCCGAAGAAGCAGGCGGTCTCGCTCGAACAGGTCTGGATGTGCTCGTTGCCGAGCAAGTTCTCCGCCCGGACGTTGAGGTTGAAGTTCTCCCACTGGTAATTGACCACCGCGTCGACCAGCACGAAGCCGTCGACATCCACGGTGTTCGCGTTGTTCGTCGTCCCGCTGCGATACCGCACGCCGCCGCCGACGGTGAGGCCGCGGAGCGCCGGGGTGCCGAAGCGGTAGGACGCGAAGGCCGCGAATTCGTGCTTGGGCACCTGACCGAGCCGATTGCCGACGTCTCCCTCGGTGCTCTCGGTGATCTCCACGTCCTGGAAGGTGTAGGAGGCGTTGAGGTCGACGCCCATTTCGAGGCTTGCACTGGCCTCGAACTCCACCCCGCGCGACCGCACCTCCCCGGTCTGGATCTCGTTCAGCGGATTGGCTGGGTCGGTGGTGAGCAGGTTCTCCTGCACGACGTTGAAGCCGGTGACGGCGATCAGCGCATTGGTGCCCGGCGGCTCGTAGCGGATGCCGCCCTCGAACTGCCGCGCGGTGCTGGGCTCGAACGGCACGCCGTCGACATCGGTGCCGGCGGTCGGGGCAAAGGACTCGGTGAAGCCGAAGAACGGGCTGATGCCGAAGGGGCCGCGGTAGACGATGCCGGCCCGGCCGGAAAAGGCGCTGTCGTCCTGGTCCACAACATCGCCCGAGATGTTGTTGGTCGTCGTGGTGTCGACCAGGTCGTAGCGCCCGCTCAGGGTGATGATGAAGTCGTCGAACAGCGTCAGCTGGTCCTGGGCGTAGAAACCGAACTGGCGCTGCACGATATCGGTGTCGAGGAAGAGCGGCGGCGGCGCGATGGCCGCACCGAAGACCGGCTCGAAGATGTCGATGGAGGGTGCAAGGTCGAAGCCCTGCTCCTCCTCGAAATCGTAGCGCAGGAAGTCGAAACCGACGAGCAGTCTGTTCTGCACCGACCTGAAGCCGACGTCGTATTGCAGGTTGCTGTCGATGGTGATGCCCTTGGTCTCGGCATCGGCGGTGAAGGAGAAGCGGTCGAGGGTCCGGAGATCGGCCTGCAGACCGGCGCCGAACACCGACTCGCTGTCGACCAGCAGGTCGTTGTAGCGCAGGTTCTGCTTGAAGGTGAGCGCGTCGCTCACCTCGTATTCCAGCAGGTAGCCGACCGAGAACACCTGGCGTGCGAAATCGTCGAAGCCGGGCTCGCCGACAAAGGTGTCGGAGCCGATATCGCCGTTGGGATTGGGCTCCACCGTGCCTTCGATTGGCAGGAACTGGTTGGTCGATCCGGTATCGTCGATCTGCACGAAGCCGAGGGCGGTGAAGCTCAGCCGGTCGTTCGGCCGGACGGTGACGGCGGGTGCGAAGAAGCCGCGGTCATTGTCGACGAAATCGACCTGGGTATCGCTCCGCCGCGCGAGGCCGGTGAAGCGGACGGAGACGGTGTTCTCCTCCGTCACCGGGCCGCCGAAGTCGAAGCGGCCGCCGAACCGGCCGAACGTGCCGCCCTCGACCGCGCCCTCGGCGAAGAACTGCTCCGTCGGCGTCTTGCTCACCAGGTTCACCAGGCCGCCGGGATTGCCGAGACCGAAGAGGCTGGAGGACGGGCCCCGCAGCACCTCGACGCGCTCGACCCCGAAAAGCTCCGGAAAGAACTGGCCGAAGCCGGAGGAGCGCAGCGCCAGGCCGTCGCGAAACACCGCGTCGCCGCTGTCGTCGAAGCCGCGAAAGCGCAGAAACTCGACGCGGGTGTCGTTGCCGAAGGCTTCGCCGATCACCCCGGGGGTGAAGCGGAAGACATCGCTCACGCTGTCCAATCCCTGGGCGTCGAGGCGCTCGCGGGTGATGACGGAGATCGACTGCGGCACCTCGACGATCGGGGTGTCGGTCTTGGCCCCGGTGCCGCTGCGCGTCGGCACGAAGCCGTCGTCGCTCTCCTCCGGCAGCTCGTCCTCGACCACGATCTCCTCCATCGGGATCGGCGTCGCTTCGTCGCCCACGGTCTGGGCCCGCACGTCTTGGCTGAGCAGAGCGCCGATCAGGGCCGAGGCCCCGACCGCGCTCAGACAGGTCGCGCCACGCATGCACGTCAAAAGGCTGGAAAGCGACATCACATCCCCCGGTCTTGTCCCTGCTTGGAGTTGGCGCAGCGTCTGCGCAGCGAACGCTCGCCGGGGTGGGCGCCGATCATCGCCGGCCGACGCGCCGTTCTCGCGCGCAGGTGCCAAGGACCGTCGATCGTGAGTGCTGCTGCCACGCCGATCACGCCCGCTGCCCGGACGGCAGCGACCCCAAGTTTCGAGCTGAAAGAGGCTGGTTGGCGCGGCACCGCAGGGCGGTGTGATCGCGATTGACTTGCTTTCCGCAACTTGGGTAGCGCGGGGCGGATCGTCTGTCCAGATCGGAAACGCCACGCGATCGCGGGAGTGATCACGGGGCGGATGATGGGCGGCTTGGCAGGGCGCCGGGCGGGTCCTATAAGCCCCGGCGACCAGCATGATCGCAGCCAGCGGTTTTGGGGAGCATCGGCCGTCGCCCGTCCCCTGCGCGCGCCAATCGGTCCGCAGCAGAAAGAGACCGCCCGACGTGGCCCGAGCCCTGCCCCACCGACGGACCGGCGCGATCCGGGCCGTCCTCGCCGCGACCCTTGCCCTGGCATCGGCGCCGCCCGTCGTGGCGGAGCCGGTGACCATCGCCCATCGCTGGGGCGAGACAAGGGTCGACAGCGTGCCGGAACGGATCGTCACGCTCTCCTACACCGGGGTCGATGCCATGCTCGCCCTGGGTCTCGTGCCCATCGCCTACCGCACCTGGTACGGCGGCGACGCGCGCGGCCTTTGGCCCTGGGCGGCGCAACTGATGCCGGCAGAGGCGACGCCGCTGATCCTGCGGGGAGAGATCGATCCCGCCGCCCTGGTGCGCCTCCGCCCCGATCTGGTCGAGGCGACGTATTCCGGCATCACCCGCCCACAATACCGGGCGCTGTCGCGCTTTACCCCGGTGCTGCCGCCCCTGCCCGGGCAGGCGGACTTCGCCACCACCTGGGACCGGATGCTGCTGGCGATCGGGGAGGCGACGGGGCGGCGCGACCGGGCCGAGGCGGTGATCGCCGCGCTCTTGGCCGAGATCGCGGCGGTCCGGGCGGCCCATCCCGACTGGGAAGGCAGGACCGCCGTCGTCGCCCTGCCCGACGGGCCGGCGATCTTCAGCGAGAACGACGGGCGGACGGCCCTGATGCAGCGCCTCGGCTTCGTGTTGCCGGAGGCGGCGCGCGGCCTCGGCCGCGGCGCGTTCTTTTTCGAGCCGGATCGCGAACTGACGGCGCCGCTCGAGGCCGACGTGATCCTCTGGCTCGATGCCGGGGGCGGCGTCGAGGCGCTCCGCCAGCATCCCCTGCGCCACAGCCTGCGCGCCGTGCGGGAGGGACGGGAGATCGTGGCCGATCCCGACCTCACCGCAGCACTCAGCTACGCCAGCCCGCTCAGCCTGCCCTACGCGCTGGAGCGTCTGGTGCCCCTGCTCGAGGCGGCGCTCGACGGCGACCCGGCCACCGTCGTCGAGGGTATGGATGCGACGGGGTTGCTCCCCTGAACCGGGCGGTTGCCTGTCTCGCCGGGCTGGCGCTGCTCGGCCTCGCCTCGCTGCTGTTCGGCGCCCGGCCGGGGGTGGAGATCGCCGATCTCGCGGCGTTGCTGTCCCCGCCCGCGCCGGAGGACGCGGACGGCATCGTGGTGCGTGCGATGCGCCTGCCCCGGACGCTGGCCGCCCTCGGCGCCGGGGCGGCGTTGGGTGCGGCCGGGGCGCTCATCCAGACCCTCACCCGCAATCCCCTGGCCGATCCGGGGCTCTTGGGCGTGAATGTCGGCGCCGGCGTCGGCATTGTCTTCACCGTCTGGCTGCTTGGCCCGGTCTCCCAGGTGGCGCTGATCCCGCCGGCGTTGATCGGCGCGCTGATGGTCTTGGCGCTGGTCTGGGCGATCGGTGCCGCCTCGCGCTCTCCCCTCACGCTGATCCTGGCCGGGGCGGCGCTGACGGCGATGCTGAGCGCGGTGCTGCGCGGGTTGATCCTGCTCGATCCCCTCGCACTCGACGTCTATCGCGACTGGGCCCTCGGGGCGGTCGATGCGGCGCGGTTCGAGGTGATCACCCCGGCCGCGCCCTTGCTGCTGCTGGGCCTGGGGCTCGGGCTTCTGGCGGCGCGGCGGCTCGACGCTCTCGCCCTCGGCGACGATCTGGCCCTGACCCTCGGCACCGATCTGGCGCGGGCGCGGGCCCTGACGCTCGCCGCCACCGGGATCCTCGCCGCTTCAGCGGTGCTGGCCGCCGGCCCCCTCGCCTTCGTCGGATTGATCGCGCCGCATCTGGCGCGGATGCTGCGGGCCGAGAGCACCCGGGCCCTGATGCTGAGTGCCGCCGGCTGCGGTGCGGCGCTGGTGCTGGCCGCCGACCTCGCCGGGCGCATCGTCGCGCCGGGCCTCGCCATCGAAGTGGGTCTCGGCATCAGCCTGATCGGCGGCATGTTCCTGATCTGGCGCGTGCGCCGCCTGGCCCGGGACCCGGCATGAGCCGGGCGGCGCTGGCCCATCTGCTGGCCGCCGCTTCGCTGCTGCTGCTCGTCGCCGTCGCGCTGACCGAGGCCGCGCCGCTGGAGCGTCTTGCGCTACTCCGCCAGGACGCGATGGAGCGGGCGATCCTCCTCCATATCCGCGCACCGGGCCTGATCCTCGCCGCCCTGACCGGCGCGGCGCTCGGCCTGGCGGGGACCGTCCTGCAGGTCATGCTGCGCAACCCCCTGGCCTCGCCCGACATCATCGGCTTCGGCGCGGGCTCGGCCGCCGGGGCGTCGGCGGCCATCCTCCTTTCGGGCTCGATGGCCGGGGCGGTGCCCGGGGCGCTTGCCGGCGGCGCTCTGGCGGCGGGGCTGGTCGTTGCACTCGGCTGGCGCGACGGCATCTCCCCCCTCGCCCTCATCCTGATCGGGGTGGCGATCAGCCTGATGCTGACCACCGCCACCGACCTGATGCTGAGCGTCAGCCCGGCGATCCTGGCCGGAGAGATGGCGCGCTTTCTCACCGGCTCCTTCGCCGGCGCGGACTTGACGGCCATCGGCGTGCTGGCCCTGGCGACGGTGTTCGGTGGCGCCGTGCTCGCCCGCCTCGGCCATAGCGTCGAGAGCTTGGCGTTGGGCGACGATCTGGCCATCTCCCTCGGCCTCCACCCAGATCGGATCCGCCTTGCCGCTGCCGGGGTCGCGGCGCTCTTGATGGCAGTCACTGTCGCCTTCGCCGGCCCGCTGCCCTTCGTCGCCTTCCTCGCCGGCCCGATCGCCCGGGCCGCGGCGGGCCGGCCCGGCACGCTCCTCACCCTCTCGGCCCTGGTGGGCGCAGTCCTGGCGGTCGGCGCCGACATCCTGTCCGGCCTCGCGATCGCCGGGGCGCGGTTGCCGGCAGGCGTCTTCACCGCGCTGGTCGGCGGGCCGATGATGCTCGCCCTCCTCCTTCGCCTGCGGGAGGATCGGGGATGAGCGGGCTCTGGGCAGAGGACCTCTCCGTCAGCCTCAATGGCCGGCTGGTGCTCGACCGGATCGAGCTGGAGATCGCTGAGGGCATGGTCTCCGCCGTCATCGGGCCGAACGGCAGCGGCAAGTCCACGCTGCTCCGCAGCCTCGCGCGCATCGTGCGGCCGAGCGGCGGCATGGTCCGCCTCGACGGCCAGGACCTCTGGACCCTTCCGTCCCGCACCCGGGCGCAGCGCATCGGCTTTCTCCCCCAGGCCCCGGTGGCGCCGGAGGGGATCCGGGTGCGCGCCCTCGTCAGCCGCGGCCGGACCCCGCACCAGGGCCGGTTTGGCCTGCTCACCCGCGCCGATCATGCGGCGGTGGAGGCCGCCATGGCCGAGGTCGGGCTGACACCGCTGGCCCAGCGACGGGTCGACCGGCTTTCCGGCGGGCAGCGCCAGCGGGCCTGGATCGCGCTCACCCTGGCGCAGCAGACGCCGATCCTGCTGCTCGACGAGCCGACGACCTTCCTCGACCCCCCGCATCAGGTGGAGATCCTGCGCCTGCTCCGCCGTCTGAACGCCGAGACCGGCCGGACAATCGTCATGGTGCTGCACGACGTCATCCTCGCCTCGCTCTTCGCCGATCGGGTGATCGGATTGCGGGAGGGGCGGCTCGCCTTCGTCACCGAGCCTGGCGCGGCGCTCCGCGCCGACCAGGTCGAGGAGCTTTTCGGCATGGGGATGCACGCACTGCCACATCCAACGGCGGACCGCCCGGTGCTGGTGCCGCGCCTCTAGCAGCCCCGCCCGGGCCGCCTCCGCGCCAGGCCGTCACGCCACTTCCCGCATCCAGAACCAGCCCCTTCGCGCGAGCGCCGAAGAACCGCCGCGCGCGGCGGGCGCGGTTTATTGCCGGAAGCGGGGATGAAACCGGACCATTTCCGGCCGGACGCCCTATCATTCGTCGGACCCCCGCGCGGGAGGCCGGCTCCGGACACCGGACCGGCCGACAAGCGATCCGGCGCGGGCCTGCGTGACGATCGAGGAGCATCCGGCATGACCGTCGCCCCCCGCCCGATCGAGCCGCCCGAAGCCCTGTCGCTGTTCGCGCGCACACGGGCCCGCTCGACCAAGCTCGCCGAGCCGCTCCGGCCCGAGGACATGATGCTGCAGTCGATGGAGGATGCGAGCCCCGTCAAATGGCATCTGGCCCACACCACCTGGTTCTTCGAGGAGTTCGTGCTGCGCCGCCACGTGCCGGACTACAGCTCCCCCGACGACCGCTTCGCCTTTCTCTTCAACAGCTACTACTTGCAGGCCGGGCCCCGCCATGCCCGGGACCGGCGGGGCATGATCAGCCAGCCGGACTGCGCCGCCGTCGCCGCCTACCGCGCCCATGTGGATGCGGCGATGACCGAGCTTCTGGCCGCCGACCGGGGCGATGCGGAGGCCATCGCCAGCCTGGCCGAGCTCGGTTGCCATCATGAGATGCAGCATCAGGAATTACTGGTCACCGACCTGCTCCACGGCCTCTCCTTCAACCCGCTGCTGCCGGTCTACAAGGACCCCGAGCCGCTGCCGGTGACGCGGGAGACGGCGCTCGACTGGATCGAGCACGACGGCGGCCTTGCTGAAATCGGCCATGCCGGCACCGGCTTCGCCTACGATTGCGAGGGGCCGCGCCACCGCACCTGGCTCGAACCCTTCGCCATCGCGGCGCGGCCTGTGACCAACCGCGACTGGATCGCCTTTATCGAGGATGGCGGCTACGCCGATCCCCGCCACTGGCTGATGGAGGGCCATGCCGTGGCGGAGCGGGAGGGCTGGCAGCATCCGCTCTACTGGTGGCGCCAGGACGAAGCGTGGTGGACCTACACGCTTCGCGGACCGCAGCCCGTGGCGCTCGACGCGCCGGTGGTGCACGTGAGCTACTACGAGGCGGACGCCTTCGCCCGCTGGTCCGGCGCCCGCCTACCGACGGAGGCCGAGCACGAGGTCGCCTTCGCCGACCAACCGATCGCCGGCAACTTCCTCGACCACGGCAAATTGCGCCCGCTCCCCGGCCCCGGGATCTGGGGCGATGTCTGGGAGTGGACGGCCTCGCCCTTCACGCCCTATCCCGGGTTCCGACCGCCCGACGGCGCGCTTGGCGAGTACAACGGCAAGTTCATGGTCAATCAGATGGTGCTGCGCGGCGGCTCTTGCGCCACGCCGGCGGAGCAGATGCGGGCAAGCTACCGCACCTTCTTCTACCCCCATCAGCGTTGGCAGATGATGGGCCTGCGCCTGGCCCGGGACAGCTGATGCCGGACGATCAGCCGGGATCCCCGACCGAGAGCGATCTGACCGCCGCCGCCCTCGCCGGGCTGAGCACCATGCCCAAACGGCTGTCGCCGAAATGGCTCTACGATGAGGCGGGCAGCGCATTGTTCGAGCAGATCACCGAGCTGCCGGAATACTACCTCACCCGGGCTGAGGCCGAGATCTTGCGTGACAACGCCGCGGAGCTGGCGGCCCTGGTGCCGGAAGGCGGCGCCCTGGTCGAGCTCGGCGCCGGCGCCTCGATCAAGACGCGGGCGCTGCTCGATGCGGGCCATCAGATCAGTGCCTACGTGCCCATCGACATCTCGGAGGAGTTCCTGCTCACCACGGCCGCGACGCTCCGCCAGCACTATCCGGCCATCGCCGTCGAGCCGGTGGTCGCCGACTTCACCGCCGCCCCGACCCTGCCCAAGGCGGTGAGGGAGCGGCCCAAGGTGGGGTTCTTCCCCGGCTCCACCATCGGCAATCTGGCGGAGGAGGAGGCGGTGGCGCTCCTCACCTGGGCGCGAGACTGGCCGGGCGTCCAGGCCTTCATCCTCGGCGCCGATCTTGTGAAGGACGAGGCGACGCTGGTCGCCGCCTACGACGATGCGGCCGGGGTGACGGCCGCCTTCAACCTCAACCTGCTCACCCGATTGAACCGGGAGGCCGGGGCCGACTTCGACCCGGGCGCCTTCGTCCACGAGGCGCGCTGGATGGGCGACCGGATCGAGATGCACCTGGTGGCCAGCAGCGCCCAGACCGTGACGCTCGCCGGGCAGCGCATCCCCTTCGCCGCGGGCGAGAGCATTCACACCGAGAGCTGTCGCAAGTATACTGATGCAACGCTCGCTGCCCTCGCCCGCGCCGCCGGCTGGCGGGTGGAGACGACGCTGACGGACGGCGCCCAACGCTTCGCCGTTGCCATTCTGAGGCCCGGATCGCCCGATGCGCAGCCTTGACGAGATCCTGGCGATCTCCGCCGAACGAAAGGGCGGCGCGGACGCGGTGCTGGCCGATATCGTGCCATCCAAGGGGGCCGACGAGCTCTCCGCCATCCCCGACGACCGCTGGCTGGCGGAGATGTCGCGCTCGGTCTTTCAGGCCGGTTTCAACTGGAAAGTCGTCGACCATATGTGGCCGGGCTTCGAGACCGCCTTTCACGGCTTCGATCCCGGCTGGTGCGCCCAGATCGAGGATGCGCGCTTCGACGCCTTACTCGCCGACAGCGCCATCGTGCGCCACGGCGCGAAGATCCGGGCGGTGGCCGAAAACGCCCGCTTCGTCGCCGACAAGGGGGGCTTCGGCGCCTGGGCCACGGGCTTCGGCCCCGACCGCTTCGCCGAGCTGCTCTTGGCGCTGAAGGGCGAAGGCGCGCGGCTCGGTGGTACGACGGGGCAGTACTTCCTCCGCGCCATGGGCGTCGACGGCTGGATCCTGTCGCGCGACGTGTCCGCACGGCTGGTGGCCGAGGGCGTGGTGGAGAAGGTGACGCCTACGAAGAAGACGCTGGAGGCCGTCCAGGCCGCCTTCAGCACCTGGCGCGCCCAATCGGGCCGGTCCCTGAAGGAGATCAGCCGCATCCTCGCCACCAGCACGGGCTAGGCGGCCGCCGTGCCCTGACGGGCTGCGTGGTGGCACTGACCCGGGGGAGCGGCCCCGGATCAGGTCCGGGGCAGTGCGGGTCGAGCGGTTTGATCTACCGGGCCGTTGATTTTTTTCGCGCGGTAAGAAACGGTGAAAGCCGCGCGAGATTTCCGCCCCGAATGAGACCGACCGCCAATGAGCTCGACGAAGATCAGGAACATGGAGGAGTTCGCGGCGGTCAGCGGTATCTCCCGCCCGACGGTGTCAAAGTATTTCCACGATCCGGGCAGCGTGCGCCAGTCCACGCGCCAGCGCATCGAGGCGGCGCTCGAGCGCTACGACTACCGCCCGAACATCTTCGCCATGAACCAGAACCGCAAGCTGACCAAGAATGTCGGCGTCGTGGTGCCCTACATGGTCGATCCGTTCTTCGCCGAGATCGCCCGCAACGTCGAGCAGCGCTGCATCGACGCCGGCTACCGGCCGACGCTCTTCAGCGCCCATGGCGAGCCCTCGCTGGAGAACGACATCCTGGACGGCCTCCGCCAGCTAAAGCCCGCCGGCGTGCTGCTCGCGCCCCTCGGCCGGGCCTCCGACCGCTCGGCGATCGAGAAGTTCTGCCGCGACGTGCCGACCGTGCTATTCGACAGCGAGATCCAGGGCCTCGGCCTTTCCTTCATCGGCTCGGACAACCCGCAATTCTCCCGCCTGATCGTCGACTATCTCTGCCGCACCGGGGCGCCGCCCTGCTTCTTCGAGATGAAGACGCCGGCCAATCCCAACGCGAACAAGCGCCGCCAGGGCTATATCGCAGCGATGGAGCGCCTCGGCCATGCGCCCGACATCGTGCAGGCGGACGGCGAGGGCTGGGATTTCGAGGAGATCGGTCGGCGTGAGGGGGCCCGCGCCCTCGCCGCCGGTCGCTTTACCACCGACACCGTGCTCTGCAGCAACGACCGCCTGGCCATCGGCTTTCTCACCGCCTGCTACGAGGGTGGCCTGCGGGTCGGGCGCGGACCCGACTGCGCGATCCGCGTGGCGGGTCAGGACGACCATCCCTTCGCCCGCTACACCTGCCCGCCGCTCACCACCATCGCCCAGGACTACGACGCCATCTCACGCTCGGCGGTGGAGAGCCTGTTCGCGGCGGTCGAGGGCAGCACGCGGGCGCGGGAGGTGCGCCTGTTCGAGGGCCGGCTAGTGATGCGGGAGTCGGCGTGACCTCGCCTCATTCTTTTCGCGCGTAAAGTATTTTGTTGACGCCACGCAGCGATTCTTCCTAGAGTTGCGACATAACAACTCATCAGGGAGGAGCCAGGATGTCCTTGGAGAAGGCACTCCGCACGGCTGCCGTCGCATCGCTCGTCGTCTCCGGCGCAGCCTCCGCCGAGCCGATCACCATCGCCACCGTCAACAACGGCGACATGATCCGGATGCAGGGCTACACGGACCAATTCACCGCCGAGACCGGCATCGAGGTGGAGTGGGTGACGCTGGAGGAGAACGTGCTCCGCCAGCGCGTCACCACCGACATCACCACCCAGGGCGGCCAGTTCGATATCATGACGATCGGCATGTACGAGACGCCGATCTGGGGCGCCAACGACTGGCTGGTGCCGCTCAACGATCTGTCGGCCGAGTACGACGTGGACGACATCCTGCCGGCGATGCGCGGCGGATTGAGCCATGACGGCACGCTCTACGCCGCGCCGTTCTATGGCGAGAGCTCGATGATCATGTACCGCACCGACCTGTTCGAGGCCGCCGGCATCGAAATGCCGGACGCGCCCACCTGGGAGTTCGTGGCCGACGCGGCCCGCCAGATCACCGACAAGGACCGTGAGATCTACGGCATCTGCCTGCGGGGCAAGGCCGGCTGGGGCGAGAACATGGCGTTCCTCACCGCCACCGGCAACGCCTTCGGCGCGCGCTGGTTCGATGAGGACTGGACCCCGCAGTTCGACAGCGAGGCCTGGGCCACGACGCTGAACTTCTACCTCGATCTGATGAACGATGCCGGCCCGCCGGGTGCCTCCAACAACGGCTTCAACGAGAACCTCTCGCTCTTCCAGCAGGGCAAGTGCGGCATGTGGATCGACGCCACCGTGGCGGCGTCGTTCGTGACCAACCCCGAGGACTCGACCGTGGCCGACCATGTGGGCTTCGCGCTCGCCCCCGATACCGGGCTCGGCAAGCGGAGCAACTGGCTGTGGGCCTGGGCCCTGGCGATCCCGGCCGGCACCAACAACGTGGACGAGGCCAAGCAGTTCATCGAGTGGGCGACGTCCAAAGCCTACATCGAACTGGTGGCGGAGAATGAGGGCTGGGCCAACGTGCCGCCGGGCGCGCGCACCTCGCTCTATGAGAACCCGAACTACCAGGACGTGCCGTTCGCGCAGATGACGCTCGACTCGATCCTGTCGGCCGATCCGCTCAACCCCACCGTCGACCCGGTGCCGTATGTCGGCATCCAGTTCGCCGCGATCCCGGAATTTGCCGGCATCGCGACCGAGGTGGGCCAGGAGTTCTCGGCCGCCCTCGCCGGTCAGCAGAGCGCGGCGGAGGCGCTGGAGAAGGCCCAGGCGCTCACCACCGACGCGATGGAAGCGGCCGGCTACTGAGCCCCCGCGCCGGGGGGCGGCCGCGCGCCGCCCCTCGCCCCGTTGCCCGCGCCTGAGAGCAGGCGCTGCAAAAGGCACGCACCATGGCCACCCGGCATTCCCGCTCCGCCGCCCGCGCGATGATGGCCCCGGCCGTCCTGCTGCTGCTCGGCTGGATGTTGGTGCCCCTCGGCATGACCCTCTGGTTCTCGTTCCGGCAGGTACTGCCGCTGCGGGGCGGCGATCTCGGCCCGGCGGGGTTCGACAACTACGTCCGCTTCGTCAGCTCCAGCCGCTTCTGGCCGGCGGTGGAGACCACGCTGGTGATCGTGCTCGGCGTACTGGCCATCACCATCGTGCTCGGCATCCTCCTCGCCCTGCTGCTCGATCAGCTGATCTGGGGCCAGGGGGTGGTGCGGATCCTGGTGATCTCGCCGTTCTTTGTGATGCCCACCGTCTCCGCTCTGGTCTGGAAGAACATGTTCATGGACCCCGTGAACGGACTTCTGGCCCATCTCTGGCGGATCTTCGGCGGCGATCCGGTGGTCTGGCTCACGGACTATGCCATGCTCTCCATCGTGCTGATCGTCGCGTGGCAATGGCTGCCCTTCGCCACGCTCATCCTGCTCACCGCCATCCAGTCGCTGGACAGCGAGCAGGTCGAGGCGGCGGAGATGGACGGGGCGCCGCCGCTGCAGCGCTTCTGGTTCATCATTCTGCCCCATCTCGCGCGCGCGATCACCGTGGTGGTGCTGATCCAGACGATCTTTCTGCTGGCGATCTTTGCCGAGATCTTCGTCACCACCCAGGGCGCTTTCGGCACCCAGACGCTCACCTATCTGATCTTCCAGCGCATCACCGATGCGCAGAACATCGGCCTCGGCTCCGCCGGCGGCATCTACGCCATCATCCTCGCCAACATCGTCGCGATCTTCCTGATGCGGATCGTCGGCAAGAACCTGGATCGCTGAGCCATGGCCCGCGCCGTCAGCACCCGGAGGAAGGCGATCTTCACCCTCGCGGCCTGGACCGTCGGCCTGCTGATCTCCTTCCCCATCCTCTGGACGCTCCTCACCAGCTTCAAGACGGAGGCGGAGGCGGTCGCCTCCCCACCCTCCGTCCTGCTCTTCGACTGGACGCTGGAGAATTACCGCGTGGTGCAGGAGCGCTCGGACTACTGGCGCCATTTCTGGAACTCGGTGATCATCGCCGGCGGCTCGACGCTGCTCGGCATTCTGGTGGCGATCCCGGCGGCCTGGTCCATGGCCTTCGTGCCGGGGCGGCGGACTAAGGACATCCTGCTTTGGATGCTGTCGACCAAGATGCTTCCGGCGATCGGCGTGCTCTATCCGATCTCGCTCCTCTTCGTGCGCTTCGGGCTGCTCGACACCCGCGCAGGGCTGGTGCTGGTGCTGATGCTCATCAACCTGCCGATCATCGTCTGGATGCTCTACACCTACTTCCGAGAGATCCCGGGGGAGATCCTGGAAGCGGCGCGGATGGACGGTGCGACCCTCTGGAAAGAGGTGCTTTACGTACTGACGCCGATGGCGGTGCCCGGGATCGCCTCGACCGTGTTGCTCAATGTGATTTTGGCCTGGAACGAGGCGTTCTGGACCCTCAACCTCACCGCCGCCCAGGCCGGGCCGCTCACCGCCTTCATCGCCAGCTATTCGAGCCCGGAGGGGCTGTTCTTCGCCAAACTGTCCGCGGCCTCGGTCATGGCCGTCGCACCGATCCTGATCCTGGGCTGGTTCAGCCAGCGCCAGCTGGTGCGCGGCCTGACCTTCGGCGCGGTCAAGTAGGAGACGCCGGAATGGGAGAAATCGTCCTCGAAAGCGTCAGCAAGAGCTTCGGCGCGAGCCAAGTGATCCCGCCCCTCGACCTCACCATCGAGGATGGGGAGTTCGCGGTCTTCGTCGGCCCTTCCGGCTGCGGCAAGTCCACGCTCTTGCGGCTGATCGCGGGGCTGGAGGACGTGACCGACGGCCAGGTGCTGATCGACGGCACCGATGCGACCGAGATCCCGCCGGCCAAGCGCCGGCTCGCCATGGTCTTTCAGTCCTACGCGCTCTACCCGCACATGTCGGTGCGCCGCAACATCGCCTTCCCGCTCCGCATGGCCAAGCTCGAGCGGGGCGAGATCGACCGACGGGTGGAGGAGGCGGCCGCCGTCCTCAACCTCACCGACTATCTCGACCGCCGGCCGGGGCAGCTCTCCGGCGGCCAGCGCCAGCGCGTCGCCATCGGCCGGGCCATCGTGCGGGAGCCGGCGGCGTTCCTGTTCGACGAGCCGCTTTCCAACCTCGACGCCGCGCTGCGCGTCGGCATGCGCCTCGAGATCTCGGAGCTGCACGAGCGGCTGCGCACGACGATGATCTACGTCACCCACGACCAAGTCGAGGCGATGACCATGGCCGACAAGATCGTGGTGCTGCGCGCCGGCCATATCGAACAGGTGGGCAGCCCGCTCGAGCTCTACCGCAGCCCCCGCAACCTGTTCGTCGCGGGCTTCATCGGCTCGCCAAGAATGAACTTCGTCGAGGGCCAGGCCGCGGCGGAGCATGGCGCCCACACCATCGGCATCCGGCCCGAGCACATCGCGGTCTCCGACAGCGAGGGGGCGTGGTCCGGCATCGTCGGCGTGTCGGAACATCTCGGCTCCGACACCTTCTTTCACGTGCAGCGGACGGGGCTGGCGGAGACCATTACGGTGCGCGCCGACGGCGAGGTCGGCTTCCGCCACGGCGATCCGATCCACCTGACGCCGCGCCCCGATCTGATCCACCGTTTCGACGCGGCCGGGCAGCGCCTGCCGTGAGCCGATTGGCGGGCAAGTCGGCGCTGATCACCGGGGCGGCCCGCGGCATCGGCCGCGCCTTCGCCGAGGCCTATGTGCGGGAGGGTGCGCAGGTGGCGCTGGCCGACATCGACATCGCCCGCGCGCGGGAGGCGGCGGCCGAGATCGGCCCGGCCGCCCGCGCCGTGGAGATGGACGTGACGCAGCAGGCCAGCATTGACGCGGCGGTGGCAGAGACCGCGGCCGCCTTCGGCCGGATCGACATCCTGATCAACAACGCCGCGATCTTCAGCGCCGCCCCGATCGTGGAGATCGCGCGCGCCGAGTTCGAACGGGTGTTCGAGATCAACGTGGCCGGCCCTCTCTTCACCTTGCAGGCCGTCGCCCGGCACATGATCGGCGCTGGCATCCGGGGCCGGATCATCAACATGGCCTCCCAGGCCGGGCGCCGGGGGGAGCCGCTGGTCGCGGTCTACTGCGCCTCCAAGGCCGCGATCATCAGCCTAACCCAGTCGGCGGGCCTCGACCTGATCCGCCACGGCATCAACGTGAACGCCATCGCCCCAGGCGTGGTGGACGGCGAGCATTGGGACGGCGTCGATGCCTATTTCGCCAAGTACGAGGGCAAGCCGCCCGGCCAGAAGAAGCGCGAGGTGGGCGCCGCCGTGCCCTTTGGCCGGATGGGCCGGGCCGAGGATCTGACCGGCATGGCGGTGTTCCTGGCGAGCGAGGAGGCCGCCTATATCGTCGCCCAGACCTACAACGTCGACGGCGGGAATTGGATGAGCTGATGGCCATCCCCTCCCCCACCGCGGCGCCGGTCCCGCTCAGCGACGCCACTCTGGCCGCGCTGCCGGCGGATGTGCTGCGCCCGCGCTACGACCGCGCAGCGCTCTCGCCCGGCATCGTCCATATCGGCCTCGGCAATTTCCACCGCGCGCACCAGGCCTGGTACCTGCATCGGCTGATGCAGCAGGGCGATGCGCAGGACTGGGCGATCGTCGGTGCCGGGGTGCGGGCGGAGGATGCGGCGATGCGCACGCGCCTCCTTTCGCAGGATTGCCTGACGACCCTGGTGGAGCTCGACCCGGCGGGCGCGACGCTGGAGGTCGTGGGGGCGATGACCAACTACCTGCCGGTCGAGCCCGACAACGCCGCCCTCATCCGGCAGATGGCCGATCCCGCGATCCGCATCGTCTCCCTCACGGTGACGGAGGGGGGCTATTTCCGCGACGGCGAGGATGGCTTCGACGCGCACCATCCCGATATCCGCCACGACATCGCCCATCCCGGGGCGCCGCGCACCGCCTTCGGCGCCATGGTCGCGGCCCTCGCCCTCCGCCGCCGGGCGGGTGTCCCTCCCTTCACCGCGCTCAGCTGCGACAACCTGCAGGGCAACGGCGCCATCCTGCAGCGCACCGTGCTGGCCCTGGCGGAGCACACCGACCCCGAGCTCGCCCGCTGGATCGAGGCGGAGGGCGCCTTCCCCAACTCCATGGTCGACTGCATCGTGCCCGCCACCACGCCCGATCTCGTCCAGCAGGTGCGCGAGACCGGCATCGCCGACGCCGCACCGGTGATGCACGAGAATTTCCGGCAATGGGTGATCGAGGACCGGTTCTGCGCCGGCCGCCCGAAGTGGGAGGAGGTCGGCGCCCTGATCACATCGGACGTGCATGGGCACGAGGCGATGAAGCTCCGTATCCTGAACGGCGGCCATCAGCTATTGGCCAATGTGGGCGAGGTGCTGTCGCGCGCCACCATCGCCGACTGCATGGCCGACGAGCAGGTCGCGGCGTTCTTCCGCAAGGTGCAGGTCGGGGAGATCCTGCCCCATGTCGTCGCCGTTCCGGGCACGACGCCGGCGGCCTATCTGCAGCTCATCGCGCAGCGCTTCGCCAATCCGGCGATCCGCGACGCCACCCGCCGCGTGGCCTTCGACGGCTCCGCCCGCCATCCGGGCTTCCTGTTGCCCACCGTGCGCGATGCCCTGGCAGGCGACCACGCCGTCAGCGGCCTTGCCCTAGCCGAAGCGTTCTGGGCGCGGATGTGCGTCGGAGAGCGGGAGGATGGCAGCCTCATCGAGGCCAACGATCCGCACTGGGCGAGCCTGCAGGCCGCAGCCCGGGCCGCGCGGGAGGAGCCCGCGGCCTGGCTTGCGCAGCCCTTCTACGGCGATCTTGCCGGGGAGAGTGCCTTCGCCGACAGCTTCTCCAGCTGGCTGGCCCGGATCTGGGGCGAGGGCTGCCGCGCCGCGCTCGACGCCTACCTGACGGCGTCCTGAGCGGCGCGCCCTAGGTCAGGGCGCCCGCCGCCTCCGTCCGGTTGCGCGCGCCGAGGCGCTTCAGGATAGCGGAGACGTGGAGCTTCACCGTGCCTTCGGAGATCTGCAAATCCTCCGCGATCCGCCCGTTCGATGCGCCCTGGCGGATTAACTCCAGGATCTCGCGCTGCCGCCCGGTCAGACGGTCGAGCTGGGCGCCCTGGGGTCCCGATGCCGGGCTGCGGGTGCCGGCGGCGTTCACCAGCTCTCGCGTGGCGACGAGCGCCCGCTCGAAGGTCTCGAAGGACGCGGCCATCGCCTCGATATCGGGCCGCAGGGCGGCGGCCTCGGGCCCCTCCGCGCGCTCCCGCAGGCGCGCCACCGCCTCCCGCAGCTGCGCCAGGGGGGCCAGCAGATCGGTGGCCGCGATGTAGGAGAACCGCCCCTCCGCCACTTCGTTCCGCCGCGCCTCCTGCAAGGTGCGGTCGAGCGCCGCCAATGCCTCCCGCCGGTCGGTGACGTCGAGCGCCACGCCGTCCCAGATCGTGGTGCCGTCCTCTAGCCGCCGCGGCTGGCCGAGCGACCGGGCCCAGCGGTAGCCGCCGGAGGGTGAGGCGACGCGCACCTCCTCATCAAGCGGCGTGAGCTCCCGCGCCGACAACTCCAGCGCCGCGATGAAGCGCCCCCGATCGTCCCGGTGGATCCAGCCGTGATCGACGGCATCGAGCTCCATCAAGGTCTTGGGATCGAGGCCGAACGTGCTCTGCACCCCCGCGCTGACATAGGCGTAGCGGTACTTGCCGTCGGGCGTGCGCAGGCGCTGCATGGTGTGCCCGGGGAAGCGGCCGTCCAACAGGTCGGCAGCCTGGCGCACGTCGCGTCCGTTTTCCTCGTTGCTCATATGTCTAAAGATATATAAATCAGCCCAATCCACAACCGAAATATAACTTTCGTTGTGGAATCCATCCCGGACAGGCTATGACTCCCGCAAAAGCCGCTGGGGAGGAACATGGCGGAGAAGATCATCATCGAGGCGCGGGTGAACGAACTCGCGACCCGCCAGGGCAATCCGCACGTGCCCTTCCTGCCGGCCGAGATCATCGCCGACGCCACCGCCTGCCATGACGAAGGCGCGGCCATCGTGCATTATCACGGGCGCACGGCGGAGGGCGCGCCGAGCCATGCGGCCGAGTTCTACCTCGAGACCAATGCCGGGATCCGCGCCGGCTCCGACATCCTGATCCATCCGACCCTCGGCTACGTGGCCAACGATGCCGACGCCATGGGCCGCTTCGCCGCCGTCGAGGAGATGATGAAGGCCGCCGAGACGGCGCCTGACTTCGCCCCGATGGACACCGGCAGCGTCAACGTCGATTGGTGGAATCCGGCGGAGGGTCGCTACGACACGACGGAGCTGATCTACAAGAACTCCACCGGCACACTCATGCACTTCGCCGAGCGCATCGCCCATCACGGCCTCACGCCCTACCTGGTCAGCTGGAACGTCAGCTTCACCCGCCAGATCGAGCAGTTCCTGAGAATGGGTGTGCTGAACGATCCCGCCTATATCTGCTTCTGCCTGACCGACGAGATCATCTTCGCCGGCCATCCGGGGACGGAGGCCGGGATCGACGCCCATCTGCCGTTCCTGCCCGCAGACTATCGCTGCGTCTGGACGGTGGTGAACTACAAGGGCGACCTCTTCCAGCTCACCGATAAGATCATGCGGGCCGGCGGCCATATCTCCATCGGCCTCGGCGACTATGCCTATCGCGACGGCGCGCGCAACCTCACTAACGCCGAGGTCATTGCCCGGCTGGTGGCCCAGGCGCGCGCCCTCGGGCGGGAGCCGGCGAGCCCGGCCGAGACAAGGGACATCCTGGAGATGCCGACGCTGCGCATCGCGGCCTGACCAACGATCAAGAAAGGGAGGACATCCATGAAACTCAGCCACCTTCTGGCGGCCACCGCCACCCTGGCGCTGGCGACCGGCGCGGCCGGGGCCGAGACGTTCAAGATGCAGACATTCCTCGGCGCCAATGCCTCGACCACCCAAGCGTTCGAGGCGATGGCGGCAGACCTCGCCGAGGCCACCGATGGCGCCGTGCAGATCGAGGTGCTGCCGGGCGGTGCCGTGGTCGGCGCGGGCGAGACGATCGACGCGATCCAGAACGGTCTGCTCGACGGCCAGTACACCGCCCCCTCCTACTTCGCGGGTAAGGACCCGGCGCTCGGCGTGCTCGGCGACACCCTCGCGGCCTATCCCGATAGCGCCACCCGGGACCGCTGGTTCAGCGAGGGTGGCGGGCTGGAGGTCGCCCGGGCGCTTTACGGCAAGTACGACCTGCACATGATCTGCCCGGTCTACTGGCCGCCTGAGCAGATCCCCTCGAAGGTCGAAATCAACGGTGTCGCCGATCTTGAGGGCCTGAAGATGCGCGCGCCGGGCGGGCTTGCCTCCGACCTGCTCAGCCGGGCCGGCGCCTCTCTCGTCACCATGGGGGTGGGTGAGAGCGTGACGGCGATGGAGACCGGGGTGCTGGATGCCACCGATCTGGCCAACGTGGCGCTCAACGTCGCCCTCGGCATGCACAACCAGGCGAAATACTCGGTGCTCGCCCGGCACTCGATGGCGGTGACAGAGATGAGCGTCTCGCAAGAGAGGTGGGACGCCCTCGCCCCCGAACACCAGGCGGCGTTCGAGGAGGCCTGCAACGCCATGTCCGACAGCCTCCGCGCCACGCTGAGTGACGAGGACGCGGCGGCCGAGGCCCAGGCGCAGGACGAGCTCGGCGTCACCTTCATCGCCTTCGGGGAGGAGGACGCGGCCGCCTTCCGCGCCATGACCGCCGATGTCTGGGCCGACTGGGGCGCGAAAAGCGCCGATGCCCAGGCCGTGGTCGACAGCCACCAGGCCTTCATGGCCTCGATCGGCCTGACCGAGTAAGGGATTGGGCCGGTCGCCCCTGACCGGCCCGAACCGGCCGATGCCGCGCATTGATCGCCTCGCGCTCGGCCTCGGCCGAGCGAGTGCCTGGTGCTTTGCCCTGATCGTGCTGATCATGGTGTGGGAGGTCGTCGCCCGCTACGCCTTCGATGCGCCGACGACCTGGGCGCACGAGGCCTCCGTCCTGCTCGCCAGCATCGGCTTCGTCTTCGGGGGCGCGTTCTGCATGGCGGAAGGCACGCATATGCGGATCACGCTGCTGGTGGAGCGGCGCCCGCTGCTGGCGCGCGTCTCGGCCGTGCTGTCGGGGCTGGCCGGCACGATCTACCTCGCCGGTCTCGCCTACGCCGCCTGGCGCATGGCGGAGCGGGCGCTTTGGCGCTTCTCGATCTCCGGCGCCTGGGATCCCGAGCGTTCGGGGAGCACGCTCAACTCTCCGCTGCCGAGCTATCTGAAGGCGCTGCTGTTCGTCGGCTGCGTGCTGTTCCTGCTGGTCGTCCTCCGCCGCGCCTGGCCGGTCCGGCGCTGATGGACATCGCCACCGCCACCTTCCTGATCATCGGGGCGATGGGGGGATTGCTGCTCCTCGGCGTGCCGCTCGCCTTCGTCTCGGGCGCCATCGCGGTGGTGCTGGCGGTCACGCAATTCGGCTGGAACGCGCTTTTCATCGTCGGCAGCCGCACGGTGGATTTCCTCGACAGCTTCGCCCTGATCGCCGTGCCGATGTTCGTGCTGATGGCCGCGATTATGGAGAAATCGGGGGTGGCGCGGGATCTCTACCGCGCCTTCCACGTCTGGGCCGGCAGCGTGCGGGGCGGCATCGGCGTCGTCACCACCTTCGTCGCCGTCCTCCTCGGCGCGACCACGGGGATCATCGGGGGAGAGATCGTGCTCCTCGGCCTGATCGCCCTGCCGCAGATGCTGAACCTCGGCTACGACCGCAAGCTCGCCATCGGCACGATCACCGCGGGCGGATCCCTCGGCACCATGATCCCGCCCTCGATCATCCTGATCTTCTACGGACTGACGGCGGAGGTCTCGATCTCCCACCTCTTCCTCGCCACCCTGATGCCCGGGCTGATGATGGCGAGCTTCTACGTCGCCTACATCCTGGCGCGCTGCGGCCTGAACCCGGCGCTCGGCCCACCACTGCCGGCGGAGGAGCGGGAGATGCCGTTGGCGGAGAAGCTGGCGCTCTTTCGCGGCGTCGCCCTGCCGATGCTGGTGGCAGGTGGGGTGCTGGTCTCGATCTACGCGGGCTTTGCCTCCATCACCGAAAGCGCGGCCCTCGGCGCCTTCGGCGCGGCTGTCGCCGCCTGGGTGCGGGGCACTTTCAGCCTGACGATGCTGCGGGAGGTGCTGGAGCAGGCGCTGCGGACCTGCGGCATGGTCTTCTGGCTGGTCTTCGGCACAAACGCGCTGATTGGCGTCTACAACCTGATGGGCGGCATCAGCTTCGCCTCCGAAGTGCTGGCCGGCGTCAGTCAGGACCCGACGGTGATCCTCGCCGTGATGATCGGCGTCTTCGTCCTGCTCGGCTTCTTCATCGACTGGATCGGCATCTTGTTTCTCACCATGCCGATCTTCCTGCCGGTGCTGACCCAGCTGGGCTACGATCCGATCTGGTTCGGCATCGTCTTCAACCTCTCGATGCAGATCGCCTACCTCACCCCGCCCTTCGGCCCGGCCTGCTTCTACCTGAAGGGCGCGGTGGGGGAGAGTTTGAGCCTGCAGGAGATCTTCGCCGCGCAATGGCCTTTCATCGGGCTGCAGATCCTCGCACTGCTGATCGTGGTGGCCTGGCCGGAGCTCTCGCTTTGGCTGCCGCGGCTGGTCTACGGGTGAGTGCGATGAGCCAGGTGCATATCCTCGACACATTGGCCGCGCCGAGCCACGGCAATCGCCTCGGCGCCGAGGACCTGCGCGATGCGCTCCAGACCATGCTCCGCATTCGGCAGTTCGAGAGCCGGGCGAAGGAGCTGTTTCTGAAGGGCGTGATTAAGGGCACCGCCCATTCCAGCGTCGGGCAGGAGGCGATTGCGGCGGGCGCCTGCCGCGCCCTGGGGCCAGACGACTTCCTCCTCACCCATCACCGCGGGCACGGGCACACCATCGCCAAGGGCTCCGAGATCCGGTTGATGTTTGCCGAGCTTATGGGCAAGGCGAGCGGCTATTGCGCGGGCCTCGGCGGCTCGATGCACATCGCGGATTTCGAACGCAACATCCTCGGCGCCAACGGCATCGTCGGCGCGGGCATGGGCCTCGGCACCGGGGCGGCATTGGCGGAGCAACTGAACGGCACCGGCCATATCGGCATCACCTTCTTCGGCGACGGGGCGGCGAACGAGGGGATCTTTCACGAGGCGATGAACCTCACCGCGGTCTGGCGACTGCCGCTGATCTTCTTCTGCGAAAACAACCAGTACGGTCTGACCACGGCGACGGAGGCGGTGACGGCCGGCCCCAGCATCGCCGCCCGGGGCGATGCCTATGGTGTGCCGAACGCCCGGATCGACGGCAACGACGTGGCGGCCGTGTTCGCCGCGGTGGAGCGGGCAGCGCTCAGGGCCCGGGCGGGGGAGGGGCCCACCTTGATCGAGGCGCTCACCTATCGCTGGGACGACCACTCCATGCGCGCCAATCTCGGCGGCTACCGGACGGCCGATGAGGAGGAGGCCTGGAAGGCTCGCGACCCAATCATGCGCCTTCGCGACCGCTTGGAAGAGGTCGGAGAGCTCGACACCGACGCCTATGACGCGATGGTGCGGGAGGCGGAGGCGGAGGTCGAGGACGCCATCGCCTGGGCGGTCGAGGCGGAGGAGCCGGACATGGCCCTCGCCCTCTCCCACGTCGTGCCGGCCGCGCAAACGGCCGAGCCCGAACCCGCCCCTGGCACCCGGGCCATCACCTACCGCCAAGCGATCACCGAGGCCTTCGCGCTGGAGATGGAGGCGGACGAAGACGTCATCATCCTGGGCGAGGATGTGGGCGCAACCGGCGGGATTTTCGGCCTGACGCCCGGTCTCTACGACCGCTTCGGCGCGGCGCGGGTGCGCGACACCCCGATCTCCGAAGGGGCCATTGCCACCTGCGGTGTCGGCGCGGCGATGCGCGGTAAACGGGTCATCGTCGAGGCCCAGCTTTGGGATTTCGTCACATTGATGATGGACGCGATCGTCAACCAGGCAGCCAAGGCGCGCTTCATGCTCGGCGGCAAGGCCAGCGTGCCGATCGTCTTTCGCGGCCCCCAGGGCGCGGGCATCCGGCTCGCCGCCCAGCACTGCCAGTCGCTGGAGATGTTCTTCGCCAACGTGCCCGGCCTGCAGATCTATGCCCCCTCCACCGCCTATGACGCCAAGGGCCTGATGGCCGCGGCCATCGCGGAGGATGGGCCCGTGGTGTTTCTGGAGCACAAGCTGCTCTACCTCGGCGCCGCCCAGCCGGTGCCGGAGGACCGCTACCGGATCGCGCCCGGCCGCGCCCGCATCCTTCGCCCCGGCAAAGACTGCACCGTGATCGCCACCCTCGCGATGGTCGAGCGGGCGCTCCAAGCCGCCGAGCGGTTGGAGCGGGAAGGCATCGACGTCGAGGTCATCGACCCCCGCACCCTGAAGCCCCTGGACATGGAGACGATCTGCGCCTCCGTCCGCCGCACCCACCGCGCCGTCATCGTGCACGAGGCGCCGCTCTTCGGTGGCTTCGGCGGAGAGATCGCCGCGGCGATCCAGGAGCAGGCCTTCGACTGGCTCGACGCCCCCGTCACCCGCATCGGCGCGCCCGAGATGCCGGTGCCCTACAACGACCGGCTGGAACGCGACTACATGCCCGACGCCGGCCGGATCACCGAGGCCATCAAGGCCGTCTGCTACAGGACCTGAGCCATGCCCACACGAAAGGTCATCATCCCGCCGGGAATGGAGAACATCTACGACAGCTTCCACTACGCCCCGGCGATCCAGGTGGGCGATACGATCTACCTCTCCGGCCAGGTCGGCCGCGACGAGAACCTGAACGTCGTCGAGGGGACGGAGGCGCAGTTCGTCCAGGCCTTCGAGAACGTGAGGAAGGTGTTGGATGCCGCCGGCGCCACCTTTGACGACGTGGTGGAGCTCGAGACCTGGTTCGCCGACAGCATGGCGGATCTGAAGACGTTCCTGGCGGTGAAGGACCGCTACTTCGCGAACCGCTACCCCACCTGGACCGGCTTCGCGGTCAAAGGCTTCTCGATGCCGGGTCTGCTGGTAGAGATTAAATGCAAGGCCGTGCTGGGCCTGGCGGACGCATGAGCCGCGACCTGAAGGCGCTGTTGGCGGCGGAGGACACCATCCTCGGCACCTGGACGCAGATCGCCGCGCCCGAGATGGTGGACCTGATCGGCCTGAACGGCTTTCGCTTCACGGTCATCGACTGCCAGCACGGTCCCTTCGGCATCGAGACGGCGGAGAACCTCGCGCGGGCAGCGGACGCCAACGACATCGCCGTGGCGCTCCGCGTCTCCCGCAATGACCCGGTGGAGATCATGAAGGCGCTCGACGCCGGCATCCGCCATGTGGTGGTGCCAAACATCGAGACGGCGGAGGAGACGGCGGCTGCGGTCGCCGCCACCCGCTTCGGCCCCCACGGCCTGCGCGGCGCCTGCCCCTGCTGCCGCTCCGGCGGGCACTTCATCCGCAACTGGCAGAGCTACGTGGCGGAGGAGGAGGCGCGGACCGGCGCGATCGCCCTGGTGGAGACCGCCGCCGGCCATCGCAACATCCAGCCGATCACCGCGACCCCGGGCCTCGCCGCGCTGATGGTCGGGCCCTTCGACCTCTCGGTCTCCATGGGTCTGGGCGGCGACTGGCGCCGGGCGGAGGTACTGGGGGCGGTGGAGGAGATGGTGCGCACCGCCGTCGCGGCGGGCCTGCCGGTGATCATGCCGGTCTTCGCCCCCGACCCGGCCGAGTGTCGCGAGCTGATCGCCCGCTGGCGCGAGGCCGGCGTCACCACCTTCGTCATCGGCTCCGACAAGATCCTGGTGGCGACGGCCTTCGCCAACTGGACCGCCGCGCTCGGCTCCTGACCAGGCAGCGCGGCGTCCCGTAACTCCCTGATGCGTGGCAGAAAAAGACTGTCGACCGCCCAGCGGCGGCTTTCTGCGGATCCGACGTCACTTCGCCCTTCCTGCCGACGCTCGGCGATGCCTAAGGTCGGGCGCGCCCCGGGGATGTGCGGGCGATTTTGACGGACGCTCAGGCGGCGGCTGAACCGAAAGAGGTCGGACATGGCGAAAGTTCTGGTGCTCTACTATTCGAGCTACGGACATGTGGAGACCATGGCGCACGCCGTGGCCGAGGGCGCCCGGGACGAGGGCGCCGAGGTGACGGTGAAGCGGGTGCCTGAGACCGTGCCGCGGGAGGCGGCGGAGGCCGCGCACTTCAAGCTCGACCAGGAGGCGCCCGAGGCGACGCCGGACGAGCTGCCCGACTACGACGCCATCATCGTCGGCACCGGCACGCGCTACGGCCGGATGTCGAGCCAGATGGCCGCGTTCTGGGACCGCACCGGCAAGCTCTGGGCCGGCGGCAAATTGATCGGTAAGGTGGGTGCCTCCTTCACCTCGACCGGCACCCAGCATGGCGGGCAGGAGACGACCCAGTTCTCGATCCTGACCAACCTGCTGCACATGGGCATGACGATCGTCGGCCTCGACTACGGCTTTCAGGCACAGATGCAGAGTGACGAGGTGGTGGGCGGCTCGCCCTATGGCGCCTCGACCATCGCCGGCGGCGACGGCAGCCGGCAGCCGGGAGAGACCGACCTCGCCGGCGCGCGCTATCTCGGCGCCAAGGTCGCGCGCACCGCGGCCAAGCTGACCGCCTGAGCCGTCCCCGCGGATGGAGGAGATCCCTGCCGATGGCTGAAGACTGGCCGGACATCCCCCATGCCCCATGGGCCGAGACCTGCACCGCGCTGCATCTGATGTGCCAGATCGTCGGCAAGGTGCGGCTCGCCCATGCGCCCTGGGTGAACCATTCCTGGCACGCGACGCTCTACATCACGCCGCGCGGCCTCACCACGGGGCCGATCCACCATCCGCGAGGTTGCCTGACGCTGAGCTTCGATCTGCACGCCCATCGCCTGGTGGCGGAGAATGCGGGCGGCTGGCAGGGGCATTTCGCGCTCGAGCCGATGAGCACCGCCGACTTCCTCGACCGCACCGCCGCGCTGGTGGCGGAGGCGGGGGCGGACTTCGAGATCCACGGCGCGCCGAACGAGCTGCCGGAGGCTACGCCTTTTGCCGCCGACACGGCGCGCCGGCCCTATGACGGGGCGGCGGTGGCGCGCTACCACCGGGCGCTGCTGCACGTGGATCGGGTGTTTTCCACCTTCCGCACCGGCTTTCTCGGCAAGGTCTCCCCCGTCCACCTCTTCTGGGGCTCCTTCGACGTAGCGGTGACGCGCTTTTCCGGCCGATCCGCGCCAACCCATCCCGGCGGCATCCCCAACCTGCCCGACAGCGTGACGCAGGAGGCCTATAGCCACGAGGTCTCCTCCTCCGGCTTCTGGCCGGGCAATGGCGGGGCCGGGGCGCCGATGTTCTACTCCTACACCTACCCCACAGCGGATAGCTTCAAGGAGCAGCCGGTCGAGCCCGACGCGGCCTACTGGGACGACACGCTCGGCGAGTTCCTGCTGCCCTACGAGGCGGTGCGGACGGCGCCGGATCCGAGCGGTGCATTGCTCGCGTTCCTCCGGTCGACCTATGCGGCGGCGGAGAAGGCGGCGGGCTGGGATCCGGCGCTCGACTGCGATATCCAGCAGCCACGGGTGCCGCGCGACATCACCGCGGGATGATCCGACCGGACCAGGCAGGGGACGACGCGCCATGAGCGAGAACGCGAGCGCCATCGACATCAGCCGCGAAGAGGGTGAGAGCAAGGGCCGCTACCTCGGCCGGCTCGACGGCCATGCGGCCGAGATGACCTATTCCCGGGCTGGCGAGACCCGGATCATCATCGACCACACCGAGGTGCCGGAGGCGCTGCGCGGTCGCCATGTCGGCCAGGCCCTGGTCGGGCGCTGCGTCGAGGATGCCCGCAGTGAAGGCCGCAAGATCATCCCGCTCTGCCCTTTCGCCAAAGCCCAGATCGCCCGGCACCCGGAATGGCAGGACGTGCTCTGAGCCCGGCACCGCCCTAGAACAACGCCCGGCGCCGGAGCGGGTGCTCCTTGGTGCCGACCTCGCGCGGGCTCAGCCTGCCCCGGGGCGTTTCTGCGCCAGGTTGATCTCCACCGGCACCGTGTCGGGGCTGAGGCGCAGAATGTAGTCGTAGGTCTGCAACAGGTCCGCGATCGGGATCGGCACCTGGTCGCCGAACTGGCCCGTGGCGATGTCTTCCAACACCTCCGGCGTCGCCACGTTACCCGGGTTGACCACCGTCGCACCGATGCCCTGGGGGCGGAGGGAGAGGTTGAGCGCCTGCGCGACGCCCTGCATGCCGAACTTCGCTGCCGTATTGGCGACCTCTGGCGTCGCGGCGTTCGGCAGGCCGGAGAGGGCGCCGTTCAGGATGATCCGAGGGTTGGGCGCGGCGGCGAGGATCGGGGCAAGCGCCCGGGCGAGCAGGATCGGCGCGGTCAGGTTGACGGAGAGGAGCGCGCGCACCTCGTCCTTCGGGCTGGTCAGGAAGTCGTAGGCTTCGGTGAACGCCCCCTTCTCCCAACTGCCGCCGAGGAACAGCAGGGCGTCCAGCGCGCCCTCTCCCACCGCCGCCACGATGCGCCCGATGCCGTCGTCGGTGCCGATATCGGCCTCGATCCAGCGGCCGGCGGCGGCGGGGGATCGGGAGACGGCCAGGATCTCGGCGCCCTGGGCGGCCAGGTGCTGGGCAGCGGCGCCGCCGATGCCCCGGCTGGCGCCGATGAGCAGATATCTGGGCATCGTCAGGTCTCCTCGCTCAAATGGCCGGGACGGGCGCGCTCGGCCCCGGCCCCGCCCTAGCCGGCAAAGCCGCCCTCCCGCAGGAAGGCGATTTCGGCCGGGGTGCTCACCCGGCCCAGCACGGCATTGCGGTGGGGAAAGCGGCCGAAGCGGGCGATGATATCGCGGTGCTGCTGCGCCGAGGCGACAGCCTCCGGCCCCTCGATCCGCGCCGTCTCCCGCACCGAAAGCTCCTGATCGGCCAAGGTCTCGGAGTGCATCAGCGGCATGTAGACGAAGGACCCGATATCGGCCCGCATCCGCCTGTCCGCCCCGCGCGCCATCAGCCGATGCACCAGGGCCAGCGCCTTCGGGTCAGCGGCATAGGCGAGGGCGGAGCCGCGGTGGAGGTTGCGGGAGAACTGGTCGAGCACGATGACCAGGGCGAGCGCGGCATCGGGGCTCTGCATCTCCCAATCGTCGCAGGCCCCATCGGCGGCGCGGCGGTGCAGATCCCCGAACCGCGCGGCGATGGCGGCGTCGAAGGCCGGGTCCTGCCGCCACCAGCGATCCGGCCCGGCATCGGCCCAGAAGTCCAGGACGTCACCCGGACCCGCGACGCCGCTCACCCGGTCGGCCCGAAGGTCTCGAAGTGGATCTGCGCGGCCGGCACGCCGCCGCTTTCGAGGCCGTCGCGCAGATCGGCGATGAACCGGGCGGGCCCGCAGAGCATGTAGTGCGCGCCCGGCCCGGCGTTGAGCCGCAAGAGCGTCTCCGCCGTCAGGCGCCCGGCGGCGTGGTAATCCTCGCCCAGCCGGTCGTCCTCACTCGGCCGGCTGTAGAGCACCTGATGCGCCACATGAGGCCGGTCGGCCACCAGCCCGTCGACCTCCTCGCGGAGCACGTGGTGGCGGCCGTCCCGGGCGCCGTGCACGAACCAGACCGGTCGTGCCGTCGCCTCCCCCGCCGCGGCGTGCAGCATGGCGAGCATCGGCGTGATGCCGATGCCGGCGCTGGCGAGCACCAGGGGGCACTTGCCGCAGGGGATGACGAAGTCGCCGCTCGGCCGGCGCGCCTCGATCACATGGCCGACCTCGACCGCGTCGTGCAGGAAGCGGGAGGCGAGGCCCTGGTCCTCCCGCTTGATGCTCAGCCGGTAGCCCGCCGCCCGGGGTGCGCCGGAGAGCGAGTAGGTCCGGCGCACCTTAGCCGACTGGCCGGGCACGGCGAGCTCGATCGGCAGGTGCTGGCCCGCCTCGAAGGGGGCGACAGGCCGCCCGTCGGCCGGGCTGAGGTAGAAGGAGGTGATGCCCTCCGCCTCCACCACTTTCCGCGTCACGGCGAGGCGGTGGACCGGTGCACTCTCCGCCTGCCAGCGGAGGGCGAGCGCGGCGGGGCGGTCCACCACCGCCTCGATCTCGACCTCGATCATCCGCCGCGCCGCCGGGTCGGCCGCATCCGGCGCCCAGTCGACCACCGCCCGGCCGCTGATCTGCAGCAGGCCGCCGGTCTCGAAATCGACGAACAGCAGGCCCACCCGCGGGTTCTCCAGCAGGTTGCCGATGGTGTTGAAGAAGTTGTTGCCGGCGTAGTCGGGGATGCGCAGGCGGCGTGCGTCCACCACCTGGACGAAGCCCGGCTCACCGCCGCGGTGGGAGGCGTCGTAGCCGTTCGAGGCATGCCCTTCCACGCCCTGCTGACCGGTGCCGATGAAGAGCGTGTCGGCCAGCCCGATCCGGGCGATCTGATCGGCATTGAGGCTGCTGTCACGGCCCGCCGCGCCCCTGTCTCGTGTTGGGACACGATGCCACTCCCGCTCCCGAATGTACTGCGGGCAATTGCCGAAGGTCTGGCGCACGTCGATGGCGAACCCAGCGCCGTCCGGGCGGAACACCCCGCTCAGACGGTTGCGCCGCCGCGTGGCGAGCTCGATGCCGAGCATGCCGATCTCCGTCCCCGCGCCCAGAGACCCGGCGAGCGGGTCCTGCGGATCGAGGGTCGTGGCCAGCGTCAGCGTCTCCGGGTCCGGCGAGGCGACGAAGCCGTCGGCACCTTCCAGCAGGGTGGTCCAGATCCGTCCCTCCCCGTCGCTGGCCGAGAGCACCAGGAAGGGCAGCGCCGTGTGAAAGGCGCGGTGCTGCTCCGGCAGGTAGCCGCGGATGAAGCCGGAGGCCCAGGCGGCCACGTCGCCGACACCGGCACGCCGCTGCGCCTCGAGCTCTCCTGCATGGAACGGGGAGGATGTCTCCGACATATCCGATGCCTTTCCTGGCGCGCGACGCATGCCCTCAGGTCCCCTCGGGGATCGGCGAGGACGCCATGGCGACGAAGTTCGGCTGCGCCTCGATCCGGGCGAGCCAGGCGCGGATATTGGGGTAGGATGCGAGGCTCACGCCCCCCTCCGGCGCGTGGGCGATGTAGCTGTAGCCGGCGACGTCGGCGAGCGTCAGGCGCTCGCTCACCAGGAAGGTCCGGCCGTCCAGGGCTGCGTCCATCATCTTGAAGAGGGCATGGGCCTTGGCCTTGGCCGCCTCGTGGTCGAGCGGCGCGCCGAAGACGGTGACGAGGCGCGCGGCACAGGGGCCCGACGCGATCTCACCGGCGGCGATCGACAGCCAGCGCTGGATCTCCGCCTTCTCCTCGGGGCTGTCGCCGCCGAAGCGTTGATCGCTGCCGTAGCGTTCCACCAGATAGGTGATGATGGCGTTCGAGTCCGACAGCGTGACGCCGTTGTCGTCGATCGCCGGCACCTGGCCGAGGGGGCTGATGGCGAGGTAATCCGGCGCCTTGTGCGCGCCGTTGGCCATGTCGAGGTCCACCGGCTCGCACGGCACGTCGAGCAGCGCCATCATCAGCTCGGCCCGGTGGCAATGGCCGGACTTCGGGTTGCGGTAGAGCTTGATCGGTGCCGCATCGGCCGGGAAGTGGGCATTCATCTTCGGTCTCCTCGCGAGGGGGTCAAAAGCCGAAATGGCTCAGCCCGGGATGGTCGTCCGGCCGGCGGCCGAGGGGCCAATGGAACTTGCGGTCGGCGTCAGTGATCGGGTGTTCGTTGATGCTGGCATGGCGAACCGCCATGTAGCCCTGCGCGTCGAACTCCCAATTCTCGTTGCCATAGGCCCGGAACCAGTGGCCGCTGTCGTCGCGGTACTCGTAGGCGTAGCGCACCGCGATGCGATTGCCGTCGTGGGCCCAAAGCTCCTTGATCAGGCGATAGTCGTGCTCGCGGGCCCACTTGCGGGTGAGGAAGGCCTCGATCTCCGCCCGGCCCCGCGGGAACTCGGCGCGGTTCCGCCACTGGCTGTCGGGGGTGTAGGCCAGTGCGACCTTGGCCGGGTCGCGGCTGTTCCAGCCGTCCTCGGCCAGGCGCACTTTCTGGGTGGCGCTCTCGCGGGTGAAGGGGGGAAGGGGCGCGCGGGGCGTCTCGGCGGTCATGGCGGGGTCATCTCCGGTCGCGTGGTCTCTGCTGGGCTTCGATATAGCGCCATGCGCTTGGCGGAATAATTCCCCCGATCTGAAAGACATTATTTTGTCTTTCGACATAAATGGCGCTAGAGCCGGGCGATGGACCGGATCCAAGCTCTCGAGGTCTTCGTCGCGGTCGCCGAGGCGGAGAGCTTCGCCGCCGGCGCCCGGGCCCTGGGGCTGAGCGCCCCGTCGGCCACCCGCGGGGTGAACGCGCTGGAGCAGCGCCTTGGCGCGCGGCTTTTCACCCGCACCACCCGCCGGGTGCGGCTGACCGAGGTCGGGGAGGCCTATCTCGAGGATGCGCGCCATGTCCTCGCCCAGCTTCGGGCCGCCGACGAGGCGGCCGCCGGCGCCGCCAGCACGCCAGTCGGCACGCTGCGCATCACCTGCTCGCATGAGTTCGGGCGGATCTACGTGACGCCGATCCTGACCGACTTCCTCGACACCTATCCGGAGGTCGCAGCGGACGTGGTGATGGTCGACCGCATCGTGAACCTGGTGGAGGAGGGCTTCGACGTCGCCGTGCGCATCGGCGCCCTGCCCTCCTCCGGCCTCTCGGCCGTGCGTGTCGGCCAGGTGCGCCGGGTGGTCTGCGGGGCGCCGGCCTATTTCGAAGCCCACGGCCTGCCCGAGCGGCCGGCCGAGCTGCAGGGGCACCGCGTGATCACCGTCTCGCCCGTCAGCCCATCGGTCGACTGGCGCTTCGGGCCCGAGATGCAAGAGGTCGTCCGCGTCCCCTCTCGCCTCTCGGTCAGTAGCGTGGCCGCCGGCATCGCCATCGCCCGCCGGGGTTGGGGCATCTGCCGGGTGCTGTCCTACCAGATCGGCCCGGAGCTGGAGAGCGGGGCGCTCCACACCGTGCTCGAGGCGCACGAGCCCGCGCCGCTGCCGATCCACCTGGTCCACGTCGAAGGCCGCCGGGCCGCCGCCAAGGTGCGCAGCTTCCTCGAGTTCGCCCGGGACCGTCTGCGCGCCATCTCCATCCTCAAGGGGCCCTGAGGCGCTGCCCACAGCATCTTTCCGGCGCGATCCCGGCCTTCCGCCCGGATCCTGCGGATCTTCGCGCGGCAGAGCCACCACCTCCGGCCCTCGCCCGGCAAACCGTTTGAGCCGGCGGTGAGGGCCGGTGTTACCCATCCGCCGCGCTTCGTGCGCAATGTGAGACGCTCTCGCGGGCGACACTCTTTTTCAGTTTCACGACGCTACCGTGAACTGCATACGTCCTTGGCATTGCAACAGGTTTGCGGAATTGCGCCAGAAATGTGACTGTTCGGCGCGCGCACCATCGGGTATCGCTCACGACTGAGAATGGCCAATCCCGACCAAGCTCCTCCCGCCACGTATTGGCATACGTCGCCGATCCGACGGCTCGGCCAGACGGCCCTGTTCCTGCTCGGCAGCCGGGCGGCCTTCGGCGTGGTCAATCTGCTGGCGGCCGCGGTCGCGGTCCACGCCGTGGGATTGGCGGCCTTCGGCGCCGTGGTGCTTTGCCATGCGGTGGCGCGGCTGGTGGGGGAGACGCTGCGGTTCCAGTCCTGGCAGGCGATCCTCACGTTCGGCACGCCGATGCTCGACCGGGGGGAGGGTGGCGCGCTTCGCCGGCTGCTCGGCACCACGATTGCGCTCGATGTGGCGGCGCTGGCCCTGGCGCTCGGCCTATTGATGATCTTCGCGCCGATGCTCGGCGCGGCCCTCGGCTGGCCGCCGGCGGTGCAGGAGTGGGTGCGGCTCTACGCCCTGGCGGCGATCTTCATGACCTCGGCGACGCCGACGGGCGTGCTGCGGCTGATCGACCGCTTCGACATCCTGAACTGGCAGCACGCGCTGAACGCGCTGATCCGGCTCGGCGGTGCGCTCGCGGTGCTCGGCCTTGGCCTGGGGCTCGATGCCCTCTTCATGGTCTGGTTCGGGGCGGCGGTGCTGTCGGGCGGCTGGATGATCGCGCGGGCGGCGCTGCTCGGCCGGGCCATGCTACGAGCGTTGCCGGAGGGCGCAGGCGAGCCCCGGCCTGAGGGCTTCTGGCGCTTCGTCTTCTCCACCAATCTCTCGAGCTCGGTGTCGGGCGCGCTGCTGCACGGCTCGACGCTGGCGGTCGGTGCGGTGCTGGGGCCGGCGGCCTCGGCGCTTTATGCCATCGCCCGCCAGATCTCCGACGCCTTGGCCAAGCCGGCCAAGCTGCTCGCCCCGGTCATGCTGCCGGCGTTTTCCGAGACCCGGAGCGACGCGGTCGGCGGTGCGCCGGCCCTGGTGAGCCGGACCCTCGGCCTCGGCGCGCTTGCCATGGCGGCGATCGTCGTCGCGGTGGCCCTCGGCGGCGATCTGCTGCTGGCAACTGCCTTCGGGGAGGAGGCGCTGGCGGCTCATGCCCTCCTGTTCCTTGCCGCGACGGCGGCGGCGATCACCCTTTGCGGCTTTGCATTGGAGCCAGCGATCCTCGCCGCCCGGCGGGCCGATCTGGCGCTGATGCTCAGCCTGTCGGCCGCAGTGGTCTATGCAGCGCTGATGGTCTGGTTGTTGCCCAGCCTCGGCCTGCTGGGCGCCGGCGCGGCCCTTCTCGCCCACGCCATCCTGCTTTTCACCGGTCGCCTCGTCGCGGCACGGACAGTTCTGCGCGGACGCGCTCCCTTCAGCCAGCCGGAGACAGCATGACCGAGCAGATGCGACCCGCCGACTTCGCCGCGACCGCCCGACCTGCGCCCCACTTCCTCGCCGCATTGGAGGCGGCGGCGGAGGGTGACGGCGGCATGACCTTCTACGGCTCCCGCGGCGCGGTGTTGGAGCAGGTGGACTGGGCCGAGCTGCTGGACCGGGTGGAGCGGGCGGCCGGCCAGCTCGCCGCCCTCGGCCTGCCCCCACGCTCGCGCGTGTTCCTGTTGGCGGAGACCGGCCCCCGTTTCGTCGCGCTCTTCGCGGGCGCGATGCGGGCGGGCCTGGTGCCTTGCGCCGCGCCCCTGCCCTTTGCCTTCGGCGACCGCAATGCCTATCTCGCCCGGCTTCGCCGCTTGGTGGGCGATGCCCCGGCGATCATCGCGCCCGGCATGTTCGATGAGTGGCTGGTGGAGGGCTTCGCGGAGTGCGGCAAGGCCTTCGCCGGCGGCGCCGACGCCCTGCCGGCCTCCGTTCCGACGGCGATGCGGCCCCTCGCACCGGACGAGACCGCCTATATCCAATTCTCCTCCGGCACCACCTCCGACCCCAAGGGCATCGCCATCAGCCACCGGGCGATGATGGCCAATGTCCGCGCGATCGGGGAGGCGTTGCGGATCGGGCCGGAGGATCGGGGCGTCTCCTGGCTCCCTTGGTACCACGATATGGGATTGGTCGGCACATTGCTGCTGCCGGTCGTCTGCCGGATGAGCATCGACTACCTCTCGACCCGCGACTTCACCGTGCGCCCGACGCTTTGGCTGGAGCTCATTTCGCGCAATCGCGGCACCGTCTCTTACGCGCCGTCCTTCGGCTATGAGCTGGCGGCGCGGCGGGCGCGGGCCACCGACGGCATCGATCTCTCCTCCTGGCGGGTGGCGGGGATCGGCGGCGACATGGTGCGGGCCGAGGCGCTGGAAGGCTTTGCCGCGGCCTTCGCCGACCGCGGCTTCGACCGGCGCGCCTTCCTGCCGAGCTACGGCATGGCGGAGGCGACGCTGGGCCTCGCCTTCACCCCGGCCGGACGCGGCGCGCGGTTCGCCGAGGTGGACCGCACGCGGCTCGACCTCGGCGATCGGGTGCGGCCGGTGAAGGGCACGGCGAAGACCACCCTTGCGCTTTGCGGCACACCGCTGCCGGGGCACGCGGTGGAGATCCGCGATGATGCTGGCCAGGTGCTCGGGGAGGGTCACGTCGGGCGCGTGCATGCCCGCGGGCCGGGCCTGATGTCGGGCTACCACGATGCGCCGGAGGCGACGGCGGAGGCCATCGGCCCCGACGGCTGGCTCGCCACCGGCGATCTCGGCTTCATGCGCCGCGGAGAATTGGTGATCGCCGGCCGCGAAAAGGACGTGCTGATGTTGCATGGCCGGGCGGTCTGGCCCCAGGACGTGGAATGGACCGCCACCGCCGCGGTGCGCGGCCCGGGCATCGGCGATGCGGCGCTCTTCTGCCTGCCCGGCCCCCGAGGCAGTATCGACGACGGCCAGATGATCTTGGCGCTCGAGGCCCGGGAAAGCGATCCCGAGCGCTGCCAGGCGCTGGCCGAGGCGGTGCACGCCGCGATCCGGGTCGAGCATGGGGTCGAGGTGGAGGTGCTGCTCTGGCCGCCTCGCTCGCTTCCCCGCACCTCCTCCGGCAAGTTGCAGCGGGCCCGGGCGCGGCAGATGCACATCGAGGCGATGGAGCGGATGGAGGTGAAGGCCGCCTCGTGACCCGCCTCGTCGCCATAACCGGGGCGAGCGGTTTCGTCGGCAGCCATATCGCAGCCGCCTTTGCCGAGGCGGGCTGGCGCTGTCGCGCGCTGCTCCGCCCAGGCTCTCCCCCGCCGGAAACCCCGGTGGAGGTGGTGCGCGGCGCGCTCGACCAGGCGGAGGCCCTGGGACAGCTCGTCGAGGGTGCCGATGCCGTGGTCCACGCCGCGGGCCTTACCGTGAGCCGCGATCCCGAAGCCTTCGCCCGGGTCAATGTCGCCGGCACCGAGCAGATGATCGCCGCGTGGTCAGCGCACTGCCCGGAGGCGGCGTTCGTCCTGATCTCCTCGATGGCAGCGCGGGTGCCGGAGCTCAGCCCCTATGCGGCCTCGAAGCGGGAGGCTGAGGCGCGGCTCAGCGGCCAGGCCGGGCGCTGGTCCATCCTGCGCCCCGCCGCGGTCTACGGCCCGCGGGATGCGGCGACCCGGGCGCTCTTCCGCATGGCCGACGGGCCGGTCCAACCATTGCTCGGCCCGGCCGAGGCGCGGCTCTACCTGATCCATGCCGAGGACGTGGCCCGCGCCGTGGTCGCTGCGGCGGAGGGCGCGCCGGCCGGCGCCTGCTGGGAGCTCAGCGATGCCCGGCGCGACGGCTATGGCTGGCGCGAGACGGCCATCGTGCTGGCCGAGGCGCTCGGCCGGACGCCGCGGCCCGTTACCCTGCCGCCGGCGCTGGTCGATGCGCTGGGCTGGGCGGCGGAGCATGCGCCGGCCCTGCAGCGCATCATCGGCCCGCTCACGCCGGCGAAGATCCGCGAGCTGCGCCATCTCGACTGGTCCTCGTCCGTCGGCGAGCAGCCGCCGGCCACGCTCTGGTCACCCCAGCTCGACCTGGCCGCCGGCTTCCGACGCACCATCTCCGCCCTGATGGGCGACAGCACCCTCAGCCGGCGCGGCCGCCCCAGCGGATCGCGGCTGGCCACCGAGACAAGGTAGGAGACGCCCGTGGGCACCAATGCCGTGATCCTGAGCGCGGGGCGTGGCAAGCGCCTGTCGCCGCTCACCGACAGCCGGCCAAAATGCCTGGTCGAAATCGGCGGGCGCAGCATCCTGGAATGGCAACTCCGCGCCATCGAGGCCAACGGGATCGAGCGGGTGGCCGTGGTCACCGGCTTTGAGACCGGCCAGGTGGAGCGGGCGGTCGAGCGCATGGGCCTGCGATCCGCGCCGGAGATCGTCTTTAACCCGTTCCACAGCGTGGCCGACAATATCGGCTCCTGTTGGGAAGCGCGGGACCATATCGGCCCCGACACCGTGCTGATGAACGGCGACACGCTTTTCGAGGACGCCGTGCTCGCCCGCCTGCTGGCCGAGGCGGAGGCGCCGATCAGCGTCACGGCCGATGCCAAGGCGCATTACGACGCCGACGACATGAAGATCCGGGCCACCGGCGCCCGGCTGACGGCGATCGGCAAGACCCTGGGCGATCCGATCGACGGCGAGTCGATCGGCATGCTGCGCTTCCTGGGCGAGGGTGGGGCGCTGTTTCGCGCGGCGCTGTATTCGGCCCTGACCGATCCGGCGGCGCTCAAGCTCTGGTATCTCTCGATCATCGACGCGCTGGCGCGGGAGGGCCATGTCGGCGTCGTGCGGCTGGCTGGGGAGCGCTGGTGCGAGGTCGACTTCCCGACCGATCTCACCCAGGCCGAGGCGGCGGTCGCCAGCTTCGGCAGGGTCGCAGCGGAGCATCCGGTCCAGGCCCTCGGCGGGACCTAGTGCTCCTCGACCTCGATAGCACCGAGGGGCATCGCGCGCTCGAGGCGGATATCTGCATCGCCGGCGCAGGGGCGGCCGGAGTGACCCTGGCCCGGGCTTTGGCGGCCGAGGGGGTCGAGGTGCTGCTGCTGGAAAGCGGCGGGCGCGACTTCCAGAACACGGCCCAGGATCTGGCGGCGGGAGAGGTGGCGGCGGAGGGCGAACCCTACTACCCCCTCCGCGAAAGCCGCCTGCGGTTCTTCGGCGGCACCACGGCGATCTGGGGCGGCCGGGTGGCGGAGCTCGATCCAGTGGATTTCGAGCCTCGCCCCGGCATCGCGAATTCTGGCTGGCCCATTACCCATGCCGATCTGGTGCCCTGGTACGCGGCGGCCCACGCCGCGCTCGGCCTCACGCGCATCGCCTCCCCCGCCGAGGGCTGGCGGCGCTTGGGGCGCGCCGAGCCGCCGCTCGACCCAGGGGTCTTGGAGCCTGGCTTCTGGCAATTCGACGGGGAGGCGGACCGCTTCACCCTGCCCCGGGCGGCCGATCTGGTGGCCGCACCCAACGTCACCGTCGTGCTGAACGCCACGGTGACGGAGATCGCGTTGCAGCCGGGTGGCCGCGCCGTGGCGGGCTTCGACCTCCGCTCTCCCAAGGGTGCGCGCGCCACAGCACGGGGGCGGCATTTCGTCCTAGCCACCGGCGGGATCGAGGCGCCGCGGCTGGTGCTGGCCTCCCGCCTCAGCGCCGGCGGGGATCCCGCCCACGGCTTCGGCGGCGAGGCGGTGGGGCGCTATTTCATAGAGCACCCCCATGCCCGCGGCGGCCGGCTCCGCCCGGCAGCAGGCTGGGGCGCGAGCTGGCGGGCCCTGTCGCTCCTCCCCCGCCATGCGCGCCATGACGGCGTGCGCCATGCGGCAGTCCTCCGCCCCTCGGCCACCGTGCAGCGGCGGGAGGGCATCCTGAACAGCGCCCTCGGCCTCGCCCTCCGCCGGCCCGAGGGGTCGGGGGCCGGGATGGCACGGCGGGGCTACGCTGTCCTTCGCCACACCTTGCCGAGCACCGGCGGCTGGCGCCGCGCCTGGCGCCTCAGCCGTCGGGCCGCGGCGACCTGGCGGCGGCTGGCGGACCCGGTGCTTTCGAACCTCGCGACGACCCTCGGCGGACGCGAGATCGCCCTGTCCATACGGGCCGAACAGGCGCCCAACCCGGCGAGCCGCGTCACCCTCTCGCCGGGCACCCACGACAGCCTGGGCGTGCCGCTGCCGGTCCTGGATTGGCGGCTGAGCGGCATCGACCGACAGTCCGTCCAGCGCCTGGTCGCGCTCTTCGGCGAGGAATGCGCCCGCCTCGACGTCGGGCGCGTCGAGCCGGCCGCCTGGCTCGCACCGGAAGATGGCCCCTGGCAGTTCGACCCGGCCATCGGCAACCACGCCCTCGGCGGCTACCACCACATGGGAACCCTGCGCATGGGCACCGATCCGCAACAGAGCGTGGTCGATGCCGATTGCCGCTTCCACGACCTGGCCAATCTGCATGTCGCGGGCTCCGCCGTCTTTCCGACCGGCGGCTGGGCCAATCCGACGCTGACGATCCTCGCACTGGCCCTGCGGCTCGGCGCGCGCCTCGCGCAGCTTGTGGGACATGAACGCCTCGACCATCGGCAAACCGCCCAACCGCCGGAGCCCCGGGTTGCCGTCGCTGCCCGGCGGACCGATAAAGGCAGGCAAGAAGCATGGAGCGAGACATGAGTGAGACCAGCGCCGAGGCGCGCGTTCTTCAGATGCTCACCGAACGGCTGAAGCGCCACGACCTGACGCCCGAGAGCTCCATCACCGCCGATGCCGGGCTCGACTCGGTCGCCGTGATGGATTTCGTGCTCGAGCTCGAGGACGCGTTCGACACCACCATCCCCCTCGACCAGCTCTCCGACGTGCGCACAATCCGGGAGCTTGGGGCGGTGATCGGCCGGCTGCAGCAACCGGTGGGTGAGGCGGCGGCGAGCTCCGCCATGGACGGGGACGCGCGATGAGCATCGAGGCCAGATTGCGTGAGGCCACGGGCCGGTTCTCCACCGTGCGGGCGCTGGGGCGCGACCCGAGCGCGCTGTCGTTTGAGCGGGTGGTCTCCCCGACCGAAGCGGTGCTCGAGGGGCAGGACGTGCTGCTTTTCGGCACCAACAACTATCTCGGCACCACCATGGATCCGGGCTGTATCGAGGCGGCCGTTTCGGCCACCCGCAGCCTCGGCGTCGGCACCACCGGCTCCCGCATCGCCAATGGCACCTATGGCGGGCATCGCGAGCTGGAGCGGCGCATGGCGGCGTTCTACGGCCGGCGCTCGGCCATCGTGTTCTCCACCGGCTATCTGGCCAATCTCGGCACGATCTGCGCCCTGGCGGGCCGAGGCGATCAGATCCTGATCGACGCCGACAGCCACGCCTCGATCTACGATGCATGCAAGATGTCGGGCTCCGAAATCATCCGCTTCCGCCACAACTCCGCCGCCGATCTGGAGCGCAAGCTCGCCCGGCTCGAGGGCCGGGAGGGGATGCGCTTCGTGGTGGTCGAGGGCATCTACTCGATGCTCGGCGACACCGCCCCGCTCGCCGAGATCGCCGAGGTGAAGCGCAAGGCCGGCCCCGAGGTTTGCCTGATCGTCGATGAGGCGCACTCCCTCGGCGTGCTCGGCCCCACCGGGCGCGGCCAGGCGGAGGCGCTCGGCGTGGAGGCCGACTGCGACGTGATCGTCGGCACCTTCTCGAAAAGCCTCGGCACCATCGGCGGCTTCTGCGTCTCCGACATCGCAGGCTTCGACGCCGTCCGCGCGCTGTCGCGGCCCTATATGTTCACCGCCTCGGGCTCCCCCGGCGTGGCCGCGGCGGCGATCGCGGCGATCGAGCGGGTGGAGCGGGAGCCGGCGCTGCGAACCCGACTTTGGAAGAACGTGGCGCGGCTCTATGGCGGGCTTCAGGCCATGGGCCTGCAGCTCGGGCCGGAGCCGAGCCCCGTCGTCGGCGTCGTCTGCCCCGATCTCACCACCGCGGTGATGCTCTGGAACGGACTGATCGACCGGGGGCTCTACACCAACATCGCCCTACCGCCGGCGACGCCGAACGGCTGGGCGTTGCTGCGCGTCTCCGTCTCCTCGGCCCACACCGACGGGCAGATCGACCGGGCATTGGCGATCTTCGGCGAGGCGGCCGGGGCGCTCGGGCTGAGCTCGGGCGGGCCTGGCGCAGAGGCGATCAGCGCAGGCGCCCCTGCCGCCACAGTCGCAGCAGCACCAGAGGCGCCGCGAGAGCGGGCCAGCGGCGCTGCCACGCCGTAAGCTCGACCGGTTGGCCGGAATGGCGCTCCACCTTGGCCAGCGCATAGGCGATGCCGCCTGAATAGGTGAAGGCAGCTTTGGCGAGGCGCGCGAGGTTGAGCAACTTGCCGACGATGCGTCGCCGCTGCCAGGCGCGCCGGGCGCTGGCGCGCGCGTCGGGGCTGGTGGCTGGCAGGGGCGCGAGGGCAGCGATCTCCCGAAACCAGTCCGGATCGGCGGCGATCACAGCCCCGGCGCGGGCGATGCCGCCCTCCACCCGCAGCTCCGCGCCATAGGTGAGCGCGTAGAGTGCCGCCCAATCGGCCAGGGGGTCGGCGCCGGGGCTCTCCACCAGATGGGCGGTCCACCAGCGCGCGGTGCGCACGCCCTCGGCAATGGCGCCGGTCACCGCTTCCTCCACCCCCTCCTCCGCGCGGAGCAGCCGTGCGGGTTGGGAGAAGCGGGCCCAAAGCGTGGTGTCCCATCCCCCCCGCCGCATCCGCCGGGCAAAGGCCTCAAGCGTCATCACCGCAACCTTCGCGCCGTTCGGCCCCTCCGCTATGAAGCGCACATCGGGGGGCAGAAGCCGGCCGAGCGGGCCGGGCTGGGACGGATCGGTGAGGAGGTAGAGGTCGAGCGGCCCGGCGCCGGGACGAAGCGCCATCTCAGGCTCCCGCAGGGCTGCGCCGTAGAACAGCACGGCCCGGGCGCCGGGCCAGGTCATCAGCACGTCGGCCGCCGCGGCGATCTCGGGCCCGACGGGCTGATGGAGCGTCTCGGCGATGCGGGCCTCGAGCGGCGTTGGGGCGGTCATCGCGCCCGGCTGCCCTCGGCCGGCTCTACCGCCGGCGCCCGGGCCTGCTGCGGCGCCTCGGGCACCAGGAACTGAAGCGCGGGGGAGAGCCCGATGGAGAGGGTGGCGGCCGGGTCGTTCTCCACCACGTCGCCGTCGATCACCAGCGCGCTGGCGCCCTGGATCTCGATCCCGTCGGACCGGCCCCGCCGGTAGCCTGCCGCCGTCAGCCATTGGGGTTGCCGTCCCATCAGCACCAGAGGCGCCGCGGCCAGCAGGCGCCGGCCGGGGGCATCCACATCCAGCCAGCGGATCTTGCCCTGCGCCCCATCCCGCCCGAAGGGATCGAGGCCGAAGGGCAGGCGTCGCTCGGCCACCGTGGCTGTGAAGAGGAGACGCGGACCGGCTTCTACCTCGGCCCCGTCATGGCGGATCGCCAGGGCCACGCCGCACCGCCATGGTCCCTCCGGCCCCTGGAAAGCCGCCTGGGCCAGAGCGCGCAGGATGGCCGCCGCCACGCCGGCCCCGCCCCGCGGCCCGGGACGGGCGGCGGCCAGGCGGCTCGCCCGCTCATAGGCGCCGAGGCCGAGGATCATGCCGTAGTGCTCCACCCCGGCCCCTCGGACGCAAAGGACCGGGCGTTGATGGAGCGTGCCCGCACCAACCTCCGGCAAGGCCCCGCCCCAGCCGCCGATCTCCCGGTAGAAGAGGTTGGTGTTGCCGCGGCGGAGCAGCACCAGCGCCACGTCTCCCGCGGCACCGTGGCGGAGCAGGGCCGCGATCGCCAGCCGCACCGTGCCGTCACCGCCGTCGATAGCGATGCGCCGCACCCCCTGGGCGAGGAGGGTGGCCACTGCCTCCCCGGTCGCGGCAGGATTGGTCGGCTCCGCCACCGGAACGCCGGCCGGCAGGGCGAGAGGCCCGGCCCGGCGATTGCCGCTGCTTGCGGGGTTGCGGAGGAGGCCGATCTGGCTCACGGTGCCATCATCCAGGAGACGATGGGCTCCCGCCGTGCCGCCAGATGGGCCTGGATGATCCGCACGAGATGAACCAGGAAGCTGATCGCCACCCAGGCGGCGACGGCCAACAGGCCCTCCGCCGGCAGGCCGAGGGCGGTGAATGCCATCAGGATCAACAGGTTGGGGTTGCGCCGCGCCGTGATCTCGCGAAAGGCGCTGTCGAACGGGCGCCAGGTGTGCATGTCCGCGCCGAAGCGGGCGATGAACCAGCCCTCTTCCGCGCGCTGGGCGATGTAGCCGGCGACGATCACCGCGAGCGCCGGGGCGAGCAGGGCCTCCGCCCCCGCCGCGCTGCCCATCCCGGCGCCAACCGCCCAGGCCCACCACCAGAACGGCGGATGCACCAGATCGATCCCGTGGTCGGCAATGTCGCCGAGGCGGGAGGAGGCGAGCGTCACCCGCGCGAGCTTGCCGTCCACCGTGTCGAGAAAGCACATCAGCCAGCCCGCGGCGAGGCCGGCCCAGAACCAGCCCTGCCAGAACAGCAGGAAGACCAGCGCCACCAGCAAAGCGCTCAGCGCCGTCACCGCGTTCGGCGTGATCCGCCGGCGCGCGCAGAACCGGACGGCGGCGAAGGCGGGTACGGGCCAGACCCGCTTGGTGACGATGTCCGTCACCCCTTTGTAGGAGGCATCGAAGAGCGCCCTCTCTGCCCCCGGATCTGCGGCAGGAAGGGCCACGGGCCTCGCGTGCTTGCGCAGCTTCGGGTCATAGCGGCCGACCAGCGCTGCCGCTCCCAGGGTCCGGGCGCCGGAGGGAGGGGCCGCGCCCCCGACCGCCGCTTCCAGCGCCGCGTCCGCTTCGCCGCCAAGGCGGGCGCCCAGGATCCGGCCTGCCTCGTCGGCCAAAAGGGTGCCCGGCGCGGCGGCGGCCAGCGCCGTGATCACGTCGGAGGTGTAGGCATAGTCGTCTCGCAGCCGCACCAGCCCCTGCACCGCCGGATCGAGCCGCGCGATTTGGCGCCGCAGCCGGTCGGCCGGCGGCTCTGAGAACACGGTCGGGTTGGTCTCGGCGGCTTGCATGTCGTCAGATACCGCCCATGATCCCGGTCCCGCAACCGCAATACCTGCGCGCCGAGGGGGCCGGACCATCGCATCGCCTGCCGTGACGCTCGCCCATGTCAGCGATCCCCATCTCGGGCCCGAGGGGGCGGTGGCCGGGCCGCTCACGCTGAAGCAGCGCCTGGCGCTGGCCCGCTGGCAGCGCCATCGCCGCCACATCTTTCGGGCCGAGATCGCGGCATTGACCGCGGCCGACATCGCGGCGGCGGCGCCCGATCATCTGCTCGTCACCGGGGACCTCGCCAATGCCGGCCTGCCGGCTGAGTTCCAGGCGGCGAAGGCGTGGCTGTCGGCGCTCGGCGACGCCCCGCTCGCAATCGTACCCGGCAATCACGATGCCCTGGCGCCTGGGACCTGGGAGGCGGGGGGCGCCACGCTCGGTCTCAGCGCGCCGCCCTATCCCTGGTGCCGGCGTGTCGGTCCCCTGGCCCTGATCGGGCTGTCGAGCGCGGTGCCGACGCTGCCGCTGCTGGCCACCGGGCGGCTTGGCGCCGCACAGATCGCGGCGGCGGAGCGGATGCTGGCCGAGACCGGGGCCGATGGGCTCTGCCGCGTCGTGCTGGTGCACCATCCGCCCGGGGCGACCACGAGCCGGCGCCGGGCCCTCGGCGATCGCCATGCGCTGCTGGCGGCGCTCTCCCGCGCCGGGGCGGAGCTCGTGCTCTACGGCCACAACCACCGGGCGGAGCAGGGGCGGATCGGCGCGGCCGGCATCCTCGCCCTCGGCGCCCCCTCGGCCGCGGCCGATCCCAAAAGCGGCGTCGAGCCCGCCGGCTGGTACGCCATCGCCATCACGGGCAGCCAAGGCGCCTGGCAGGCCGCCGTCACGCTCCGCCGCATCGGCCCCGACGGCCGCTTCACCCCCGGGCCGACCGAAACCCATGCGCTCTGAGCCCCCTCCCACCGTTGGACAGTGCTGGCGCGAGGCAATAGGCTGCCGCTCCATCCCAGGCCGAGGGCGACGATGAACGCGACGATGGAGACATTTGGCTGGCCGTCCTCCCGCGTCGCGGCCCTGGATCATTGGGTGGTGGCGCTCCGCCCGGCCCAGCCTGTGGCCGGCAGCCTGGTGGTGATCTGCACCGAACCGGTGACGGCCTTCGGCGCCGTCAGCCCGGCCGCCTTTGCCGAGCTCGCGAGCGTCACCGCGCGGGTCGAGGCCCTGCTCCGGACCGAAGTGCAGTACGAACGCATCAACTGGCTGATGCTGATGATGGTCGACCCCGACGTGCACTTCCACGTGCTGCCCCGCTATGACGGCAGCCGCAGCATCGCGGGCCACGACCTGCCCGATACCGGCTGGCCCGGGCCGCCGCAGCTGGCGAGCGGGGTGACCCTCTCGGCCGACGAGATCGCCGAGACCGCCACCCGCCTGGCCAGCGCCTGGGACGGGCTATGAGCGCAGCCACCGTGCGCGCCGTGCATCGCGGCCCCGCGCGGATCGACCGCTACCTCTTCAAGCGCACGCTCAAGCCCATGGTGCTCGGGCTTTGCATCGCGCTCATCGCCTTGTTGACCGAGCGCTCGATCCGCCTGCTCGACCTGGTGACGGCGGAAAGTGCGCCGGTCGCACCCCTCCTCTCGATGCTGGCGGCGCTCTTGCCGCACTATCTGGGCCTCGCCCTGCCGGCGGCCTTTGCGCTCGGCCTGCTGGTGGCGCTCTCAAGCCTCAGCACCAGCAACGAACTGGACGTGCTGGAGGGGGCGGGCTGGTCGGTCCGCCGGATCGCGGCCAGCTTCGTGATCTCGGGCGTTCTCTTGGCCGTTCTCAGCCTCATCCTGTTCGGCTTTGCCCAGCCCCACGCGCGCTATGCCTACCGCGACGCCCGCCATGCGGTGCTGACCGCCGCCTGGAACGGGACCTTACCCGAGGGCCAGGTGGTGCGCCTCGGCGACGACCTGGCGCTGTCGGCCGCCCGGGTCTCGGCCGAGGGTGTGCAGCTTGAGGAGGTGTTCGTCGTCCAGTCGAGCCGTGAGGGCGAGACGGTGATCACCGCCAGCCGCGGCGTCATCGCGCCGGAGCTCGAGACCGGGGTGGTGCGCCTCTTGCTGCGGGACGGCATCTCCCTCACGCCCCAGGGAGTGCTGCGCTTCGACGAATTGGTGCTGAGCCGGCAACTGACCGAGCGCGACACCCGCTTCCGCCCAAGGGGTCAGCTTCGCGAACAGACGCTGACCGAACTCTCCGAACGCCTGGACGACCCCGCCGCCGCTGCGGAATTCCATGCCCGGCTCGCCCGGGCCTTTTCCCTGGTCTCGATTGCGCTGGCCATGGTGCCCCTCGGGCTGTTGCGCAAGCGCACGACGGTCTGGCCGCGGGTGGTGATCGCGCTCACGGGGCTGATGCTCTACCACCACGCGCTCCTCCTGGCGCAGGAGCTTGGGGCGGCGGGCCGGGTGCCGGCCGCCGGTGCGATCTGGGGCACCACGGCCGTGGTCTTCCTGATCGCCCTCTGGTTCTACGCCATGACGCCGAGCCAGGGCAGCACCCCCGCGCTCGGCCGTCCCTTCCGCACCCGGCAGGCCGCCGCACCGCAATTGCGGGAGCGCTAGGGGATGCGGGCCTTCTCCCTGACGCTCACGCTCTACCTCAGCCGGGTGATCGGGCGGGGCATCCTGGTGGCGCTCGCCGCCCTCTCCCTCCTCGCCCTGGCGATCGAGTTGCGGGAGGAGGCGCCGGCGCTGCTCGCCCATGGCGGACCGGGAGCGCTGACCTACTATGCAGTGCTCACCCTGCCGGGCATCGTGCACACCGTGGCGCCGATCGCCCTGCTCGCCGGCGCGATCCTCGGCTTTGCCATGCTGGCGCGGCGGGGGGAGGCGGTGATCCTGCGCGCCGCGGGGCTGAGCACGCTCAGGATCTTCGCGGCGCTCTTGCCCCTCGGCCTGATCCTGGGCGCGGCGCTGCACCTGCTCGACGATTGGGGTCTGCCGGCGGCCGAGGCGGCCCGGGCGGCGGAGTTTGTGGCGATGGGGGAGGAGGCGGCGGAGCGGGCCACGGTCTGGCTCCGCACGCCCGACTGGGTGCTCCGCGCCGCCCCGGTGGCAGAGGACGGCACCCGGTTGGCCGCGGTCACGGTCTTCGACCTCGACGCGGCGGGCGGCCTCACCCGCCGGATCGACGCGCGTGAGGCGCGCCACGAGGATGGGACCTGGCGCCTGGCCGACGCGGTGGAGACCGAGACAAGCACCGGTATCGCCACCCGCGCGGCGGTGCTCGACTGGCCCTCCACCCTGGTGCCGGAGGATGTGCGCACCCTCGCCCGCCGCCGGCAGGTGCCGAGCGGGGCGGAGGTCGCCTCGGCCCTCGCCGGGGAGCGGGTGATGACCCGGCCCCGCAGTTTTTACGAGGCGCGGGCGGCGCGGACCTTTTCCCTCGTCGCGATGCCGAGCCTGCTGATCCTGCTCGCCTCCCCCGTGGTGCTCGGCTCCGGCCGCGGCACGGGCGCGTTGGCGCAGACGGCGGCCATCGCCGCGCTTCTAGGGCTGGCCTTCGTGGTGGGGGAGGGATTGGTCGCCTCCCTCAGCGAGAAAGGGCTGATCGCGCCCGCTTTGGCGGCCTGGGTGCCGGCGGGCGCGGCGCTCCTCCTCGGCCTGTGGTCCATTCTACGCGCCGAGGGCTGAGACGATGGCGGATCCGTCCACGGCAGCCCCGGCGGCCATCTGGGTCGATGCGCAGGCGGATGCGCCGGCGCTCTTCGGTCTGGCGCCGGGGGAGCGGGTAGCGCGCACGCTCCGCCGCGCCGGCCTGGCGATGGTCCCCGTGATCCGCTCCGAGGCGGGCGATGGCGCCCTGTCGGATCGCCTTGCCCGGGCGCTGGAAGAAGCGAACGGCCCGATCCTTGCGATCGAGGAGGGAGCGGCGACCGATCCCCGCCTTCTCAGCACCCTGGCCCGGGGCGGCGGATCGCGTGTGGCACGGACGGAGGAGGGCACCGCCCTCCGCCTCCTGCCAGGCACGACCTTGCCGCCGGCCGCTGATCTGCCGACCCTGGCGGATGCGCTGATCGCGGCCGGCGTCTCAAGGCTCGCCGATCAGGACTTCGACGGCTTCATCGGCGTCTTGCGTCGCGATCTGCCCTACTGGATCCTGCGCCCGCGGGACGTAGCGGCGGCAGAACGGGCGGAGCGCTGGATGTTCTTCGCCAACTACAAGGGCTCGACCGACATCCTCACCTCCCATGTCTTTCCGCCGCTCGTCTGGCCGATCACCCGCTGGTGCGCGGCCCGGGGGATCTCGCCCAATGCGGTGACCGTCCTGTCGATCCTGCTGACGGTCCTGGCGGCGATCCTCTTCTGGCAAGGGCAGCTCGCCGCCGGGCTGCTCGCCGCCTACGCCATGGCGGTGCTCGACAGCGTGGACGGCAAGCTGGCGAGGGTGACGCTCTCCGACAGCCCCCTTGGCAACGTGCTCGACCACGGGCTCGACATCGTGCATCCGCCGTTCTGGTGGCTCGCCTGGGCCCACGGTTTGGCGCTGCTCGGCGGGCCGGACTGGCTGTGGCCGGCGGCCTGGGCGATGACTGGGGTCTACATCGCCGACCGCTTGGTGCTGATGGTGGCGAAGGCGCGCTTCGGCCGCGGCCTCCATGCCATGACCCGGCTCGACGGGCAGGTGCGGGCCTTCATCTCCCGGCGCAATATCAACCTGCTGATCCTGACGGTGGGCTTGATCCTCGGCCTCGATGCCCTCGCCTTTGCCCTGGTCGTCGGCTGGCAGATGGCGACCTTTCTCTGGCACGGGCTGCGCACGGCGATCCTCTATCCCCGCGGGCGGCAAATGGCATGATCGAGGTCCGCCCCGCCGTCAGCCGCGTCGAGAAGCGCACCTTCGTTGCCATTCCCGGGCGCATCGCCGAGAACGATCCCCATTGGGTCGAGCCCCTGCACCTCGACCGGCTGGAGCTGATCGACCCCAAGCGCAACCCGTTCTTCGAGCATGCCGAGGGCGCCTTCTGGATCGCCTGGCGCGGCAGCCGGCCGGTGGGCCGGATCAGCGCCCAGGTCGACCGCCTGGCGGGGGAGGACGATGGCCTCCGCCTCGGCAGTTTCGGCATGGTGGCGATGGAGGATGATCCGGCCGTCGCCGCGGCCCTCTTCCAGGCGGCGGAGGCCTGGCTGGCCGAGCGCGGCGTGGGGCGGGTGCGGGGGCCCTTCGACCTTTCGATCAACGAGGAATGCGGCCTGCTGGTCGACGGCTTCGACAGCCCGCCCTTCACCCTGATGCCGCACAATCCGCCCTTCCTGGCAGCGCTCGTCGAAGGGGCGGGCTACGCCCCGGTCCGCGATCTGCTGTCCTACCGCCTCGACGTCGCGGGCGGCCTGCCGCCGACCATCGCCAAGCTGGCCGAGCGGCCGCCCGGCGGCATCAAGCTCCGCCCCCTCAACATGCGGGACTTCGAGGCCGAGGTGCGCCGGGTCTGCACGATCTTCAACGACGCCTGGGCCGACAATTTCGGCTTCATCGCGCTCACCACGGCCGAGATGGCGGCGATGGCGCGCAAGCTCCGCCCGATCATCGACCCCGAGCTCGTGCGGATCGCCGAGCTCGACGGCCGGGCGGTCGCCTTCATCGTGCTCTTGCCCAACGTCAATGAGGCACTGGCCGGCATGAACGGGCGCCTCCTGCCCTTCGGCTGGGCGCGGCTCGCCTGGATGGTGCTCGGCAAGCGCATCCGCTCCGGCCGGGTGCCGCTGATGGGCGTGCTGGGTGAGGTGCAGGCCACGGCCCTCGGCAGCTTCCTGCCCGAGGCGATGATCGCCGCCCTCGCCCCCCGGGCCCGGGCCCGGGGCATGACCACGGTGGAGATGGGCTGGATCCTGGAGGAGAACGCCGCCGTCCGCCGCATCATCGAGCGCATCGGCGGGCAGGAGGCCAAGCGCATGAGGCTCTACGAGAAGACGCTCTGATGCCCTGGCGAGCCCTGGTCCTGGCCGGAGAGCGGCCGGAGGGCGACCCGCTCGCCGCCAGCGAGGGCGCCTCCTCTAAGGCCTTCGTCGAGATCGCCGGGCGGCCGATGATCGCCCATGTGTTGGAGACATTGGCCCGGGTGCCGGCCATCGAGCACATCGCCGTCTCGATCGGCCCTGGCGCGCCGGCGCTGCCGCCCGGCCCGTGGCAGCGCCTCGACGCGGCCGCCGGCCCGTCCGAGAGCGTCGGGGCGGCCTTCGCAGCCCTCGGCGCACCGCTCCTCGTCACCACCGCCGATCATCCGATGTTGCGGGCCGAGACCGTGGCGTCGTTCCTGCAGGCGGCCGAGGGCCATGGCGCAGCGGCCGTGGCGGGCGTCGCGCGGGCGGCGACGGCAGCTGCGGCCCCGGGCGCCCCCCAGCGCACGATGATGCGGTTTCGCGACGGGGCGGTCACGGGCTGCAACCTTTTCGCCCTCACCCGGGTTGAGGCCCAAGCAGCGGTCGCGACCTGGCGGCGGCTCGAGGCGCTGCGCAAGCGCCCGCTCTCCCTCGCCCTCGCCATCGGCCCGCTCTTCGCCGCCCGGCTGCTCACCGGGCGGATCAGCCGGGCGGAGGGGGAGGCCGCGATCGCCCGGAAGGCCGGCGTCGCGGTCGGCACGGTGGAGCTCGACGATCCGCTGGCGGCCCACGACGTCGACCGCCCGGACCATCTCGCCTTCGCCCGGCGGACGCTCGGCGCCGACCCTCCCTAGCGCCGCCCACCAAGCGGCATCGGGAAGCGCGCTCACGACCGGCAAGGGGCCGATCGTGAGCGCAATTCCCGATACGACATGCGTTTGCCGGAACGGCGCTCGCCTTAGGCCGCGAGCTCCCCGAAGAACGCCGCGAAGCCCGGCAGGCGCACGCCCGAGCCCTCCAGCACGCCCTCAAACCCATGGCCGACGAGGGGAGAGATCGGGCCGAGGCCCTGGGCCTCGAACGACGCGGTGCGGTTGCTGCAGTTGAAGACGCAGAGCGTCTCGGTGCCGTCGAAGCGGCGACGGAAGGCGAGAACCGGCTCCTCGGTATCGACGAACTCGATCTCGCCCTTCAAAAGCTCGGGGCGCGTGCGACGCCAGCGCAAGAAGTTGCGGGTGCGCGACAGCGTCGATTCCTCCTCCGCCTCCTGCACCGAGACGGCGCGCACCATATGCTCCGGAGGTACCGGCAGCCACGGATTGGCGTCGGAGAAGGCGCCGTGGGGCGCAGCCTGGGCCCAGGGCATCGGCGTCCGGCAGCCGTCGCGGCCCGGGAAATCCGGCCAGAAGCGGATACCGTAGGGGTCCTGCAGCAATTCGTAGGGCACGATGGCCTCGGGCAGGCCGAGCTCCTCCCCCTGGTAGAGGCAGGGCGTGCCGCGCAGGCTCGTCAGCATCGCCGTCAGGAAGGGCGCCGCCCGGTCGGCCTGCATGCCCAGGCCCCAGCGGCTCACCACCCGAGGCACGTCGTGGTTGGAAAACGCCCAGGCCGGCCAGCAAACGCCGCAGGTCTCATCCATCCGCTCGGCCACCCGGCGCACGAAACCGGCGCCGAAATCCTCCCGCAGGAAGTCGAAGCTGTAGGCCATGTGCAGCCGCCCCGGCGCGGTGTAGGCGCGGAGCGTGTCGAACATGTTCTTGGTCGCGCCAAGCTCGCCCACCGCGGCGGTCGCCGGAAACTCGTCCATCAGGGCCCGCAGCCGCTCGTGAAAGGCCAGCGTTTCCGGGCGGTTGATGTTGTAGAGCGGCTCCTGATAGCCGAAGGGGTTGGTGGGCGGGATGCCGTTCACCTCCCCCGGCGGGGAGGCGGGATTGTCGCGCAGCTCCAGATCGTGGGCGTACATGTTCGCGGTGTCGAGGCGGAAGCCGTCGACGCCGCGCGACAGCCAGAACCGCGCCACATCGAGGATGGCGTCCTGAACGTCGGGGTTGTGGAAGTTCAGATCCGGCTGGCTCGCCAGGAAATTGTGCATGTAGTACTGGCGCCGCCGGCTGTCCCACTCCCAGGCCGGACCGCCGAAGATCGACAGCCAGTTGTTGGGCGGCGTGCCGTCAGGCTTCGGATCGCTCCAGACATACCAGTCGGCCCGGGCATTGTCGCGGCTGAGTCGGCTTTCGGCGAACCAGGGATGCTGGTCGGAGGTGTGGCTCAGCACCAGATCCACCAGCACGCGCAGGCCGCGGGCATGGGCCTCGCTCAGCAACCGGTCGAAATCCTGCAGCGAGCCGAACATCGGATCGACGTTGCAGTAGTCCGAGACGTCGTAGCCGAAATCCTTCATCGGCGAGGGGTAGAAGGGCGAGACCCAGATCGCGTCGACGCCCAATGCGGCGATGTAGTCGAGCCGGGCCGAGACGCCGGGCAGATCGCCCACGCCATCGGCGTTGGAGTCGAGAAACGAGCGTGGGTAGATCTGATAGATGACGCCGCCGCGCCACCAATCGGGATCGCCGCCCAGCTGGGCGGCCGACCGGCTTGCAGACATCTGGAACCTCTTGCGCCTGAAGTGTCGTCCGAGGATATGCAGCCCGGCGGGACGGTCAAGCAGCCTTAGTCGCAGCGACGCCCGTCGGGGTCGGTCAGGGCCCAGACGCGGTAGCCGGGCGGCCCGCCGTCGGCCTCGACCAGGGTAAGGCTCCAACCCTTGGACGGCAGGGCCCCGCGCATCAGGCCGCGTCGATCGAAGCCGTTTGAGATCATCACGAAGCAGCCGCCTTCGGCCCAGGCCAGGCTGTCGAGGACGGCGCTGAGCTGACCCGCCGTACCGAGCCCGGCATGGCGGCGATGCGCCTCCCGCGCAGCCGGGGTCTTCAAGCCCACCACGTCGATCAGCGGGCGTTCCGTCGCCCAGGCGACGTAGCCGATGTCGTGCAGCATCAGCGGCTGGCCAGGGGGCAGATGCGTCTCGAGCCAGGCTGATACCGCCGCCATGCCGTCCCGCTTTCCAGCCGCCAAAGCGACGGACTCGGGCGCGTCGCGCACCATGGTCCAGAGGTTCGTTGCCAACACGACGAGAAGAAGCGTCGCACCGATGGTCCGGCCGCGGCGCGACGGGTGGCCGAGGAGCAGGCCGAGCGCAAAGATCCCCGCACCGAGAATCGGATAGAAATAACGCCCGAAGTTCTGGCCGGCGATCGTCGGGTAGAGCACGCCGAATGCGATGAGGAGGAGGACGGAGAAGGCGACACCGATCCGGGTCACCGGATCGATCGGCAGGAGTGCTGCAACACCGACGACACCGACAGCACCTAAAAAGTATCCGACGTCGTAGAAGAAGACCGGTATCCACGCCGTGGGTGACAGCCCGGGCTGGGAGAAAAACGCCGCCTTGGCTCCGCCAGTCGAAGGTAGCGGCTCGCCCGACAGTAGGACTTGCAACGCAAGGAGCGCCAGCGCTGTGGTGAGCGCGCGCGCGCCGGCCGGCAGGCCACGCCACCATTCGCCTGCGATCCACGCCGACCTAAGCCCATAGAGGCCGAGGACAAGGCTCAGCAACCCAAGCTCCGGCCGCACGAACGGCAGGGCGCCGAGCAGCACCGCCGTCCCCAAGCCTAACGGGTCGCGCCGGGCAAGCAGCAGGGCCCAGAGGACCGCAGCGATCGCCCAGCCTGTCTCGAGACCGTTCAAGAGCACGTCGAAGATCCCGCCGGTGGTCACAGCGGCTAGCGCCAAGCCCGCGGCCGCGAGCTCTCCCCCGCCCAGATCGCGCACCAGCCGCATCGCGCCAAGCCCCGCAACGAAGAGCGCGAGCCACGAGAGCAGCCAGAGCGCCAGCGGCCCGCCGAGGACCGGACGGAGTGCCGCTACCGCGAGGGTGTGCAGGAGGCTGGTCGAGCCGTGCAGCGGCGGCAGGCCGGCGAAGCTCTGATCACCCTCCCACAGCGCCTTGGCGTTCAAGAGCACGATCCAGGCATCATCGAGCCGGAAGGCAACGCCTTGCATTGCCAAGATCTGCCAAATCGCCGCGCCAGTCAGCAGCAGCGCGAGGCCGGCCTCGATCCAAGGCCGGCGTCTGCTGCCCGCCTCAGTTCGCGCTTGGGACAACGGCGGTGGCCTCGATCTCGACCTGGGCGCGCTCCTCCAGCAGGTCGGCCACTTCGACCAGGGTCATCGCCGGGTAGTGCCGGCCGATGACGGCACGGTAGGCGGCACCGACCTCGGCCAGGTCCTCCAGATAGCGCTGCTTGTCGGTGACGAACCAGGTGAGGCGCACCAAATGGGCGGGCTCCGCCCCGCCAGCCGCCAGCACCGCTACGACGTTCTCCAACGCCTGGCGTACCTGGCCGGCGAAATCGTCGGTCTCGAACACCTGATCGCCGGTCCAGCCGATCTGGCCGGCGACGAAGATCAGCCGCCCCTCGGCCGCCATGCCGTTGGCGTAGCCGCGCGCCGCCTTCCAGCTTGCGGGATGGAGCGGCTCTGGCCCGCTCACGCCGCGACCTCCGCCTGCATGGCGGCGCGCAGCGCGCCGGCGATCGGCATCGGCCGGCCGGTGCTTTTCGAGATCATCACGCTGGTGGTCTGCAGCGTGAAGCGCGGCTCGCCCCCGTAGACCGCCTGCACCTCATGGGTGAAGGAGCTTTGGCCGAGCCTCAGGAGCTTCAGCGAGAACTCCAGCAGGTCGCCGATGCGGGAGGGGGCGTGGAATGTCGCCTCCATATGCACGGCGGGCACCGCCAGATCCTCCTGCACGTGCAGGCGGTTGAAATCGTAGCCGAGGGGGCCGGCGAACCAGTCCTCCACCACCGCATTGGCCATCTCGTAGTAGCGCGGGAAGAAGACGATGCCGGCCGGGTCGCAATCGGCGAAACGTACAGGGATCTGGGTGCGAAACATCAGCCCTCCTCCCGCAGGCGAAAGCGCTGCACCTTGCCGGTCTCGGTCTTGGGCAGCGCCTCGATGAAGCGGATGCGGCGGGGATATTTGTAGGGCGCGATAGTCGCCTTCACATGCTCCTGCAGATGGCGGACGGTGTCCGCATCGGCCGCGATCCCCTCCGCCAGAACCACATGGGCCTCGACGATCTGGCCGCGCTCCTCATCCGCCGCGCCGATCACGCCGCATTCCACCACCGCGTCATGGGCGAGGAGCGCCGCCTCCACCTCCGGCCCCGCAATGTTGTAGCCGGCGGAGATGATCATGTCGTCGCTCCGGGCCGCAAAATGGAAATAGCCGGCCTCGTCCTGCCAAAAGCTGTCGCCGGTCAGGTTCCAGCCGTCGCGCACATACTTCGCCTGCCGCTTGTCGGAGAGGTAGCGGCAGCCTGTCGGCCCCCGCACGGCGAGACGGCCGACCTCACCCCGTGGCACATCGCGCATCTCCTCATCGACAATCCGCGCCTCATACCCAGTGACCGGCCGACCGGTGCAGGCAGGCTGGGCATCGCCCAGGCGATTGGAGATGAAGATGTGCAGCATCTCGGTCGCACCGATGCCGTCGAGCAGCGGCTTGCCGGTCTTGGCCTGCCATTCCTCGAAGACCGGCGCGGGCAAGGTCTCCCCGGCCGAGACGGCGCAGCGCAGGGTGGAGAGGTCCGCCCCCTCCTCCATCGCCCGCATCATCGCGCGGTAGGCGGTGGGCGCGGTGAAGCAGATGGTGGCGCCGTAGGTCTCGATGATCTCGATCATGTCAGGGGGCGCGGCCGTCTCCAAAAGCGTCGCCGTGGCGCCGAAGCGCAGGGGGAAGAGCGCCAGACCGCCCAGGCCGAAGGTGAAGGCCAGGGGCGGCGAGCCGACGAAGACATCGTTGGGCGTCACCCCCAGCACCTCCTTCGCGTAGCCGTCGGCGATGATCAGAAGATCGCGGTGGAAGTGCATGGTTCCCTTGGGATTTCCGGTCGTGCCGGAGGTGAAGCCCAAGAGCGCCACGTCGTCCCGCCCGGTCCTCACCGCATCGAACTTCACAGGCTTAGAGAGGGCGGCGCGGTCGAGCTCCGCATCGTGGTTGGCGGTGCCGTCGAAGCCGATGACGGTCTCGAGGAACGGGCTGTGCTTCGCCACCGCCACCAATTCGTCCATCATCCGCGTGTCGCAGAGCGCGAGGCGCACCTCCGCCTTCTCGACGATCTGGCGGAGCTCCTGCGCGCGGAGCAGCGGCATGGTGTTCACCACCACTGCCCCGGCCTTGGTCGCCGCCAGCCAACAGGCCACCATCGCCGGGTTGTTGGCGGAGCGAATAAGGACGCGATTTCCCGGTCTTATCCCGTAATCCTCGACCATCACGTGGGCCAAGCGGTTGGTCCAGTCCGCCAGCTCCTTGTAGGTGCGCTGGCGGCCATTGCCGATGAGCGCGACATGGTCGGCAAAGCCGCGCTCCACCATGCGGTCGGTCAACTCGACCGCGGCGTTCAGATGCTCGGGGTAGCTGAAGGGGTCGAGCAGGAACTCCGGCCACTCCGCGGCGGGCGGCAGGTTGTCCCGCGCGAAGGTGTCTTCGTGGGCGGAGGGGCCGAGCATCTCAGGCCCCCAGGACCTGGCGGGCGATCACCACCCGCTGCACGTCGCTCGCCCCCTCGTAGATGCGGAGCGCGCGGATCTCGCGGTAGAGCGCCTCGATCTCGTTGCCGACGCGCACGCCCTCTCCGCCGTGGAGCTGCAGGGCGCGGTCGATGACCTGTTGGGCCTGCTCGGTGGCGTTGAGCTTGGCCATCGCCGCCTCGCGGGTGACGCGCGGCTGGCCCCGATCCTTGGCCCAGGCGGCGCGATAGATGAGGAGCGCTGCGGCGTCGATCGACAGCGCCATCTCGGCGATATGGCCCTGCACCATCTGCAGATCGGCCATCGGCGCGCCAAAGATCTGGCGCTTGCCCACCCAATCGGTCGCCAATTCCAGCGCCCGCCGGGCAAAGCCCAGCGCCGCGGCGCCCACGGTAGTGCGAAAGACGTCGAGGACGGACATGGCGATGCGAAAGCCCTGCCCAGCCTCGCCGATCCGGGCATCCGCCGGCAGGTGGATGTCGTTGAAGCGCAGATGGCCGAGCGGATGGGGCGCCATCACCTCGAGCCGGTCGACCACCTCGAAGCCCTCGGCATCGGCCGGGACGAGAAAGGCGGAGATGCCCTTCGCCCCCGGCGCCTCTCCGGTCCGGGCGAAGACGGTGTAGAAATCGGCCACGCCACCGTTCGAGATCCAGGTCTTTTCGCCGGAGAGCCGCCAGCCATTGCCGTCGGCCCGCGCCGTCGTCTCCATCGCCGCAACGTCGGAGCCCGAGCGCGGCTCGGTGAGCGCGAAGGCCGCGATCTTGGCCCCCGCCCGCGTCGCCTCCAGATGGGCGCGCTGCCCCTCCGTCCCGAAGAGGGAGATTGCTCCCGTCCCGAGCCCTTGGGTGGCGAAGGCGAGGTCGGCCAGCGGATCGTGGCGCGCCAGTGTCTCCCGGATCACGCAGAGCGCCCGCACGTCGAGCGGATTGCCGTCGGGCGCGGCCGTCGGCGCCAGCCAGCCCGCCGCGCCCAGCGCCGCCACGTGGGCCCGGATGACGGCATCCGCATCGCCGTCTCGCACCGGCAGATGCGCCGCGCACCAAGGCTCGAGCGCCGCCGCCATCTCGCGATGGTGCTCCTCCAGAAACGGCCAGTCGAGAAACGTGCGATCCGCCATCAGTCTCCCTCGAACACCGGCCGCTCCTTGGCGACGAAGGCGTGGTAGGCCCGCTCGAAATCCCGGGTCTGCATGCAGATCGCCTGGGCCTGGGCCTCCGCCTCGATCGCCTGTTCGGGCGTCATCGACCATTCGTGGTTGAGCTGGGTCTTGGTCATGGAGTGGGCAAAGGTCGGCCCGGCGGCGATGCGTTGGGCGAGCGCCAGGGCCTCCGCCTCCACGTCCTCCACCAGGCGGTTGAAGAAGCCCCAGCGCTCCCCCTCCTCCGCCGTCATGGTGCGCCCGGTGTAGAGCAGCTCCGCCGCCCGCCCCTGGCCGATGATCCGAGGTAGCATGGCGCAGGCGCCCATATCGCAGCCGGCGAGGCCGACCCGGGTGAAGAGGAAGGCCGTCTTTGCCTCCGCCGTGCCGAGGCGGAGGTCGGAGGCCATGGCGAGGATCGCACCGGCGCCGACGCAGATGCCATCGACCGCCGCGATCACCGGCTTGCCGCAGCCAAGCATCGCCTTCACCAGATCCCCGGTCATCCGGGTGAAGGCGAGGAGCCGCTTCATGTCCATCTCGACGAGCGGCCCGATGATCTCGTGCACATCGCCGCCGGAACAGAAGTTGCCGCCGTTGGGCGCGAGCACCACGGCGTCCACATCCTCGGCATAGGGCAGCGCCCGGAAAGTGTCGCGGAGCTCGGCATAGCTCTCGAACGTCAGGGGGTTCTTGCGCTCCGGCCGGGCGAGGCGGATGACGGCCACCCGCCCCTGCATCTGCCAGAGGAAGTGCTCGGGCGCGTGCCCGGCCATCGCCGTGGGCTGCATCAGGCATGCCCCCCGGCGATCTGGATGCATTGGCCGGAGATCGCCTCCGATCCCGGGCCCACCAGCCAGAGCGCGGCGGTCGCCACCTCCTCCGGCGTGATCAGGCGGCCGATCGGGTTGGATTGCACCATGGAGGCGAGCGCCTTCTCCGCCTCGAGCCCTGTCTTCTCCACGATCCGCTCGACGCCGCGGTCGACGATCGGCGTGTCGACATAACCGGGGCAGAGCGCGTTCACGGTGACGCCCTTGCCCATCACCTCTTCCGCCAGCGCCCGGGTCAGGCCGATCATGCCGTGCTTGGAGGCGCAGTAGGCCGTGCCGTAGGCGAGCCCGCGCTGCCCGGCGATGGAGGCAACGGTGATGAGGCGCCCCCAGCCGCCGGCCAGCATCGCCGGCAGACCGGCCTGCAGGGTGAGGAACGCGCCGTCGAGGTTGATCGACATGGTGCGCTGCCAGAAGGCGAGGTCCATCTTGCCCACCGGCCGGGTCTCCGCGATGCCGGCATTGGCGACGACGATGTCAGCGGGCCCGGCAGCAGCAAAGAGCGACCCGACGCTCTCGGGATCGGCCACGTCGACCGTCCTGGGCTCAAGCCCCGGGGTGGCGCCGGCGGCCTCCTCCAGCACCTCCATCCGCCGGCCGGCGATGGTGACGCGGGCGCCCTCCGCCGCATAGGCCCGGGCGATGGCGAGGCCGATGCCCGTGCCGCCGCCAGTGATGACGGCGTGGCGTCCGTCAAGTGTGCTCATACCCGCATCCCCAGACCCTCGCCCCGTTCCGCCAAGCGCTGCATCTGATCACGGCCCGAGAGATAGGGATCGGGCCACGCCTCCCCGGTATCGCCGAGGGCCGCGGCCGCGTGCAAGGTCCAGTAGGGATCGGCGAGGTGCGGACGCGCCAGGCAGACGAGATCGGCCCGCCCGGCCATCAGGATCGAGTTCACGTGGTCGGGCTCGTAGATATTGCCGACGGCCATGGTGGCGCAGCCCGCCTCGTTCCTTATGCGGTCGGAGAAGGGCGTCTGGAACATCCGCCCATAGATCGGCTGCGCCTCGGCCGACGTCTGGCCGGCCGAGACATCGACGATGTCGACCCCGGCCTCGGCCAGGATCCGCGCGATCTCCACCGCCTCCTCCGGCGTCACCCCGTCCTCACCCGCCCAGTCGGAGGCGGAGATCCGGGCAGCGATCGGCTTCTCGTCCGGCCAGACGGCACGACAGGCGGCGAAGACCTCGAGCGGATAGCGCATGCGGTTGGCCAGCGAGCCGCCATAGGCATCCTCGCGCACGTTCGAGAGGGGCGAGATGAAGGATGACAGCAGATAGCCGTGGGCCATGTGCAATTCGAGCATGTCGAAGCCTGCCCGCGCCGCCATCTCCGCCGCCGCCACGAACTCCGCCGTCACCCGGTCCATGTCGGCGCGGTCCATCGCCTTCGGTGCCTGATTGGCCTCGGACCAGGGAATGGCGGAGGCCGAGATCAGCGGCCAGTTGCCGTGGGTGAGCGGCGCGTCCATCTCCTCCCACCCGAGCTGGGTCGAGCCCTTGCGCCCGGAATGGCCGATCTGGGCGCAGATCTTGGCCTCGGTCTCGGCATGGACGAAATCAACGATGCGGCGCCAGGCCTCCTCATGCGCAGGCGCGTAGAAGCCGGTGCAGCCCGGGGTGATCCGCCCCTCGGCGCTCACACACGTCATCTCGGTGTAGACGAGGCCCGCGCCGCCCTTCGCCCGCTCGCCGTAGTGGATCAGGTGCCAGTCGGTGGGGCAGCCGTCCACCGCCTTGTACTGCGCCATGGGGGAGACCACGACGCGGTTCTTCAGCCCCATCTCCCGCAGGCGAAACGGCGCGAACATCGGCGCGCGGTGGGCGTTGGCGCCGGCCTGGCGCTGGAACCAGGTCTCCGCCTCCGTCAACCAACCCGGATCGCGAAGGCGCAGGTTCTCGTGGCTGATGCGCTGGGACCGAGTGAGGAGGGAATAGGTGAACTGCACCGGGTCGAGGTTGAGATAGCGCTCCACCTCCTCGAACCATTCGGTGGAGTTCCGCGCGGCCGACTGCAGGCGCAGCACGTCGAGCTGGCGGGCCTCCTGATAGCGGGCAAACGCGGTGGCCAGATCCGCCTCCGCCGTCACCGCATCGGCCAGCGCCACAGCGCTCTCCAGCGCCAGCTTGGTGCCCGATCCGATGGAGAAATGCGCCGTCGCCGCAGCATCGCCCAGCAGCACGATGTTGTCGTGCGACCAGGTCTGGCAGAGCACCCGGGGGAAGTTCAGCCAGGCCGAGCCCCTCAGATGCCGGGCGTTCGACATCAGCGGCTCACCGTCGAGGTAGTCGGCGAAGATGCGCTCGCAGGTCGCGATGCTCTCGGCCTGGTCCATCTCGCCGAAGCCCCAGGCGCGCCAGGTCGCCTCGCTGCACTCGACGATGAAGGTCGCGGTATCGGCGTCGAATTGGTAGGCGTGGGCCCAGATCCAGCCGTGCTCCGTCTCCTCAAAGATGAAGGTGAAGGCGTCGTCGAACTTCGCCCGCGTGCCGAGCCAGACGAACTTGCAGGCGCGCCGGTCGATCTCCGGCTTGAAGGTCTCGGCGTAGGCCTCCCGCGTCTTGGAGTTCAGGCCGTCCGAGGCGACGACCAGATCGAAGTCGCGGGCGTAGTGGGCCGCCGCCTCCACCTCCGTCTCGAAGCGCAGCTCGACGCCGAGCTCCCGCGCCCTGGCCTGGAGCAGGATCAGCAATTGCCGCCGGCCGATGCCGCAGAAGCCGTGGCCGGTGGTGACGGTGGGGCTGCCGCGGTAGTGCACCGCGATGTCGTCCCAGTAGGCGAAGTGCTCGCGGATGGCCGCCGCGCTCACCGCATCGTTGGCCTCGAGGTTGGTGAGCGTCTCGTCCGACAGCACCACGCCCCAGCCGAAGGTATCGTCGGGGCGGTTGCGCTCGAACACCACGACCTCGTGCCCGGGGTCGCGCAGCTTCATCGAGATCGCGAAATAGAGCCCGGCCGGACCGCCGCCGAGGCAGGCAACGCGCATGACCACCCTCCACCTGTCGTTCTGGCGCTAGACTGACGGGCCGTCGCGAGAATTCAAGGGTGCGGCGCCTGCGCCCGCGACCGGCACCGCCTCGGCGGGCTTTCGCGAGCCCCCGCGCGGCGGGCGCAAACGGCGATTGTCCCCCGACCATCGTTGGCTAAGCTTGGCCCGAGCGCGGCCGATTCCCGGCCTCGCTCATCCCGATGTGGGAGACTTCGCCATCCGTATCGCCCGCCTCGCGCTTTGCCGCCTGCTCCTACCTGTGCTGCTGCTCGGCGCCTGCGGCCTTGGCGGCGGTGAGGAGGAGACGGGCCTCGAGTTTTCCGACGCCGAGACCCGGGTGGACTACGAGGTCGAACTCACCGGCGCGCCGAGCGAGGAGGTGGACGAGGTGCTGACCGCCTCCCTCCGCCTCTACCGCTTCCAGGAAAACGGCGCGCAAAGCCCCGCGTTCCTGCGCCGCCGGGCCGATGCGGATGTGGAGACGGTGCTGCGGGTCCTGCGCTCCTTCGGCTATTTCGACGGCAGCGTCTCCACCCGGATCATGGAGGGGGAGCCGGCGCTCGCCATCGTGGCGATCGAGCCCGGGCCGCTCTTCACGCTCGCCGCGCACAACATCGTCGCCGTCGATCCGGCCGGCGCCCCGGTCGATCTGCCGGCCGAGGTGCTGCCCGGCACCGGCGTGCCGGCCGAGGCCGAGACCATCCTGGATGCGGAGGGTGTGGCCGTCGCCCACCTGCAGACCACCGGCCGGCCCTACGCCGCGCTGCAGGGCCGCCAGGCGATCGCCGATCGAGAGACCGCGACGCTCGAGGTGACGACCACCATCGAGACCGGCGCGGCCTATGTCTTCGGCCCGCCCGTCTTCTCCGGGGGGGAGCGGGTGGCCCGCGATTACCTCCGCACGTACGTCACCTGGGACGACGGGGCTCCGGTCGATCTCAACGAGCTCGGCAGCTACCAGCGGGAGCTGCTGACCACCGACCTGTTCAACGCCGGCTCCGTCTCCCTGCCGGAGACGCCGCCGGAGGGGCCGGTGCTGTCGCCCGTCGTGCGGTTGGAGGAGCGGCCGTTCCGCACCGTCTCCGGCGTGGTGAACTTCAGCACCGACACCGGGCCGGGCGGTGGAGCGTCCTTCGAGCATCGCAACCTGTTCGGCTCCAACGAGACCGTGAATGCCGAGGTCGGCGCCTCCCTCGAGGAACAGTTCGTCGAGCTGCGCTACATCCAGCCGCAATGGCGCCGACCGGGGCAGGACCTGAACACCGAATTGCGGCTGGAGCGGATCGACGACGATGCGTTCGAATCGCTCAGCGCCACCGCCGCCCTGGGCGTGGAGCGCGAGCTCACGCCGCGCTGGCGGGTGGGCGCCGGCGGTCTGATCGAGATCTCAGAGATCGACGGGACGGACGATGAGGGCACCAGCCTCCTCGGCGGTCTACCGGTCTACGCGATCTACGACAGCTCCGACGATCTGCTGGATCCGAGCCGCGGCGCGCGGCTCCGCACCAACGTCACGCCCTTCGCCGGCACGGCGGAGTTCGGCGATCCGATCTTCCTGGTGGTCGACACCACCGGCTCCGCCTACTTCGATCTGACGGGCGAGAAGGCCTATATCTTGGCCACCCGCGGCCGGATCGGCACGATCTTCGCCGACGATCTGAGCGACGTGCCGAGCAACCGGCGCCTGTTCTCCGGTGGCGGCGGATCGGTGCGCGCTTTCGAGAACCGCTTCATCGGCCCCTTGGACGACGACGACGACCCGACCGGCGGCCTGTCGGTGGTCGAGGCGGGGGTGGAGCTGCGCGCCCGGGTCTTCGGCGATTTCGGCGTGGCGATCTTCGGCGAAGCGGGCGCCGTGGCCGACAGCATCGCGCCGAGTTTCGAGGACGGCCTTCTGTTCGGCGCGGGCCTCGGCCTGCGCTATGCCTCCCCCGTCGGGCCGCTGCGGCTCGACTTCGCGGTGCCGATCAATCCGCGGTCGGTGGATGACGCGGTGCAGATCTACCTCTCCCTCGGGCAGGCATTCTAGCGGTGCGCCGGCTTCTCCCCCTCCTTATCTGCCTGGCGCTTCTGGCGCCGATCCCGGTGGCTGCGCAGTTCCTCGACCTGAAGAACTCGCTGGTGCAGTTCATGCTCGACCAGATCAGCGTGCCGGGGGAGCTCGAGATCACCGCCGAGGGGGTGGAGGAGCCGACGGACGGCGTCACCGACATCGTCGGGGTGGCGGTGGCCGACGGCAGCGGCGTCTGGCTGCGGGTGGAGCGCATCTCGCTCCGCTGGAACGCCAGCCGGATCCTGCGCGGAGAGCTCGAGATCACCCGCCTCGCGGCCGAGGGGGTGGAGGTGCTGCGCCAGCCCGATCCGGCCGGCGTCGATGTCGAGCTGAAAGAGGACAGCGCCTTCGCCGAGGATGACGGCGACCCCTTCGACTGGCCCCGCTCCCCCGTGCCGGTGCGGATCGAGGAGATGGCGCTCCTCCGCGTGGCAGTCGCGCCCGGGGTGATCGCTGAGCAGGCGCTCAACTTCGATGCCACGGGCTCGGCCCAGGATGAGGACGACAACCAGCAGGTGACCCTCGCCCTCGACCGCACCGACGCCATCCCCGGCCGGATCCGGGTCGAGGCGGCGCGGGACTTCGCCGCCGACACCCTCGCCCTGCTGGTCGATGCGGAGGAGGGCGCGGGCGGCCTGGTGGCGGAGCTCGCCGGACTGCCGAACGAAAGCGCGAGCCGTGTGCTGCTCCGCGCCGAGGGGCCGCTCAGCGACTGGTCCGTCAGCTTCGATGCGGCGACCGACGAGGTCTTCGCCGCCGAGGGCCAAGCGACCATCGCCACTGATCCGCCGCTGATGGTCGATGCCGGCCTGGCGATCACCCCCGGCCCCCGCCTCGACCCCCAGATCACGGCGTTGCTTGGCGAGCGCGCCACCCTCGATGTGCGCCTGCAGGAGGACGCGGGCGTGATCGTGGTGGAGGAGGGGCGGCTCGAGGCCCCCGACCTCTCCGTCTCCGGCCGCGGCTCGGTGGTGCGCGGCACCTTCGAGAGCGACCTGGCACTGGAGCTCGAGGCCGGCGGAGCGCTGGCCGCCATCGTCGACGGCCTGGCGTTCGAGCGCATCGGTTTCGCGGGCCAGGTGAGCGGCGTGCCGGACGATCTGTCGGCCAGCGGCCGCTTCGATCTGGCCGGTCTGCAGACCGCGCCGGTGGACGTCGCCTCCGCCTCCCTCGACGCGGCGGTACGGGTCGCGGGCGCGCGGATCGAGATCGACGGCTCGGGCCTCGCCGATGGCCTTCGCCTCGACCAACTGCCGCCCCCGGCGGTCGGCCAGGCTGAGCTGACCCTCGATGCGGTGCTGGAGGGGGAGCGGGCGGTGCTGGAGACCCTGGCCCTCGCCTCCCCCCTGCTCACCGTCGGCGCCTCGGGCGAGGCATCGCTGGCCGACGGGCCGGTGTCGCTCAGCTACACGATCGAGGCGCCGGATCTGGCGCCCATCGCCGCGGCCTATCAGGCGGAGGCCGCCGGGCGCTTCCGGGCCGAAGGTGCCGTCTCCGGCACGGCGGCGGATGCGCAGCTCGACGGCGATCTTTCGTTGCTGGAGGCCCAGGTGAACGGCGTCGACTACGGCGAGGTCGTGCTGCGCCATGAGATCGCGCTGCAGGGCCCGGAGATCTCCGGCCGGATCGACGGCAGCGCCAGCGGCTCTCCCCTCGGCCCCGGATCATTGGCAGGGGCGTTCCGGCTGCGCGACCAAATCCTGGATCTGAGCGGATTCGAGGCCGCATTGCTCGGCACCGCGATCGCCGGGGACGCCACAATCGAGCTCGAGCAGCCCCAGGTCGTCGGCACCGTGAACCTCGACATCCCCGACATGGCCTCCCTCGCCCCGGCGCTGGAGGCTTTCGAGATGGGGGTGGAGCCCGCGGGTATGGCCGGCCGGATCGCCGGGCGCGCAGTGCTGTCGGTGGACGAGGGGGCGCAGAACGCCCTCTTCGACCTGACGATCGCCGAGGTGGCGATGATGGACATGGCGCTTGGCGGCGGCCGGGTCGAGGCACGGCTGACCGACCTGCTGGGCGCCCCGGGCGGCGAGGCGACGCTGGACGTCGACGATGTCGCCGCCTTCGGCGCGACGCTCGCCGCCCTCGACGGCGATGTGGCCTTAAGCGGCGTAGGCGAGGCCGCGCGGCTCGACGTGGACGTGCGGGCCGCGAACGCCCGGCAGGGGACGGTCAGCCTCGGCAGCGCCTCGCTCGCCGGCCATGTCGATGCGGCGCTCAGCCCCGCACCGGCCCTCGCCCTTGGGCTGGAGGCGGGCGACATCGCGCTCGGCGCCGCGCGGCTCGACGGCGTGGCGCTGGACCTCGACGGCCCGCTCTCCGCCCTGGTCGCGGCTCTGTCGCTGTCGGGCGAAGCGTTGGGCGATCCGCTCAGCCTCGCCATGGAGGCGACAGCGGACGTGGCGGACCCTGCGGCCGGCGCGATCACCGTGGCATCGCTCGGCGGTCAGATCGGCGAGGATCGCTTTCGCCTGACCCAGCCCTTGGTGGTCGAGACTGGGGCGGAGACGGTGGTGCGCGACCTCGCCCTCGCCCTGCCCGGGGGTCGGATGACCGGGGATCTGACGGTGCATGACAGCGGCCTTTCCGGCACCGCGGCCCTGGTGCTTGACGAGCCGGCGCTGCTGCGACGCCGGGCGAGCCTGCCGCTCGCCTCCGGCCGGTTGCAGGCCGACGCCCGGTTCGACACCCGGCCGGGAAGCGCCGGCGCCACCGTCGATCTCACGGGGCGCGAGCTTCGGGTGATGGACGTGGACGCGAGCCTCGGCGCCCTGGCGCTCGACGTGGCCGGGCGTTGGGACGGCCAGCGCCTGGGCCTGACGGCAGAGGCGCAGGGCAATTTCGGTGAGCCGGTGCGCGCCGCCTTCGCCCTGCCGCTCGCGCCGGGCCTGCCGCCGAGCGTGCCGGCCGGCGCCGCCATCGACGGCAGCGTGGAATGGCAGGGCGATCTCGGCGCCATCTGGCCCTTCGTGCCGGTGCCCGATCATCTGCTGGCCGGCGACGTGAACGTCGATCTGGCCGTCGCCGGGCGGCTCGACGCGCCGCGGATCAGCGGCCGCGCCGATCTCTCCAACGGCAGCTATCAGAACCTGGAGACCGGGACGATCCTGCAGGATCTGGCGGCGACCACGCGGATCGACGGGGACGGCGCGCTCGACGTGGATCTGAGCGCCACCGACGGGGCGGCGGCAGAGATCACCGGGCGCGTCTCGCTGGCCGGGACGGAGGTCGATGCCCGCATCCAGACCCAGAACGCCGTGCTGGTGCGCCGCGACGACGTGACGGCCGAGATCACCGCCGACATCGCCGCCACCGGGCCGCTCACCGGCCCGACAGTGGCCGGCACTGTGCGCATCGACCGGGCCGAGGTGCGGCTGGTGAACGCCGTGCCCCCGTCGGTCGCCGATATCGGCCCGGTGATCTTCCGGGGCGAGGAGCCGCCGGCGGAGGGCGATGCGGCGGGGGAGGCCATCACCCTCGCCCTCAACATCACCGCGCCGGGGAACCTGTTCGTGCGGGGCCGCGGCCTCGACAGCGAATGGGGCCTCGATCTGGCGATCTGGGGCACGGCGGCGGATCCGCGCATCACCGGCGCGATCGAAGCCGTGCGCGGCACGCTCAGCCTGGTCGGCCGGGGTTTCGACCTGGCGCCGGGACGGATCCTGTTCGGCGGCGGCGGCCAGATCGACCCGCGCTTGGACATCCGGCTCTTGCGTGAGAACGAGGGGGTGACCGGCGGCATCGCCGTCGACGGTTTCGCTTCGTCGCCGGAGATCAGCTTCGTCTCCACTCCCACCCTGCCGGAGGCGGAGGTGCTGCCCCGGGTGCTGTTCGGCCGCTCGCAGCAGTCGCTCAGCCCAGCGGAGGCGGCGCAGCTGGCCGTGGGCCTCGCCACCTTGCTCGACGGCGGGGGCGGTGGGGCGTTCGGCACGGTGCGCGACACCCTTGGCATCGACACCCTGGGCATCGACACCACCGAAGAGGGCAGCGCGACGCTGTCGGCCGGGCGGAACGTGACGGAGAACGTCTTCGTCGGCGTCAACCAACCGATCGACGGCGGGGCGCCGAGCGTCGAGGTGGAGATCGAGGTGTTCGAGAGCGAGAGCGCCGGCCGCTTCACGGTCGAGAGCGAGGTCGGCCAGGACGCCGGCTCAAATCTCGGCCTGCGCTGGCGCTTGGATTTCTAAGCTGTGAGCGGCCCCGGGGGGCCGCTCGCATCTTTGCAGCGCCCGCCCCGCTGTGCGGGGACGGCGCCCGGGGTCGCCGGTCGAAACGGCTAAAGCCCCCATTTCGAGCGGGTCTCGTCGAAAAAGCCACCCATCTGTTTCACCGTGATCCAGTGGTTCACATAGTTGATCCAGACCTGGTCGCCCTGGGGCAGCAGCATGGCGATGGGCGAGGGTGCCCGGGGTTCCACGTCGACCTTGGCGATGGGGAACTGCTCGGTCAGCGTCGAGCCTTCGATATTGGAGGTGACGAAGACGTCGGCTCGGCCGGCAAAAACCTCCTGATAGCCCCGCGCCGGGGCCTCGACGACGATGATCTCGGCGTTGGGGAACCACTCCCGGGTGTAGGCCTCGAAGGTGGTGCCGAGGGTGGTGGCCACGGTCACGTCAGGCTGGTTGATCGCCTCCCAACTGTCGAAGCGGCCGGCATTTTCCTCCGAGGTGAAGGGGAAGATCTCCACCGAGATATAGCTTGCGGAGAAACCCGCGACCTTGGCCCGGCTTGGGCTGATCGAGGCCGAACCGGTGGCGTGGTACTGGCCGGCCTGGATGCCGTTCACCAGGGTGCCCCAGGTGGTCGGTACGAACTCGAGCTCCACGCCCAGGTCCGCGGCCAGCGCCGACATCACGTCGACATCGAAGCCCTTATAGCCGCCCGAGGCCGGATCGCGGAGCGACATCGGGTTCCAGTCCCCGGTGGTGCCCACCTTGAGGACGCCGCTGTCGAGGATCTCGTTCAGCGCCGACTGGGCCAGCGCCGGCACGGTGGCCATGGCCGACAGCGCGGCCGCGAGGCCGAACGTGCGAAGTGCCTTCATCTTCTCTCACTCCCTACGGCGCATCCATCGGTGCGCCCCTCAGTGTGTTACGTGCGCCCTACCCTAGCGGGTCGGCTCGGGCTATGCACGAGGACGGAGGGCGCGTTTCCGCGTCGCGAGAGGTAGAGGCGTGCCCGAGGCCGCAATCGAGATGCAGGGCGTCGCCAAGTTCTTCGGCGACTTTCAGGCACTGAAGGACATCAGTTTCTCGGTCGCGCCGGGGGAGCGGGTGGTGGTCTGCGGCCCCTCGGGCTCCGGCAAGTCGACCCTGGTGCGGCTGGTCAACCAGCTCGAGCCCCACGACGCCGGCACCATCCGGGTGGGCGGCCGCGATGTGGCCGACCCGGACCTGCGCGGGCGCATCGCCATGGTCTTCCAGCAGTTCAACCTCTTCCCCCATCTCTCGGTGCTGGAGAACCTGACCCTCGGCCCGATGAAGGCGCGGGGGCTGGAGCGCGCGGCGGCGGAGGAACGGGCGATGGCGCTGCTCGCCCGGGTGCGGATCCCGGAGCAGGCGGCCAAGCGGCCGAGCCAGCTCTCCGGCGGGCAGCAGCAGCGGGTGGCCATCGCCCGGGCGCTCGCCATGGAGCCCGAGATCATGCTGTTCGACGAGCCGACCTCGGCGCTCGATCCGGAGATGATCTCGGAGGTGCTCGACGTCATGGTGGAGCTGGCCGAGGACGGCATGACCATGGTCGTCGTGACCCATGAGATGGGCTTTGCCCGCCGGGTCGCCGACCGCATCGTCTTCATGGATGCGGGTGAGATCGTGGAGGTGGCCGCGCCGGCCGACTTCTTCGCCAACCCCCGATCGGCCCGGGCGCGCGACTTCCTCAAGCGGATCCTGAGCCATTGATGCGCGCCGTCGCGGCCCTGTCCCTTTGCCTGCTGCTCGCCGGCTGCGGGGCAAATTTCGGCTGGTACGTGGTCGATCCGACGACGCCGGGGGGGCTCACCAACCTTCGCTTCATGCTCGGGGGCTTTGCCAACACCATCGTGGTCTCGGTGACGGCGGCCGCGATCTCGATCATCCTCGGCCTGGTGGTGGCGCTGCCGGGGCTCTCGAGCAACCGCCAGGCGCGGATGGTCAACCGGGTCTATGTCGAGTTCATCCGGGCGATCCCGCTGTTGCCCATGCTGTTCTGGGTCTATTACGGCCTGCCGATCGTGCTGAGATCCATGGGGCTCAGCATTCCGCTCGACCCGTTCTGGGCCGGTGTGATCACGCTCGCGCTCTCCGACAGTGCCTTCACGGCAGAGGTCTACCGCGCCGGCATCCAGTCGATTCCCCGGGGCCAGACCGAGGCGGCTCGGACCGTCGGCCTCAGCTACACCCAGACGATGCGTTATGTGGTGCTGCCCCAGGCGATCCGTCGGGTGCTGCCGCCGCTCGCCAACCAATTCATCTACATCCTCAAGATGTCGGCCTTCATCTCGGTCATCGGGCTGGAGGAGCTGATGCGCCGGGCCAATGACCTCAACAGCGGCGAATACCGCCCCCTCGAAATCTATTCCGTGCTGATCCTGGAATATCTGGTCCTGGTGCTGGTGATCAGCCAAGGTGTGCGCTGGCTGGAGCGGCGGATGGGGGCGGACGAGCGGCAGTGACCGGTACCGCGCAGCGCGACGGTCTTGCCACAGGTGCTCGCATTTCTGCAATAATGTGACAATTGCCACTGCTTGCCCGACGGGCCGGGCGTAGCGAGGCTGGTCTAAACCCCTCTATTGGTCACAGACACTATGTTGGAGTTACCTCCAAACAGCGCGAGTCGCGCGGGGCTGCTGCGGTCTTTGCTGGGATATCCGGCAACGCATTGGCACCGCTGGGAAAGGACGCGAAGGAACGTGGAAGCGCCAGAGGTCGCCGAGGTGCGCGCGGCGGAGATCGCGTTTCGCCGGGCGGAGTATGCCAGCGCGCTGCTGGCACTGCGGGTGCGCCTGGTCGGCATTGCGCTGCTGGCCGTGGCCATCGTGCTGCGCACCTCCGGCATCACGCTCGCCTACTATCTCGGCATGTTGGCCCTGCTCGGGCTGACCGGCTGCGCCTACTACCTGACGACCTCGCGCCGTGCGGCCGGCAGGCGCTGGGTGACGCCTGCCCGGGTGGTGATCGTCGCCGTCGACATGGCGTTGATCACCGTTGCCCTGGTGGTGCCCGCACCGGGCGTGGGGGACAGCTGGCCGGCGGCGATGCAGCTCCGCCTCGGCAATGTGGGCTTTCTGTTCGTGTTCCTCGCCTTCACGGCGCTCACCTACTCGCCGGCGCTGGCGCTTTGGGCCGGAGTGGCCGCGGCGGCGGCCTGGATCGGCGGGGTGCTCTGGATCCTGCTGCAGCCAGGCAGCTTCACCGAAGGGGTCGGCACGCTTGCCGCCCTGCCGCGGGAGGAGTTGTTCGCCGTCCTGCTCGACCGCAACTACGTCTCGACCATCGCCACGGGGCAGGAGGCGTTGCTCCTCCTGATCGCCGGCGGGGTGATGGCGGCCGCGGTGCTGCGCGACCGGCGCATCGCGCTCCGCCAGATCGAGACGGCGCGGGAACGCACCAAGCTTGCCCGCTACTTCTCGCCGGATGTGGCGGAGGAGTTGGCCCAGGCGCCGGAGGGTCTGTCGGCCATGTCGCGGCGCAACGCCGCGATCCTGTTCGCCGACATCGTCGGCTTCACCGGCCATGCCGAGCGCATGACGCCGGAGGAGACCATCGCCTTCCTGCGGGAGTTCCATCGCCGGGCGACGGCGGAGGTTTTCAACCACCGCGGCACGCTGAACAAGTTCATCGGCGACGAGGTGATGGCGAGTTTCGGCGCCCTGCACGGCCGTCCCGACGCGGCGGCCGATGCCCTGGAATGCGCCGTCGGCATCGCCCGGCGGATCCAGGACTGGTCGGAGGAGCGCGTGGCGGCCGGCCTCGACCCGGTCAAGGTGGGCGTGGGCGTGCATACCGGGACGGTGGTGCTCGGCAATATCGGCGATGAGCGCTGCCTCGAGCTCGCGCTGATCGGCGATGCGGTCAACACGGCGAGCCGGCTCGAGGCCTCGACCCGCACCCACAGCGCCTGGGTGGTGGCGAGCGAAGCGGCACTCGAGGCGGCGGTGGCGGCCCGGCCCCAGGTGCGGCCGCTCGCCGAGCGGTTCGAGGCGCTGCCACCGGCGACGTTGCGGGGCAAGCGCGCCAAGATCGCCTGCGCGGCACTCCGCGAGGTGTAGGCTCGCCCGCTTGGGGCCCGGTGGCACCGGGCCCCTTGCCACCGGGCGATCCCTCCGGGCGATCACTCTGGGCGATCACAGCGCGCCCATTCCGCGGGCAGTTTCCGCGATCCGCGAGAATTCTGCCGCCGCGATGCGCAATGCGCGGCGCCGGGCGCCGCCAGGTCGATTTGCGCTGGCGGCCATCGGTGGCCTGACCGATACTCCAGGGAAAGCGACAGGGAGATCGACGATGACCCGGCTCACGCCCCTCACCAGCACCGTCTGCGCCGCGCTCCTCTCCACGGCAGCCTCGGCCCAGGCCCTCACACCCGTCAGCTTCGGCACCAACTGGGTCGCCCAGGCCGAACATGGCGGCTACTACCAGGCCGTGGCCGACGGCACCTACGCCGAATGCGGCCTTGACGTCACCATCATCCCCGGTGGCCCCCAGGTGAACAACCGGGCCCAGATGCTCGCCGGCCGGGTCGACTTCATCATGGGCGGCAACATGCTCCAGCCCTTCAACGCCGCGCGGGAGGGCATCCCGGTGGTCGTCGTCGCGGCCCATTTCCAGAAGGAGCCCCAGGTCATCCTGACCCATCCGGGGGCGGTGGAGAGCTTTGAGGACCTGAAGGAGCTCGACACCCTCTTCATCGGCGATAACGGCTTTCAGTCCTACTATCAGTGGATGATTGCGGACTATGGCTTCAGCGCCGACAACCGCCGGCCCTACACCTTCAACCCCGCGCCGTTCCTGGCCGACGAACGCTCCGGCCAGCAGGGCTACGTGACCTCCGAGCCCTTCGCGATCGAGCGGGAGGGCGGCTTCGCCCCCGACATCTACCTGCTGGCGGATTATGGCTTCACCACCTACGCCACCACGGTCGAGACCATGCAGGAGACCATCGCGGAGCGGCCCGAGGTCGTGACCTGCTTCGTCGAAGGCTCCGCCATCGGCTGGGCCAACTACCTCTACGGCGACAACGCCGCCGCCAATGAGCTGATCCAGGCCGACAACCCGGACATGTCGGAGGAACAGATCGCCTTCTCCATCGAGAAGATGAAGGAATATGGCATCGTCGATTCGGGCGATGCGCTGGAGCTTGGCATCGGCGCCATGACGGATGCGCAGATCCAGGACTTCTACGACAAGATGGTGAGCGCCGGCGTGATCGAGGCGGGCCTCGACATCAGCCAGATCTACACGCTGGACTTCGCCAACACCGGGGCCGCTCTTGAGGTCAAGAAGGCGCTGACGGGCGAGTGAGCGCCGTCGCGCCGCGCCAGAGGGGTGAGGCGGCGGTCGCCCAAGTGGCGGCCGCCCGCCCGCTGCTCTTGGCGCTGCGGAACATCACCAAGGTCTTCGGCCGGGACATCACCGCGCTCTCGGGCATGTCGCTCGAGGTGCGCCAGGGGGATTTCGTCTCCCTCCTCGGTCCCTCGGGTTGCGGCAAGTCGACCGCGCTCAAGCTGATCTCGGGCCTCATCCACCCGACAAGCGGCCGCATCCGCTGGGCCGAGGGCGCGGACGAGGGGCTCGGCGTGGTATTCCAAGAGCCGACGCTGATGCCCTGGGCGACGGTGGCCGACAATGTCTGGCTGCCGCTTCGCCTGAAGGGCCAGTCGCAAAGGGCCGCGGCGCCGGAGATCGACGAGGCGCTGGCCACCGTCGGCCTCACCGGGTTCGAGGGCGCCTATCCGCGGGAGCTTTCGGGCGGCATGAAGATGCGGGTCTCGATCGCCCGGGCGCTGGTCACCCACCCCAAGCTCATCCTGATGGACGAGCCGTTCGCCGCGCTGGACGAGATCACCCGCTTCAAGCTCAACAACGATCTGCTGGCGATGCAGGCCAAGCTCGGCTGCACGGTGATCTTCGTCACCCATTCGGTGTTCGAATCGGTCTTTCTCTCCGACCGCATCGTCATCATGGCGGCCCGCCCGGGTCGGGTGATCCGGGAGCTGCAGGTGGACGAACCCTATCCCCGCGACGAGAGCTTTCGCACCTCCGCCGAATACGCCGCCCACTGCCGCGCCGCCTCCGAAGCCTTGGCCGAGGCGATGGTGGGGACGGGCCATGAGGGCTAAGGCGGTGTATGCGCTGAGCCGGTGGGGGTTTGGCGCCGCCGGCGGAGGTCGAGGTCCCGGATCAGGTCCGGGACGGCGGTGCGCGGTGGCGTGGGGGTCGTCCCCCACCTCCCAACCCGCACCGCCCCGGCCCCCGAGCCGGGGCCTCTCCCTGCCGCAAGGTCGAAGTCCCGGATCAAGTCCGGGACGGCAGTGCGCGGTGGCACAGGGGTCGTCCCTCACCTCCCAACCCGCATCGCCCCGGCCCCCGAGCCGGAGCCTCTCCCTGCCGCAAGGTCGAGGTCCCGGACCAAGTCCGGGACAGCAGTGCGTGGTGGCGCGAACGCCTTCCCCAGCGTCGCAACCCGCGCCGCCCCGGCCTCCGAGCCGGGGCCTCTCCCCGCTCCGAACGGGCCAAGGCCCTCGCGCAGAACGGGGCATAAGGCGATGAGCGCGGCGTTGGAGGAGACCCACGCCCCCGTCGATCTGGAGGAGCGGGCCCGGGCCCGCCGCCGCCGGCTGCACCGGATCGGACGCTGGGCGCTGCCCGCCCTCGTGGCGCTGATCGTGCTGGTGGCCTGGCAGGGCGTCGTCGCGCTCTACGAGATCCCGCACTACATCCTGCCCGGCCCCGACCGGGTGCTGACCAAGCTCAGCCAGGAATGGGCCTCCCTCCTGCAATCCTGGTGGATCACCGTGCAGGTCGCCGGCCTCTCTCTGGCGTTGGCCATCGTGGTGGGCGGCGGGCTCGGCGTGCTCTTCAGCCTGTCGCGGGCGGTGGAGATGTCGGTCTACCCCTACGCCGTGGTGCTGCAGGTGACACCGGTGATCTCCATCGCGCCGCTCATCATCATCTACGTCGACACCGCCTTCACCGCGCTCCTGATCTGCGCCTGGATCGTGGCCTTCTTCCCGATCCTCTCCTCGACCACCCTCGGCCTCGCCTCGGCCGACCGGAACCTGCACGATCTGATGTCGATCTATCGGGTCAGCCGCTGGCAGCGACTGCGCTATCTGCAGATCCCGGCCGCCCTGCCCTACTTCCTCGGCGGTCTGCGCATCGCCGGCGGGCTGAGCCTGATCGGCGCCGTGGTGGCGGAGTACGCCATCGGCGCCGCCGGGCGGGGCTCCGGCCTCGCCTATCGCATCCTCGAATCGGGCTACCGGTTGGAGGTCGACCGGATGTTCGCGGCCCTCCTCCTCATCATGCTCACCGGCATCGCGATCTACCTCGTGCTCAGCCTTCTCAGCCATCTTCTGCTGCGCAAATGGCATGAGAGCGCGGTGAAGCGGGAGAGCTAGTGGCACCCTTCCTCGAGCTGCCGGAGGTTCCGCGCCTTCGCCTGGCCGGTCTGACCGCCCCCGCCTGCTTCGTCGTCGGCGCCACCGGGGCGGACGGGCTGACGCGGCTCGACCTGGACATCGTCGGCGGCCGGATCGCCGCGGCCGAGGGGGAGCCCGATGCGACGGTGGAGACGGGCGGCGCCTTCGTCCTGCCCGCGCCCGTCGACATGCACACCCATCTCGACAAGGGCCATATCTGGGCCCGCACGCCCAACCCCGACGGCACGTTCGAGAGCGCGCTCGCCAGCGTCGGCGCGGATCGGGAGGCATGCTGGTCGGCCGAGGATGTGCGGGCGCGCATGACCTTCGCGCTCGAGGCCGCCTATGCCCACGGCAGCCGCGCCATCCGCACCCATCTCGATTCGATCCCGCCGCAGCACCGGATCTCCTGGCCAATCTTCGGGGAGATCAAAGAGGACTGGGCCGGGCGGATCGACCTGCAGGCCGTGAACCTCGTCGGCATCGACCGGGTGGACGACGGGCCGGAGTTCCGCGAGATCGCCGAGACCGTGGCCGCCCATGATGGCGTCCTCGGCGCCGTCACCTATCCGGTGGGCGACCTCGACCAGCGGCTCGACACCTTCTTCCAGATCGCGGCGGAGCTTGGCCTGGATGCCGATTTCCACACGGATGAGACCCTCGACCCCGCCTCCGCCACCCTTCGCAACATCGCCCTGGCGGTGGAGCGCACAGGGTTCGTCGGCCGGGTGGTGGCGGGGCATTGCTGCTCCCTCTCCACCCAGACGGATGAGGTGGCGGCGGAGATCATCGGCCGGGTGGCGGACGCCGGCATCCACATCGTGTCCCTGCCGCTCTGCAACCTCTACCTCCAGGACCGCCAGGCCGGGCGCACGCCGCGCTACCGGGGCGTGACGCTGGTGCATGAGCTGAAGGCGGCTGGCGTGCCGGTGCGCTTTGCCTCCGACAACACCCGCGATCCGTTCTACGCCTACGGCGATCTCGACATGCTGGAGGTGATGCGGGAGGCTTGGCGCATCGCCCATCTCGACCATTCCGACGACGACTGGATCCGCGCCTTCACCACCGGTCCGGCGGAGACCTGCGGCTTTGCCGCTGCCGGCCTCGCCCCCGGCGATCCGGCCGATCTGATCCTCTGCCGGGCGCGCAGTTGGACGGAGCTCTTTGCCCGCCCGCAGTTCGACCGTATCGTGCTGCGTGACGGCAAGGCGATCGACCGCCGCGTTCCCGATTACGCCCGCCTCGACGCTCTGATGGAGTAACCATGCGAGAGAACGTGAAGGCCGCCCGCGACGCCCTCGCCCATCTAGATCTGGTCGAGAAACCGGCGGCGCTGAAGGCCGCGAGCCGGGACTTCTTCTGGTACTCGCCGGTGCTGAAGGACCGCCTCGACCATGTCGTCGCCGATTTCGCCGTGGCGCCCCGGTCCGAGGAGGAGGTGATCGAGGTTCTGAGGACCTGCTACGCCCACGACTGCCCGGTGACCATGCGGGGGGCCGGCACCGGTAATTACGGCCAGGCGATGCCACTCGCCGGCGGCTGCGTCCTCCACCTCCGCCACATGGACAAGGTGAAGGAGATCCATCCCGGCCGGGTGATCGTGGAGCCGGGCTGCCTGCTGAAGGACCTCGACGCCGCCTGCAAGGAACATTCGGGGCAGGAGATCCGTATGTTCTCGTCCACCTGGGCGACGGCGACGATCGGCGGCTTCATCGCCGGCGGCTCGGGCGGCGTCGGCTCGGTCACCTGGGGAAGCCTCCGCGATCTCGGCAACATCATCCGGCTGCGCGTCGTGACGATGGAGGCGGAGCCGCGGGTGCTGGAGTTCCGGGGCGAGGAGCTCGCCCGCGTCTCCCACGCCTACGGCACCAACGGTGTGATCACCGAGCTCGAGATGCCGCTGGCGCCAGCCTACGACTGGGTCGAGATGATGCTCGGCTTCGACGATTTCATGGACGCCGCGAAGTACTGCGAGGGCTTGGCGAACGAGGACGGCATCCTCCTCAAGCTCGCCACGCCGATCGAGGCGCCGATCCCCCACGACTACTTCCAGCGCATCCGCGATGCGGTGCGGCCCGACCAGCACCTGGTCTGCCTGATGGTCGCGCCGCATTCGATGGATGCATTCGAGACCTTCACGGCCCGCGTCGGCGGCGTCGAGACGATCTATCGCTCCGACACCTTCACGGGCGCGCGCGGGCCGGGCCATGTGTTCGAATACACCTGGAACCACACCACGCTGCGCGGCCTGAAGGTCGATCCGACCATCACCTACTTGCAGGTCCGCTTCGGCTTTCCCGATCATCTGGAGAAGGTGGCGGAGGTGCGCCGGATCTTCGGCGCCGAGGTGCCCCAGCACCTGGAAGCCTTCCGCGAGGGCGGCAAGGTGATCTTCGCCGGCCTGCCGATCGTGCGGTTCTCCAGCGAGGCGCGGCTCGACGAGATCGTGCGCATCCACGAGGATCTAGGCTGCATGATCTTCAACCCGCATCGCTACACGTTGGAGGAGGGCGGCCGGCAGACCGTCGACGACCGCCAGCTTGCCTTCAAGCGGGAGGCGGATCCGAAGGGCCTGCTCAACCCCGGCAAGATGATCGCCTGGGACGCGCCTGACTGGGACTATTCGCGGATGTACGCCTATCCCGGCCTGATGGCTGCGGAATGAGCGTCGGCCGTCCATTTCCAGGCACACTGCCCGATCGAGCGTCAGAGACGCAGCAACAGGTCACTCCGGTGCGCCAGCACCGGATCGCGCCCGACCCGTTGGGCTCCGCCCGTTCGCTGCTCAAACGCCCCACTGGGGCGTTTGCGAGACGCAGCTCACCCCCCAGGGCGGGCGCGATCCTCGGTTCCTTGGTCGCTAATTTGGGCACCTGATGCACGCCCTCGTCCTCTACGCCCACCCGGTGCCGGAGAGCTTTTGCAGCGCCCTCCACCGCACGGTGGTGGAGGCATTAGGGCAGCGGGGCTGGAGCCTCGACGACTGCGACCTTTATGCCGAGGGCTTCTCGCCCGTGCTGACGGCGGAGGAGCGGCGGGGCTACCACGACTGCCCGACCAACACCCGACCGGTCGCCGAGTATGTCGAGCGGGTGCGCGCGGCCGAGGCGCTGATCCTCGTCTTCCCGGTCTGGAACTTCGGCTACCCGGCCATCCTCAAGGGCTTCTTCGACCGGGTCTTCCTGCCCGACGTCTCCTTCCGATTGGAGAGCGGCAAGGTGGTGGGCAACCTCACCCATGTGCGGAAGCTCGCCGCCGTCACCACCTATGGCGGTACGCGCCTCCGCGCCCGGGTGGCCGGCGATCCGCCCCGGCGGCTCGTCACCCGGGCCCTGCACTTCACCACCGGCTGGCGGGCGAAGCTGAAGTACCTCGCGCTCTACGACATGAACCGGGCGACGGACACGCGCCGGGCCGCCTTCCTCACCCAGGTGGGGCGCGAGATGGAGGCGTTCTGATGTCCGCCCGCGCTCTCGTCGTCTACGCCCATCCGAAGGTCGAGAGCTACTCGGCCGCCATTCGCGACCTCGTGCTCGACCGCCTCACGGCGGCGGGGGCCGAGATACGCCTGATCGACCTATACGCCCGCGGCTTCGACCCGATCCTCGGCCCCGGCGAGTTCGCAGGATACGAGAGCTACCCCGGCAACCTCGCCCCGGTCGCCCAGCATGTCGAGGATCTGCGCTGGGCCGAGACACTGATCTTCGTCTATCCGACCTGGTGGTACGGCCTGCCGGCGATGCTGAAGGGCTGGCTCGACCGGGTGCTGCTGCCGGGCGTCGCCTTCACCCTGCCGTCGGAGGGAGATATCCGCCCGGGGCTGCAGCACATCACCCGGCTCGGCGTCTACACGACCTGTGGTGCCTCTTGGTGGCTCACCCGCTTCGTCGGTGCCCCGGGCAAGCGGACGCTGCTGACCGGGGTGCGGATCCTCTGCCATCGCCGGGTCCGGACCTCCTACGCCGCGCATTACAGTATGGACGCCTCGACGGCGGAGAGCCGGGCCCATCACCTCCATCGCGTCGCCCGCGCCGTGGACCGGCTGATGGCCGGTACGGCCAAGGCGGGGCGCGCCGGCCCCGAACCGGCGCCTGCCGCCTCCCGAACCTGAGGGGGAGTGCCGATGCGCAAGCTGCAATGGGGTGAGTTCGCCCACACTGACTTCGCCGACATCGACCCGATGCGCACGATCGCCGTCTTGCCGACCGCCGCCCACGAACAGCACGGGCCGCATCTGCCGGTCTCGGTGGATACGGAGATCAATCTCGGCATGCTCCGCACCGTCGCGACGCAGCTGCCGGAGGATCTCGACATCCGCATCCTGCCGGTCCAGGCGATCGGCAAGTCGAACGAGCATCTGCACGCCGCCGGCACACTCACGCTGCCCGCCGACCTCACGATCCGGCTCTGGGTGGAGATCGGCCGCTCCGTCGCGCGGGCTGGCGTGCGGAAAATCGTCATCGCAAACTCCCATGGCGGCAATCTCGACATCATCGGCATTGTCGCCCGTGAGTTGCGTGTGGAGCTCGGCATGTTGGCCGTGAAGTGCCAGTGGATGGGCTTCGGCACCCCTGACGGGCTGTTCGACGCGCGGGAGCGGCAGTACGGCATCCACGGCGGCGATATCGAGACCTCGCTGATGTTGCATTTCCGCCCAGAGCTTGTGGATATGGCGAAAGCGGCGGATTTTCGCTCCACCGCCGAGGATATGCAGGATTTCGCCCATCTGCGCCCGACTGGCGCCGCGGCCTATGGCTGGATCGCCTCCGACCTCAACCCGGCGGGGGTGGTCGGCAACGCGGCGGCGGCGACGGCGGAGAAGGGCCGCGCGGTGGCCGAGCACCAGGCGGAGGGCTTCATCGCGCTGCTCCGCGATGTCGCCCGGTTTGATCTGGAGCGGTTCGGCGCCTTTGGATCCGGGTCCTAGGGCGCGTTCGGGGCCCTTCCGTCGGATCCGCCGCGTCCGGCCAGGGGGCTCGCGAGGCGAGCGAAGACGTCACGGACAGCGTCGTCGGCCGACAGACAAGATTCGCCCCATCTTTCAAAGCGTTGCAAAACGGAATGGGCGGAGGACCGCCGAGGCGAGACTGGACAGCCCGGCCCGGCGCCCTAATTTCGACTGCATTAGGCAAAAAAAGCCGGCCGCACCAGAGGTGCGACCGGTCAGGCCTGAAAACGCTTGCACACACACTCGCTACATCCATTAAAGTATCAGAAAGCCGTCGACGGTTTAAGACGGTTTGAGAAAAAAACATCCCGACTACTCACCCTGTGGTTGTATTCATGAAGACCTCAGGTTGTGAAGCGCTGGTGAGTTTGTCCACAGCGTTCTTGCTCTCGCGGCGACTCGATCAACTCGATGGTTATTGTCTCGTTTCGTCGAACAACGACGATTGCGCGCGACGACTCACTTCCACGCTCCGGAAGTCGATGATTCCTCCCCGGCGATTGCGCCTTGGCTTCCGCAAGCGCCGCCGCTAGCTCTGATCCTGACGATATCGCAGCCGGAAGAGGGGCGGGACATCATGGATCTGAGCTACTCGGCCGAGGAACAGGCCTTCCGCGCGGAGGTCCGACAGTTCCTTGAGGACAGCCTCCCCCCGACCACCAGCGACAAGGTGCGGACCGGCGCGGACCTGAGCAAGGAAGAGATGGAGGAGTGGCACGCCCTCCTCCACGCCCGCGGCTGGCTCGCCCACACCTGGCCGGAGCAGTTTGGCGGCACCGACTGGTCGCCGGTCCAGCGCCATATCTTCGAGGAGGAGTGCGCCCGGGCCCACGCCCCGCGGATCGTGCCCTTCGGCCTCAACATGCTCGGCCCGGTCCTGATGAAGTTCGGCACGCCCGAGCAGCAGGCGCATTACCTGCCCCGTATCCTCGACGGCACCGACTGGTGGTGCCAGGGCTATTCGGAGCCGGGCGCCGGCTCCGACCTCGCTTCGCTGCAATGCCGCGCGGTGCGGGACGGCGACCATTACGTGGTGAACGGGCAGAAGACCTGGACGACGCTCGGCCAGTACGCCGACTGGATCTTCTGCCTGGTGCGCACCAAGACCGACGGCAAGCCGCAGGAAGGGATCAGCTTCCTCCTCATCGACATGGCGACCCCAGGGATCGAGGTGCGCCCGATCATCCTGCTCGAAGGCACCCATGAGGTGAACGAGGTCTGGTTCGACAATGTGCGCGTCCCGGCCGAGAACCTGGTCGGCGAAGAGAACATGGGCTGGACCATCGCCAAGTACCTGCTCACCCATGAGCGCACCAACATCGCCGGCGTCGGCGCCTCCACCGAGGCGCTTCGCCGCCTGAAGGAGCTTGCAGGCCTGATGACCCGCGGCGGCCGGCCGTTGGCGGAGGATGCCCTCTTCGCCGCCCGCATGGGGGAGGTGGAGATCGACCTCGAGGCGATGAAGATCACCAACCTCCGCATGCTCGCCAAGGCCCAGGAGGGCGGCGCGCCGGGGCTCGAATCCTCGATGCTGAAGATCAAAGGGACCGAGATCCGCCAGGCGTTGAACGACCTCACCCGCCGGGCCCTCGGCCCGCTCGCCGCCCCTTTCCCGTCGGAGGATGTGGAGGGCTCGAACCTGCCTGATTTCCTGCCCGACGATGCCGGGGCTGCGGCGGCGGAGTACTTCAACTACCGCAAGCTCTCGATCTTCGGCGGCTCGAACGAGATCCAGAAGAACATCCTCTCAAAGGCGATGCTCGGGCTCTGAGGCATGGATTTTTCGCTGACCGACGACCGCCGGATGGTGGCGGACACCCTCTCCCGCTTCCTGCGCGACAGCTACGGGCCGGAGCTGCGCAACAAGATCGCCCATGACGGCCCGGGCTACGCGCTGGAGATCTGGGCCAAGATGGCCGAGCTCGGCATCGTCGGCGCCCTGGTGCCGGAGGCGGCGGGCGGCTTCGGCGGCAGCGGCTTCGACATCGCCGTGGTCTTCGAGGAGCTGGGGCGAGCGCTGGCGGTGGAGCCGTTTCTGGCGACCGGCGTCCTCGGCGCCCGGTTGATCGCCACGGCCGGGGGGCCGGCGGAGCTGGTCGAGGCGGCGCTGGCGGGGGAGCAACAGCTGGCGCTTGCGCATTACGAGCCGACGTCGCGCTACGACCTCTCCCATGTCCGGACCCGGGCGGTGATGGACGGCGATGGCTGGCGCCTCGACGGGGTGAAGGCCGTCGTCTACGGCGGCGGCGCGGCGGAGCGATTGGTCGTCAGTGCCCGCACCTCCGGCAGCGACGATGCGGCCGACGGCCTGACGCTGTTCCTGGTGGATCCAGAGGCGACAGGCGTGCGCCGCCGGGCCTATCCGATGATCGACGGCGCGGCGGCGGCCGATATCTGGCTCGACGGGGTGGTCGTTGGGCCCGACGCCGTGCTCGGCACCGTCGACGATGGCTTTGCCCTGCTGGAGGAGACGATCGCGGCCGGCGCCCTCGCCCTTTCGGCCGAGGCGCTCGGCGCGATGGAGACCGCGAAGGACATGACCGTAGCCTATCTCCGCGACCGCAAGCAGTTCGGCCGGCCCATCGGCAGCTTCCAGGCCCTGCAGCACCGCGCGGTCGAGATGGTGATCGAGATCGAGCAGGTTCGCTCTGCCGTCATCCGCGCCGCCAGCCTGCTGGACGGCGAACGGACGGAGCGGGAGCGCGCCGTCTCCGCCGCCAAAAGCCTGGTCGGCCGGGTCGGCAAGCGGGTGGCGGAGGAGTGCATCCAGCTGCACGGCGGCATCGCCATGACCTGGGAATACCCCCTCGGCCACTACGCCAAGCGGATCATCATGATCGACCACCAGTTGGGCGACAGCGATCACCATCTCGACCGCTTCGTCACCCTCGGCCGTGCGGGGGCCTGACGGCCCCATGCGCCGGCTGACGGACGAGACCGGCGCCCAGCGCCTGATCGGCTACGTCATCCATGTGCCGGAGGAGGCGACGCCCTTCGTCACCCTCAGCCTCGGCGAGCGGCATCTTAATCGTCACGGCGTGGTGCATGGCGGCATCCTGGCGAGCCTGCTCGACATCGCCTGCGGCATGACCATGGCGGCGGAGCTGGATCGGGCCACGCTGCCGCCGGTCACCACCGTCTCGATGACCGCCAACTACCTCGCGCCCGCCCGCGCGGGCACCCTGACGGCCCGGGCCCGGATCACCGGCGGCGGCCGGGCGACCAAGTTCCTGGAGGCGGTGGTGGAGGATGCGGCGGGCACCACCATCGCCACCGCGTCCACCGTCATGAAGCAATTGCGCGATCCCGCTGCCGCGCGCGCAGCGGCGTCTGCCGCACCTGCCCGGGCGAGGCCAGCCAAATCGCCACAATCGACGTGAGCGCCGCCCCGAGACAAAGCCAGAAGCCCGGCGCGTAGCTGCCGGTCACGTCGTGCAGCGCGCCGAGCGACCAGGCGCCGAGCCCCGCGCCGATATTGCCGCAAAGGCTGACCAGGGCGAAGATCGTGGCCAGGCGCGCGCCGGCGAAGATCTCCGTGATCACCGCGCCGAAGACGGAGGCGATGCCGCTGCCGAACAGTCCCTGGGCCACGATCGCGACGTAGACCAGCCAGGGCGCGGCCTCCGCCTCCAGCCCCAGGAAGGCGAGGATGGCGATGGAGAAGCCGCCCATGGCGATGGTCCAGGCCCCCTCCCGCCCGATGCGGTCCGAGAGCGCGCCGATGGCGATTTGCCCAGCGATGCCGCAGAACGCGACGAAGCCGAGCGCCCGGGCGGCAAAGCTCGCATCGAAGCCGGCGTCGAGCAGCAGCCGCGTCTGGTGCGCCTGCAGCCCGTACCAGACGAAAAGCGAGCCCCCCATCGCCGTCGCCACCCACCAGAACCGCCGGGTGCGGAGCGCCCGGGCCGGCGTCCACTCCGTCCCCGCCCAGTCGGCATCGACCACCACCTCCACCGCCGCGCCGTCCCGGTCGAGGGTGCGCTCGGCCGGGCTGATCTCCAGGCCGAGATCGGCCGGCCGGGCCCGCTGGAAAAGCGCGTTCAGCGGCACGATCACCACCAGCACCAGGGCGGCGAGGGCCAGGCAGGCCGTACGCCAGCCATCGGCGTCGATCACCCACTGGATGAGCGGTAAAAGCAGGATGCCCCCCACCCCCACGCCGGCAAAGGCGATGCCGATCGCCAGGCCCCGGTTGCGCACGAACCAGGCCGGCAGGAACATCGAATGCACGATATAGCTCATGGCCATGGAGCCGTTGATCACCAGCACCCCCATGGCGAGGTAGAAGCCCACCAGGCTTTCCACGGTTGTCGTCAGTACCAGGCCGACCGCCACCAGCACGGCGCCGAGGGGGATCACCAGCCGCGGGCCCGAGCGGTCCATCAGGATGCCGATGATCGGCAGCATGGCGGTCGAGGCGACGAAGCCGATGGAGTAGGCCCCCGCCGTCGCCCCCCGGTCCCAGCCGAACTCGTCCAGCACCTCCGGGTAGAGCAGGGAAAAGGCGGTGCGGCAGGTGACCGCGATGCCCATGGTGACGAAGGCGACGGCGACGACGATCCAGCCGTAGTAGAGCGGCCCGGCGCGCCCTCGGATCACACCGCCTGCTCCGCCAGGGCCTTCGCGCCCACCAGGGACTCGAGCAGCGCCTTCTTCTCCGTCCAGACCTTGCCGGCGGCGTAGAGGTTCACGATCCGCGCCCGGGCATGGCGGCCGAGGATCGTGAGGTCGTCACGCTCGTCCAACGCCTTCTCCAGCGTCGCGACGATGCGCCCGACATCGTGGAAATCGGTGAGCAGCCCGGTCTCCCCGTCCGTCATGAACTCCCTGACCGGGGCGGTGTCGGAGGCGACGAGAAGGCAGCCGACGCTCATCGCCTCCAGCATCGACCAGGAGAGCACGAACTCCGTCGAGGCATAGAAATGCACGTCCGTGGCCTGCAGCAGGCGCACATAGTCTTTGCGCGGCAAAAGGCCGGTGAAGTGGATGCGGGAGAGGTCGAGCGCGAGCTCGTCGAGCATCTTGGTCTTCCAGCTTTTCTCGCCGTCCTTGTTCTTGTCGCCGTAGGCCACCCGGTCCTCTCCGCCGATCACGACGTGGAGGTTGGGGCGGAGCGGTTGCAGCGCCTCGACCGCGCGCATGAACTGGGGAAAGCCACGATGGGGCTCCATGCCGCGGGTGACGAAGGTCAGCACCTCCGCCCCCTCCGGCAGCGCGATCCCGGCGATATCGACCCGCGCCTCGGGATCGGGGGCGTGCATGTCGACGTCGATGCCGTCGTGGATCACCCGCAGCTTGTCGCGGAAGAAGGCCGGGAACTGATCGGCCTGAAAGACGGTGGGCACCAGGCCCAGATCGGCCTCGACGATATCGGCCCAGAAGGGCGCGTTCCGGGTGCGCTGGTAGAGCTTGGAGTTGAGGTTGGGGTTGTGGGTGCGGAGGTGGACGGAGTCCTTCGGCGGGTACTGATAGTACCACTCGAAATAGGGCACATAGACCGCGGTCGGCCAGATGTCCTTGGCGTAGATCCCGGGGCCCCAGCCGGAATGGGCCATCACGATGTCGGGCTGGAACCCGGCATCGCGGGCGGCGACGAAGGCCCGGGCGGCGCCCTGCCCGGCGATCACCGCCTTCTCGAAATCCTTGGCGTAAGGGTGCACCCCCTCCGTCGGCTCGCGGTGCACCTCGAAGGGCAGGATGCGCATGCGGGTGTTCTCGGGCGTCAGACCCTTGCGGGCGGTGGCGAAGGCCACGTCCCAGCCGTGCTGATCCCGGAGCCAGCCGCCGAACTGGCCGAACTGGGCCGGATAATTCTCGTGCACAAAAAGGATCTTCACGCGCTCCCCCTCCGGCCCAACACGCCGACGTTTAACACCCGCCGCCCGGTTTAGGCGCCGGGGCCGGGGCGGGCAAGCGCGCGTGGCGCCGCGCGGGGCGCGACCTGAGGGCCACGCTCAGCCAACACTGCATCTGGTGGGGCTATTCTCCCCCTACCCAAAGTCTGGCACGGCCCCTATAGTCCCGCGCCATCTGATGCGCACTCGGCGGAGGGATGGGGCCCATGCGCTGCCCGTTTTGCGGCAACACCGAGACCCAGGTGAAGGACTCGCGCCCGGCCGAGGACCATGTGGCGATCCGGCGGCGGCGCTATTGCCCGGCCTGCGCCGGCCGCTTCACCACCTACGAACGGGTGCAACTGCGCGATCTGGTGGTGATCAAGAAATCCGGCCGGCGGGAGCCGTTCGACCGCGACAAGCTGGAGCGTTCGATCCGCATCGCCCTGCAGAAACGGCCGATCGAGCCGGAGCGGGTGGACCAGATGATCTCCGGCATCGTGCGCCGGTTGGAGAGCATGGGCGATGCCGACGTCCCCTCCGACAGCATCGGTGAGATCGTGATGGAGACGCTCGCCCGCATCGATACCGTCGCCTATGTCCGTTTTGCCAGCGTCTACAAGAACTTCCAGGCGGCGGACGATTTCGAGGAGTTCGTGCACGAGCTCCGCCCCGCGGTCGCAAAGGTCGGCGACGGAGACGGCTGAGGCCATGGCGGCGCGCCCGACCGTCGTCGCCGCCGCGGCCAACGACGACGACGTGCGCTGGATGGACCATGCCCTGGGCCTCGCCCGGCGCGGCCTCGGGCGGGTCTGGCCCAACCCCGCGGTCGGTTGCGTGATCGTCTCGGCCGCGGGCCATGTCGCCGGCCGCGGCTGGACCCAGCCGGGCGGACGACCCCATGCGGAGGCCATGGCGCTCGCCCAGGCCGGCGACGCTGCGCGGGGCGCCACCGCCTATGTCAGCCTGGAGCCCTGTGCCCATCACGGTCGCACCCCTCCCTGCGCCGAGGCGCTGATTGCCGCCGGCGTCGCCCGCGTGGTGGCGCCGATGATCGACCCTGACCCCCGGGTTTCCGGCCGGGGATTCGCGGCACTGGAGGCGTCGCAGGTACAGGTGGAGATCGGCTGCCGGGCGGCGGAGGCGGAGGCGCTCAACGCCAGCTTCCTGATGCGCCAGCGCACCGGGCGGCCGCGTTTGACGCTGAAGCTCGCGACCACCCTCGACGGCCGCATCGCCACGGCGGCGGGGGAAAGCCGTTGGATCACCGGGCCGGCGGCGCGCCGGCGCGTGCATCTGATGCGGGCGACCCACGACGCGGTGCTGATCGGCGCCGGGACCGCCCGGGCAGACGATCCGATGCTGGACGTGCGCGAGCTCGGCCTCGCCGCCGCGCCGGTGCGGGTGGTGGCGGACGGCAGCCTCTCCCTGCCGCTCGAGAGCCGCCTGGGCGACAGCGCGGGCGATCCGCCGCTCTGGCTCGCCCACACGGAGGCGGCGGAGGAGGCGCGGCGCAGGGCGTGGACCGCCCGCGGCGCCGTCCTGCTGGCGACCGAGGGCGAGGCACAGACGCTGGATCTCTCTGCCCTGCTCTCTGCCCTCGGATCGCGAGGCATCACGCGCGTCCTCTGTGAGGGCGGTGGCCGGCTGGCGGCGGGATTGCTCGGCGCCGGACTGGTGGACGAGATCGCACTCTTCTCCGCCGGGCGCGTGCTTGGGTCGGACGCCCTCGCCGCCGTCGGGGATCTGGGGCTGGAAGCGCTCGCCGACGCCCCGGGCTTTAGGCTGACGGCGGAGACCCGGATCGGCGATGACACCCTGACGATCTGGGAACGTGGGGACGATTAGCCCGCGCGGTCAGCGCCACCAATGGGCGTAGCTGGCGAAAAGCCCCTGGGCCTTCGCCAGCAGCCGCAGCGCCGGATCTTGGCGCGGCACCCGCCCGCTGGGGGCGGAGAGGCGGCGCACGATGACCTCCGGCGGCGCGGGCAGGCGGCTGACCGGGTCGCGGTAGGTCGGGTAGTCAATCAATGCGGCGTGGACGAGGGCATCGAGGCCTGGCCGCGCCGTGCGCCGCGCCACGGGCGGGCCGTGGTCCTGGGTCAGGCCCCAGCCGGCGTAGAACGGCTGGCCGAGGGTGTGGACCGGGACCCCCCGCAGCAGCGCCTCGAACCCCATAAGCGAGGTCATGGTCCAGACCGCATCGGCCCGGGCGAGCAAGGACGCCGGATCGGCTCTCCGGGCGACGTGGTCGGCGAGGCTGGTGAGCGCCGCCTCCGGCACTCTGCCCTGGCGCAGACCAGCCTCCACGTCGGGGTGGGGCTTGTAGATCAGGAATACCTCGGGATTGGCCGCCCGGGTTGCCTCGAGCAGGCCGAGATTGGTGCGGACATCGGAAGCGCCGAGGCGGATGGAGGCGTCGTCCTCCACCTGGCCCGGCACCAGGATCACCTGGCGCCCGGCCGGCACCTCGATCGCCGCCGCTTCGCCGACATTGTACTTGCTGAGGCCGGCGCTGACGATGCCCTCCCGCAGCCGCCGGGCGCGGTCGAGGGCGTCTTCCGGCAGCTCCACCGCTTCGGCGATGAGCGCCTCAAGCCGGCTCGGCCGGCCAGGGTCGTAGTAGATCCCGAGATCGTCGAAGACGAGGGAGAGCGCCGGCACCAGCGCCGCACCGAGGCCGGCGGAGCGGAGAAACCCGTCCTCCACCCGGAAAAGCGGCACCTCGGCGGCCGCACACCGGGCAGCGAGATCCGCCGTCTCCCGCCCCGCCCAGACGAAGAGCGGCTGCTTCCCGGCAGCGGCGCGAGAGACGGCGCGGGCGGCATCATCCTCGAACCGCACGGGGCCGCCCCGCAGGAACGACGCAACCGCCGGGCGCTTCCAAAGCCGCATGCCGTGGCAGACCGCCCCCCTTGGCGCCAGACGGTGGGCTGCCGCGCGGACAGCGAGGCCGGTCGCCGCGTCCTCGAACGTCGCCGGTCCGCGGTCGTAGAGGTCGTACCAGGTGGGCGCCTCCAGCATCGCGGCGGAGAACACCGCCTCGGCCGAGCGTACCTTGCCCCGGCGGGGCGACGTCATCTCGTCATCCGACAGACCCCAGCCGGCATAGAACGGCAGGCCGAAGACCCGGGGGCGGTGGCCGGCCAGGATCGCCTCGAACCCCAGTTGGGAGGAGACGGTGTAGACCCGCGCCGCCCGGGCGAGCACTGCGGCGGGGGGCAGGTTGGGGGGGAGGACGCCGACATCGCCGCCGCCGCGCAAGTGCCCACGCTTCCGCCCGGCCACGACCTCGGGATGGGGGCGGAGGAGGATGCGTGCGCCCGGGTTCTCCGCGCGGGCGGCGGCCAGCATCGCATCGAAGGTCGCCGCCGTGGCGCCCGCCCCGGCGATGGAGGCGTCATCGCGCGTCTGGTCGACCACCAGGACGAAACCGGGCTCCGGCAGGGGCGCGGCGAGATCCCAGGCGTTGTACTTGGAGAGCCCAAGGCGACGGAAGAGCGCGAGGCCGGCGCGGGCCCGCGCCAACGCCTCCTCCGTCAGGTCGCTCGCCAGCAGATCCTCGATGGCAGACGGCGCGTTGGCGTCGTAGTAGACGCCGGTCTCGTCGATCAGCAGGCCCGCCGGCGGCTCCTCCCGCCCGGGTTGGACGGAGCGCAGGAACGCATCCTCCACCACCACGACCGGGCGCCGGAAGCGCCGCGCCGCGGCAAAGCCCCGCCGCGCGACGCCGCGCTGGCCCCAGACGCCCACCGCGTCCATCGGCCCGAACGGCAGGCCGGGGCCAACGCGCCAGCCGGCGAGCCGCAGGATGTGGCGGAGATGGGGTTGCCAGAGAAAGCCGAGGCTGTAGACCCCGAGGCGCCTTTCAGGGCCGCGGGCCGGCGCCCTTTCGGCGCCGGTCCCCCGGGCCCCGGCGATGTCAGAGACCCGGCCCGAGGCTGGCAGCGGAGCCCGCGAAGTTCACGAAGGGCACGATGGCGCCCAGGATCTTCTGGGCCTGCACCAGCGGCGCCTCCGTCACATAGACCGTGTCGCCGTCGCGGATGAAGAAGTCCGCCGCGGTGAACATGCCGCCTGGCTGGGTGAGGTCGATCAGGTAGGCAACCCGCTGCGGCGTCGCCTCGGTCCGCCCCTCGATCAGGGCATTGGCGACCGCCGGCGGCTCCACCCGGAAGACGAAGACGCCGGAGGGGTTGGCGGTTTGCGTGTTGAGACCGCCCGACCGGCCGATCGCCTCCAGCACGCTGATGCGCCGATCCGGGAACGGCAGCGTGGTCTGGGTGCCGAGGGCGCCGAGGGCGATGAAGCTCCGCCGATCCTCCTCAACGATGATGGTGTCGCCGGCGCGGAGCGGGATGTCGTTGGAGGGATTGTCATAGAGATCCTGCAACCAGATCCGGCCAACGCGATTGCCGCGGCGCAGACGGATCTGCGCGATCTCCGGCTCCAGCGTGGTGCCGCCGGCGCGGGCGAGCATCGAGGCGAGCGTGCGGCTCGAGGCCTCGATCGGATAGACCCCCTGGGCCGTGACGCCGCCGAGCAGATCGACGGTGGCGCTGTCGGCCTCGTTCAAGCGCACCTCGACCTGAGGGTCCGGGGTCTGATCCTCGAGCAGGCGGGTGATGGTGCGGCGCAGCTGATCGGGCGTCGTCCCGGCGGCCCGCACCCGGCCGGCATAGGGGATGAAGATCAGGCCGTCCTGGTCGACCTGCAGAAACTCCAGGTTGGTGGTCGAGCCGCCGAGGGATCCGCCGAAGATCGGCGTGTCGACATTCTCCCAAATCGTCACCGTCAGCACGTCGCCCGGGCCGATCATGTCGACATTGCGGACCCCGGCGCGCTGGAACTCGAGGGAGAAGCCCAGGGTCTCGTCGATCAGGGTGCGCTGGGCCACCAGATCGTTCACCTCGACCACGGCGACGCCGAGCTCGAGGTCGTCGGTGCTGGCCTCGATCTCACTCTTGGAAGGGCCGGAGCGGGGCAGCGTGCCGCAGGCCGACACGGTCGCGGCCACGGTGAAGAGGCCGACCCATAGACGAAGCCGGAGACCGTCAAGTCGCATCGGGCTGTTCCTTCACTCAGCTGTCGCGGCCGCTTTGCGCGGTCTCTCGCCCCCAAGCCTTGAGTGATAGCCGAAAGCAGGCGGCCGCGCTAGCGACGGGCGCGCGACGGATCCGCAGCTATGGCGCGGAGGACACACGCCCAAGTGGTAGGATTTTCGCCGTCTCAGGCGCCGTATCGGGCGCCATATCGGGCAACGTGCGCCCATCCCGGGCGAAGGCATCGTAGGGATCGAGCGGATCGAGCATCATGTCGACCGCCCGTCGCAGCAGCGTCTGGCGGTCCTGGCGGGTGTAGAAGCCCCCCCGCACCTGACTGGTGCCGAGCAGATAGCGGCGATAGGCGCGGTAGGCGGCGCTGTCCGGCCGCTCCGGCGCACGAAAGAAGGCCGCGAGCGGCTGGGGAGAGACGAATTCCGGCTTCTGGTAGACCGCCCGGCCGTGGGCCGACACCGGCAAACCGCGCCAAAGCGCCTGCTGGGCCGCGGTGGAGTTCACGGTGACCGCACTCCGCGCCCCGTCGAGCAGCGGGCCGAGCTTGCCGCCGTCGATGAAGTCCACCCGGTCGGAGATCCCGGCCCGGGCCGCCAGGCGGCGGAGGGTGGGAGCCAGCGGCTCCCGCCCGTCTTCCAGTGGATGGGCCTTGAAGACCAGCCGGTGGTGGCGCGGCGCGCCCTCGGCAAAGGCGGTGATGCAGGCGCCGAGAAAATCGCGCTGAGTGGCGAAGGGCGAGTGGTCGCGCATCGCGCTGTCATGGCTGAGCTGCAGCAGCACCAGGTGATAGGGCATGCCGGCCCGGCGCAGGCGCCGCTCCCGCCAGCGCCGGCGGAGACCCTTCAGCGGATAGAGAAGTAGGCGGCTTGTGTGCAGCGCGAACTCCTCGGCCACCGTCACGCCGCGGTGCGGCACGAAGTTGGGGTAGAAGCCGTTCCTGAGCAGGATGTTGGCGTGGTAGAGGAAGCCGTACCAGGTGTGATGCCAGAGCGCGCCCCAGGTCGCCGGCGCCTCCGGCGTCTCGACATCGCGGCCGGCGACGCGGGCCTGCATATCCGCCACCGGCATATGGACGAGGCGGGAATTGCCGTTCACCCCGGCCCGCTCATAGGTCGCCCAATAGGGGCGGAGATAGCCCTCCTCGAAGCAATGGATGCGGAGGTTGCGCGCGAGGGCCCGCTGGTGGGCGACGCGGTGCACCTCCCGCATGTCGCCGTAGAGCACGAGGTCGGTGATGTCTTCCTCGGCCAGGTAGGCATCGACCCAATCGGCCCAGCGAGAGGGCGCCTCGCGATAGGCGGTGTAGGTCGCGGCCTCCGGCCACTCGAAGGCATCGCCGCGGTTGAAGCCGATGCGCCGGGTCTCTGCCCCGCTGGCCCGCAGCAGCCGGGAGAGCTCGGCGAAGAACGGTCCGTGGGGACCCTGCAGGAACAGAAAGCGCCGCTGTTCCGGCGACCGGCGCTCGGCGAGCAGCGGCACGACGTTGGCCGAGCCGTCGCCCGCCTGCGCGCTTGGAGCCGATGCCTCGGCCGATCCCGGATGATCCGTCAGCTGCCGCCCCTCCATCGCCCGGGGTCCACGCGCCGGCTCACCTTGCCCGGCAGGGATGCACGCGCTACTCGTCCCACCACCGGCCGATCGTGGCGATCGGCACCGCTGGGGATGGCGCGATGTTTACAGGTATCGTGACGGACATTGGCGAGATTTTGGCCGTCCATGGGGAGGGCGACCGCAGACTGCGCCTCGCCTGTGGCTTTCCTGCCGACGGCATCGCGCTCGGCGCCTCGATCGCCTGCGACGGGGTCTGCCTGACGATGGTGGGTCGCGGGCAGGAGGGTGGCCGGAACTGGTTCGAGGTCGATGCCTCGGCCGAGACCCTGGCGCTCACCACCCTCGGCGACTGGCAGACGGGGACGCAGGTGAACCTGGAGCGTTCGCTCCGCGTCGGTGACGAGCTCGGCGGCCACATCGTCTCCGGCCATATCGACGGCCTGGCCGAGATCATCGCGATGCGGGACGAGGGCGACAGCACCCGCTTCAGCTTCGAGGTGCCGGAGGCGTTGGCCCGCTACATCGCCCCCAAGGGCTCGGTCGCGCTCAACGGCACGTCGCTCACGGTGAATGAGGTCGAGGGCCGGAGCTTCGGCGTCAACATGATCCCCCACACCAAGGCGATCACCACCTGGGGCACGGCCAAGACCGGCGACAAGGTGAACCTGGAGATCGACGTCCTGGCCCGCTACGTCGCCCGCCTCGGCGAGGTCGCCTGACCCCCGCATTGATCGGCGCGCGGCCGCATGGCACTGATGGTCGCGAGGGGACGATTAGCGGGAGGGGCCGCAATGCGCATTTTGATGATGAGCCTCGGCCTTGTGCTGGCCGGTTGCATGCCGCTGGACGAGGCGGGCAACGATTGCGAGAGCGCCCAAGATCCGCAACGTGTGCTCGACAGCTGCAACGCGGTCCTCGCAGCTGCGCCGGAGGAGAATGCGGCCGTCGCCTGGGTCTTCACGAACCGCGGCTGGGCGTATCGGGAGCTGGGCGAGCCGGCGCGCGCAATCGCCGACTACAGCCGCTCCATCGCGCTGAACCCGGACCGGCCGAACGCGCACTACGCCCGGGGGCGCGCCCATCAACAGGTGCAGGCTTGGAGCGCCGCCATCGCCGACCACGAGCGTGCCATCGAGATCAACCCGACATTCGTCGACGCCTGGGTCTCTCTCGGGGTCGCGCACTTCGAGCTGCGACAGTTCGAGGACGCCCTCGCCGCCACCGATCGTGCCATCGAAATCGATCCCGAAGAGCCTGTCGCCTACAACAATCGCGGCCTCACCTACCGAAATCTCGGCCAGCTTCGGCGGGCGATTGAAGACTACGATCGCGCCCTCGCGCTTGAACCTGACTACCACAACGCACGGGTGGGCCGCGGTGTTGCCTATCAGCTCCTGGGCGAGGCCGACCGCGCCCTTGCCGATTGGAACCGAGCCATCGAGGGCGGGGACGCGGATGACGTCATCGAATGGCAGGAGTTTCTGCAGCGCGAGGGCCTCTATTCAGGCCCGATAAGCGGTGAGTTTGACGCCGCGACCCGCGCCGCGGTGGCCGCTTGCGCCGCCGATCCGGAGTGCTGAGGCGCGGTGATCGGACAGGCCGGCATTGCGCGAGGCACGCCCGCCGGCAGATGGCGCTGCCGAGCCAGCGCAAGCGTGGCTTGGGGCGCGGTCTGCCTTTTGGCGGTCTCGCTGATCGGGCCGGTCCACGCCTCCGAAGATGAGTGCGACAACTCAGACGATCCCGCACGTGTCTTGATCAGTTGCGCCGCCGTCATCGCCAAGGCGCCGCCGGGGGCCGCCTCCGTCGCCTGGGCGTTTTCCAGCCGTGGCTGGGCCTATCGCCGGCTTGGGCACTATCAGAAGTCGATCGCGGAGTACGACCGGGCCATCGCGCTCACGCCCTACGACAAGATCGCCCATACCGGCCGGGGCCGGACCCATGCGGCCATGGACGCCCATCCGGCAGCCCTCTCCGACTTCGCCAGGGCCCTGGAGATCGACCGCAGCCACATCCCCGCGCTGATCGGCAGTGCCATCGCCCATGCCGAGATGGGCGACCACGACCGCGCCCTCGCCGTCTACGATCTGGCGCTGACCATGGACATGCGATCGCCGCAGATCCTCAACAACCGCGGCCGGCTCTACAGGGATCTGGACCAACTTGAGCGCGCGGTGAAGGACTTCGACCGCGCCATCGCCCTCGACCCCGGCTACGTGAGCGCGCGGATCAATCGCGGCACGGCCTATCAGCTTCTCGGCCTGGCCGACCGCGCCTTCGAGGATTGGAGCTGGGCGATCGAGCAACGGAGCAGGGACTATGTGATCGAATGGCAGGAGTTCCTGCGGGACGAGGGCCATTACAGCGGCCCGATCCACGGCGCGTTCGATGCCGCGACCCGGGTCGCGCTGGCGGCCTGCGCGGCCGATCTTTCCTGCTGAGCCATCCTGTCAGATCGGCGCGGCGGCACATGACGCTGCGGCGCCCGCGCGCGGAACGCTAGAAATCGGTCCCGGGTGGCGTTAGATGCCCCTCACCAGCGCTGTGGGGACCGCCATGCCGGATGCCAGTCAGGAGCACTACCGCGACTACATCGCCGCCGTTGAGGACATCATCGAGGATGCCCGCAACGGCCGGATGTTCATCCTGGTGGATCACGAGGATCGGGAGAACGAGGGCGATCTGGTGATCCCGGCCCAGATGGCGACGCCGGATGCGGTGAACTTCATGGCCACCCACGGCCGCGGCCTGATCTGCCTGGCGCTTACCGGCGCGCGCCTGGATGCCCTCGGCCTGCCGATGATGGCGGCCTCCAACTCCTCGCGCCACGAGACCGCCTTCACCGTCTCCATCGAGGCGCGGGAGGGGGTGACAACCGGCATCTCGGCCCACGACCGGGCCCGCTCCGTCGCCGTGGCGATCGACCCCACCAAGGACGCGGGCGACATCGCCACCCCCGGCCATGTCTTTCCGCTGCGCGCGCGGGAGGGGGGCGTGCTGGTCCGCGCCGGCCATACCGAGGCGGCGGTCGATATCTCGCGCCTGGCCGGGCTCAACCCGTCGGGCGTGATCTGCGAGGTGATGAAGGAGGACGGGACGATGGCCCGCCTTCCCGATCTCGTCGCCTTCGCCCAGCGCCATGGATTGAAGATCGGCACGATCTCCGACCTCATCGCCTATCGCCGGCGCCATGACAATCTGCTGCGGGAGCAGGCCGCCCAGACCGTGACGTCGGAGCATGGCGGCGACTGGCAGCTCCGCATCTTCGTCGACGAGGCGGAGGGGGCGGAGCATGTGGCGCTCACCATGGGCGATCTCTCGAACGGCGGGCCGGTGCTGGTGCGGATGCACGCGATGGACCCGCTCGGCGATGTGCTGGCGCTGTCGCCCGGACGGGCCCGGCAGCTGCCCGATGCGATGCGCGCCATCGCGGCGGAGGGGCGGGGCGTCGTCGTCCTCCTCCGCGATATGGAGCGCCATCTCGCCCTGGGCGATCGCGGCGTTTCGCCCCAGGCGTTGCGGCAATACGGGCTCGGCGCCCAGATCCTCTGCGCCCTTGGGGTGGATGAGATGATCCTCTTGTCGAACTCACCTCCGCGGAACGTGATCGGGCTGGAGGGCTACGGCCTCTCCATCGTCGAGACCCGTCCGATCGCGGCGGAGGGGCACTAGGATGGCGGGTCCGACCCAGCACGGCGCCCTGGCGCGCCCGAGCTTCGCCCGGCCGCCCCGGGTGCTGATCGTGACGGCGCCCTATTACCGCGCCATCGCCGACCATCTGATCGCCGGGGCCGAGGCAGAGCTCGCCACCGTCGCGGCCGAGGTCGAAAAGGTGGAGGTGCCCGGCGCGCTCGAGGTGCCGACGGCCATCCGCCTTGCCGACCGGTCGAGGCGCTTCGACGGCTATGTCGCCCTCGGCTGCGTCATCCGGGGCGAGACCACGCATTACGAGACGGTGTGCAACGACAGCTCCCGCGGGCTGATGCTGCTCGGCCTCGACGGGCTGGCTATCGGCAACGGCATCCTGACGGTCGAGAGCATGGACCAGGCCGTGGTCCGGGCAGACCCGGCGGCCCAGAACAAGGGCGGCGGCGCGGCCGAGGCGGCGCTGCATCTGATCGCCCTCCGCACCCGCTTCGCCCCTGCCTCTCGCCAAACGGCGCCGCAGGACGAGGCCCCCATCCGCATGGCCGCCGCCGATCCGGAGGGCGGCCGATGACCGCAGCGAGCGCCAAGGCCCCCCGCGGCAACCGCCAGCAGCAGAAGGCCACGGCCCGCCTCTACGCCGTGCAGGCGCTCTTCCAGATGGAGGCCGCGCGCACCCCGCTCCCCGAGATCATCCGGGAATTCGAGACCCACCGCATCGGCGTGGCGATCGAAGGCGACATCTTCGCCGAGGCCGACATGCGCCTCTTCCGCACCATCCTTAAGAGCGCCGTCAGCCAGCAGGCCCGGATCGACCAGATGACCGACCGGGCGCTGGTGGCGGCCTGGCCGATCAACCGCATCGACCCGACGCTGCGCGCCGTCTTCCGCGCCGCGGGCGCCGAGCTGATCGACGGGCGGACGCCCCCCAAGGTGGCGATCACCGAGTACGTCGACGTCGCGAAAGCGTTCAACGCGGCTGGTAAGGAGGCGGGGTTCGTCAACGCCGTCCTCGACCACATGGCGCGGGAGGCCCGGCCAGATATCTTCGGCGAAAGGCCGAAACCCGCCGGAGGCCCGAAGGCAGAGGATTGACCCGCCGCCGTGCTGCGGCGCACCCTTGGCGACCGACGGCAGGGAGGGCACCATGTCGCGCAGTCCAAAGATCCATCCCGTCGTCCTCTGCGGCGGCAGCGGCACCCGGCTTTGGCCGCTGTCGCGCAAATCCTACCCCAAGCAGTTCAGCCGTCTGGTAGGGGAGGAGAGCCTGCTGCAGGCCACCATCCGCCGCCTGGCCGGCGAGCAGTTCGCGCCGCCCATCCTGATGACCGGCAACGATTTCCGCTTCGTCGTGGGCGAACAGTTGAGCGCCATCGGCACCCGCGAGGCCCGCATCGTGGTGGAGCCGGCCGGGCGCAACACCGCGCCCGCGATCTACGCCGCCGCCCGCATGGTGGCGGCCGATGACCCCGACGGGCTGATCCTCGTCGCGCCCTCCGACCACGTGCTGCACGACACCCCGGCCTTCCATGCCGCGATCGAGGCCGCCGCCGCAGCCGCCGGTGCCGACGGCAGCGCCGTCACCTTCGGCATCCGTCCCGACCGGGCCGAGACCGGCTATGGCTATATCGAGTTGGCCGAGGCCCCGGGCGACGGCGCCCCGAGCGCCCTGCCCTACCAGCGCTTCACCGAGAAGCCGGACGAGGCAACGGCGGAGGAGATGGTAGCCTCCGGCCGCTACCTCTGGAACTCGGGGATCTTCCTTTTCCCGGTCTCCACCGTCAGCACGGCGTTTACCGAACACATGCCCGACCTGGCCGAGGCGGTGGAGAAGGGCCTGGCCGAGGCCCGGCACGATCTGGACTTCCTGCGCCTCGGCGACGGCTACGCCGAAAGCCCCGACATCTCGGTCGACTACGCGATCATGGAGCGCATTCCGGGCAAGGTCGTGCCGATGTCGGTGGGTTGGAACGACCTCGGCTCCTGGGCCACGGTCTGGGGCGAAAGCAGCCGCGACCCCCAGGGCGTCGCCACCAGCAACGGCTCCATCGCCATCGACTGCGAGAACACCCTGCTGCGCTCCGAGCAGGAGGAGATCCGCGTCGTCGGCATCGGTCTGAAGGACACGGTCGCCGTGGCCACCCGCGATGCGGTGCTGGTGGCCGACATGAACCGAGCCCACGATGTGCGGGAAGCCGTCACCGCGCTCCGCCTCGCCGGCGCCGACCAGGCGGAGGCCTTTCCCAGGGTCCACCGCCCGTGGGGCTGGTACGAGACGCTGGTGCTGGGGGGGCGCTTCCAAGTGAAGCAGATCATGGTCCATCCCGGCGCCCAGCTCAGCCTGCAGAGCCATGTGCACCGCTCCGAGCATTGGGTGGTGGTGGCCGGCACGGCCCGCATCACCGTGGGCAATGACGAGCGGATCCTGGCGGAGAACGAGTCCGTCTACATCCCCCTCGGCGCCACCCACCGCCTGGCCAATCCCGGCAAGATCGACCTGCATCTGATCGAGGTGCAGACCGGCGCCTATCTCGGCGAGGACGACATCGTGCGCTACGAAGACGTCTACGCCCGCGTCTGAGGCCATTTGGACCCACCTGCCGGGAAAGCGACGACCGACGTCGCGTGCCTGGCTTGCGCCGCAGGGCCGGCGCCCGCTACGGTTGCGTGTGAGGGGGCGTCTCGACGGGGTCGGGCGATGCAACTGGATGACGATCGCCCGTCCAAGCGGGCCGCTGGACGGATAGCTGCGCTGATTGTTCTCTGCCTTTTTCTCACCGCCGAAGGTGTCGGCGCCCAGGAGGCGCCCTATCCCCCCGAGCCGATCCCGGAGAGCGAGGCGGGCGCGGAGTACGCCGAGGTCCTGCGCTACAGCCGGGTCGACCGAGGCCTCACCTATGTGGGCGATCCCGACGCGGAGATCTCGGTCGAGGGCCCCGAGGCCGCGACCAATGACCTGACCTTGGACGAGGACAGCCTGCGCACGCTGCTGATCGCCGTGGCGCTCGCCGTCCTCGGCATCGTCTTGCTGGTGTTCTTCCGCTATGGCGGCCTCGGCTCCCTCAGCACGCTGGGTGCGAGCGAGGATCGACCGGGGCGGAAAGCCCGCATGGCAGGGCCGGAGACGCCGGGCGACTTGACGCCGGTGGAGCGCTTCCTCGAGGAAGTTGCCGCCGTTCCCGACCGCCGCCGTGCCCTGATGCTGCTGGCCAACCGGGCGCTGGAGACCACGGCCCGGCTGCACCGCCTGCGCGCGGCCCGCAGCCGCACCGGACGCGACATCCTGCGCAACGTGCCGACCGACTGGCCCCATCGCGCCGCGCTCCACACCATCGTCGAGCTTGAGGAGCTGGTGCAGTTCGGCGGCCGGCCGCTGAGCGAGGACCGCTTCGCCGACTGCCTGCGCACGGCCCAGCCCCTGCTGCAGGACCAGGCGGCGTGAGCAGCCGGGCGAACGCGGCGGCCGGTTCCCGGGGCGGGGCCGGCCTGACGGTGGCCCTCGCCCTCGGCGGTCTGGTCGCGCTCGCCCTGGTCTTCGCCTTCTGGCAGACGCCGAAGCCGTTGCATCGTACCGCCACTGGGCATCAGGGCCTCGTCGCCTGGTTGGAGGATCAGGGTGCGGAGGCCGAGCTCTTCCGCGGCGGCTGGCGCCTCAGACCGGAGACCGCCGGTCTGCGCATCCTGCCGCTCTTCGACAGCCACCTCCTGTCGCGCGATGCCGGCGAAGAAGATCAGCGGGCGATGGAGGAATACGACATCGCCGCCTGGGTCGTGCGGCGCAAGATCGCGAGCCTCGACACCCTGCTCATCCTGCCGAAATGGCAGCGCGTGGTGCGCCAGCGCGGTATCGCCCATGAAAGCCTGCTCGGCCCGATGGAGGATGCCGCCCGCCCGCTCCGCCAGCTGGAGATCAAACAGCGCCTGATCCGCCCCGGCCGCGGCTACCAGACCTTCGCCGCGACGATACCGGACGCACCGATGGGGCTGGAGGCCGGGCTCTACGCCCCCCAGCTTTTCGCCCGGTCGAGCAACCCCGCCTGCACCTCCTGGATCGGCGGGCCCGCGGGGGATCTGCTCTTGGTCTGCGAGGCGGAGGAGCGGCGCACCGCCTACCTCTCCGACCCCGATCTCTTGAACAACCACGGCCTCAACCACGCCGACAACGCCCGCATCGCCCTGGCGCTGGGCGCGGCACTGGCCGGCGACGGGCAGATCGTCGTCGACTACACCAACGTCTTCCTGCCGCCCCGGGACGACAGCGACCGGCCGGAGCGCAGCTGGTCGGAGCTCCTGCGCTTCTTCGACTGGCCGCTCAGCCTGCTTTGGATCGGCGCCGGTCTGCTGCTTCTCTTGTCCCTCTGGCGCTCCGGCATCCGCTTCGGCTCGGCGCTGCGGCCCTTCGAGGATGAGATCCGGCCGACCAAGGCGGTCTCCGTCGGCGCGCGGGCCCGGCTGCTGCGCCTGGCCGGCGCCGATGCCGAATTGCTGCGCGCCTATGCCCGGACACGCGCCAGCGTGGCGCTCAGCCAGCTCTACGGCGGCGCCGGGCGGCGGGGCGGGGCCGACCCGATCGCCGCCCTGGCCAGCCAGGCGGCGCATCTGAAGCCCGAGGCGGCGGAGGGCCTGCGCCGCGCGGCCGCCGAGGTCGGCCGGGCCACATCAGCCCTCGGCGGGGCGGAGATCCTGCGCCGCCTCCACACCTTTGAAACCGCGATCGAGCAGATTCTGCATGACCTTAGACGACCTTCAAACCCTCGCTGACCTTATCCGGGCCGAGATCGGCCGGGCGGTCCACGGCCAGGACGACGCCGTGGATCTGCTGCTGACGGCGCTGCTCGCCCGCGGCCATTGCCTGTTGGAGGGGCCGCCGGGCACCGCCAAGACGCTGCTGGCCCAGGCCATGGCGGCGGCCCTGCACCTGGATTTCGGGCGCATCCAGTTCACCCCGGATCTGATGCCGGGCGACGTGCTGGGCGTGAACATCTTCGACTTCGCCACCTCGGCCTTTCGCCTCACCAAGGGTCCGGTCTTCACCGACATCCTGCTGGCCGACGAGATCAACCGCGCGCCGCCCAAGACCCAGGCCGCCCTCCTCCAGGTGATGAACGAGGGGACGGCGACCATCGACGGCACGGACTACGCCCTCGACCCCGCCTTCTTCGTCGTCGCCACCCAGAACCCGATCGAGCAGCAGGGCACCTATCCCCTGCCCGAGGCGCAGCTCGACCGCTTTCTCTTCAACGTGCTGATCGACTTCCCGGCAGAGCAGGCGGAGCTCGACATCCTGATCCGCCATGCCGCCCAGCCATTGGAGCGCTCGGCCCGCACGGCCGAGATCGCACGGTTGGTCGATCGGGAGGCGCTGGCCGAAGCGCGGCGCCTGGTCGACGGCATTCGCCTGGAGGAGCGGATCCTCGGCTATATCCTCGCCATCGTGCGGCGCACGCGGGAGGATCCGGATGTGCGCCACGGCGCCTCGACCCGGGCGGCCGATGCCCTGGCGGGCGCGGTTCGGGCGCTCGCCGCACTTGCCGGGCGGGACTATGCCCTGCCCGACGACGTGCAGCGCCTGGCCGGCCCTGCGCTCAACCACCGCATCGTGCTCGGCCCAACGGCGGAGATGGAGGGGCGCACGCCCACCCAGGTGATCGACGGCATCGTCGGCCAGATCGACGCCCCGCGCTGATGCGCCCGTCGCGCCGCGCCCTGCTGCTGTCGTTCGCGGCCCTGGTGCTGACGGTGCTGATCGTCAGCCTGCCGGCCCTGCCGGCGGAGATGGCGGTGGTGCCCTGGATGGCCCTCGCCCTCGGCCTCCTCGCCGACATCGCCCTGTCGCCGGCGGCGCGGGATCTGGCGGTCGACGTGACCCTACCGGCCCAGGTGTTTTCGGGGGAGGAGGTGGCGCTGGGCGTCGCGATCCGCCCGGCCCAGCGCCGAGTACCGCCGGGGGCGATCCGCCTGCGCCTCGACCTGCCTGCGGGCCTCGACGGCCCTGACACAGGCACCATTCCGCGAACGGAAGCGGGCTGGGACGGCGGCCTGCAACTCCTCGCCCAGCGCCGCGGGGTCTACCAGCTCGACCCGATCTGGCTCGCCTGGTCCTCCCGCCTCGGCCTGCTGGAGATCGTGCAGCGCTTCGCCCAGCCGGCCGAGCTGCGGGTGCTGCCGAACGTGCGCCCGGTGCAGTCCGGCATCATCGACGCCAAAGTCCGGGCGAGTCTCTTCGGCGTGAAGGACAACGACACCCGAGGCCAGGGCTCGGAGTTCCATCAACTCCGCGACTTCACTGCCGGCATGGACCCTCGCACCATCGACTGGAAGCACTCGGCCCGCCACCGCGCGCTGCTGGCGCGGGAGATGCGGGCGGAGCGCAACCATCCGATCATCCTCGCCCTCGACAACGGCTATCTGATGCGGGAGGAGTTGCAAGGCCTGCCGCGCATCGACCACGCCATCAACGCCAGCCTCGCCACCGCCTGGGCCGCCATCCTAGGCGGCGATCTGGTGGGGCTCTACTGCTTCGACAGCGCGCCGCGGACCTATCTGCCGCCGGCGGCCGGGCGCGCCACCTTCGCCCGGCTGCAGGCCCAGACGGCGGCGCTCGCCTATCGGAGCGTGGAGACCAACCACACGTTGGCGCTGCTGCACCTGGCTGGGCGGCTGCAGCGGCGCAGCATGATCGTCGTCTTCTCCGACTTCGTCGACACCACCACGGCGCAGCTGTTGATCGAGCATCTGGGCGTGCTCTCCCGCACCCATGTCATCGTCTTCGTCAGCCTCCGCGACCCGGCCCTGACGGCGATGGTGGAACATCCCGCAGACAGCCTCGACGCTGCGGCCGAAAGCGTCGCGGCCGCCGCCCTGGTGCGGGAGCGGCGGGCGGTGCTGGACGCCCTTGGCCATTTCGGCATCCTCTGCCTCGACGTCGCCCCCGGCCAGCTTGGGCCGGCACTCCTCTCCTCCTATCTCGAGATCAAGGCGCGGGAGCTGATATGACCGCTTTGGCCGAGCACGAGGGCGATGTCGAGCCCGAGGCCGCCCACCTCATCCGCTCCGCCCGCTTCCGGGCCGAGCGGGAGGACGACTGGCAGCGCCTCGACGCCCTCCTCCGCCGGGTGGAGCGCCGCGGCATCCGCAGCCTGAGCTTTGCCGAGGCCGAACGCCTCGCCACCCTCTACGGCAAGACGCTGACGGCCCTCTCCATCGCGCGGGAGATCAGCCTCGACCGCAATCTGCTCACCTATCTCGAGGTCTTGACGGCGCGGGCCTTCCTGGCGGTCTACGCGCCGCAACAGACGCTGCGCGGGCTGCTCCGCCGGCTGCTGGTCTATGGCATCCCGGGCGCGGTGCGCCGGACCGGCGGCGCGATCCTGTTCGCCGCGCTGGCGCTCTTCCTCGGCGGGCTCGCGGGCTTTCTGCTGTTCCAGGACGATCCGACCTGGTTCAACACCTTCGTGCCGGCAGGCCTTGGCGGCAGCCGCGGTCTCGGCTCGACCGAGGCGGAGCTGCTGGAGGTGATCTACAGCGGCGCCGATGCCGCGACCGACCAGCTCGGCGCCTTTGCGAGTTTTCTCTTCTCCCACAACACCCGGATCGCCATCTTCGTCTTCGCCCTCGGCGTGGTGTTCTGCATGCCGAGCTTCGCGCTTACCTTCTACAACGGCCTGATCATCGGCGCCTTCTTCGGGCTGCATGCCGACCGGGGGGTGGCCTACGACCTGTTCGGTTGGCTCTCGATCCACGGCGTGACGGAGCTCGGCGCGATCATCATCGCCTGCGCCGGGGGCTTTCACTTGGGGCTCGGCGTGATCTTTCCCGGGCGGATGCGCCGGGCCGATGCGCTCCGCGCCCGGGGGCGGGACGCGGTGAAGCTGGCGGTGCTGGCCGCGCTCATGCTGCTGGTCGCGGCGTTGCTCGAGGCGTTTCTCCGCCAACGCATCCAGGATACCGAGCTGCGGCTGGCCATCGGCTGGGGCATCGGCCTCCTCTGGCTGGCCTGGTTCCTCCTCTCCGGACGGCGCCCCGCATGACCCTGGCGGCGAGCCCCCCGCGGCGGCGCGGGCCGCTCTCCGCCTGGCGGGCCTGGCGCGAACGGCGGCGGGAGCGGGCGAAGGAGCGGGGCCCGCGGCGCCTGCTCGCCAACTACCTGCCGCCGGAGGGGGTGCCGCTCAACTTCGTCGTCGCCGGCCTCGGCAGCCGATTGGTGGCGCAGATCATCGACATCATGCTCACCCTGATCGGCACGCTCGCCTTTATCGTCCTTCTCAACCTGACCGACGCTGTACCGCAGACCGCGCTTTCCGCCATCGCGGCCCTGGTCTTCTTCTTCGCCCGCATCCCCTACTACGTGATGGCCGAGATCCTTTGGAACGGCCAAACCCTCGGCAAGCGCATCCTCGGCATCCGGGTGATCTCGGCCGACGGGCGCAGCCTCTCGGCCCATGCAGTGACGGTGCGCAATCTGATGAAGGAGCTCGAGGTCTTCCTGCCCATCGGCCTCGCCACGGCCGCCACCCGGATGGAGGCACTTTGGGCGGTCATCTCCCTCCTCTGGGTCGCCGGGCTGATCGCCATCCCGGTCTTCCACGGCCGCCGCCAGCGCCTCGGCGACATGATCGCGGGGACCTACGTGGTGCGGACCCCCAAGGCGGTGCTGCTGCCCGACCTAACGGCCGAGGAGGGTGGCGCCAGCGCTGCTCAGTTCGCCTTCGCGCCCCACCACCTCGACCATTACGGCCGGTTCGAGCTGCAGACGTTGGAGCGCCTGCTGCACCAGCAACCGGGACGCCAGCGCCGCGCCGCGCTCCGCCGCCGCAACGAGCTGATGGCCGAGGTCGCCGGCACCGTCGCCAAGCGGATCGGCTTTACCGAGGAGATCGGTGAGAGCAGCGCGGAGGCCTTCCTCCGCGACTTTTACCGGGCCCAGCGCGGTTATCTGGAAAACCGCAAGCTCCTCGGCGACGCGCGAGAGGACAAGTTCCACCGCGACCCCGAAAGCGCCGATCGCTAGGCCCCCTCGCAGGTCGAACCAAGCCAAAACCCTCCCGGCCCAAATCCCTTTCGCATTGGCAAAATTATCCCCGCCGGAGGCATGCCTGCACCCAGCGCGCGGCCGGCCAAGGGACGCTACCCCCCCGCCTTCCGCCCCCGATTGCGGCGATACTGCTCGGGATCCACCTTCGCCGTATCCCCAGCATGGCCGTAGAGGCGCGCGTCGGTCTCGAACTCCGGCGCCAGAAAATCCACCAGCCGCTCCGGCCCGTGCTGCTCGATATCGAAGACCAGAAGCTGCCCCGGCTTGTCGGCGAAGAAGCTGGCGACGTCTGCGTGGTGCCGGTCCCAATCCTGCGACCAATGGGCCAGCACCGCGTCCTCGTCGGCCAGGCCCAACGCCCGCTGATAGCGCTGCACGAAGAAGCCGGCGCCATGGTTCACCCGGCTCTTGATCCAGCCCTCCTTCCCCCTGGTGTTGAGGATGAAGCGGGAGCCTGGGTAGTAGCGGTGGAACTCGCGAAAGTACTTGAAGGCCTCGATCACCCCGTCGCGGGCGACGACCTGCATGTCGGTATAGGCGGTGTAGCGCTCAACGCCCCAAAGCGGCTTTCGCCCGGCTTCGATGTTGTCGTGGATGGTCTGGGCCAGGCGACCGCGGTTGAAATGCGCGCTCTCGATCCCGCTGCCTTTGAGGAAGGCGTAGAGGCTGCGGGTGCCGCACTTGTTGAAGCCGATCTGAAAGATCCGCGGCCGCGGCGCCTCCCGCGGGGCTTCCTGCTGCAATTCGGGCTCTGCCATGGCGCGACTGCTCCTCCGGCGGAGAGGGATAGGTCATTGCCGGCGCGGCGTTAAGGCCCCATGGACGGAAACGACCGTCAAGTGTCGCATTCGCCCTTGCGGGCAACCGCCGCCATCGCTTTCCTGGCGCGACCGCGGGGGAGCCTTCATTTGGCCTATTCGGCTTGGGACATCTTCAAGAACGGCCTGATCGGCCAGCGCGACTGGGCCCCGGTATGGCGCGATCCCGAGCCGAAGCCGCGCTACCGCGTGATCATCATCGGCGGCGGCGGCCATGGCCTCGCCACCGCCTACTACCTCGCCAAGGTGCACGGCATTTCCGACGTCGCGGTGCTGGAGCGCGGCTATCTCGGCGGCGGCAATGTCGGGCGTAACACGACCATCGTGCGGGCGAACTACCTGCTGCCGGGGAACTCCGAGTTCTACTCCCACTCGCTGAGGCTTTGGGAGGGGTTGGAGCAGGAGCTCAACTACAACGTCATGATGTCCCAGCGCGGCGTGCTGAACCTCTGTCATTCCGACGGGCAGTTCGACGCCTTCGCCCGGCGGGGCAACGCCATGCGGATCCAGGGCGACGATGCGCTGCTGCTGGATCGGGCGATGGTACGGGAGCATGCGCCGTTCCTGAACTTCGAGGATGAGCGCTTTCCGATCCGCGGCGGGCTGCTGCAGCCCCGGGGCGGCACCGCGCGCCACGACGCGGTCGCCTGGGGCTTTGCCCGCGGGGCCGACAGCCTGGGCGTCGACCTGATCCAGAACTGCGCCGTCACCGGCTTTCGCATGGAAGGCGGAAGGGTCACGGGCGTGGAGACCGAGCGCGGCTATATCGGCGCCGACACCGTCGGCATGGCGGTTGCCGGACGCACCGGCCAGGTGGCGGAGATGGCGGGCTTTCGCCTGCCGATCGAAAGCCACGTGCTGCAGGCCTTCGTCACCGAGGGGTTGAAGCCGGTGATCCCCGGCGTTGTCACCTTCGGCATGGGCCATTTCTACATCAGCCAGTCCGACAAGGGCGGGCTGGTCTTCGGCGGCGATCTGGACTTCTACAACTCCTACGCCGCGCGGGGGAACCTGCCGATGGTCGAGCATGTGATGGAGGCCGGCATGGCGATGATCCCGATGATCGGCAAGGCGCGGGTCCTGCGCTCCTGGGGCGGGATCATGGACATGTCGATGGACGGCTCGCCGATCATCGACCGCGCACCGATCGACGGGCTCTACCTGAACTGCGGCTGGTGCTATGGCGGCTTCAAGGCGGTGCCGGGCTCCGGCCACTGCTTTGCCCATCTGATCGCCACCGGATCGCCCCATCCGGCCGCCACCCGCTTTCGCCTCGACCGGTTCGAGACCGGCCGCGTCCTGGATGAGGAGGGGACGGGTGCCCAGCCGAACCTGCACTGAACATCGCGCCGGCGGCCCGGTATGCGCCTGACCTGCCCCCTCTGCGGCGCGCGAGATCTGCGCGAGTTCAGCTATCGCGGCGATGCCAGGCTGATGCGCCGGCCGGCGGCGGGGGCGGCGATGGAGGACTGGCACGCCTATCTGCACCTCCGCGACAATCCCGCCGGGCCTCATGAGGAGCTCTGGCTCCACGCAACGGGGTGCCGGGCCTGGCTCCGCGTGCGGCGCGACACCACGACCCACGAGGTGCTGTCGGTCGAACTGGCGGCGGAGGGGCGGGGATGAGCCGCCTTCCCTCCGGCGGCCAGATCGACCGGGGCCAGCGCCTCGGCTTCGACTTCGACGGCAAACGCTATGGCGGGCATCCGGGCGACACCCTGGCCTCGGCCCTGCTGGCGAACGACGTCCGGCTGGTCGGGCGGTCGTTCAAGTATCACCGCCCCCGCGGCATCCTGAGCGCCGGGTCGGAGGAGCCCAACGCCCTGGTCGAGATCCGGGCCGGCGGCGCCCTCTCCCCGAACACCCGCGCCACTGTACAGGAGCTGTACGACGGCCTCCGCGCTACCAGCCAAAACCGCTGGCCCTCCCTCCGCTTCGATGCGTTGGAGGTGAACGACCTCTTCTCCCCGTTCCTGGCGGCCGGCTTCTACTACAAGACCTTCATGTGGCCGAAAGCGTTTTGGGAGCGGGTCTACGAGCCGTTGATCCGCCGCGCCGCGGGCCTCGGCCGTCTCTCCGGCAAGCCGGATGGGGAGCCCTACGACAAGGCCTTCGCCCATTGCGACCTGCTGGTGATCGGCGCCGGCCCCGCCGGCCTGATGGCGGCGCTGACGGCGGCGGAGGCCGGCGCCGAGGTGATCCTGGCCGAGGAGGACTTCGCCCTCGGCGGGCGCCTGTTGGCCGAGCAGCTTGAGGTGGACGAGATGCCCGCCGCCGCCTGGGCCGCCGCCACGGTCGAGCGCCTCAGCGCCATGGCGAACGTGCAGATCATGGCGCGCACCACGATCACCGGCGCCTATGATGGCGGCACCTTCGGGGCCTATGAGCGGGTGGGCGAGCATCTGGGTGCCCTGCCCCCCGACCTGCCGTGCGGCACCTTCTGGCGGATCGCTGCGCGCCGCGCGATCCTCGCCGGCGGCGCGCATGAGCGGCTGATCGCCTTTCCAGGCAACGATCGGCCGGGGGTGATGCTGGCCTCCGCCGTGCGCACCTACCTGAACCGTTTCGCCGTTACCCCCGGGCAGCGGGTCGCCATCTACACCGACAACGACGACGGCTGGCGCACGGCGGAGGATCTGCTAAGCGCCGGCGTTAGCGTCGTCGGCCTGATCGACAGCCGCGCGGATGCGGCGCCGAAGCTCGACTGCCCCGTCATCGCCGGCGGCGCGATCGTGGGGACGGAGGGGCGCCTCGGCCTTCGCGCCGTCACCGTCCGGACGGAGAGTGGCACGCGGCGGCTGGAGGTCGACACCCTCGCCGTCTCCGGCGGCTGGAACCCGGCCGTGCATCTCACCTGCCACATGAACGGCCGCCCGGTCTGGGACGACGCCATCGCCGCCTTCGTGCCGCACCCCGGCGCCATCCCGGGCATGGAGGTCGCCGGCGCCGCCGCGGGCCGGTTCTCCACCCACGCAGCGCTCGAGGCCGGGCGTGCGGCTGCTTCGCGCGTGCTCGACGATCTCTCGATCGCCCACACGGCCCCCGATCTACCGGCGGCGGAGGATGCGCCGACCCGCATCAGTCCCGTCTGGCACGTCGCAGGCAAGGGCCGCGCCTGGATCGACCTGCAGAACGACGTGACGGTGAAGGACGTGGCGCTTTCGGCGCAGGAGAACTTCCGCTCCGTCGAGCATATGAAGCGCTACACCACGCTGGGCATGGCCACCGATCAGGGTAAGACCGCCAACGTCGTGGGCCTCGCCGTGCTGGCCGAGCTCACGGGCCGCACGGTCGAGGAGACCGGCACCACCACCTTCCGCCCGCCCTACAGCCCCGTGCCCATCGCCGCCATGGCCGGGCGGGCGGGCGGCAGCCACTTCCAGCCGCACCGCCACCCACCGTCCCACCGCTTCTCCTCCGAGCGCCGGGCGGCGTTCGTCGAGGCGGGGCTCTGGCACCGCGCCAGCTTCTATCCGGCGGAGGGCGAGCATCACTGGCGCCAGTCCTGCGACCGGGAGGTGCGGATGGTGCGCGAGAGTGTCGGCGTCTGCGACGTCACGACCCTCGGCAAGATCGACGTCCAGGGGCCTGACGCGGCGACCTTCCTCGACCGGGTCTACGCCAATACCTTCTCCACCCTCGCCGTCGGGCGGGTGCGCTACGGCCTGATGCTGCGCGAAGACGGCTTCGTGATGGACGACGGCACGACGGCGCGGCTGGGCGAGCAGCACTATCTGATGACCACGACCACCGGCGCGGCGGGCCAGGTGATGGACCATCTCGACTTCGCCGCCCAGGTCCTCTGGCCCGAGCTCGATGTCAGCTTCATCTCGGTGACGGAGCAATGGGCCCAGTTCGCCGTCGCCGGCCCGAAAGCGCGAGAGCTGCTGTCGGGCGTGATCGAAGGGCCGGTGGACGACACCGCGTTCCCGTTCATGGGCTGCGGGCCGGTGACCGTCGCCGGGGTGCAAGGGCGGCTTTTCCGCATCTCCTTCTCCGGCGAATTGGGCTACGAGGTCGCCGTGCCCGCCCGCTTCGGCGCCAGTCTCTTCCGGGAGCTCGTGCGCCGGGCGGAGGCGTTGGGCGGCGGGCCCTACGGGATGGAGGCGCTGAACGTCCTCCGCATCGAAAAGGGGTTTCTCACCCATGCCGAGCTGCACGGCCGGACGAGTGCCGACGATCTGGGTCTCGGCCGCATGGTCTCGGCCAAGAAGGACTGCATCGGCAAGGTGATGGCCGGCCGGCCAGGCTTGTCGGGGCCGGAGCGCCAGCAGCTCGTGGGGCTCCGCCCCGCCGGGCCGGTGCGCAAGCTGGTGGCGGGGGCGCATCTCTTTTCACCCGCCTCCCAGCCCGGGCCGGCGACGGATGACGGCTACCTCACCTCGGTCTGCTTCTCGCCGGCCCTCGGCACGATGATCGGCCTCGGCTTTCTGCGAAACGGCCGGGCGCGGATCGGTGAGCAGGTGCGGGCCGTCGATCTATTGCGGGAGCAGGACACACTCTGCGACGTCGTCGCTCCCCAGTTCGTCGATCCGGAGGGGGAGCGGCTCCGTGGCTGAAACCTCCCTTGTGGCAGAGCACGCCGCCACGCTCTTCACTCTGCCGGTGACCCACGGCGCCGCGACCCTGTCGGCCGCACCGGAGACGGAGATCGCCTCCATCGCGCCCTTCCGCGGCCTGGCGGAGGAGGTTGGCGCCATCCTCGGCCAGCCCTTGCCCGAGGCGGGCGCCATGGCGGAGAGCGCCCCGGCGCTGCTCTGGGCCGGGCATCGCCAGTGGTTCGCGGTGGGCGACGGGGCCGAGGACCTCGCGGAGCGTCTGGCCGGGCTCGCCGCGGTGACCGATCAGAGCGATGCCTGGGCGATCTTAAGGCTGGAGGGCGAGGACTGGTCGGCGGTGCTCGCCCGGCTGTCCCCTCTCGACCCCCGCACCCTCGGCCCCGGCCGCACGGCGCGGACGGAGCTGGCGCATATGTCGGCATTGCTCGTCGGAGAGCGTGACGGCGTCGCGATCTGGGTCATGCGCAGCCTCGCCGGTTCCGCCGTCGGCGCGGTGCTGGAGGCCATGCGCTCCGTCGCCGCGCAACGCCCGGCGCTCTAAGGCCCAGGGCCGGCTTAGAACGCCACCACCTGTGGCCCCGTCCAGTCCCGCGCCGCCCGCATGGCGGTGAGCAAGTCGTGGGCCTCCGCCGCGCCGAGCGCCGGCGCGACGGCCACGATGTCCGGCGGGTGCGCCGCCAAAGCGGCGAGCGCCGCCGCCTCGTCCATCGCGCGGCGCACGGCGCAACCGGGATATTGGCCGTCGAGCAGCGCCTGCACCGCGGGATCCTCCGCACCTTTGGCCGTCTCGAGCAGCAGCACCTCGACCGGCGCCATGCGGCGAAGGAGCGGCATCAGCATCTTGGTCGAGAGCGGTGCCGGCAGCGCCAAGTCGATCCGACGGTCCCGGTCCAGCCCCTCAACCCGATCGCGGGCAGCCGAGACCACGATGGCCGGCCGCCGGCCGGGCGTGGCGGTGCCGCGCAACAAGGTCAGGGCATCGCCGAGCGCCTCCCCCAACCCGTCGCCGTCCAGCACCAGGACTCCGATATCGCGGCGGGTCGCCAGCACGTCGGCGGCAGCAACTGCATTTGCCGCAACGATGACCTCGAGCTCCAGAAAGGCCCGCCGCGCCTGCTCGGTAAAGCGGTCGTCACCTTCCACCAGCAGCAGACAGCCGCGGATCGCCCGCTCCGGCATCGCCGGTGTCTTGCGCCCAAAGAGGCTTTGCAGGTTCAGCACTGGCTCCACCCCAGCCACGGCTCTCGCCCCAGCCCTAGGCGGCAATCCTGAAGGAAGGCTGAACGGCCGGTTTGACAAAGCCCATGGCCTGTGACCCGATCCCGGCCAAAAGCGACAGGGAGGGCGCGCGCATGTCCCATATTCTCGCCATCGACCAGGGCACCACGTCGAGCCGCGCCATCCTGTTCGACCAGGACATGACCGTGCGCGCCGTCGGGCAGGAGGAATTCGACCAGCATTACCCCGCCTCGGGCTGGGTGGAGCACGACCCGGCCGACATCTGGTCGAGCACCGCCGCCACCTGCCGGGCGGCGATCGAGCGGGCCGGCATCGACGCGGGCCAGATCGCTTCCATCGGCATCACCAACCAGCGCGAGACCACGCTGGTCTGGGACCGGGCGACCGGCGCGCCGATCCACAACGCCATCGTCTGGCAGGACCGGCGCACCGCACCCCTTTGCGACCGCCTGCGGGTGGAGGGGATGGAGCCGATGGTGACGGAGCGCACCGGCCTGCTCCTCGACCCCTATTTCTCCGGCAGCAAGATCGCCTGGATCCTCGACCATGTGGAGGGCGCAAGGGCCCGGGCGGAGCGGGGGGAGCTGCTGTTCGGCACCGTCGACAGCTATCTGGTCTGGCGCCTGACCGGCGGCGCCGCCCACGTGACCGATGCGACGAACGCGGCGCGCACCCTGCTCTGCAATCTCGAAAGCGGCGACTGGGACGCGGAGATGTGCCGTCTGCTCGACGTGCCCATGGCCATGTTGCCGGAGATCAAGAACTCCGCCGACAGCTTCGGCGAAAGCCGGGCGGACCTGTTCGGTCGGCCGATCCCGATCCGCGGCATCGCCGGCGATCAGCAGGCGGCGACCATTGGCCAGGCCTGCTTTGCACCCGGGATGCTGAAATCGACCTACGGCACCGGCTGCTTTGCCCTGCTCAACACCGGTGAGACCCCGGTGCGGTCGGAGAACCGGCTGCTCACCACGGTGGCCTACCAGCTCGATGGCCGGCGGACCTATGCGCTCGAAGGCTCGATCTTCATCGCGGGCGCGGTGGTGCAATGGCTGCGGGACGGCCTGAAGATCATCCGCGAGGCCGGCGAGACCCAGGGGCTGGCGGAGCGGGCGGACGCGGCCCAGGCGGTCTACCTGGTGCCGGCCTTCACCGGGCTCGGCGCGCCCTATTGGGACGCCGACTGCCGCGGCGCGATCTACGGCCTGACCCGCGCCACCGGCCCGGCCGAGATCGCCCGGGCGGCGTTGGAGAGCGTGGGCTATCAGACCCGCGATCTGCTGGATGCCATGCGCCGGGACTGGACCGGCGCGGCGGAGACCGTACTGCGGGTCGACGGCGGCATGACGGCGAGCGACTGGACGATGCAATTCCTGGCCGACATCCTCGGCGCGCCGGTCGACCGCCCGACGGTTCAGGAGACCACGGCACTCGGCGCCGCCTGGCTCGCCGGCATGGCGGTCGATCTCTACCCCGACATGGCCGGTTTCGCCGAGCGCTGGGCCCTCGACCGGCGGTTCGAGCCGGCGATGGAGGAGGACGTGCGCGAGCAGCGCTACGCCGGCTGGCAGGAGGCGGTGGGGCGCACCCTCACACGCTGAGGCCGGCGGCGCCCGGGGGCTCTGCACCCCTTGTGCCTTCGGCCCAATTCCCCCCGGGATATTTTTGCCAACGCGAAAGAGACCCCGTTCTTGCTGGCGCAAATATCCCCGCCGGAGGCAAAGGGCTCTTTTGGTGCGGTGTTTCGGCTATTCGGGCTCAGCGCCAGCGGCGGTGCAGCCAGAACCACTGGCCGGGATCGGCCTCGATCCAAGCGCCGAGTTGGTTGTTTACCTGCTGCATCATCGTCGTTGGATCGGTGGGCGCGATCGGGGTGGCGAAGAGCGCGTCGAAGCTGACGCCGTCCGCCCGCCGCCGGCCGGCCACCGGGATGAGCGGCACCTCGAGCTTCAGCGCAAGCTCGGCGGCGGCCAACACCGTCTCCGCCGGATGGCCGAGGAAGTCGAGCTTCGGCGCGCCGGTCTGCTTCTGATCCACCAGGATCAGCACGGCCCCGCCGGCCCGGACATGGCGGATCAGCGCCCGGGCCCCGGTGGCGCCCCGGGGGAGGAGCGGCTCCCCGGCCTCCGCCACCCGGGCGGTCGCCGCGGCGTCGAAATAGCGGTTGTTGAAGCTGCGACGGATGAAGGCGACGGCGGGGCCGGTTTTCGCGGCGGCGCAGCGCACCGCTTCCCAATTGCCGAAATGGGCGGCGGCGAGGATGGCGCCGCGCCCCTCGGCCCGGGCAGCGGTGAAGACGCTCCAGCCCGGGCCGCTCGGATGATAGCGCGCTTGGTCCCGGGCGATCGCCGGCATCCACTCGTATTCCAGGATCACCCGGCCGAAATTGTCGCCGACGGCGCGGGCAATGGCCGCGCGCACCGCCGCATCCAGTTCCGGCCGGATGCGGGCGAGATTGCTCTCGATCCGCCGCCGCGTGACAGGCAGGCCGGCGATCAGGCGCGCACCCACCCAACCGCCCATGCGGATGGCGCGCGTCGGGCCGAGGGGCCGGATCAGCATCCGAAAGCCCCAGAGCGCCAGGTTGGCGAGAAAATGGCCGAGCCGGGTGAGCCTGCCCTGCCGGCGATACATCGCCGGAAGCGCGCTCATCCCGGCTTGGCCCCAGCCGCCAGGCTGGCAAAGCGCAGCGCAAAGAGGAGGGCCGCGAGGACGCAGCCCAGCGCCGTGCCGATGAAAAGCCCCGCCTCGCCGAGCGGCGTCGCCATGCCGAGCACGCTGCCCACCGGCACCATCACCAGCCAGAAGGCGATGAAGAAGCGGATGGTGGTCTGCCAGCTGTCGCCGAAGGCGCGGTTGCACTGGCTCATCACCACCTGGCCGCCGTCGAAGATCAAGCTGATGGCGAGAAGGATGAAAAGCGCGCTGCTCCGCGCCACCAGATCCGGATCGGTGCTGTAGACGCTGGCGACGGGGCCGGAGAAGGCGACGACCACGGCGCCCAGAAGTGCGATCAGCAGCATGGTGGCAGCGAGCGCCGACCAGCCGGCAAAGCGCGCCTCGCTCATGTCGCCGCGCCCGGCGAAGCCGCCCACCCGGACCGCGGCCGCGACCGAGATGCCGAGGGCGACCATGAAGATCGTCGCCTCGACGTTGTGAGCGATGGTGTAGGCGGCGAGCGCCATGGGCCCGATCAGGCCCGCCACGTGGTTGAGGGTGGCGAAGGCAAAGGTCTCGAACGCCATCGCCGCCCCACCGGCGAGGCCGATGCGCCGCATCTCCGCCCCCGCCCGCCAGCCGCCCGGGCCCCAGAGGCCGCCAAAGCGCCAGCCGAGGCGGTGTAGCCGGCGGCGCACTTCCGGCCGGGTGAAGACGTAGAGGAGGAGCGTCGCCAGCATCACCGCGCGCGCCGCGGTGGTGGCGATCGCTGCCCCCTCTGCGCCAAGCTCCAGCACCGCATAGGATCCGCCGATCAGGGCGAGGTTGAGGACGGCGTTCACGATGTTGGCGGCGATCATGGCAATGAGGCCGGGCAGCATCCGCTCCGTCCCCTCAAGGTAGAAGCTGAGGGCGACGAAGAGGATTTGCAGGAAGGCCCCGGGCGCCAGCCAGCGCGCGACCGCGCCGCCGGTCTCCACCAGCTCCGGCCGGTGGCCGAAGGCGGCGAGCGCCAGCTCTCCGAAACTGATGAGCAGGGTGACCACCGCGCCGATCACGATGGCCCAGCGGAGGCCGCGAAAGAGCGTGCCGACGGCGGCGCCCGCCTCACCCCGCCCGTGCTGGCGGGCGACGATGGCGACGATGCCGAGCATGCAGCCGATGCCGCTGATCAGGAGGGGCGCGAAGACCGCAAGGGCGATGGAGAGGGCGCCAAGCGCCTCGATGTCGTAGCGCGCGACCATCACCACATCGACGATGATCATCACGAGGATACCGGCGCGGGAGAGCACGACCGGCCAGGCCAGCAGGAAGAGCGCCCGCCAATGACCGACGAGCCGCGCCGCAAAGGGGGCGGCGGCACCCGGGGCCGCGGCGACGCTCATGCCGTCCGGGCCATCGCCCGGCGCTCGCGGTACCAAACGTAGAGCCCGGCGCCGATGATGATGGCCGCCCCGACGAAGGTCGGCGGCCCGGGCAGCTCATCGAAGAAGATCCAGGCAAAGATCGTGGCGAAGACCAGCCCGACATAGGTGAAGGGCGCGATGCTGGAGGCCTCGGTCCGCGACAGCGCCAGGATCAGCAGAAAGTGCCCGAAGCCGCCGACGATGCCGAAAAGCGACATGATGACGGCGTCCGACAGGCTCGGCGTCGCCCAGAAGAACGGCACGATGGCAGTGGCGGCGATGGTGCCGAAGAGCGCGGTGTAGAGAAAGCTCGTCCAGGGGCTTTCGTCGGCGCCGAGAAACCGCGTGGCGATAGCGTAGCTGGCAAAGCAGGCGGCCGCTCCGATAGGCAGCAGGGCCCAGGGGGTGAAGACCTCCGTCCCCGGTTGGATGATGATGAGCGCGCCGATCAGGCCCACGCCCACGGCGAGCAGCCGCCGCGGGCCCACCGGCTCCCGCAAGATCAGAAAGGCGAGGACGGTGATCAGCAGCGGCGCGATCTCGAAGATCGCCACGATCGTCGCCAGATCCATCCGCGGGATGGCGCTGAAGAAGAAGATCGTCGCGCCGAACAGGCAGGCCGAGCGCAGGATCTGCAGCGGCATGTGCCGGGTGCGCATGACCTGGCGGAGCCGCGGCATCAGCAGGACGACGGCCCAGAAGGTCTGGCTGGCGAAGCGGGCCCAGACCACCATGATCGGCTCGTTCCGGGTGAGCAGACCCTTGGCGATGACGTCCATCAGGGCGAACATCAGGATGGCCGCGACGGCCAGCGCGATGCCGCTTACCTCGCCCGCCGCGCGCCGTTCGACCGTCACCTGGGAAGCCTTCGATAGGGATGCCGGCGGACGCTACGCCTCCATCCCCGCTGCCGCAAGCGTCTTGGGTCGGCTCAGACCTTGGCCGGGGCGATCATCATGATCATCTGACGATTCTCGAGCTTCGGCATCTGTTCGACCTTGCCGAGGCCCTCGATATCGTCGGCCACCCGCTCCAGCAGCCGGCGTCCAAGTTCCTGGTGCGCCATCTCGCGCCCGCGGAACCGCAGGGTGACCTTGACCTTGTCGCCATGCTCCAGAAATCGCGTGACGTTGCGCATCTTCACGTCGTAGTCGTGCACGTCGGTGTTGGGGCGGAACTTCACCTCCTTCACCTCGATGATCTTCTGCTTCTTGCGCGCCTCGGACTCCTTCTTCTGCTGTTCATACTTGAACTTGCCGAAGTCCATGATCTTACAGACGGGAGGGGTGGCGTTGGGCGAAATCTCGACCAGGTCGAGGCCCTCCTCCTCCGCCAATTCGATGCCCCGTTCCGGGGACACGAGGCCGATATTGGCACCGTCGGAGCCGATCAGGCGGACTTCAGAGGCGCGGATGCGGGAATTGACACGCGGGCCCGTCTCGCGAACGGGCGGGGCGTGGTGTGGTCTGCGAGCTATGGCGCGGGTCCTCCGGATTGTTGCGCGGGAAGCTTAGCATATTCGGCCCGGAACTGCAGCGCAGCTTGGGCGCATAAGCATATGAGCGTCCGGCGCCCGCGCGTCAATATCGACGCGGCCCAGATCTCGGGGGAGCGCAGGTCCGCCCGGCGTTGCATCCGACCCACCGGCACCCCTATATCGCGGCGAAGAAAATCGGGCAGGATCGGATGCAAACCTACCTCGACTTTGAAAAAGGCCTCGCCGAGATCGAGGGCAAGGCGGCGGAGCTGCGCGCCCTGGCCAAGCAGGACGCCGCCATGAACGTGGAGGAGGAGGCCGCCGCCCTCGACCGCAAGGCGCAGGACATGCTGCGCGAGCTCTACGGCACCCTCGATCCCTGGCGCAAAACCCAGGTGGCGCGCCATCCCGACCGGCCCCATTGCCGCGACTACGTGCAGGCGCTGTTCACCGACCTCATGCCGCTGGCCGGCGATCGGAATTATGCCGAGGACGCGGCCGTGATCGGTGGCGTCGCTCGCTTCGATGGAGAGCCGGTGGTGGTGATCGGCCACGAGAAGGGCGCCGACACCCACGAGCGGGTGAAGCGCAATTTCGGCATGGCCCGGCCAGAGGGCTACCGCAAGGCCGTCCGCCTGATGGACCTGGCCGACCGCTTCCGCTTGCCCGTGGTCACCCTGGTCGACACGCCCGGCGCCTATCCCGGCAAAGGGGCGGAGGAGCGGGGCCAGTCCGAGGCGATCGCCCGCTGCACCGAGAAATGCCTGCAGATCCGGGTGCCCATCGTCTCCGTCATCATCGGCGAGGGCGGCTCGGGCGGCGCCGTGGCCTTCGCCACGGCAGACCGGCTCGGCATGCTGGAACACGCGATCTATTCGGTGATCTCGCCGGAGGGTTGCGCCTCCATCCTCTGGAAGGACGCCGAGAAGATGCGGGAGGCGGCGACGGCGCTGCGGCTCACGGCCCAGGACCTGAAGAAGCTCGGCGTGGTGGACGAGATCATCGCGGAACCTTCGGGCGGCGCCCAACGCCACCCGACCGAGACGATCCAGGCGGTACAGGGCGTGCTCTCCGCCGCCCTCGCCGAACTGGCCGAGGTCGCGCCGGAGGAGTTGCTGAAGGCCCGGCGCAAGCGCTATCTGGAGATCGGCTCGAAGGCGCTCGCCTGAGGCGACCGGCGCCGCGGCCGGGCGCCACGGCCCTCAACGCATCTCGTATCGGAAACCGCCCAGGCGGTTTTCGATGCCGCTGAGCAGCACGGCAGCCCGGACGGGCGCCGGCGTCACCACATCGTCACCGCCGCGCGGCCCGACCAGGCCTCGTCGAAGGCCGCTCCGCCCTCCGCACCGTCCGACATCGCCGCCAGGATCGCACCGGCGCTCGGCACCTCGGCGGAGCGGTCGCGGCCGGACCAGAGGCCGGCGCGCTTGATCGCCCGGGCGCACTGGAAATAGACCTCTTCGATCGCGATCACGATGACCGAGCGCGGCAGAGTGCGCCCGCCGGCCAACCGGGAGCGCAGCACCTCGTCGGTCGTCACCCGGGCCCGGCCGTTCACCCGCACCACGATGTCCGAGCCCTCGACCATGAACATCAGCGCTACCCGGCCGTCGGCGACGATGTTGCGGAGCGAGTCCATGCGGTTGTTGCCCCGCCAGTCGGGCATCGCCAGGGTGCCGGGATCGAGCTCCACCACCACCGGGCCGTCGTCGCCGCGGGGGGAGCCGTCCGCACCCCCCGGCCCCACGGTGGAGAGCACGCAGAACCGGCTCTCCGCGATCCAGGCGCGGTATTCCGGCGTCATCCGCCTTGCCACCTTCACCAGGGCCGGTGTCGAGGGCGCGCCGTAGATCGCCTCGAGCGCCGCGATATCGTCTATGAAGTCCATTGCTCCGCCTCCCGATCCAGCGTCGCCGACGCCTCTTCAACCTGGGCTTCTAACGTCTGCATGAACGCGCGCGCCGACGCGCCCGCCGCAATCTCCGGCAGGAACGACACGACGGCCAGGCCGGGGCGGCGGAGCAGGCTTTGCCGGCCCCAGAAATGCCCGGCATTGGTGGCGACCGGCACCGCTGGCCAGTCGAGCGCTGCATACATCGCCCCCGCTCCCGGGCGGTAGCTCGCCTCGGCCCCTGGTGCCACGCGGGTGCCCTGGGGATAGATCACCAATTGCCCGCCGCTCGCCGCCCCCGCCACCACCTCTCGCAACATCTGGCGGAGCGCCCGCCCCCCGGAGGCCCGGTTTACCGGGATACAGCCGAGGCGGAGGGCGTAGAGCCCGAAGATCGGCAGCCATTGCAGCTCGCGCTTCATGATGAAACGCGGCCGCGGCAGGTGGCGCATGAGGAGGATGATGTCGAGGAACGACTGATGCTTGGCCGCGATCAGCACGTCGCCCTCGGGGATCTCGCCCCGCACTTCGGTCCGCAGACCGCAGAGCCCGGCCAGCACCGCCAGCACGATCCGGCAGTAAAGCCGCATGATCCGGCGCGTCGCCCGGCGGGAGAAGGCCGCGACTGGCGCGCAGATCACGCCCATCACCAGCATCAGCAGATAGAAGAACAGATCGAAGAGGAGGGAGCGCAGAAGCAGCACCGGCCGCTACTCCGACCGCCGGAGGGCGGCGAAGGCCGCGACCCGGGTCGCGGCGAAGGCGATGGCCGCCGTCGCCACCGGGACCAGCGCCGGCAGCGCCCACTCCGCCCCGTCGAAGCCGAAGGTCGCCACCAGCGCCGTGTCGCCCAGCGCCCGCGGCACCAGGGCGAAGGCCGCCATGCCGAGGCTCGCGCCAATCACCGCACCCAAAAGCGCCCGGAGCGTGAAGCGGCGCACGAAGGCCCGGGCGATGTAGACGTCCCGCGCGCCCACCAGGCGCAATGTGCCGATCAGCGGCCTGTTGGCCGCCAGCGCAGCTTGGGAGGCGAGCGTGACCATCGCCGCCATGGCGGAGCCGACGAGGGCGAGGGCGATCCAGCCGATCAGCCGCAGGCGATCGGCCGCGGCGACCAGGGGCGCGCGCCAGCGCTGGTGATCGTCGAACACCGCATCCGGCGCCTCGGCGGCGAGGCGCAGCAAAAGGCCCTCCCGATCCGGGCCGGCAGTGGTCTCCGCTACCTCGATCAGCGTCGGCACGGGCAACAGATCGAACGGCAGATCGGGCCCGAGCCAGGGTTCGAGGAGCGCGCGCTGCTCCGCCTCGCTCAGCACCCGGGCACTGGCGATACCCGGGGTGGTGCGCAGCGCCTCGAGCGTCGCCTCGGTCTGGGCCTGGCGCTCCGTCGCGTCAGCCTCGATGCGGATCGTGGCGGTGCGGGCCAGACCCTCCGTCCAGCGATCGGCGGTGCGCCCGGCGACCAGCACGGCGGCAAGCGCGCAGACGGCGAGGAATGCCATGGCAGCGGCCGAGATCACCGTGAGCCAGACCGTGTAGCCCGAGGGCGGCACCACGGCGTCCGCGCCCCGCGTGCCGACGATCAGCGAGAGCAGGCCGCCCGCCGCCGGCTCCGCCTCCTCCGATCGGGATGGCCCGGCGGGGCCGCCTGAGGCGCTCACAGATCGGCCCCGGCAAGCTGCATCCGGGCGTCCTTCAGCCGCAGCACCCGGACCGAGGCCTGGCTCTTGGTCGCGCGGATCAGGCTGAGATCGTGGGTGGCGAGCAGGATCGACTTGCCCAGGCGATTGAGCTCGACCAAGAGCCGCATCAGGCGCTCTGCCATGTCCCAGTCGACATTGCCGGTGGGCTCGTCGGCGATGATCAGATCCGGGTCGCCGATCACCGCCCGGGCCAGGGCCGCGCGCTGGCGCTCACCGCCCGAGAGCTCCGGCGGATAGGCCTCCGCCCGGTCGCGCAAACCGACCCAGCCGATCAGATCGTCGAGGTCGCCGCGGTGCTGCTCCAACCGCCGGCCCATGACGCGGAGCGGCAGGGCGATGTTCTCGCGCACCGTCAGATGGTCGAGAAAGGTGCAGTCCTGATGCACCACGCCGATGCGCTGGCGCAGGCGCGCGATGTCATCGCTCGCCATCTCCGCCGCGTCCCGGCCCCGCACCAGCATGCGCCCGGCCGAGGGGCGGAGCGCCAGGTAGCAGAGCTTCAGCAATGTCGTCTTGCCGGACCCCGAGGGGCCGGTGAGGAAATGAAACGAGCCCGGCGCCAGGGCGAAGGTGACGTTGGCCAGGATCTCCCGCGTGCCGTAGCGAAAGCTTGCATCCTCAAAGGCAATCAGATCGCCCACGCCGCTGCCTTGTCCCTGTCCTGTTCGCGGCGGACCATCGCAGAGCCCCCGGGCGATCACAACAGGCGGAGGACGGCCATGGCCCGGCTCCCGCTTTGCCGCTACCTTGGCGACGAACCTTGACGGCGATCCGATGGGTGGGGGCCGGTTTGACGTCGCGAGCGCTTCTCCACGGCTACAGCTACAGCGTCTACAACCGGGTGGCGCGCCTGGCGCTCGAGATCAAGGGCGTGGACTATCGTACGGTCGAGGTGAACCCGTTCGAGCATCTCTCGGAAGACTACCTGCGGCTGCACCCGTTCGGGCGGGTGCCGGTCCTCTCCCACGATGGCTTCGATCTGTTCGAGACCGGCGCCATCACCCGCTATGTCGATCGGGCATTCGCGGGCCCCGCCCTGCAGCCAGCCGCACCGGCCAGCACCGCCCGCATGGACCAAGTGATCGCGGTGATCGACAATTACGGCTACTGGCCGATGGTGCGGCAGGTCTTCTCGCACGGCTATTTCCAGCCGCTCGTCAGATTGCAGGCCGTGCGGGCGGAGGTTGAGGCGGACCTCAACGCATCCCGGAAAGTCCTGAGCTTCCTTGAGGGTGTCGTCACGGAGGGTCTGATCCTTGACGGGCGCAATCTGACGCTGGCGGACTGCCATCTTGCGCCGATGCTGGATTACTTCACCCGAGCGGAGGAGGGCCGGGCGGCCCTCGCGGAGCATCCGGCGCTTGCGGCGTGGTGGGACGCCGTCGCCGGCTCCTCGGCGATGCAGGCGACCGACCCGCTGCGCGACGGCCTATCGGCCGACTGAGCGGCCGCCGGCCCCACCCGCGCCGAAACGTCGGCCGCGACGCCATCGCTTGGAAAATCGGCCGTGGAAAGGTAAAAGGAAAGTGGGGGCGGTCCGTGCGCGGACAAGGAATTGGTGTGAGATAGTGGAGGGGACGTGGCCGCCATGCGCCTGATCTGCCCGAATTGCAGTGCCGAATACGAGGTTGCCGACAACGCGATCCCGCCCGAGGGCCGGGATGTGCAGTGCGGTGCCTGCCATACGACTTGGTTCCAGACGGGCGCGCCCGAGGTCGCGGTCGAGATGCCGGATGCCGATCCGGTGGAGGAGCCTGCAGCGCCCGAGGTGGCGGAGACGCCGTATGCCGCGCCCGAAGAGACGGCGCCGCCGGCCGAGGATAGCCCGGTTCGAGAGACCGCCGCGCAGGACACGAGCGCCCAGGATACGACTGCGCAGGATACTGAGGCGCTGCTGCGTGAGTTCCGCGCCTATCTGAACGAGGAGGACCGCAAGGCCTCCGCCAGCCGGGCTCCCTCGGCCCCAGCCGCCGCCGCTGCCGCTGCGCCCGTCGCTGCCGCGGCCGCTGCTTCGACCGAGGCGGAGCCGCCCCGCAGCGGGCCGCCCCGCAGCCGCCTCCGCTTCCGCGTCGATACCGAGCCCGATATGGACGCGCCAGACTTCAGCGACGATGCGCCGGTCGACAGCTTCGGGGCCGAGGATCTGTCGGCCACCATGCAGGACACGCCGCCGAGCGCCGGGGGGATCCCGCCCGGTGTGGTGACGGAGCGGCGCGCGCCCCATCGCGTGCAGCCCCGCAGCCGCACGCCCCGGGGGATCGCCGCCATGATCCTGCTCTGCCTGGCGGTTGCCGGCGTCTACGGCTTTGCCCCGGCCATCGCCCAGGCGGTGCCGGCCAGCGCACCGGCGCTGTCGACGTTCGTCGCCTCGGTCGATGAAGCCCGACGGGTGGTCGAACGCTTCCTGCGCGACGGTCAGGAGGCCGAGACCAACGCCGCGAGCGCGGTCGTAGAGAACTGAGCTCTGGGCAGGCCTCGGGCAGCCCAAGCGGCTGCGCGGGGCATCTCGCCTCAGGCTTCAGGGGCCCGCGAGACGGCCTGCTAAGGTGCTTTCCGTTCAGACAGAGTCACCGGTCGGAGCGAACACCGCCGCGACTTGAACGACCTGCCTCTCGTGGATTTCGACCCGACTGGGCCGGGCGGCGCGAAATCCGCCCTGGCCCTCAGAACCGCTCGAGCAACCGGCGGAGATAGTCGAGCTCCCGCTCCGAGCGCAGACGCTCGCCGGAGCGGCGCCGGATCTCCTCCATCAATTCGCGGGTCCGGTTGATCAGATCGCCGTCCGGCAGCAGGCGCTCGTTGCTGTCGATATTGCCCTCGGCCCGACGCGGACGGCCGAGCGGATCGCGATCGCCGCTGTTTTCGCCCTGGGCGTTCTGGCCCTGGCCGTTGCGGTTGGCCCGCTCCTGCGCCATCTGCTGCTGCTCTTCGGCGAGCTGGCGCATGCCTTCGCGCAAGCTCTCGAGCGCGTCGGCCTGGTTGTCGAGGGCCCCCTCGGCGTCGTTCCGGTCGAGGGAATCGCGGGCCTCGCCCATCTCCCGCTCCGCCTCGTTCAGCGCCTGGCGCCCCTGCTCACCCGCCTCGGTGTTGGCGCCGGGCATGCGGTTGCGCAGATCGTCGAGCAACTGGCGCAGCGCCTCCTGGCGCTCGGCCAGATCCGACATCTGATTGCCGCTGCCCCGGGGCTCGCCGCGCTGATCATCGTTCGATCCGCCCTGGCCCTGCTGCTGGCCAGGGCGCTGACCCTGTTGCCCCTGCTGCTGGCCCTGTTGTCGCTGGCCTTGCTGACCGGGCTGCTGGCCGAACTGGCGCTCGCGGAACTGGCGCTGCAACTCCTCGAAGGAGCGATCGGCCAGATCCTCCTGCTGGCGCATCATGTCGCGCAGGCCGTCCATCATCTGGTCGCCCTGCTGACCCTCGCCGCCCTGCTGCAGCGCCATCTGCATGTTCTGCATCATCTGCATTAGCTCTTGCAGCAGTTGCTGCGCGGCTTCGGTATTGCCCTGTTCGGCAAGCTCCTGGATCCGGTCCATCAATCGCTGCAGGTCCTGCTGCGAATACATCTGGCTCGGGTCCATCTGGTTCAGGGCCTGTTGCTGCTGCTGGTCCTGGTTCTCCAGCGCCTGGCGGGTGAGCTCCTGCATGTAGTCCCGCATCGCCTGGCGGAGCTCGTCCATCAGCTCGGCGATCTCCTCGTCGCTCGCACCCTCCTCGAGCGCCTGCTGCAGACGCTCCTGCGCGCGGCGGAGGCGTTCCTGGGCAGACGACAGATCGCCGTCCTCGACCAGCAGAGCGGCGCGCCAGAGCAGCTCGGCGATCGACTCGCGCTCTTCGGCGAGGCGCTCGTCCTCGACCGCATATTCCAGTCGGCGGAGCGCGGTGCGCACGATCAGATAGGCCGTGTCGCTCAGGAAGATGTCCTCGGGCAGATAGCTGATCGCCCGGATCGTCTGCCGCACCCGGGGGCCGTTCGCGTCGGACCAGAGGAGGTCGCGGCGCTGCTCCACCAGGGCCCGGGCGAGGGGATCGTAGAACCGGCGCATCGGCAGGGCGACCGTGGGAAGCTCCGTCCTGCCGATCTGCTCGGCGGCGTCGACGGCGGTTAGCACGATGCGGACCGGCAGGCCGGCCCAGGGATGGCGGCTGAAGTCCTGCACCAGCACGTCCTCGACCGCATCCTCGGCCCGCACCATGGGCAGCGGCAGGTCGATGGCGATGGCCTCGACCGGGCGCGGCTCCGGCGCCAGGCCGTAGCGGCGATCGACCGCGGCCAGGTCGAGCACGATTTCCGCCGCGGCGCCGGTGACGCCGTAATCGTCGGTGGCGGTGAAACCGAGCTCCATCGCGCCGGAGATATTGACCTCCACCGGCCCCGTCGCCGCGATCTCCGGCGGGTCGTCAGGCGACACCGCGAAGCTCCAGCCGATCATGTGGGCGCCGTCGTCGCGCAGCGTCATGCTGCCGCCCTGCTCAACGATGAAGCGGGCGTCGCGGATGCTCTCCGCCGTCTCGGTGAGCGCCGCGGCGTCGCCCGAGAGCGCTTCGTCGAGGCTGACCGTCGCCTCCGCATCGCCGTAGACCCGGAGCGTCACCTCGGTGCCTTCGGGCACCGTCAGATGGCTGCCATCGGCTACTTCGGAGAGATAGACGACCGGTTGCCCGGTATAGGCCGGCGGGCTCGCCCAGGCCTCGAACGTGGCGCGCACCGGCGCCGGGTCGTCGGCCGCGGGATCGAGGGCGCGGTCGAACTGCGTCAGCGTGTCGCCGCCCGCGAACAGCAAAGCCGTCACCAGGGCGATGACCGCCATCAGGCGCAGCGCCCAGGGGTCGCGAGGCGCGAGCCGCAGGTCGGGTTTCGCGGCCCTGGCACCGTCGGCCGCATCGGCCATGCGCCGCAGATGCGCGACCCAAACGGCGCGGGTCGTCGGGTTCTCCGCCCCCACGGCGATCTCATCCTCAAGGGTCGCAAGCGGCTGGCCCGGAAGCTCGGCATCAATGCGCTGGCGCGCATCCTCGAGCGAGGGCCAGGCGAAGCGCCGTATCCCGTAGGCCAGCGTCGCCAGCCCGGCCGCCGAGAACAGCGAAAGGGCGACCAGGTGCAGACCGTCCGGCAGCAGGCTGAAGACATCGAAGAGGCCGACCGCGACGAACAGGAACGCCACGCTCCAAAACGGCCAGAAGCAGCGCGCCACCCGTTCTGCCACGATGGCCCAGCGGGTGCGCGCGATGCGCCGCGCCAGACGCCCTTCGGCGGCTCTGACGAAAGTGTACCGTGATCGCTGCTCGGATCTCCGGGCCATGCGCTCTCCGTAAATTCCGGCGCCCGGGCCCCGCCCGATCTACGCCATCCAAGGAGGGAGCGTATCGCGATCCAGCATTTCGTCAAAGCTTGGGCGAGCCCGAACGACGTGAAAGTGATCGTCTCGCACCAAAACCTCGGCAACAAGCGGCCGGCCGTTGTATTCCGAGGCCATGACGGCGCTGTAGGCTCCCGCAGAGCGGAAGGCGACCAGGTCGCCCGCCGCGATCGGCGGCATGGGCCGGGCCCGGGCGAAGGTGTCGCCGCTTTCGCAGACCGGGCCGACGATATCGACCTCGGCCCGCTCCACCCCGGGCTCCGGCTCCAGCACCGGGACGACGTCGTGCCAGGCGTCGTACATCGCGGGCCGGATCAGGTCGTTCATCGCGGCATCGAGGATCAGGAAGGCGCGCCCCTCCCCTTCCTTCCGGTAGATGACTTTGGCCAGCAGGATGCCGGCATTGCCGGCGATCAGGCGGCCCGGCTCGATCTGGATGGTACAGCCGAGATCGCCGACCGTGCGCTTGATCAGCGCGCCGTAGTCGAACGGCAGGGGCGGGGCGACGTTGGCCTGGCGATAGGGGATGCCGAGCCCACCGCCAAGGTCGATGCAGGTGATCCGATGGCCGTCGGCGCGGAGGCTGCGGACGAGATCCGCGGTGGTGCTAAACGCCGTCTCGAAGGGCGCTAACTCGGTGAGCTGGCTGCCGATATGGACATCGACGCCGACGACCTCGATCCCCGGCAGGCGCGCGGCCTCAGCATAGACATCGCGTGCCCGGCCGATGGGGATGCCAAACTTGTCCTCCGCCCGGCCGGTGGAGATCTTGGCGTGGGTCTTGGCATCGACATCGGGGTTCACCCGGAAGGCGACGGGCGCGCGGATGTCCATGCTGACGGCGAGGGCGTTGAGCGCGGCAAGCTCCGGCTCGCTCTCCACATTGAACTGATGGATGCCTTCCTCGAGCGCCAGGCGCATCTCCCGCTCCGTCTTGCCGACGCCGGAGAAGACGATGCGGTCGCCCGGCACGCCGACGGCCCGGGCGCGGCGGAGCTCCCCTTCCGAGACCACGTCCATCCCCGCGCCAAGCTCGGCCAGGGTGGCGAGGACCGCCAGATTGCCGTTCGCCTTCACCGAATAGCAGATCATGTGATCGGTGCCGGCCAGCGCCTCGGCAAAGATCCGGTAGTGCCGGGCGAGGGTGGCGGTGGAGTAGACGTAGGTCGGCGTGCCGACCGCGGCGGCGATCTCCGCCAGCGGCACGTCCTCAGCGTGCAGCATCCCGTCGCGGTAGAGGAAATGGTCCATCGGCTTAGGCGCGCGGGCGCGAGCGCAGGAAGAGGTAGAGCGGCAGGCCGAAGGAGACGCCGATCATGTAGGTCGCCGGCACCGCCACCAGTCCCAGATAATCCCGCTTCGTCACACTCTCGACGATCACGAAAATCGTCAGCGCCACGGCCGCCACGGTCAGGTCATAGACCAGCGCCGTGGTCGCGTCGTTTACGTGCCAGGCCTCCAGCACCATGCGCGAAAGGCTCCAGTCGTTGGCCCGCAACCAGGCGATGAAGTAGCTCATCGGCCAGACCGCGCCGATGACAGCGAGCGCGAGATAGACAAGTCGCAGCGGTGACATGGAGACCCCCGGCCTTTCCCCAGCGCGGGGACCTAGACTGCGCCGCCCGGCGTGGCAAGGGCGGCGTCAGCGCGCGCCGGAGGCGAGCTCGCCCACCCCGCCATGGGCCCGGGACCAGTCGAGGGGGGCCTTGAGGAACGCCTCGACCGTATCGAGGGTCGCGGGGTCGAAGCGGCCATCCTTCCGGCTCACCTCCAGCACGTCCCACCAGGTCGCCAGGTGATGCAGGCTGAGCCCCGCATCGGCGAGCACCGCGGGCGCATTGCCGAAGATGCCGTAGTAGAACACCACGACGGCATGGGCGCAGCTGCCGCCGGCCTCACGCAGCGCCTCGGCGAAGCGGAGTTTCGAGCCGCCGTCGGTCGCCAGATCCTCGACCAGTAGCACCCGTGCGCCATCGGCCATGGCGCCCTCGATCTGGGCGTTCCGGCCGAACCCCTTCGGCTTTTTGCGGACATAGAGCATCGGCAGGCCCATGTCCTCGGCCAGCCAGGCGGCGTAGGGAATGCCGGCGGTCTCTCCCCCGGCGACGGCGTCGAAGGCCTCGACCCCCACGGTGCGGGCGAGCTTGGCGGCCATCAGGCCGATGATCAGCTTCCGCGCCCGGGGGTAGGAGATCACCCGGCGGCAGTCGACGTAGACAGGGCTCGCCAGCCCTGACGTGAGGGTATAGGGCTCATCCGCGCGGCAATGCACCGCGTCGATGTCGAGCAGGGCGCGCGCCACAAGCCGGGCGGCATCGGCGGAGAGGTCGGACGCAGCCATCGGCGCACTCCTTCGGGATGACGCCCGATAGCGGGCGCGGCCGGCCAGGGCAAGCGATGGGAGGAGCGGGCCATGCGGATCGGCATCTTGGAGACGGGAAAGCTGCTGCCGGCGATCGAGGCGGAGCATGGCGACTACTCGACGCTCTTCGCCCGGCTGTTCCACGCCGTCGATCCCGAGATCGGGTTCACCACCTTCGCCGTGGTCGACGGCCAGCTTCCCGCCGGCCCGGACGAGGCCGACGGCTGGCTGATCACCGGATCGCGCCACGGGGTCTATGACGATCTGCCGTGGATGGAGCCGCTGAAGACGTTTCTGCGCGCCGCCGTCGCCGCCGGCCGGCCGGTCGTCGGCATCTGCTTCGGCCACCAGATCCTGGCCGAGGCGATGGGCGGCCGGGTGGAGAAATCGGATCGCGGCTGGGGCTGCGGCGTGCAGGACTACCAGGTGGTGGAGGCCGCACCGTGGATGCAGGGGGCGGAGGGCACCTTCAGCACCTTGGCGATGCACCAGGACCAGGTCGTCGATCTGCCGCCAGAGGCGCGGGTGCTCGCCGGATCGGATTTCTGCCCCTACGCAGCACTCGCTTATGGCGATCCCGCCGCGCCAGGCGCCGTCTCGGTGCAGTTCCATCCGGAGTTCACGCCGGCCCTCGACGGCGCCCTGATCGAGCTTCGCCGCGGCGATGCGATACCGGAGGCGGTGGCCTCTCCGGCGCTGGCCAGCTTGGCGCGGCGGACCGACCACCTCGTCTGGGCGGATTGGATTGTGCAGTATTTGCGCCAAGCGACCGCGCGGAAAAGCGCGGCCTGAGCCTGCCTGTCCAAGTTCCCGGCGCGCGGACCGCAGTCCCTCGGCCGCGATGCCTCAGCCGTGGCTGAGGCGGGCGATCTCGTCTTTCAGTTTCAACTTCTGCCGTTTGAGTTCTTGGATCCTGAGGTCGCTCGCGCCGGGATGTCGTTCTTCCGATTCGATCTCGATGGCCAGGTTCGCGTGCTTGCGGCGGAGTTCCTCAAGATGCGCGGTCTCGGGCATACATTCTCTCCTGATCGATCGTGACAGTGAAATGACAGCACAGATCGGGGCAACTGTCATGACGAAAATCGCCCACGACGGGGAACGCACAACCCTAGGTTAGAACACTATCGGCGCCCCGTCGCGCAGGATCGCCGTGGCCTCCGGCGAAAAATCATCGCCGTCAGCCAGGTGCGCCGGCCCCTGGTGCACGATCAGCGGTGCGGCGAGGCGGAGGGGGCCGCGGGCGCCTTTGCGGGCGCGGACGATCACCCGGCCGGCCGGGCGCCCGACCCGGGAGGCAAGCGGCAGGACGGCAATGTCGCCCGCCGACCCGTTGAGCGGCGCGAGCAGGTCGGCCAGCCGCTCCGCCGGTGCGATCGCGGTCAGTCCGCCGCCCGGACGCAGCCGGCGGAGCGCCGCCGCGATCCAATCGGCTAGCGGCACCGGGCCGAGCTGGCGAGCGGTCGCCCGGCCCGGATCCGGCGCCGCCGGGTCGCTCGCGGCGAAGAACGGTGGGTTTGTGATCACATGATCGAAACTGCGACCTCTGAGCGCGGCCGGCATGGCGGCCAGGTCCCCCTCCACCACCTCGAGCGGCAGATCGGCCGCCGCGGCGTTCCGCCGCGCAAGTGCCGCATAGGCCGGCTGTAGCTCGAGCCCGGCGAGACGCAGATCCATCACCCGCGTGCCGAGGCAAAGGGCCGCCGTCCCCACCCCACAGCCCAGGTCCAAGACGCTGTCGCCAGGAGCCGCCGGGCAAGCAGCCGCGAGGAAAACCGCATCCGTTCCAGCACGATAGCCGTGAAGCGGCTGGGCGAGAGTGAGCCGCCCGCCGAGGAAGGCGTCGTGGCTCAACTCCTCGCCCGGCCGCTCGCCCACCCTCAGGGACGCTCGGTCGGGGCCACCCCGTTGTCGCGCAAAATCGCCCGTGCCTGGAACAAATCCTCCCGCGCGACCATCATACGTCGAGGGAAGATTCCGATGGAGCCTTCCAGGACGCTCATGTGGACGTCCAACACGAAGCAGTCTATATCCTCGGCGCGCAAGAGCGCCGTCGCAAACGCAATCAGGGTTGGGTCGGTTGTCCGGAGCAGCTCTTCCATCAGAAGGCCTCTAAGCCCTTGTCCTATGCCGCGCAAGGGATTGACGACGTGTCGCCACCATCGCCGATCGAGGCCTTGCAGGCGATGCTCGCACCCAAGCTGGAGGCGGTCTCGACCACCATCCGCACCCGGATGGAGAGCGAGCACGCGCCGCGCATCCCCGAGGTCAGTGCCCATCTGGTGGAGGCCGGGGGCAAGCGCCTGAGGCCATTGCTGACGCTGGCCGCCGCCGATCTTTGCGGCTATCGCGGCGAGAACGACGTCAAGCTCGCCGCAACCGTAGAGTTCATCCACACCGCCACCCTGCTGCACGACGACGTGGTCGACGGCAGCGAAAAGCGCCGCGGCCGGCCGTCGGCCAACATCCTCTGGGACAACAAGACCTCCGTCCTGGTGGGCGACTATCTGTTCGCGCGGGCCTTCAAATTGATGGTGGAGGTCGGCAGCCTCCGCATCCTCGACATCCTCTCCGAAGCAGCCGCTGTGATCGCAGAGGGGGAGGTGCTGCAACTTACCACCGCCCAGAACCTGGCGACGGACGAGCCCACCTACCTCAAGGTGATCCGGGGCAAGACCGCCGCCCTGTTCGCCGCGGCGACGGAGGTGGGCGGTGTGATCGCAGATGCCGGCGAGGCGGAGGTGCAGGCGCTTCGCATCTACGGCGACGCCCTCGGCATCAGCTTCCAGATCGCCGACGATCTGTTGGACTACGACGGCTCCAGCGCCGCCCTCGGCAAGAACACCGGCGACGATTTCCGCGAGGGCAAGATCACCATGCCCATCCTGCTCGCCGTGGCACAGGCCGATGCGGAGGAGCGGCAGTTCTGGGCCCGGGTGATCGAGAGCGGCCGGCAGGAAGAGGCGGATCTGGACCGCGCCCTCGCCATCCTGACGCGCCACGGGGCGCTCGAGGCGACGCGGCAGAAGGCGCTGTTCTGGTCGGAGCGGGCGCGGGAGGCACTGGACGTCTTCCCCGACAGCGCGATGCGCCAGCGCCTCGACGCCCTGGTCGATTACGTGGTGGGCCGCATCGCCTAATCGGCGGGCTGCGCGATCGGCGCCGCAGCGACCCACCAGGCGGGGTTGGCCTGGCGCAGCGCCTCGGCCGCGGCAAGTGCCGCACCTTCCTTCGCGAACAGGCCGAAACAGGTGCCGCCTGAACCCGACATCCGGGCAAGCAGGCAGCGCTCCGTTGCGCCGAGTGCATCCAGCACCTCACCGATCAACGGGACCAAGGCGCGCGCCGGCGGCTCCAGGTCGTTGCGCTGGTGCGCGAGCCAGGCGGCCAGATCCTCCGCGCTGTCGAAAGCGGGCAACGCCTCCGGCATCGGCGGCGCCTGGCGCCCGGCCAGGCCGGCGAAGACCGGCCCGGTGGGCACCGGGATCCCGCCATTGGCCAGAACCAGCCAGAAGGGCGGCAGGGCGGGCAGCGGGGTCAGATCCTCACCGATCCCGCGCATCCGGGCCGACCGACTGGCGAGGCAGACCGGCACGTCGGCGCCCAGCCGGGCGAGCCGTTCGCGGTCCGGCACCGCCACGCCCCAGAGCCGGCAGAGAAGACGCAACGCCGCTGCCGCATCGGCCGAGCCGCCGCCGATGCCGGAGGAGAGCGGCAGCTGCTTGGTCAGCCGCAGCGCCGCCCCCTGCCCCGGGCCAAGCAGCGCCGCCGCGCGCAAGATCAGGTTGCCTGCCCCAGCCTCCAGGCCGTCGGCAAAGGGTCCGTCGATGGTGAGGGAGAGCTGGCGCGCCCGCTCCGCCTCCAACACATCGCCCACCCGGGGAAAGACCACGAGGCTGTCGAGCAGGTGGTAGCCGTCCGGCCGGCGGCCGGTGACGTGCAGGCTGAGGTTGACCTTGGCCGGCGCGAACTCCCGCGCGCCCGCCGATCGGTCAGCCGCCATCCCCTGTTCCGTCGTCGCTGTTCTCGACCGGCCGGTCGTCGTCGCCCGCGGCCGCCGCCTCCTCGGCCAGCACCTGGTCGAGGCCGACCTCGAGCTTGCGGCGGATCCGCTCCGCATCCTCCTCCTCAGGATCGAAGGAGAGGGCGCGGCTCCATTGGAAAACGGCCTCACGCTCCCGCCCGACCTTCCAGTAGACGTCGCCGAGATGGTCGTTGATCACCGGATCGGTGGGTTCCAGCTTCACCGCGCGCTCCATCGGCTCCACGGCCTCCTCGAACCGGCCGAGGCGGTAGAGCACCCAGCCGAGGCTGTCCCTGATGAAGCCGTCTTCATCTCGCTGAGCTACGGCCCGTTCAATCATCTCGAGCGCTTCGTCCAGCTTCTCGCGCCGTTCGACCAGGGAATAGCCGAGATAGTTGAGGACCAGCGGCTGATCCTCTTCCAGCTCCAGCGCCCGGCGGAAGTCGGCCTCCGCCGGCTCCCAGATGCCCTGGCGCTCATAGCTGATGGCGCGGGAGTAGAAGAGCGGCCAGTGGCGAGAGGTGGGCGTTCCCAGCCCCCGGACGGCGTCCGTATAGGCGGCCACCGCCTCGGCAAAGCGCTCCTCCTGGCGGAGCGCGTCGCCGAGGTTGTAGTGCACGAGCCAGTCGTCGGGGAAGTTGCGGGTGAGGCCGGTCAGCACTCCGATGGCCTCGTCCGCCCGATCATCGAGGCGGAGGGCGATGGCACGCCCGCGCTCGGCGCTCAGAAACAGCGGAGAGCTTTGCGGCACGCCGGCATAGGCGAGGATGGCGAGGTCGTATTGCCGCCGATCCTCCAGCAATTCCGCCGCCAGGATCAGCGCCTCGCCAAAGCCGGGATGCAAGTAGGTCGCCAGGCGGACATGCACCAGCGACTCCCGCCCGGGCCGGTCGCTGACGGCATCGGCGAAGTTGAAGAACACCTCGGCCACACCGTCCTTGGCACTGCGGATGCGGGTGAACTGCAGGCTCTCGCCCGCGGCCAGGCTGGCGCGCATCGCTTCGAGCTCGCCGTCCTCGACGCCGAGGTCCAACGCCTCGTCCAGCACGGCCATCGCGGCGGCGTCGTCACCGCCGGCCGACAAGATCATGGCGCGGGCGACGATGGTGCCGCGGTTGAGGCGAAGGGGGCCGTCCTCTCCCCCTTCCAACGTTTCCCGCGCGCCGTCCAGGTCTCCGGCCAGGCCCTGCATCAGCGCCGTGTGATAAGTGGCGAAGAGGGAGACAACCTCTGGCTGGTTGAGGCTCGCAAGATGGGCCAGCGCCCCCTCCGCATCGCCGAGGGCGAACTGCACCCAGCCGCGCAGCAGGCCGGCGAGCAGGGGATTGAGCGTCTCGCCGTCGGCATCCAGCACGGCCAGCGCGGCAGCGTAGTCCTCATCCTCGATGTAGGCCGCGAACAGCACCAGTGGCGCGATGTCGTCGACCCGCCCGGTCTCTGCCAGGCGGCGGGCGAGCGGGATCGCCCCTTCGACACTGCCCTTGGCGACATGGGCGACCACGGCCCGGCGGAGCAGCGCGGGATTGCTGCCGTCGCTCGCCAAGGCCCGCAGGTACTGGGTCGCCGCCTCCGAGTAGTCCTCGTTGCGGTCGGCCACCAGGGCGGCAAGATAGGGGCCGGCGACCCCATTCTGCGCCATCGGGGCGCCAGCCGGCGCGGCCAACGCCGCGATCAGTGTCAGGACCGCGAACGGCCATTTGGGGGACCAGCGCACGCGCGACCTCATCCAATATTGAAGCTGCCGGACCCTAGGCGGGGACGGCGACGGTTTCAACGGCGGTTTCAACCGATCCGCGAACCGCAGAGGCAGCATATCGCAGCTCACATATTGGGGTAGTTCGGCCCGTCCCCGCCCTGGGGGGTCACCCAGGTGATGTTCTGGCTCGGGTCTTTGATGTCGCAGGTTTTACAGTGCACGCAGTTCTGGAAGTTGATGACGAAGCGCGGATCGGCGCCGTCCTCGCGCACCACCTCATAGACCCCGGCCGGGCAGTAGCGCTGGGCCGGCTCGTCGTACTTCGGCAGATTGACGTCCGTCGGCACCGTCTTGTCGCCGAGGTGGAGGTGGGCCGGCTGCTGCTCCTCATGGTTGGTGAAGGAGTAGCTGACATTGGTCAATCGGTCGAAGCTCAGCACACCGTCGGGCTTGGGGTAGGTGATCGGCTCGTGTCGTGAGGCCGGCTCGGTCGCCTGGGCGTCCGTCTTGCCGTGCTTGATGGTGCCGAAGAGCGAGCCGCCGAAGATCGTCTGAAACCACATGTCGAAGCCGCCGAGCGTCAGGCCGCCGAGCGGGCCGAGCTTGCCGTTCAGGGGGGCGACGTTGCGCACCGTCTTCAGGTCCCGGCCGACGACGCCGGATTTCAGCTTGCGGTCGTAGTCGGTCAGCGTGTCGCCAGCACGGCCCTCGCCGATCGCGGCGAACGCCGCCTCCGCCGCCTCGATGCCGGAGTGCATGGCGTTGTGGTTGCCCTTGATCCGCGGCAGGTTCACCAGGCCCGCCGAGCAGCCGAGCAGGCAGCCGCCGGGAAACGCCACCTCCGGGATCGACTGGAAGCCGCCCTTGGTCACCGCGCGGGCACCGTAGGCCACCCGCTTTCCGCCCTTCAGCAGCTCCGCGATCATCGGATGATGCTTGAAGCGCTGGAACTCCATGTAGGGGAAGAGGTAGGGGTTCTTGTAGTTCAGGTCGACAATGTAGCCGACATAGACCTGATTGTTATCAAGATGATAGACAAACGAGCCGCCAGCCTGCTGGAAGCCGAGCGGCCAGCCCATGGTGTGGGTGACCTCGCCTTCATTGTGCTTGGCCGGGTCGACCTCCCAGATCTCCTTCATCCCGACGCCGAACTTCGGCACGTCGGACTTGGCGTCGAGCTTGTACTTGGCGATCACCTCCTTGGAGAGGGAGCCGCGCACGCCCTCGCTCAGGAAGACATACTTGCCGTGCAGCTCCATCCCCGGCTCGTAGCCGTCGCCGGTGCTGCCGTCGGGCGCCTTGCCGAACTCGCCGGCCACCACGCCCTTCAATTCGTCGTTCTCGCCGAACACCAGCTCGGAGCAGGCCATGCCGGGGAAGATCTCCACCCCCATGCCCTCGGCCTGTTCGGCCAGCCAGCGGCAGACATTGCCCATCGAGACGATGTAGTTGCCGTGGTTCGACATCAGCGGCGGCATCACGAAGTTGGGCACCCGGATCTCGCCCGCCTCGCCGAGGATGTAGAAGTTGTCCTCCTTCACCGGCGTGGTGAGCGGCGCGCCCAGCTCCTTCCAATCGGGGATCAGGCGTTTGAGCCCGCTCGGATCCAGCACCGCGCCGGAGAGGATGTGGGCACCGACCTCGGAGCCCTTCTCCAGCACGACGACCGAAACGTCATCGCCGCCCAACTGCTTTAAGCGAATGGCGGCGGACAGTCCCGCCGGCCCGGCGCCGACGATGACGACATCGTATTCCATCGCTTCGCGTTCGATGTCGGACATACCTGCCTCCGTCATCCTTCCGTTAGGGGGAGATTTATTTCGCGTCCCCCTTTCGTACAACAATCCGACGGCGAAAAGCCGCTGTGACGCTGCGGCACGACGCCGATATCGCCGGCCGGCGAAGTCCCGCGCGTGCCAACGAATACAACCCTGTGTGGTTCCGCCCCTATTGCGCCACTCCGTCCCAGTTTCTATGGTTTACGACTGCCGCGCCGGGAAAAGAAGCGCGGCGTCGCGTTTTTTTGGCAGGTGACGAAGCGGCGCCTCGGTGCTGCGGACAAGGGAAGACCGGCATGGAGAAGATCCCGCTGACCGCACGGGGCTTTACCAAGCTTGATGCAGAACTGAAGCAGCTGAAAAGCGTCGAGCGTCCGGCGGTGATCCAGGCGATCGCGGAGGCGCGCGAGCATGGCGATCTGTCCGAGAACGCCGAATATCACGCGGCGCGGGAGCGGCAGAGCTTCATCGAAGGCCGGATCGGCGAGCTTGAGGGCGTCCTCGGCCGGGCCGACATCATCGACGTGGCTAAACTCTCCGGCGCCGTGAAATTCGGCGCGACGGTGGACCTGGTCGACGAAGAGACGGAGGCCGAGCGCACCTTTCAGATCGTGGGCGAGGCGGAGGCCGACATCGAGAACGGCTTTCTCAACCTCAAGGCCCCGCTGGCCCGGGCGCTGATCGGCAAGGAGGCCGGCGACAGCGTCGAAGTGCGCACGCCGGGCGGGATCAAGAGCTACGAGATCCTGGATGTGAAGTACGTCTGAGCACGCGTTCGAGCCGGCTAGGATGGATGTCGATCTGTCTGGATCAGTCAGGTCGAGATCCAAGAGGGGCAAGCCGTTCAAGTCGTAGCACTTTGCGTACAGACCGGTGATCCAGTTTGTACGCAAAGCGCTCTAGGAGCGAGGTGGCTGGGATGGTGGCACGCAACGTCGAAGGCTTGCGGATGATGGCCGAGCGGACCTGGTTGCAGATCGGTCTGCCGCGGCGCGAATGGCTGATCGCGGGGGCGGTCAGTCTGATCTGGATCACAACCCTGGCGAGCTATGGCGCCGGCTTCTTCGGGCTGTTCGGCCCGTCGGATGCGCCGCGCGATGCAGCGTCGCTCGAGATCACGCTGTTCCTGCTGGCCGGCGTGCTGCCGCTGGTCTTCATCTGGCTGGTGGCGATCCTGGCAACGCAGATCGCCGAGACCCGGGCCGAGGCGGCAGCGCTCGCCCGGTCGCTTGCCGCAATGCGCCCAACCGCGAACACCGGCAGCGTCGATCCTCAGCAGGCCGAGCTGGCCATGGCCCGCGCCGCCAAGGCCGCGGCGCGCCAGGCGGTGGATGTGGAGCGCGGCCATATCGAGGCAGCCCTCGCCCGGCTCGAAGAACGCCAGCAGGTGACGGACAAGGCGCTCTGCGCGCTTCTCGAAGGGCAGGAGGCCGGGCGCGCCGTGTTGTCGGAGACGGCCGCCCTCGCCGCCCGGGCCGCCTCCAAGGCCACGGCGACGGCGGCCGCGGCGAGCCCGGGCCAGGATCCGGCGCAACCGGGCGCCGATCAGCCGGCGCTGCCCTTCCCCAAGGGCGAGGCGGACAAGGCCCCGCCGAGCTTCGACGATATCCTGACGGCGCTCAACTTCCCGACCAACGCCGAGGACAAGGCGGGCTTCCGGGCGCTTCGCCGGGCGGTGCGCAACCGCACGGTCGGGCTGCTGCTGCAAGCGGCGGAGGACGTGCTGAACCTGCTCGCTCAGGACGGCATCTACATGGACGATCTGCCGCCCGAGGCGACGGAGCCGGCGCTTTGGCGCGCCTTCTCGGCCGGTCAGCGCGGGCCGGAGGTGGACGCGCTCGGCGCCATCGACGATCCGACGGCCATCGCGCTCTGCCGCGGCCGGCTGCGCAAGGACCCGATCTTTCGCGACACCGCGCTGCATTTCCTGCGCCGCTTCGACGAGGTGCTGACGGAGATCTGCGCCGCCGGCGACGACGGCCTGCTGGTGCGCCTGGCCGAGACCCGCTCGGCCCGGGCCTTCATGCTGCTCGCGCGGGTCGGCGGCTCCTTCGACTAGGGTTGCCGGCGCTCAGGAGGAGGCGGCCGGGGTGCCGCCCCGCCGCTCGATCTCGGCCCGCACCTCCGCCTGGCGGGCGGCGTCGTGGGGGAAGCCCCACATCATCGCCACGGCGACGAGCTTGAGCGCCACCGGCGCCAGCGCGTAGAGCGCGGCGAGGCCGAAAAGCGCCTCCTCTGTGTTTTCCACGCTCGGATCGAAGCCGACGAAGCCGGCGGCGATCAGCGCCGCGCCGCCGGCCAAGGCCAGGGCCGCCTTGGTCGCCACCGACCAGAGCGCGAAGAAGGCGCCCGTGCGCTGCGTGCCGCTCCGCACCGTGTCCAGATCCACCACATCGGCCTGGATCGAGGACGGCAGGGCCAGATCGGCGCCCAACGCCGCGCCCGAAAGCACGCAGATCGCAGCGAACGCCCAGGTATCGCCACTGCCGAGCAGCAGCACCGACAGAAAGACGGCGGAGGCGTAGAGCATCGCCAGGCACCAGGTCCGGTGCTTGGCAAAGCGCCCGGCGCACCAGAGCCAGAACGGGGCAAAGACCGCCCCGGCGCCAAAGTAGAGCACCAGAAACAGGCCCACCTGCCCCGTCGCGCCAAGCCGATACTCGACGAAGAACGGCACCAGCGCGGCCGGAATGGCATTCGAGGCGCCGTTGATGAAGTAGGCACCCAGCAGGCGCAGGAACACCGGCTCCTGCTTGAGCGTGGCGAGAAGGGAGCGCAGATCGGCCCTGGTGCGGCTGTAGTCCACCGGCTCCGGCACCCGGGCGACGGCAAAACCCACGGCAATCGGCAGCAAGATGAGCACGAAGAGCGCGATGCCCGACAACCCCTCCGCCCCGCCGCCGCCGGCATCATAGACGATGGCGGCAACGATGGTGCCCACCAGGGTCACCGCCTCACGCCAGATGGTGACGCGGCTCCGCTCCGTATAATCGCCCGACAGCTCCGCCCCCCAAGCGAAATAGGGGGTGAAGAACATGGTCCAGCCGACGGTGAGCAGCGCCAGCCAGAGGGCAAAGCTGGTGAGCGTCACTTCCCCCGTGGGCGCGAAGACCTGCCAGGCGGCCAGCATGATGATCGGCGTGGCCGCCAGGATCCATGGCCGCCGCCGGCCGAGGCGGAGGCGCAGCCGATCGCTCAGCCAACCCATCGCCGGATCGGTCACGGCGTCGAGCAGCCGGACGAGCACGAAGACGCTGCCGATGGCCGACAGGCTCAAGCCATGGCTCGCCGCATAGGCCGGGGCGAGCAGCACGTAGACCGGGAAATAGAGCGCAGCCATCGGCAGCGCCGGCGCGGCATACGCGGCGAGAACGTCGAACCCGAGGCGTTTCATGCGGCGGCTAGATGGCCCGCCAGCTCAGGGTTTCAACGCCAGAAATAGCCCACGAAGCGGGCGAAGTAGGCGGCCAGGATCGCCCCGGTGAAGGCCGCCAGCACCACCCTTATGTCGAGCGCGGTGGCGCTGTACTCCATGAACCGGTTCACCGCGGCCAGGACGGCGTCCATCGGCTCGCGGTAGAGGTGGAAGCGCATGTTGTCGCCCACCTCGTAGAGCGCCATGAAGACGATGCCGTAGATGAAGACGGCGACCGTGGCGGCGACCCCGTTGCCGAAGTACGAGGTCTCCGGATCCATCACCCGCCGGCCGAGCGACAGCCAGCCGATGACCAGGCCCACCGCGCCCATATACCAGAACAGATCTTCCCCACCCTTCGCCGCCTCGGGCTGGAAGACCTGAGCGACGGTCGTCGCCATCATGGCCGCAATGGCCAGAAAGACGGCAGCAAACAGACGTGCGGCAGTCGGCATCGCAATCCCCTCCTCCGTCGTCGCGCTAGCCCGGCCGGGCGATGGTCACCTGAACCACATCGGTGGTCCCCGCCATAAAGCACGACGCACAACTCACCAGGTAGAAATTCCACATTCGCCGAAATCGGTCGTCGAAACCAAGTGCCCCGATCTCTACCCAGCGTGCATTAAATGTATCATGCCAGCGCCGCAACGTCTCGGAATAGCTTTCACCGAATGTGAAGACGTCCTCGAACTGTAGCCCGGCGGCCCCAACTTCGCGCTGCAGCGCTGTAGGAGAGGGCAGCATCCCCCCGGGAAATATATACTTTTGTACGAAGTCGACGCCCTTGCGGTAGCTCTCGAATAGGGGGTCTGAGATGGTGATGATCTGCAGCGCAGCCCGTCGACCGGGGTTCAGACGCTCCCGCACCGCCTCGAAATAGGTGGGCCAGTAGCGTTCGCCGACCGCCTCGAACATCTCGATGGAGGCGATGGCGTCGTAGCGCCCCTGCTCGTCGCGGTAGTCCCTGAGCGCGATCTCCACCCGGTCGGAAAGGCCGGCGCGGGCGATGCGGGCCTCCGCGAACTCCTTCTGCGCCCGGCTGAGGGTGAGGCCGGTGACCCGCACCCCGCGCTCGGCCGCGGCGTATTCGGCAAAGCCGCCCCAGCCGCAGCCGATCTCCAGCACATGGTCGCCCTCCCGCAGGCCGAGGCGATCGCAGAGGGCGGCGTATTTGTTGCGCTGGCCGGCCTCGAGGCTCTCCTGCCCATGGCGGAAGAGGGCGGAGGAGTAGGTCATCGTGTCGTCGAGCCAGAGATCGTAGAAGCGATTGCCGAGGTCGTAGTGGTGGGCGATGTTCTTCCTGGCCTGGCGCCGGGAATTGCCGCGCAGCCAGTGGCGCAGGCGCTCATACGTGCGCACCAGGGCGGCACCCGGCAGGTTCGGCCCGACCTCGGAATTGTTGAGCAGGATGACGTCCATCACCCCCTGCAGATCGGGCGAGCTCCACCAGCCGTCGACATAAGCCTCGGCGAAGCCAAGCTCGCCGTCCCGCACCACCCGGGCGAAGAAGCCAGGCTCTGCCACATCCATGCGGCCGTAGGGCCCGGGCTGGCTGCCTGCCGCGCGAAACACCCGGCCGTCGGGTAGGGCCACGTCGATCGTGCCGACGCTGAAGCGTTGGAAGATCGAGAAGGCGATCGCGAAATAGCGTGGCAGGTTTGGCTGACCCGCGGTCGTCTCTAGTGGCTGCATGCACGTCCCCTCGACTTCGCCGAAACTGTAAGCAGATCGAATAGGCAGAGCCAAGAGCCAGCAATAGGGGCCCTAAGGCTCTATTCTACCGGGCGGAAATGGCCGCCGATCAGCGCCTCGCGGCTTGGCCGGTTCCGACCGGGCGCGGGGGCGACGTTGGCCGGCATCGGACCTCAAGCGGTCTCCGACACCGCCTTGTGGCCGAGCGCGGCGCTCAGCAGGCGCTGGGTGTAGTCGGTCGCCGGCGCCTCGAACACCTGCTCCGCCGTGCCCTTCTCCACGATCAGGCCGTCCTTCATCACCAGGATGGAGTGGCTGACCGCCCGCACCACCCTCAGATCGTGGCTGATGAAGAGATAGGCAAGCCCGTGGCGGCGCTGCAGCTCCCGCAACAGCTCGACGATCTGCACCTGCACCGTCATGTCGAGGGCCGAGGTGGGCTCGTCCAGCACCACCAGCTTCGGCTGCAGGATCATCGCCCGGGCGATGGCAATTCGCTGGCGCTGACCGCCGGAGAACTCGTGCGGGTAGCGGTCCATGACATCGGGCTCGAGGCCGACCTCCCGCAGGATATCGCGCACCATCTCGCGCCGGTCACGGCCCGGGGCGGTGCCGTGCACGGTCAATCCTTCGGCCACGATCTCGGCCACCGACATCCGGGGGCTGAGGCTGCCATAGGGGTCCTGGAACACCATCTGCATGTCGCGGCGGAGAGGGCGGAGCGCCCGGTTCCGCCAGCCCTGCACATCCTGGCCGAGAAACAGGATAGGCCCGTCGGACGAGATCAGCCGCATGATCGCCAGCGCCAGCGTGGTCTTGCCCGAGCCGCTTTCGCCGACGATGCCCAGGGTCTCCCCCCGGCGCACGCTCACCTCAGCCTCCTCCACCGCCTTGATATGGCCGACGGTGCGTTTCAGGAGCCCGCGCTTGATCGGGAACCAGACCTTGAGCTTCGGCGCCTCCACCACGACCTCGGCGTCGTTCGGTAGGGGCTCCGGCATGCCGGCGGGTTCGGCCTCCAGCAGTCGCCGGGTATAGGGATGTTTCGGCGCGTCGAAGATCTCGGCCACATGGCCCGCCTCGACGATCTCGCCGTCCTTCATCACGCAGACCCGGTCGGCCACCCGGCGGACGACACCGAGGTCGTGGGTGATGAAGAGCATCGCCAATCCTTCGCGCCGCTGCAGATCGGCGAGCAGGTCGAGGATCTGGGCCTCCACCGTCACGTCGAGTGCGGTGGTCGGCTCGTCGGCGATCAGCAGCTCCGGCCCGTTGGCGAGCGCCATGGCGATCATAACCCGCTGGCGCTGGCCGCCGGAAAGCTGGTGAGGGTAGTCCTGCAGGCGGTTCGCCGCGTCGCGGATGCCCACCTGGTCGAGCAGGGTGACGATCCGCTCGCGCGCCGGGCCGCCCTCCAACCCCTGGTGCAGCGCGAGGCTCTCCCCGATCTGCTTCTCGATGGTGTGGAGCGGGTTGAGCGACGTCATCGGCTCCTGGAAGATGAAGCTGATGTCGTTGCCGCGGACACGGCGCAGCTCGGCCGGCTCCGCCCCCACCATCTCGGCACCCTGGTAGCGGACCGAGCCCTCGACCACCGCGCTCTCGGGCAGCAGCGAGACGGTGGAGAGCGCCGTCAGCGACTTGCCCGAGCCGCTTTCGCCGACCAGCGCGACGGTCTCCCCCCGCGCGATGTCGAGGCTCACGCCACGTACCGCGGGTTTTCCGGCGAAGGAGATGGTGAGGTCGCGCACCTCCAGGATCGTCGGCGCGGCCCTCACGCGAAGGTCTTTCTGGGATCGAAGGCGTCGCGCACGCCCTCGAAGATAAAGACCAGCAGCGACAGCATGATCGCGAAGGTGAGGAAGGCCGTCACCGCCAGCCAGGGCGCGAAGAGGTTGTTCTTGCCCTGAAGCGTCAGCTCGCCCAGCGAGGGGTAAGAGGGCGGCAGGCCGAGCCCCAGGAAGTCGAGCGACGCGAGCCCGCCGATGGAGGCGGTGACGATGAACGGCAGCATGGTCAGCGTCGCCACCATGGCGTTCGGCAGCACATGGCGGAACATGATCACCCAGTCCGAGACGCCGAGCGCCCGTGCCGCCCGCACATACTCGAAGTTCCGCGCCCGAAGGAACTCCGCCCGCACCACGCCCACCAGCGCCGTCCAGGAAAACAGCGCGAAGAGCAGCGTGAGCGTCCAGAAATTCATGGTGAAGATCGCCGCGACGATGATCAGCACATAAAGCGTCGGCGTGTTCCGCCAGATCTCCTCGATCCGCTGGAAGAAAAGGTCGACCCAGCCGCCGAAAAAGCCCTGGGCCGCCCCAGCGGTGACGCCGATGATCGAGGAGATGAAGGTAACGACCAGCCCAAAGAAGACGGAGATGCGAAAGCCGTAGATCACCCGGGCCAGCACATCGCGGGAGGTGTCGTCGGTGCCGAGCCAGTTCTGACCGTCGGGCGCCGCAGGCGCGGTGCCGTCGCGTTCCACGATGGTGTCGTAGGAATAGGGGATCGGCGGCCAGAGCATCCAGCCGGGCTCGACCGGCGTGCCCTGGTAGCTGCCGCCGGCGGCCTCCTCCATCACCAGCTCCGGCTCGAACAGGCAGTCCTCGATGCCGCCGGTGGCGATCAGGCAAGCGACCTCGGGATCGCCGTAGGGCGCCTCCGTCTCGAACTCTCCGTTAAAGGCGGTCTCTGGGTAGAACTGCACGACGGGGACGAAGAACTCCCCGCGATAGGAGATCAGCAGCGGCTTGTCGTTGGCCACCAGCTCCGCCGCCGTGGCGATGACGAAGAGCACCAGAAAGATGCGGAGCGACCAGACCGCCCGGCGATTGCCCCGAAAGTTGGCGAGCCGGCGCTGCTGCAGGGGGGAGAGCTGCCAGCGCATCAGGTCTCTCGACTGTCGAAGTCGATGCGCGGGTCGACGATCACGTACATCAGATCCGACAGGATGCCGGTCAGCAGGCCGATCAGGCCAAAGACGTAAAGCGTGCCGAACACCACTGGATAGTCGCGGTAAATCGCGCTCTCGTAGAACAATCGGCCGAGCCCATCGAGATTGAAGATCACCTCGACGATCAGCGATCCGCCGAAGAAGACGCCGATGACCAGCGCCGGCACCCCGGCGATGATGATCAGCATGGCGTTGCGGAAGACATGGCCGTAGAGCACCCGCCCTTCCGCCAGGCCCTTGGCCCGGGCCGTCATCACGTATTGCATGCGGATCTGGTCGAGGAAGCTGTTCTTGGTGAGCAAGGTGAGGGTCGCGAAAGCGCCGATCGTCACTGCCGTCACCGGCAGGATGATGTGCCAGAAATAGTCGATCACCTTGCCGAGTAGCGACAGCTCCTCCCAATTGTCGGAGGTGAGGCCGCGGAGCGGGAACCATTGCACGTAGGAGCCGCCGGCGAAGACCACGAGCAGGATGACGGCGAACAGGAAGCCCGGGATGGCGTAGGCCACCACGATGGTGCCCGAGGTCCAGACGTCGAAGCTGGTGCCGTCGCGCACCGCCTTGCGGATGCCCAGCGGGATCGAGACGAGATAGGCGATCAGGGTCGACCAGAGGCCGAGGGTGATGGAGACCGGCATCTTCTCCAGCACCAGATCGACGACGGAGATCGAGCGGCGATAGCTCTCGCCGAAGTCGAACTGCAGGTAGTTCCAGACCATCAGCGCAAAGCGCTCGACCGGCGGCTTGTCGAGGCCGTATTGCCGCTCGAGCTCGGCGATGAAGTCGGGCGGCAGACCGCGGGCGCCCTGGTACTCCATGGCCGCACCGCCACCCCCGCCGCCGCCGCCCGCATCGGACTGGCCGGCGCCGGCGAAGCGGTCGGTGGCCGTGCCGCCCTCGTTCAGGTCGGAGAGGATCTGCTCGATCGGCCCGCCCGGCAGGAACTGGACCAGGGTGAAGTTGATGATGAGGATGCCGAGCAGCGTCGGGATGACCAGAAGCAGGCGACGCGCGATATAGGCTCCCATCGGGGTCCCGCCGGCCGGCCTGGGCTACAGCGCGCCGGCGGCGCGCAGCCGGGCCGCCTTGTCCGCGTCCCACCACCAGAAATCGGTCGTGCCGATGGAGTAGGGCGGCAGCGCCTCGGGCCGGCCGAAGACGTCGCGATAGGCGACGTGATGCACGCCCTTATACCAGTGGGGCACCCAGATGTGCAGCGCGCGCAGCACCCGGTCGAGGGCACGGACGGCGGTGTCCAACTCCTCCCGGCTCTCGGCGTCGTCGACGGCGTCGATCATCGCGTCGACGACGGGATGGGCGACCCCGGCAATGTTGTTGGAGCCTTCGACCTCGGCCGTCTGCGAGCCGAACATGGTGCGCAGCGAAGTGCCGGCCGGGGTGAGCGACATCACGTAGCGCCGGGTGGTGATGTCGAAGTCGAAGCTCTTCTCCCGCTCGGCCGCCTGGGCATTGTCCACGCGCGCCACGATCGCCTCGATGCCGAGGCGCTGAAGGTTCTGCACGAAGGGATTGATGATGCGGTCGAAGGTCGGGGAGTCGTTCAGGATCTCGATCTCCAGCACCTCACCCTCTGCATTCTGGCGCGTGCCGTCGACCACCGTCCAGCCCGCCGCGTCCAACAGCGCGCCGGCATCGCGCAGCATCCGCCGGTCGAGCTGGCGGCGCGGGCTCGAGGTCTGCGGAACGTAGGCCGGCTCCTCGAACAGGCTCGCGGGAAGCTCGGCCCGGAAGGGCTCGAGCAATGCCAGCTCCGCATCCGTCACCGGCCCCTCGGCCGCCAGATGGGAGTTCTGCCAGAAGCTCGCCGTGCGGTCGTAGAGGTCGAAGAACAGCGTCTCGTTCGACCATTCGAAGTTGAAGACCATGCCGATCGCCTCCCGCACCCGGGGGTCGGCGAACTTGTCGCGGCGCAGGTTGAACCAGAAGCCCTGGGTGCCGGAGGGGCGCCCGTCCGGCAGCACATCGATCCTTACATGGCCGGCATCGAGGGCCGGGAAATTGTACTGGTTGGCCCAGATGGAGGAGGAGAACTCCTCCCGATAATTATAGCCGCCGCCTTTGAAGCCTTCGAAGGCGGCGGTGTAGTCGGCGTAGTATTCCAGCCGGATCTCATCGAAGTTGAGCCGGCCCTGCATGATCGGCAGATCCCAGGCCCAGTAATCGTCGCGCCGGACATAGGTGATGGTGCGGCCCGGGTCGATATCGCCGACCTCATAGGGGCCGGAGCCGAGCGGTGTCTCCAGCGACGACTCGGCAAAGTCACGCTCGGCGTAGTAGGCCTCGGAGAAGATCGGGATGCCGCCGACCAGCGAGGGCAGATCGCGGGTCGCCGCACCCTCCTGGAAGGTGAATTTCACCCGATGGGTGTCGAGCGCCTCGGCCGCGACCACGTCCTCGAAGCTCACCTGATAGCTCGGCCGCCCCTTCTCCAGCAGGATGTTGTAGGAGAAGACCACGTCATCGGCCGTCACCGGGGTGCCGTCCCAGAACTGCGCCTCGGGGCGCATGTTGAAAATCACCCAGCTGCGATCGACCGGATACTCGACGCTTTCCGCCACCAGACCGTAGGCGGCGTCGGGCTCGTCGGCCGATCCGGTCAGCAGGGTGTCGAAAAACACGCTCGAAAGCTGCGCCGCCGTGCCTTTTAGGATGTAGGGGGAGAGCGAGTCGAAGGTGCCGAAGGCCCAGGTGGAGAAGGTGCCGCCCTTCGGCGCGTCGGGGTTCACATAGTCGAAATGGGGGAAATCGGCGCAGTATTTCAGCTCGCCGAAGGCAGAGATGCCATGGGCCCGGATGATGCCGTTCTCGTCCGCCTCCGGCGTTGCGCAGGTCTCGGCCCGGGCCGGGCTGCCGAGGCTGAGGGCGAGGGTCAGCGCCATCAGCACCGCCAGACCGCCGCCGTAGAGGACCAAGAGCGCCGCGACCCTATCGGCCGGACGGGCCAGACTGCGCGACATGGCGGGGCGACGGGATGGAAGCGGCGGCATCGTTAACCCTCCTGGGCAGCGGGCGGCACGTCCCCATCGTTATGGAGCGATGTGGCGGGTTTCAAGCGACGAGCGCGTGATCGCCCCGCATGATCGCCTCTCGTGACCGGGCCTGCCGGGCCTACTCGAAGGTCGCGATGTAGGCGATCAGGTTGGCCCGATCCTCGACATCGGACATGCCATTGTAGCTCATCTTGGTGCCGGGCGCCCAGCCGGAGGGGTCGGCGAGGAAGGCGCTCAACACCTCGGGCTCCCACGCCTCATCCTTTTCCGCCAGGGCGTCGGAATAGTCGTAGCCGTCGGCCGCGGCAACCTGGCGGCCGATCAAGCCGTGCAGGTAGGGGCCGACGCCGTTCTCTCCGGGCGCCAGCTGGTGACAGGCGCGGCACTGGTTCCAGAGCCGCTCCCCACTGCCGGGATCGGCGGCGGCATAGACCTCTGCGAACGGCACTTCGGGCTCGGCCGGTTCCTCCGGCGCCTCGTCGGCGGAGGCGACCTCAATCGGATAAGCGTCGGCGTGATCATCGCCGTGATGCTCGTCGACCGAATAGATCGAGACCGCGCCGGACTGCACGACGAGAAAGAGGAGCAACGCGCCGAAGAAGGAGGACGCGTATTTCACGATCGTCATGGTGTCCATCGGTCTCTTCCCTTGCCATCGGTAGCCATCGGGGCGAAGCGTTCCGATCTAGGCGCTTCCAGAGCCCAGAGGCAAGGTGTAGAAAGCGCGACCAAACGACCAAATCATGGCGATCTTCGGAAAAAAGATGCTGGAGCGCGCGGACGGAAAGATCGCCTTCCAGGGCGAATTGGGCGCCTATTCGCATCAGGCCTGCGCCGAAGCCTTTCCGCGGATGGAGCCGCTGCCCCGCCGCACCTTCGAGGGCGCGATCGAGGCGGTGCGCGAGGGTGTGGCCGATCTCGCCATGCTGCCGGTGGAAAACTCGACCTACGGCCGGGTGGCCGACATCCATCATCTGCTGCCCGAAAGCGGCCTCTATATCGTGGCCGAGCATTTCGTGCCGGTGGAGATCGCCCTGCTCGGCGTGCCCGGCGCGACGCTGCAGGCGGTGACTGAGGCGCAGAGCCACCCGGTGCTGCTCGGCCAATGCCGGAAGTTCCTGAAAAGCCACGACATCCACCCGGTGGCCGGCATCGACACGGCCGGGTCCGCCGCGGCGGTGGCGGAGGAGGCGAACCCGGCCCGCGCCGCCCTCGCCTCACCGCTCGCCGGCAGCACCTACGGGCTGGAGACGCTGGCCAAGAACGTCGAGGACAACCGCCACAACACCACGCGCTTTCTGGTGATGAGCCGGCGGCGGCTGGAGGCGGAGCAGACCGGCGACGTCATCACCACTTTCGTCTTCCGCGTCCGCAACCTGCCCGCCGCGCTCTACAAGGCGATGGGCGGCTTCGCGACCAACGGCGTCAACATGGTGAAGCTCGAGAGCTACATGATCGACGGAAGTTTCACCGCCACACAGTTCTATGCCGATATCGAGGGTCATCCCGAGGCGCCGCCGGTCGCCCGGGCGCTCGAGGAACTCGACTACTTCACCTCGATGTTGAAGGTCCTCGGCGTCTATCCCGCCTCGCCTTTCCGCAAGACCCGGGCGCCCGTGCCCGATCAGCCCGTGGCGGCGCGGTAGCCGGTCTCGATCCGGGCACGAAAGCGGCGAAGCAGCTTCTTGGCGCGGGCCGTGATCCGCCCCTGCATCATGCGCAGCGTGGGGGCGAACAGCCGGGCGCGCAGACCGTGGGGCGTGAGCGCCACGCCGACGACGGCGGCGCAGCGGTCAGCGCCCAGCGCCTCGATCTCGATCGCGCCCTCGGTGCGAAAGCCCTGCATCTCACCGCGAAAGGCGACGCGGCGGTCGGCCACGACTTCGGTGACGCAGACCGTCGCCCGCATCTCCCGACCCCGGATGCGAAGGTCGCAGTCAAAGACCGCACCGGCCAGGTCCGTGCCCCGGTCGCTTCGGCGTAGCTGGATGCCGTGGCCGCCCATCCGCTCAGCAATCGCCGCCGTGTCGGTCAGACGGGCGAACAGATAGTCGGGCGAGGCCTGCATCTCGATCCGTTCGTGGAACTGCATCGCCCGCCCTCAGCCGATCTCACCGTCGACCCAGGCGTCGAGCAGATGCCGGGCGATGGAGCCGTGGCGCGCCGGCTGCACGCCGGGGTGTTGGCCGGCGAGCGCCGCCGTCGCCTCCTCCCGCGTCAGCCAGATGGCGTCGTCGAGCTCTTTCTCGTCCCGCCGGATCGCCTCCGTCTCGGCCCGGCCGAGGCAGCCGAGCATCAGGGAGGCGGGAAAGGGCCAGGGCTGGCTCGCCATGTAGCGCACCTCGCCGACGACGATGCCCGCCTCCTCCCAGGTCTCGCGCCGCACCGCCGCCTCGATCGTCTCGCCGGGCTCCATGAAGCCGGCGAGGAGCGAGTACATCCCCTCCGGCCAGCCGGGGGAGCGGCCGAGCAGCACCGAATTGCCGGAGAGGATCAGCATGATGACCACCGGATCGGTGCGCGGAAAGTGCTGGGCACCGCACTCGGGACATTCCCGCTTCCAGCCGCCGCTCGCCATGACCGACGGGGCGCCGCAGCGCGCGCAGAAGCGGTGGGTATCGTGCCAGGCGAAGAGCCCGCGCGCCGTCGCCGCATTGCCCGCATCGGCGGCGGAAAGATCGGCCATGGCGGAGCGGAGGTCGATGAACTTCATGTCCTCCGGCAGGCTGGGATGCTGGTTGCGGCTGCGGTCGAGGAACTTCGCCAACTCCTCCGGATCGGCGTCCGGTGCCTCCCAGGGGGAGACGTCGTGGGCGAGGCAAGGCCGCTCCCCCCGCAGGCCGAGGAAGATCGGCGGCTCCACCGCCTCCGCCAGCAACGGCGCATCCGCCGGCAGCCAGGCGAGGCTGAGGCCTGTCTCACCCACCCGCATCAGCGGCTTGCCCCGCCAGACCGGCAGCGACTGCGCGTCCGGGTGGGCCAGGGCGGCGGCCAGGCGCTCCGGATCCTCCCGCACATGGGTCGCGCGGTCGAGATCGGCCCCGGCAAAGGTGACGATCCCGTCGGGCAAGCTAGCGTCGGACATCGGCGTCGGGTCGGGCGATCAGAAGGGCAGTTTCAGGCCCGGGGGCAGGTCCATGCCTTCCGTCACGCGGCTCATCTCCGCCTTCGCGGCCTCGGCCGCCCGGGCCTTGGCGTCATTGACGGCGGCGACGATCAGATCCTCCACCACCTCGCGCTCTTCGGGGTTGAAGAGGGAGGGGTCGATGGCGAGGCCCACCAGATCGCCCTTGGCCGTGGCCCGGGCCTTGACCAGGCCGGCGCCGGCCTCCCCGGTCACCTCGATCTCGGCCAGCTTGGCCTCGGCCTCCTGCATCTTCGAGCCCATCTCCTGGGCCTGCTGCATGATCTTGGCCATATCGCCGAGTTGGCCCAAACCCTTGAGCATCGGAGCTCTCCCTTGGTTTCTCAGCCCGGGTTAGCGCGTCTCGCCCCCGCGCACAACGACGCTGCCGACTAGTCCTCGCCGAACGGGTCGATCGGATCCCACTCGCCGTCGTCCTCGTCGGGAGGGGGGGCGGCGTCCGCATCCTCCTCGGCAATGCGCGCATGAACCGCCATCACCTTGGCCCCTGGGAAGGTGGCAAGGGCGGCGGCGATCAGGGGATGGGCTGCCACCTGTTGTTTCAGATCGCGGTCGGCGGCGTTGCGATCCTCCTCGATCGACGGCGCGCCGCCATCGGCGACGATGGAGACGCCCCAGCGCGTGCCGGTCCAGGCCTGCAGACGCTGGGCGAGCCGGGCGGCGAGGTCGGGTGGCGCGCCGTCCACCGGCTCGAACTCGATCCGGCCGGGGGCGTAGTGCACCAGGCGCACGAAGCGCTCGACATCGAAGAGCAGCGCCAGATCGCGCCGCTCCCGCAGCAGCGTGACAACGTCGTCGAAGCGGGCGTAGGGGGAGGATACGGCCTCCGCCCGCGGCTGCGGGACGCTTGCCGGCTCGGGGCTAGGTGCGGGCGCGGCCAGGGCCGTGCTTCCGGCGCTCTGGCCAACCGCCGGGGACGGAGCGGAGGGCGCCGGGGCGGGCGGCGCAGCGTTGGGCGCGGGCGCCGGGGTGGAGGAGAGGCGGCGCACCAGATCCTCCGGGCTCGGCAGATCGGCCACGTGGGTGAGGCGGATCACCGCCATCTCCGCCGCCATCATCGGGTTCGGGGCGAGCGCCACCTCCTCCAACGCCTTCAGCAGCATCTGCCAGGCGCGGGTCAACGCCCGCATCGGCAGGCGCGCGGCGAAGTCCCGGGCCCGGTCCCGGGCATCCGGCGGGATGGTCGGGTCGTCCGCCGCCTCGGCCGTGATCTTCACGACGGAGATCCAGTGCGTGACCTCGGCCAGGTCGCGCAGGACCGAGAGCGGATCGGCCCCGTCGGCATACTGCTCGGAGAGCTCCGCCAGGGCTCCGGCCGCGTCGCCGCCCATGATCTGGGCGAACAGATCCAGCACCCGCCCCCGGTCGGCCAGGCCCAGCATCGCCCGCACCTGCTCGGCATCGGTGCGGCCCGCCCCATGGGCGATCGCCTGATCGAGGAGGGAGAGGCCGTCGCGCACCGAGCCTTCCGCCGCCCGCACGATCAGGGCGAGGGCATCCTCGTCGATCTCCGCCCCCTCCTTCTCGGCAATCGAGCCGAGATGGGCCAGCATCTCCTCGGGCTCGATGCGGCGAAGGTCGAAGCGCTGGCAGCGCGACAGCACCGTGACCGGAACCTTGCGGATCTCGGTGGTGGCGAAGATGAACTTCACATGCTCGGGCGGCTCCTCAAGCGTCTTCAGGAGCGCGTTGAAGGCCGAGGTGCTGAGCATATGCACCTCGTCGATGATGTAGACCTTGTAGCGCGCCGAGGCCGCGCGGTAGCGCACGGCGTCGATGATCTCGCGGATGTCGCCCACCCCGGTGCGGGAGGCCGCATCCATCTCCATCACGTCGACATGGCGGCCCTCGGCGATCGCCACACAGGCCTCGCAGACGCCGCAGGGCTCGACCGTGGGCCCGTCGCCGGCCAGGCAGTTGAGACCCTTGGCAATGATCCGAGCGGTCGTGGTTTTGCCGACGCCCCGGACGCCGGTCAGGATGAAGGCATGGGCGATGCGGTCGGCCTCAAAGGCGTTCTTGAGCGTCCGCACCATCGCTTCCTGCCCGATCAGATCGGCGAAGGTCGCCGGCCGATACTTGCGGGCGAGGACCTGGTAGGCGGGCTCCATGGCAGCGACTCCCTCGGGCATGATCCCGAGGCTAGGCCGGGCGTCGACGACCCGCAACGGGGGCGCTGACGATCCGGCGGCGTGCCCCGCCGCAGGCCCCGGATGCCTCCGGCGGGGATGTTTGGGCCAGCAAGAAAGGGCGGGCGATGCTTTGCCGGTTCCGGTCAGCTTGCCCGGCGGCCTTGGCTGGTGGCGAGCAGATCCAGCATGGTGTCGACGTCGGCCAAAAGGTCGGTGAGCATCGCCAGGATCTCCGCCTCCTCGAGGGCGACCTGCCGGCTGCGGCTGGAGTAGGGGCCCGTCAGGTCCGAGAGATCGCGCCGCTTGGTCGCGGTGCCGTAGGGATAGCCGTTGCGCACGTCGAGCAGGATCGCGCCGACGAGCGCCTCGGCCTCCGTCGACGGGTTTCCGGGCGCGAGGAACGCGCCGGAGATGAAGCCGGACGACGCACTGTACGCTCTCGTCCGGACGTCGCCGCGGGTGGTGAGCTCATAGATCAGCACGGCATCCAGGTGCTGGCGGGCGGCGGCCTGGCGCACGTGGTGGAGCACGTTCCGGGCCTCGGTGACGATGCGGCCATCGGCGGTGCGCTCCCGCCTCGGCTCGATCAAGGCCGCGACCAAGGGGCTGACTGGCACGAACACGCCGTAAGCCTGGTTCTTCTCGGCGAAGTCGGCGAACAGCGCCGCCTCCTCCGGCGGCACCACGGTCAACTGGCGGCCGACGACGCGAGCGACGCCGATGCGAGCCGGGAAGGTGAGATTGGGCTCGATCGCCGCGATCTCGGCGATCTCAGGATCGACGGTGACCGGGGCGCCGGTGGCGGTGCGCTGGTCGAGGTAGGCGGCGCCCGAGGTGGTCTGGACGGTCGGACCGCAGGCGGTGAGCAGGGCCAGCGCGGCGGGCAGCAGGAACTTGAGCATAGAACTCTCCAGATAATGTGTATTTTGCACATTCAATTTCATCTGTGAGCTCCTCAAGAAAAATGTGCGTATCGCGCATTTTTGATCGACGCCACACCGCCGTGAGGTTAGAAAACCGCATGGATCCGCATCCGCCCCCGCCCGATCGGCTCGATCGCGTGCTGCTGCCGCTTGTCCGCCTTCTGGTGGCGCGCGGCGTGACCTTCCCGGTGCTGGCCGCGCGGCTGAAGCGGCTCTATCTCGCCGCGGCGGAGCGGGAGGCGGCCGCGCAAGGGGCGAAGGTGACCGACAGCCGGCTCTCCGTGCTGACCGGCCTACAGCGCCGCGACATCGTCCAGATCCGGGCCGAGGATACGCCGACTGAAGGGGCCCCGACGCCGAACCCCTTCGCCCGCCTGGTGAGCCATTGGCGCCAGGTTCCGCCCTATGGCGCCGACGGAGAGCCGCGCGTCTTGCCCCGGCGCGGCCCCGCCCCCTCTTTCGAGGCGCTGGCGCGGGAGATCCGGCGCGACGTCCATCCCCGCACCGTCCTCGACCATCTGATGAGCGCCGGCACGGTCGTCCTGGAGGGAGAGACGGTGCGTCTGATCGCGCCCGCCTATCTGCCCGGCGCGGGGTCGGAGGCGCAGCTCGCCTATCTCGCCGACAATCTCGGCGATCATGCCGCGGTGGCCGTGGCCAACGTGCTGGGCGCCGATCCCCCGCGGTTCGAGCGGGCGGTGCACTTCAATCGGATGCCGGCGGAGGCCTTAGCGGAGATCGCAGCCCTGGCCGAAGCGCGCCAGCAGGCGCTGCTGGAGGAGATCGCCGCCGTCGCCCGCGCCCGGCAGGCGCCGGACGATCCGACCGCCCGCGGGCGCTTTCGCCTCGGCGCCTATCTCTTTCGGAAGGACGATGCGGAATGAGCCGGCTCAAAACCCTCGCGGCGCTCGCCCTCCTCCTCACAGCCTTGGTGTCCTGCACTCAAGCGCCGGTTGAGGAGGCGCCCTGCGCCGCGCCCGATCCGGCGGAGGAAACCGACGGCGGCATCGGCGGCACCGGCATCCTGGGGCACTCCGACGCGCCCTGTGACTGAGAGGTGGGGTGAGAGGCTGGACAACGACCCAGACGGGACTCGTTACGGCTGCTTCCTTCCGGACCTGACCGGGTTGGCGAGGCGCCTGCCCGCACCAACCTCTCGCCCTCATAGGTAACGCCCCGGCACGCGCCCTTCAAGCCGCCAGAAAGGGGAGGTGGGAGGGGGTCAAGGCTCGCGGCACGCGACCGCGCGCCAGCGCGGCTTGGCCTTGACGCCCTCCCACCTCCCACATGCTGGGCGAGGCGTGAGAGGCGCGGGGACGCGCCTCAAACGCCTCTCAGCAGAAAGCCGCGACACCGGCCACCCACCCAGACACCCGCCGAGCAGAGCCCGTCAGTTCTGCGACAGCTCGATCGGCAGCTTGTAGAAGATGTGGTCGTCGATCCAGGCGGTCCGCTCCAACCGCGCCGCCCAGCTCGGATCGACCGAGGTGTTGTGGTAGTGCGTGGCGCCACCCGTCAGGATGCGCGCCCGGCCCTCCAGCATCAGATCGGCGATCTTGCCGACCCGCCGCCAGGCCCGTCGCTCCGACACGTTCTCGGCCCGGCCGTCGCACATGTAGGAGAACTGGCAGCCGGGTCCGCTGCCGACGCCCTGGCCGATCACCCCGCAGACGCTGCCGGGATAGCGGCTGTGGTCGACGCGGTTGAGGATCACCTCGGCCACGGCGATCTGTCCGGGGATCGGCTCACCCCGCGCCTCGAAGTAGAGCGCCTCCGCCAAGCAGCGCCATTCCTCATCGCCTTCGACGAAGGCCATGCGGGCCAGCGTCTCCGACGTCACCGGCGCTGCGTCGACCGCCGTCGGGGTCTCCGCCCCGAACAGGCGGCCGCCGACCAGGTTGCCGGCGAACGTCCGGATATCGCCGGCGATCGCGTCGAGCCGGGCGAGATCGGCGGTGGCGCCGAGGGGCAGGCCGCGGGAGCGGGAGCCGACCAGGCGGTTGGCGCTCGGCGCGCTCGAGAGCTCGAGCAGGCGACCGGACTCGGCCGCCGTCAGCACCGCCCGCTCCTGCGACATCATCGTGGCGATCTGGGCGATCACCTGTTGGTGGGGTGTCTCCTCGGCCCGGGCGCTTCGCTCGGGGGCCAGAAAGCCAGCCAGGGCGAAGCACACGACAGCGCCGAAGCGCGTCGCATTAGAGAGGAGATGTCGAGGACAAAGACGCATCCGTCGTTCCCTTCTTCTTGTTATCGGGCGCGGCTGCGATACACGCGCAGCCCTCCCTCCTCGCCGCCCGGTACGTCCGGGCCACATCCGCGGGACCTACGCAGTTCTCCGGCATTGTCCAAGGGCACCGGTCCGCGCGCCGACGACCGCGCCCGGGAAGCATCGGTCTCGGCCGGCGACTTAGTGTCTTCGTGCCGGCATGAAACACCTCAGGATTCAGGGGATTGACGCAAGTCGCTGAAATGCCGTCTCGAGTCGGCGGGAAATTGCCGATTGTCGGTGGAACGGCGGGCCCGATCCGCGGAGATCGCCGGCCGCGAGGGTGAGGCCGGCAGTCCCGAATCGCTCCTTTAGCCGGCTGCGCAGCCAAGCCGCATCCTGCGCCGCCCGGCGTCGCATCAGGCTACCGTCGCCCCGCGCCGTCTCGGCGCTCAGCGCAAGACGCTCCGCCAGGGGTGCGAGGCCCTGCCCGGTCTCGGCCGAGACCACTAGGACCGGGGGCGGCGCCTCCCCCGCCTGCAGGCTCAAGGCACCCGAAAGGTCGGACGCTGCGCGCTCGGCCAGCGCCCCCATATCGCCCTTGGTGACCACGACCAGATCCGGCACCTCCATGACGCCCGCCTTCATGTACTGCACGGCGTCACCCGACCCTGGCTGGGCACAGAACAGCACCTGGTCGGCAACCTCGGCGATGCCGGTTTCCGATTGGCCGACGCCGACCGTCTCGACGATCACCCAATCAAAGAGCGCCCGCATCAGCACCACCGCCGGATAGGTGAGATCGGCGACGCCGCCGAGCCGGGTGCGGGCGGCCATCGAGCGCACGAAGACATCGCCGTCCGCCGGATCGCGCTCGATCCGCGTCCGGTCGCCGAGGAAGGCCCCGCCGGACCGGGCGGAGGAGGGATCGACAGCGATGACGGCGACCCGGGCCCCGGATGCGCGGAACAGGCGGATGAGGGCGCCGGTCAAGGTCGATTTGCCGACCCCCGGCGGGCCGGTGAGGCCCAGGGTAGTGCCGCGGGGCGCGCCGTGGGCGGCGTCGAGCAGGGCCACGACCTCCATCTCGTCCTCACCGGTCTCGACCCGGGTGAGCGCCTCGGCGAGCGCGGCTTTGCCGCTGGTCGCCAGCGCTGCGAGCGCCGCCTGGCCGCTCACGCCGTCTCCCGCCGGGCGAGCAGGCTGGCCTGGGCCGCAGCCAAGCGGGCGATCGGCACCCGGAAGGGCGAGCAGGAGACATAGTCGAAACCCGCCAGCTTGCAGAAGCGGATGGAGGCCGGATCGCCGCCATGTTCGCCGCAAAGACCGAGGGTCAGGTCATCCCGTGCGCCCCGGCCGCGGGCGGCGGCCAGCAGCAACAACTCGCCCACCCCCTCCAGATCAAGGCTGTGGAACGGATCTTCGGGGAACACGCCCTGGTTGACATAGTCGCGCATGAAGCGGCCCGCATCGTCGCGGCTGAGGCCGTAGGTCATCTGGGTCAAGTCGTTGGTGCCAAAGCTCAAAAACGTGCAGCTTCGCGCCAGGTCGGCGGCGCGGAGGGCGGCGCGCGGCGTCTCCACCATCACGCCCAAGTGGTAGTCGGGGGCGACGCCGGCCTCGGCCTCCACCTGCGTGGCCACCGCGTCGATGCGGGATTTGATCAGCTCAACCTCCCGGTTGGCGGAGACCAATGGGATCATGATCTCCGGCACCACGGGGGCGCTGTCCTTGCCGTTCACCGCGACCGCGGCCTCGAAGATGGCGCGGGCCTGCATCTCATAGATCTCGGGCATGGTGACGCCGAGGCGCACGCCGCGCTTGCCGAGCATCGGGTTGAACTCGGCCAGGTCCTCGGCCCGCGCCGTCACCTGCTCCACCGGCAGGCCCATGGCGGTGGCAAGCGCCGCCATCTCCTCCCCGCCGTGGGGCAGAAATTCGTGGAGCGGCGGGTCGAGCAGGCGGATGGTGACTGGTAGCCCGCGCATGATCTCGAAGAGCTCGATGAAGTCGCCCCGCTGCATCGGCAGAAGCCGGTCGAGCGCCTGCTGCCGCGCCTCGGCCGCGTCGCTCAGGATCATCTGGCGCATGGCCGTGATGCGCTCGGCATCGAAGAACATGTGCTCCGTCCGGCACAGGCCGATGCCGTCGACCGCAAAATCGCGGGCCTGGCGCGCATCCTGCGGGGTGTCGGCATTGGCCCGCACGCCGATGGTGCGGGCCGCGTCGGCCCAATCCATCAGGGTGGCGAAGGCGCCGGTCACCTCGGCCGGGATGGTGGGCGGCGCACCCTCCAGCGCCTCACCCGCCGTGCCGTCGATGGTGATGACGTCGCCCTCACCGAAACGCCGGCCGTCGGCGGTGGTTAGGGTGCGGTCGCGCAGCTGGAGCGTGATGTCGCTCGCCCCCACCACGCAGGGCAGGCCGAGACCGCGGGCGATCACGGCGGCGTGGCTGGTCATCCCGCCGCGGGCGGTCAGCACGGCGGCGGCGGCGTGCATGCCACGGATGTCCTCCGGCGCGGTTTCCGGCCGCACCAGGATGGGCTCGGCCCCCTGGGCCGCGGCGGCGAGGGCGGCATCGGGGGTGAAGACGATGGGACCGGTCGCCGCCCCGGGGCTCGCCGGCAGGCCGCTGCCGATGACGTCGCGCGGCGCGGCCGGGTCGATCTGGGGATGCAGGTGCTCGACCAGGTGCTGAGGCTCGACCCGGAGGAGCGCATCCTCCCGACTGATCGCCCCGGCCTCGGCCAGATCGACGGCGATGCGCACGGCGCCCCGGGCCGAGCGCCGGGCCGGCACGGCGTCGAGCAGCCAGGGCGTGCCGGCCTCCAGCGTGAACTCCAGGCTATGGACGTCGCCGAGCAGGCGCGCCACCGCCGCGCCGTGGCGTTCGAGCGCCGGCGGGGCCTCCGGGTCGCGCTCCTCAAGCGACGGGGTCGACTGGCCCTCGGCCCAGCGCTCCGCCTCCGTCAGCAGTTGCGGCGTGCGGCTACCCATCAGGGCGTCCTGCCCCTGGGCCTGCTCCAGAAACCGGCCCCAGAGCCGGGGCGCGCCGCTGCGACTGTCCACCATATGGGCGATCCCCGCCCCGGAGACGTCGGGGCCGATGCCGAGGACCATGCGCTGCACGATCAGCGCCAGACCGGCATCGGCCGGGGCGCCCTTGGCGGTGCGCAGGATCTCCGCCGTGGGGCTGCGCCAATTGCGGGCCATGGCGGCGATGGCGGCGGTCAATTGCTCGGCCGGGGCCTGGGGAAAGGCGGCCTCCATCTCCTCTTCATAAAGCTGGCGCATCGCGGCGACGACGCGTTCGAGGGCCGGGACGTCAAGCTCTCCCTCCCCGCTCACCCCGGCCCGTTTGGCCTGGTCGAGGACGATGTTCTCGAACGCCTCGGCATCGAGCCCGGCGACGCCGATGGCGAAGCCCTGGATCAACCGGCGATAGAGATCGAGCGCGCCCCGCTCCCCCACCCGGGCCGCCAGCGCCGTCAGGCCTGCGTAGTTGATGCCGAGGTTCAGGATGGCCGGCGGCCCACCCCAGGCGGCATCGGGCGGACTGGCGCGGAGCGACAGGAGCGCACCGTCGCCGAGGGTCGCGAGATGGGGCGCGAGCAGCGGTTCGAGAAGCGCCACCCCCTCCTCCGCCACCCGGTCGATCAACTCGGTCGGCAGGAGCAGCGCCTCCGGCACCGGCAGGCCGGCCTCGGCCATGCGGATAAGGCGGGTCGCCCGCGCCCCGAAGCGGTCGGCAAGGCGTGCGGGGGCGGCGGCCGCCACCGCATGCAGCCGCTCCACCTGGCCTCCGCCGCTCATCGCCATCTGTTCCATGTTGCGCTGCGGCAAACCTATCGGGGCTTCTTGCGTGGGAAAAGGGGGCGGGCCGGGAAAACGGCGCCCGCCACGGACCTAGCCGGCGATCTCGGAGAGGATGGCAACCCGATGGGTCACCGCCCGGACCCGGTTCAGAAGGCAAAGGCGGTTGCGGCGCAGCACGGCGTGCTCGGCATTCACCGTCACATCGTCGAAGAACCGATCGACGGGCGCGCGGAGCCCGGCCATCGCGGCCATGGCCGCGGCGAAATCCTCCGCCTCCAGCGCCGGGGCGATGGCGGCCTCGGCCCGGTCGAGGGCCTCGAAGAGCGCCTTCTCCGCCGCGTCCTCAGCCAGGCGCGGCTCGGGGTCGAGGGAGTATTCGACGCCGTCCTTCTTCTCCTCCGCCGCCAGGATGTTGGCCGCCCGGCGATAGCCGATCAGCAGGTTCTCGCCATCCTCGGTCGCCAGCACCTCCTGCAAGGCGGTCACCCGGCGGACCAGCAGCACCAGATCGTCCTGCCGGCCCAGGGCAAAGCAGGCGTCGATCACGTCGTGGCGCACGCCCTCGCCCCGCAGATGCACCTTCAGGCGGTCGGCGAAGAAGCCAAGTAAATGGCCGGCATCGGCGTCCTGGCGCGCGGCGGCGAAGACGGGGAGGAGTGGCAGGCGCAACTCCCCCTCCAGCAGGATGCGGATCACGCCGAGGGCGGCGCGGCGCAGCGCATAGGGGTCGCCGGAGCCCGTCGGCCGCTCCTCGATCGCCCAGAAGCCCGTGAGCGTGTCGATCTTGTCGGCGAGCGCCACAGCGACCGAGACCGGCGCGGTCGGCACGCTGTCGCTCGGGCCGAGGGGGGCGTAGTGCGCCTCACACGCCTCGGGCACGCCGTCGCCATGGCCCGCTGCTTCGGCGTAGTAGCGGCCCATGATGCCCTGCAGCTCCGGGAACTCGTAGACCATCTCGCTCGCCAGATCGGCCTTGCAGATCCGGGCCGCCTCGGCCGCGAGGTCGGGCTTGGCGCCCACCTGGGGCGCGATAGCGCGGGCGAGACCCGCGATCCGAGCAATACGCTCGGCCTGGGAGCCGAGCTTGTTGTGGAAGGTGACCTGGGCGAGCGGCGCGGCCATCCCCTCCATCCCCCGGGCGCGGACGGTTCGGAGGTCGTTCTCCCAAAAGAACTTGGCGTCGGCCAGCCGAGCGGCCAGCACCCGGCCATTGCCGGCGAGGATGGTCGCCCCGTCATCCGCGGTCGTGCGGTTGGCCACGGTGATGTAGCTGTCGATGCGCCCCGTCGCCGGATCGCGGACGGAGAGGAATTTCTGGTGCTCGCGCATCGAGGTCTGCAGCACCTCGGGCGGAAGGTCGAGATAGGCCCCGTCGATCTCGCCCATCAGGGTGACGGGCCATTCGACCAGGCCCGCGATCTCCTGCAGCAGGTTGGGATCGGCCACGACCTCCCGGTTGCAGGCAAAGGCCAGGGTCTCGGCATCGGCCTTGATCGTCGCCATCCGTTCCTCGGGGTCGAGGAGGACGCGGCGGCGGCGGAGCTCGCTCACATAGTCCTCGTAGCCCCGGACCTGGAACCGCCCCGGGGCGAGAAAGCGGTGGCCCTCGGTGCTGTCGCCGGCGGCGATGCCGTCGATGGCGAAGGGCACGATCTCCGCCTCCCCCTCTGGCTCGGTCAGCAGGCAGAGGATGGAGCGGAGCGGCCGGACCCAGCGGAGCCGCCCGGTGCCGGAGCGCATGGACTTCGGCCAGGGGAAGCTCTCGACCACCTGGGTCACCACCTCCGCCACGATCTCCGCCGCCGGGCGGCCCGGGCGTTCGAGGACGGCGAAGAACACATCGCCCTTCCGGTCGGGCCGCACCTCCAGCGCCTCGCGGGAGAGGCCGGTGGCGCGCAGGAACCCCTCCACCGCCTTCTCCGGCGCGTCGGTGCGGGGGCCGCGCCGCTCCTCCCGCTCGGGCTGAGAGGCAGGGGCGAGGCCCTCGGCGATCAGCGTGAGGCGCCTTGGGGTGACGAAGGCAGCGTTGTTCAGCACCGGCAGGCCGGCAGCCGCCAAGCCCTCCGTCACGCCGCGGCGCAGATCCTCGGCCGCCCGGGCCTGCATCCGCGCCGGGATCTCTTCGGACAGAAGCTCAAGCAACAGATCCGGCATTGGGGGGCTTTCTGGCGCGACCTGGACGCCACAGGCCAAAGCGGATGCGCCGGCCGAGGTCAAGGGCGACCCACCCTCTGCCCATCTCCCCGGCCCCCAAAACTCTCGCAGCCACGAGCCACGGCCCCAGGCATTCTTGCTGGTCCAAATATCCAAACACACCGCCAGCAGCGGCGCCGCCCCTGCCCCGGAGGCCCCGATCCCCCGCCTCAACGCCTGGGCGGCGGCGGGCAATCCCGGGGCAAGGGATCGCCGCCGAACGTCGCCGTGCCGCAGCGGTTGATCTGGCGCCAAAGATAGGCCCAGCCATCAGGAAACACCGCCACGACCCGGTCGAAGCCGTAGGGCGTGTTGGCGCTGGCGAGCAGCGCCTCCGCCTCCCCCGCCGCCAGGGCTTCGGCGATCGTGCGGGCGTCGAAACAGTCGAACCAGAACGGGCTGACGGTCGGCGCCGGGCGATCGGCCGGCAGCACCGTCGGCAGATCGCCGGCCAGGCGAAAGCAGCCGCGTAGCTTCAGTGGGGAGGAACGGCCGTCCAAACCCTCGTACGCCTCGACCGGGACATCCTCCCCCGCGATCTCGAGCGTCGCGAGGCCGGAGACGCGGTCGTACCAGGCGAAGAGCTGGAAATAGACCAGCGCGGCGCCGAACAGCAGCGTAAAGGCCAGCAGGCCGATCATCAGCCAGCGCCCCGACATCAGGCGTCGCCCGGCATCGCTCAGATCCAGTCGAGGTTGACTTTGGTCGGCGGATACTGCGCCTCGATCCGGCGGCGCAGGGCGGCGAAGTCGCCGGCCCGGTCGCGATACTTGCGCTCGTGGGTCTCGGCCACGGTGAAGCGGATATTGTCGAACAGGCCGTCGGCCCGCATGTGCTCCATCAGGTCGAGCTCCGCGCCCTCGATGTCGAACTTCAGGAACGCGATCTCTCCCCGCTCGGTGATGCACTGGCGCACGAATTTCGGGAAGTCGATCTGATCGACGGTGGCCGCCGGCGCCATGTCGGCGGGGACCGAGCGGCCGCCGGGGATCAGGGTGCTCTTGATCGTGTTGCGCTTGGGGTTCTCATCGAAATCGTCGGAGCGGAAAAGGGCGGCGCGCCCATCCTCCAACCCCACGGCCGCGTTGATCAGCGTGACGTTGGGCCGGCCGCTGCAGGCCTCCTCCAGCAAGCCGTAGGCGTGGGGGTCAGGCTCGAAGCTCACCACATCCGCGCCGCTATCGGCGAGTTGGCTGGTCACGGCCCCTACATTGGCGCCGCAGTCGATCGCGAGATCGCCCGGGCGAAGCATCGAGATCACCCCGTGCAGCGTCCCCTTGGCCCAGGAGACGCGGCGGATGCGCTTCATGCGCCGGTTGGTCTTCCGCGCCTCGTCCCCGGCTTGCGCTTGCACCGCCATCACGCCCCCACGCTCTCGCCGGGTCCTGCGACAAACGCATCGGCGCAGGCCTTGGCGAGCGTGCGCACCCGGCCGATATAGGCCTGCCGCTCCGTCACGGAGATCACACCCCTTGCATCGAGCAGATTGAAGAGATGGCTCGCCTTGATGCACTGGTCGTAGGCCGGCTGCACCATGACGATCCGGCGGCCCGTCTTGGGATCCTCCGGCGGTTGACCCAGGATGGCCTGGCACTCCCGCTCCGCATCCTCGAAATGGCGCATCAGCATGGCGGTGTCGGCCACGTCGAAGTTCCAGCGGGCATATTGCGCCTCCGCCTCCTGAAACACATCCGCGTAAGTGAGCGGGATCGGATCGTCGGGATCGTTGAACGGCATCGCGTTTCCGTCGTCATAGCCGAGGACATACATCGCCAGGCGTTCGAGCCCGTAGGTCAGCTCCCCCGACACCGGGTGGCAATCGTGCCCGCCCAATTGTTGAAAATAGGTGTACTGGCTGATCTCCATGCCGTCGCACCAGACCTCCCAGCCGAGGCCCCAGGCGCCCAGCGTCGGGCTCTCCCAATCGTCCTCGACGAAGCGGATGTCGTGCAGGTCCATGTCGATGCCGATGGCGCCGAGCGAGCCGAGATAGCGCTCCTGAAAGTCGGGCGGGTTCGGCTTCATGATGACCTGGAACTGGTAATAGTGCTGCCAGCGGTTCGGACTGTCGCCGTAACGCCCGTCGGTCGGCCGGCGGGAGGGCTGGACATAGGCCGCCGCCCACGGCTCCGGCCCGAGCGCGCGGAGCGTGGTGGCCGGATGGAACGTGCCGGCGCCCACCTCCATGTCGTAAGGCTGCAGGATGGCGCACCCCTGTGCCGCCCAATAGCTTTGCAGCCGCAGGATGATCTCCTGAAAGGAACGCGGCGAGTCGTCAGGGCTGCTCATTCGGATCTGTCCGCTCTCTGGCAAGGGCGGGCGGAGCCATCGCACGGGCATCGGCAGGGGTCAATTCCGGGGCGGTCGCGGCAACGGCTGCCACCAAAAAGAAAAGTGCCGCGGAGGGGATCCGCGGCACCTGTCTTCAGAGGGGTCGACCGTGACGGTCGGAGACGTCCGCTTTAGGCGGAGCGCTTCCGCGTCATGAAGCCGAAACCGAGCAGCGCGCTCAGAAGCATGAGCAGGCTGCCGGGCACCGGAACGATGGACGGCGGGGTGTTGGCGGAGAACAGGAAGTCGTTCGTGCCATGCCCGCGGATCCAGCCGGAACCGGTGATACCGCCATTGCTCGTCGGCCGCGCCTGATCGTCAAAGTTGTAGGTGTCAGACACGAACGCGAACTGATAGCGGCAGCGGAAACCACACCCTTTGCCCTTGCCGACCAGGTTCTCGAAGCCCGGGCCGCCCTGCTCACTGATCGAGCCGGAGCCGCGACGCGCGTAGAAGAAGCCGTTCGTCAGATCGGTGATCCCCGTCAGCGTGTAGGAGATGTCCCAAAGGCCGCCGCCGTCGCCCAGCATTGTCCCGGTAATCTCCGCCGTGCCAGCCGCACTGTCGTACGTCAGCTTGGCAACGGCAGCGCCGCTGTTCATTGACCAGAAGGCATCCGGGCTTTCACGATCGAGTCGGAGACCGTAGTCCTCTGACTGAATCGCCCGATCAGGGTGATCAACCAGATCCCAGATGTAGGTGGTGGCCGGTGCTTCCGTAGCAAAAAGCGCAAGCACCGCTGCAAGTGAGAGGAATTTTCTCATACGTCTCTACCCTTACGCAACGGGCCTATCCGGCTCAGCCCCCAATCGAGCCAAAAAACCGAGACAAGCGAACTTCAACGAACCGAACGTTAACGAAATAGGACTGATTCGTATATAGTTTGGGCAAAATTTCGCCGCATTCCATCAAAAGTTGTAGGAAGCCGGCCGGCACCGGCCGGCCGTGCCGATCGCGGTGCTGGGCCTGTCGGCCGGATCGTGGTCGTGTAAGGGGGGCAAAGCCTCGTCCGCCGGTCGTTCGACCCGGCACGAGGCCGAGGCGCGGAGGGCGACAGGCAGGATGCAACGGGCGGGCTCGTCCCCCAGCGAGGATGCGATCGCCGAAAGCATGATGCCGGGGCGGACGGACGCGGTCCGCCAGATCTTTGAAGCGCAAGGGGCGCGGCCGCCCCTGGTCTCCTGGTCGCCGCGCCAGGCCTTGCTGCACCATCCCTTGCTCGAACGCTTTGCCGATCAGTGCCGGGCCGTCGCGGCGGACGATGCGCGGCTCTGGCTCGACCGGCTGGATCTCGAGGCGTTCGCCGCGCTGCGCGACTGGATGATGGTGGTCGACGTTGTCGAGGACGGCCGGGATTTCATCTACGCGCACTACGGCCGCGCGATCGCGGAGCACTACGGCCACGACATGACCGGCGCCGCGACCAGCGCCTTCGGCGGCCATATCTCGGCCTTCTTCACCGGCCTCTACCGCGCGGCACTGGTGCGCCAGGAATGGGTGTTGAGCGAGCATGAGCCGCCGCGCTCCGTCTTCGTGCGCTGCTGGCGCCGGCTGATCGTACCGGTCTTCGTCCCCGGGCCGAAGGTCGCCCGGTTCGTCGCCCTCAACATCGCGGAAAACGAGTTGAAGGCCGGGCTCGACATGCTGCCCGACCCGGTCTTCGTGCTCGATCGCGCGCTCCAGGTCATGTACGCCAACGGCGCCGCGCGGGAGATCTTTCGCCCCCGCACCAGCGCCCCCGGCGTGCTGAGTTTCGAGGAGCTGACGGGCCAAACGCTCGACCCCGATGCCTCGCCTATCGAGCTTCTGGGCGGCCGTCAGGTGCGCGATCGCATCGAGATCAACCTGGGCGACAAGATCACCGAGCCGGTGATGGTGACGATCAACGGCGTGCTCTATCGCGACCAGGCGCTCTACGCCGTGAGCCTGCGCCTGCTCTCCCCCGACCTGCCTGCCGATTAGGCCTGAACCCCGGCTTTCTTGCTGGCCCAAATATCCCCGCCGAAGGCCATTGCCTCTTCCCGCGAGACGCCGGCCAGGGAAGGCTACAGATCCTCGCCCGGCGCCGCCTCCAGGAGCGCACGCTCGCGCAGGAACGGATGGATCTCCAGCGCCTCGCGAATGGTGATCTGGGCCAGCGCCGGCCGGCCCTGGCGGAGCAGGATCACTGCCTTGCCGGCGAGCGCGCCGAAATGCCAGGGCTCCCGCACCAGCACCTCCTCCACATCGGCGAGGGAGGCGTCGTAGTCGCGGCGGATGAAGTGGATGGTGGCCCGCTGGTTCCAGCCCTCGGCGTAGTCGGGATAGGCGGCGATCAGGCGGTCGAGATGGTTGAGCGCGCCGAGGAAATCGGCGTTCCGCCGGCGGAGCAGTGCGGCGTCCAGCGCGGCCTGGGCGGTCTCGTCCGGGGCCCGCAGCCAGTAGCGCCAGATATCGGCGGCGGCGCGGTCGGCGGCGGCTTCGTTGGGCGCGGCGCGGAGCGTGGCGAAGAGCGCCGCCCGCTCCTCCTCATCGGCCCGCAGGGTGGCGGTGGCGGCGAAGCAGAGCAGTACCGCGAGCAGCAAAAGGCGGTGAAATCCCATGAGCGAAGAGATGGCATGAAAGCCGGGGCTGTCCAACGATCCTCCAGCGCCGGACACCGACAGAGCCCTTGCCGCCCAAGGCAACTCATGAGAACATAAAGCGAACAAACCTGCAGTGCGCCGATGACCGAGATGTCGCCCATCCTCTCTCACGACCGTCCCCGGCGGGCGGAGCCGCCGCTCGCCCTGACGGCGGAGATCGGGCTGGCTCGGGGGCGGGTGCATGAGCTTTGCGGCATCGCCCGCACCACCCTGGCGCTGATGCTGGCCGGGCAATGCGACGGGCCGATCCTCTGGATCCGGCCGGAGTGGGAGAGCGGGCGGCCCAATCCCGACGGCATCTGGCGCTTTCTGATGCCGGGGCGATTGACCTTTGCCGAGGTGAAGCGCCGGCCCGACCTGCTCTGGTCGACGGAGGAGGCACTGCGCTCCGGCGCCGCCCCGGTCGTGGTGGTGGAGTTGGAGGAGCCGCCCCGCCTCACCCCGGTGCGCCGCCTGCATCTGGCGGCCGAAGCGGGGCAGGCCACCACCGGGCGCGGCCCGGTCGGGCTTCTGCTCACCCCGGGCAATGGCGGCGCCCAGGGGGTGGAGACGCGCTGGGCGCTCCGCCCGCAGCCCGAGGGATGCTGGCGGCTCGACCGGCTGCGGGCCCGCATGGCGCCGCCGGCCGCCTGGCAGGTCGAGCGGACGAAACCGGGCGCCGCCCCCCGCTGCACGAAACTGCCCGCCGTGCATTCCTGAGGGGAGACGTGCATCCCTGACGGCAAACGTCGGCGCTACGGCGTGAGCAGCACGCTCACCCGTCGGTTCTGGCGGCCCTTCTTCTCGATCTTGCCGAGGGTGACCGGCCCGATCTCGGCCGTGCTGGCCACATGGGTGCCGCCGCAGGGCTGCAGATCGACCGGCGCCTCGGCCGGGCCGATGCGGACGAGGCGGATCTGGCCTGCCCCCGTCGGCGGACGGACCGACATGGTCTTCACCAGCTCGGGCTGGGCCGCGAGCTCCGCCTCGCTGATCCAGCTGGCGCCCACCGGATGATCGGCGGCGATCAGGGCGTTCAGCGCCACCTCCAGCGCCGCCTTATCCTCCGGCGCCTCGGGCATGTTGAAATCCAGCCGGCCCTTCTCCGCCCCGATCTGGCCGCCGGTCACAGGCAGCGGAATGACGACGGAGAGCAGATGCAGCGCCGTATGCACCCGCATATGGCGATGGCGCCGGGACCAGTCGATCTGCTGTACCACCTCGACGCCCACCTCCGGCAGCGGAGCGTCGGCCGCAGGGATCAGCACGATCTCTCCCCCCTCGCCCTTCACGGTGTCGAGGATCGGCGTCTCCCCTGCCCCATGGCGCAGCACGCCACTGTCGCCCGGTTGGCCCCCGCTGGTGGCGTAGAAGAGGCTGGCGTCGAGCACGATGCCATCCTCCGCCGTATGCCGCAGCACGCGGCCCGGCGCCTCCCGCCGGTAGGCATCCTCGAGGAAGAGCGGCGTCGTCATGCGCCGTTCTGGCCGAGGGCCTGGCGGTCCGAGACCGCACCGTCCGGCGCGGCGAGCCCGGTCAAGCCCTTGGCCAGAGCCTCCGCCGCCTGCTCGGCATTGCGCAGCGTCACATCGCGCTGGGCGAACGGGATCTCGATGCCCGCCTCGGCGAAGGCCGCGTAGATCTGGAAGTTCATCTCTGAGAGGACAAACAGCTTCCAGTTCACGTCGCGCAGGAAGCAGCGGATCTCGAAGTCCAGCGAGCTTGCGCCGAAACCCATGAAGAGCACCGCCGGCTCCGGCCGGCGCAGCACCATGTGATGGCGTTCGGCGATGCCCGTCAGGATCTCGCGCACCTGCTCGACATCCGTGCCGTAGGCGACACCGACCGGCACCACCAGGCGTCCGGTGATGTTCTGGTGGGTCCAGTTGAGCACGGTCCCCGCGATCAATTCCTGGTTCGGCACGATGACGGAGGCACGGTCGAAGGTCTCGATCCGGGTCGAGCGCACGGAGATCTTCTGAACGTAGCCGGTGAAGCCCGCGACCTCGACCCAATCGCCCTCCTTCACCGGCCGCTCGATCAGCAGGATGATGCCCGAGACGAAGTTCGAGACGATGGTCTGCAGACCGAAGCCGACGCCGACGGAGAGCGCACCGGCGACGATGGCGAGGTTGGAGAGGTCGAGGCCCGTCGAGGAGATGGCGATGACCGCGGCGAGGAAGATGCCGACATAGCCGATGCCGGCGACCACCGCGTTCCGCCCGCCGGCGTCGAGCCGGGTCTCGGGCAGCACGGCGTTGCGCAGCACCCCCTGCAGCACCCGCGTCAGCGTGTAGCCGATGCCGAAGATCACCACGAAGCTCAACGCATCGCCGAGCGACAGGCGCGTCTCGCCGATGTCCACGCCCTCGATCACCCAGGTCCAAGCGTCCTGCAGATCGCTCGGCCGGGCGCCCCAGATCAGCGCGAGCAGCGGTACCGCCACCAGCACCAGGAGGAAGCCGACGAAGATCGGCGCGATGCGCAGGCGCTGGCGGTCACCGGTGGCTTGCGCCGCCTCCTCCTCGCCCTCATCGCCGTCACCGGCGATCAGCGCGTCGACGGTGGCCCGGATCATCTCGAAGATCACCAACAGGCTGCCGACCAGAGCCAGGGTCAGCAGCCAGGGCATCAGCAGGAATTGCGAGAGGGCGAGGTAGCCGGCGAGCGCCGCTACCGGAATGACGACGGCGAGGATGACCGAGATGCGGGCGGCGAAGCGGCGGACCACGCGGCGGAGCGACTCCGGCTGCGGCTCCTCATCCTCCGCCGGCGGCGGCAGCGGGACCGGCCGCAGGCAGCGCGACAGACGGTAGAGCAGGATCCCTCCGACCACCGCGATGGGTAGATTGACGACCGCCAACGTCTCCTCACTCAGGGATGAGACGCCGCTCCGCGGAAAGATCAGGATGTCGAGCGCTGTGAGAAAGCCGAGAAGCCGGGTGGTGCGGGCGGCAGGGCGGGCGAGCCCCTCCTCGACCTTGAGTATAGCGGTGGTGGGCGTGCGGGGCGTGTAGAGCGTGACGGCGAGCCACTGGGCCCCGATCAGTGCCACGAGGGCGAGGGGGATGGCGTCGAGCACCTGACCGCCCCGGGCGCCCACGATCTCGAGCTCGACCATGGCGAAGAAGATCAGCCAGGCGCCGGCCAGCGGCAGCAGCAACCGGGCGAAGGTGACCAATGCGACGATCGAGCCGCCGCGCCCCTCCGCCTGGAAGGAGTAGAACCAGCGCACCAGGGCGCGCCGGATCCAGATGGCAAGGGCGAGCCCGGCCAGCACCAGGCCGATCAGCGCCGGCAGCCGCATCAACCGATCGGCCCGCGCCGCCGGGTCGGAGAGGATGTTGGCCGTCTCGTTCCGGATGCGGACCATCGTCTCGACGGTTTCCTCCAGCGCCCCGACCCAGCGGGCCGGCACCAGCGGTGAGGGTCCGAGGGTGACCAGCTGTTCGGAGAACCGGCCGCGGATCAGGCTGTCGATCCGGCCGATCAGGTTCTCCGCCCGGCGCATCGCCTCGGCTGCCGTGAGTGCTGGCACTTCGGCCTCAGCGATCTGGTCGTTCAGGGTGGCGCGGCGTTCGGCGATCTCCGGCGGCTCGCTCTGCCCCTCTCCGGGCGGCTCGCCCAGGGCCTCCCGCTGGGCCAGCAGGGTCTCGAGCCAACTTTCGGCCTCGCGCCGCACGGCCAGCGCCTCTGCCCGGTCGGCGACCAGCCGGGCGCGGATCTGCTCGAGCGCCTGGGTCGTGGCCCCCTGTAGCACCGCGGTCTCACCGACGGAGGCATTGCGGGCCCAGGTGTCCGACATCTCCCGAAAGGTCTGATCGTCCTGGGCCTGCGCCGCGCCGGTCGTGAGGACGAGGGCCAGGGCCAGGAGCCGCACGAGGGAGAGAAGACGGTCGAGCATCGGCGCTCTCATCGCACTCCGCAGTTGGTCGATCAGCACTCAGTCGGCATCGACGAAGACCTCCGGCACATCGCCCCGCCGGCGCTCCAGATATCCCGGCACGGGCAATCCCTTCTCCCGCAGAAAGGCCGGGTTGAAGAGCTTGGAGGCATAACGCGTGCCATAGTCGCAGAGGATCGTGACGATGGTATGCCCGGGGCCGAGGTCGCGGGCAAGCCGCACCGCGCCGGCGACGTTGATGCCGGAGGAAAGGCCGAGGCAGAGCCCCTCATGCTCCAACAGATCGAAGACGTGGGGCAAGCCCTCCGCATCCGGGATGTTGTAGGGGAAGTCGACCGCCAATCCCTCGATATTCTTGGTGATGCGGACCTGGCCGATCCCCTCGGCCATGGACGAACCCTCCATGGCGATCTCGCTGGTGGTGAAGTAGCTGTAGAGCCCGGCGCCGTCGGGATCGGCGAGGCCGATCTTCACCTCCGGCTTGCGCGCCCGGAGCCCTTCCGCCACGCCGGCGAGCGTACCGCCGGAGCCGACGGCGCAGACGAAGCCGTCGACCTTGCCATCGGTCTGCTCCCAGATTTCGGGCGCGGTCGAGTCGACATGGGCCTGGCGGTTGGCGACGTTGTCGAACTGGTTGGCCCAGACCGCCCCGTTCGGCTCGGTCTTCGCCAGAGCCGCCGCAAGACGCTCGGAATAGCGCACGAAGTTGTTGGGGTTGCGGTAGGGCTTGGCCGGGACCTGGACGAGCTCTGCGCCGGCGAGGCGCAGCATCTCCTTCTTCTCCTCGCTCTGGGTCTCGGGGATGACGATCACCGTCTTGTAACCCATCGAGGCGCCGACCAGGGCGAGGCCGATGCCGGTATTGCCGGCGGTGCCCTCGACGATCGTGCCCCCGGGGCGGAGCGCGCCGCGGGCAACGGCGTCACGGATAATCCAGAGCGCGGCGCGGTCCTTCACCGACTGGCCGGGGTTCAGGAACTCCGCCTTGCCGAGGATCTCACAGCCCGTGGCCTCGGAGGCTTGGCGCAGGCGAATGAGCGGGGTGTGACCGACCGCATCGGCCAGATCCTTGTAGGCTTGCATTCATCCGCTCCCCGCTGCCGATCGGCGCGAGCCTAGGTCGCGGTCGGGCGGGCCGCAAGCCGGCGGCGGCCGCGTTCAGTCGCGCCACTCGTCGCGCAGCCGCGCGGCGTTCGCCTCCAGCCAATAGAGGGTGAGCAGGAGGGGGCCGGTGGCGATCTCTCCACTGGCCGCGGCCTGCATCGCCTCGGCCCGGCTGCAGGTGAAGGCGCGGATGTCCTCATCCTCGTAAGCCAGGCCGTGCAGCCCGCCGGCCTCGGCCAGATCGGCTTCCCCGACGAAGCTCTCGATGCTTTCGGCGAGCAGCCCGGGGGAGGGATAGTAGCGCCCGATCCGGGCCAGGCGGCCGAGGGTGAGGCCCGCCTCCTCCTCCGCCTCGCGCCGGGCTGTCGCTTCGGCCGAGGTGGCGGCGTCGATGCGGCCGGCCACCGCCTCCAACGTCCAGGGCATGCGGTCGCCGCGGGCATGGGGGCCAATGCGGAATTGTTCCACCAGAAGCACGCGGTCGCGCATCGGATCCCAGGGCAAGACGGTGATCGCGTCGCCGCTGGCCAGGGCCGTCCGACGGATCGTGGTGGGCGCGGCGCCGTCGAACCGGGCCGGCGTCACCTCATGGGCCTCGACGGCGAAAAGGTCGAGATAGGGGCGGCTGACCGGCCCCTGCTGCACGTCCGCCGCGCCGAGCCCGTGGCGGAGCTCTGCCCGCACCGGCTCCGTCGCCGCCCGGGCCCGGGCGAAGGACCGGGTGCGGATACCGGGCCAGATGCGGTCGACCTCCTCCTCCGGCGTGGTGCCGTAATGCGCCATCAGCTCCCGCGCCGCGGCGGCGAAGGCCGGCTGTTGCTCCCGCCGCCAGCGCGCGTAATCCCAGGGCCCGTCGGGCACGATCTTCGGGCCGTGGCTGAAGAACACCTCGGCCGGGCGTCGTGCGCCCTCCGCCAGCACCTCCACCGGGCGCAGCGCGTAGTCGAAGCCGTCCTCAAAAAAGATCAGCCGATCGAGGGCCGCGGGGTCGAGATTTTCCACCAGCAGCCCGGCCGCCTCGCTGCCCGGTTCCGCCACCAGAGTCGGAAAGTCCTCATCCGTGACAGAAAAGACACAGTGATCCGGCAGCGTTGCCTCACCCACCCGAATGCCGTCGGCAAAGGGCCCCAGAACAAGGGCGAGCGTCTCCGCATCCCGCAGCGTCCCGTAGAAGAAGAGACTTTTCATCACGTGGACGGCCCCGACCTGGATTTCGCGAAGCCGCGAGGTAGTTTCATTTCCGACACGAAATCAACGCGACGCAGCGTCATGTGTGATCTGAAACTGTTGCGCGTCCGTAATTGGTTGCAGAAACGACGATTGGGCAGTGAAGGTACGGTAAGTCAATGGTGACGTTCCATCCCACGTTCGAGATGTTGTCGGCCTACGCGGCCGGCTCCTTAAGCGACGGCATGTCGTTGCTGGTCGCGTCCCACGCCACGTACTCAGCGGCGTCGCGCGCGACGATTGCGGAATGCGATGAGGTTGCGGGGGCACTGCTCGGGGAAGGTGCCCACAATGGCGCATGCGCCGTGACCTGTGCGGGGCCGGAAAGCGAAGTGCTGGTGCAGAAGAGCGTGCTCGACGGCGTCATGCGGCGGATCGACCAAGCCGAGGTCGACGGTGAGGCTGAGATCGCGGGCGAAGATGTATCGCTTCTGCCCGCGCCGATCCGGAAGGCCATCGCCAGGAGCGGCGAGGGGATCGAGTGGAAGTTTCGCCTGCCCGGTATTCATGAGCATGTGCTGACCGGCTATGAAGGCGAAGAGGTGAGCCTGCTGCGGGCCCGGCCTGGACGGCGCATCTTCTCCCATACCCACCATGGTGAGGAGGCGACGCTGGTGCTCTCCGGCGCGCTCGAGGACGGCGGGCGGATCTACCGCGCCGGCGATGTCTCGTTGGCCGATGAAAGCGACGACCACCATCCGCAGATCGTCGGCGACGAAACCTGCGTCTGCTTGATCGTCATGAGCGGCGGGATGCACTTCACGGGCACGTTCGGCCGAGCGCTGAACCTGCTCTCGCGCACCGGGTGATGCGATGACATCGCTTTCGCCGATCTTGGGTCGGCGCACCGTCCTGACGGGTGCTGCGGCCATGGCCGGATTGACCTTCGTGCCGACGGCGGCGCATGCGGCGGTCGCCCGGCGCACCTTCGACATCCTTCGCGACGGCGATCCGGTGGGTGTCCAAACGCTCGCGATCAGTCAGGAGGGCGACCGGATCGACGTCGCCATCGACATCTCGATCCAGGTGAAGATCCTCGGCATCACCGCCTACCGCTACGAGATGACCAACCGCGAAAGCTGGGAGGCTGGCGAGGTCATCTCGATCGAGAGCGAGACGAACGACGATGGCACGGCCGAGCGGGTGAGCGCGCGCCGCACGGCCGAAGGGCTGGAGATCTCCGGCAGCAAGTATTCCGGCGTCCAAACTGGATCCGTGGCGACCACGACCTACTGGGCGCAGGCCTTTCTTAGTCGGCCGGTTTGGATCAGCACCCAGGACGGCACGCCCTACGCCGTGCAGGCCGAGAACGCCGGGCGCGAGGTGCTGGAGACGCCGAGCGGGCCCGTCCCCTGCACCCACTGGCGGATCACCGGCGACCTGCCGCTCGACCTCTACTACGACGACCAGGGCGAGTGGATCGCCAACGCCTTCGGCGCCCGGGGCGACCGGGCCATGCTGTTGGCCCGCGACCGCACGACGCGTCTCAGCACGCTCTGGACCGGCGGGTGAGCAGCGTCTTTGCCCAGGCCGTCACGCCCGAGGATGGCGTCGCCTGGGTGACCGGCGCCTCGGGCGGTATCGGCCGGGCGCTTTGCCGGAAACTGGCCGGGCTCGGCTGGACCGTCTACGCCACCGCCCGCCGGCAAGAGGCGCTGGACAGCCTGGTGGCCGAGGATGTTGGCGACATCCGCCCGGTGCGGGGCGACGTCACGGACCTCGACCGGATCCGCGCAATCGTGGCCGAAGTGACGGCCGAGAGGCCGCTGGCGCTCGCCGTGCTCAACGCCGGCATCTACACCCCGATGCGGGCCCAGGCCTTCGATGCCGAGGCCGCCAAGCGGATGATCGACGTCAACGTGACCGGCGTGGTGAACGGCCTCGACCCGGTGCTGGCGCACATGATCCCGAACGGCAAGGGCCATATCGCGGTGATGGCCTCGGTCGCGGGCTATCGCGGTCTGCCCGATGCCGCCGCCTATTCCGCCAGCAAGGCGGCTCTGATCGCCATGGCCGAGGCGCTGGCGATGGATCTGGTCGATCTCGGCGTGCGGATCTCCGTCATCAACCCGGGCTTCGTCGAGACTGAGGCGACCTCGGTCAACACCTTCGAGATGCCGTTCCTGATGTCGCCGGACGAGGCGGCGGACCGGATCGTCACCGGTCTCGACCGTCCGGGCTTCGAGATCGTCTTCCCGATGCGGCTCGCCCTGATCCTGAAGGCGATCGGCTTCCTGCCGTACCGCTCCTACATCTGGGCCGTCCGCCGCGCCCTCGGCTGGAGCCAGGTCTGAACCCGCGATTTCAGCCCCTTCGCAGTGGCGCAAATATCCCCGCCGGAGGCATGCGTCTCTTGCGGTACGGCATCAGAGACCGAAGGCACTGAACGGCAGATAGGCCACCGGATCCCCCGGCGCGATGGTCCGGGCCGGAGCATCGAGCGCCACCAGCCCCTCCGCCCAGGCGAGGCCCGAGATCCGGCCGGAACCTTCGGACGAGAACACCTCGACCCGCCCGTCCCTTAGGCGGGCTCGCAGATATTCCGTCCGCCCCGGCCGCTTCCGCTTCTCGAAGCCGGCGGGAAGGGCGAGGGGCACGGGCTCCAACCACCCCGCCCCCGCCAGGCGTAGGAGCGCGGGGCGGGCAAACATCAGCAGGCAGACGAAGGCCGCCACCGGATTGCCGGGCAGCGCGAACATCAGCCGCTCACGCCAGTGGCCGAAGGCGAGCGGCCGGCCGGGCTTCACCGCGATGCGCCAGGCAATCCGCGCGCCCTCCTCCCCCAACAGCCGGGCCACATGGTCCTCCGCGCCGGAGGACGCGCCGCCCGAGGCGACGATGGCGTCCGCGGTCGCTGCGCCCTTCGCCAGCGCCGCCGCGACCGCCGCCGCATCGTCGCCCACCTGGCCGAGATCCATCGGCTCCATGCCCCAGCGCCGCAGGCAGGCCATCAGCATCGGCCGGTTGGCGTCGTAGACCTGATGAGGCGCCGCCGGCCCGCCCGCCTCGGCCAGTTCGTCACCGGTGGAGAGCACCGCGACGCGGAGCGGCCGGCGCACCGCGACCGTCTCTGTCCCGCAGGCCGCCAGCAGGGCGAGGTCCGGCGGCGTCAGGATCCGGCCGGCCGGGGCGATCAGGTCGCCGGCGTCCACATCCTCCGCCCGGGCCCGCGTATTGGCGCCGGGGCGGGGCGGCCGGGCGAGATGCAGGATGCCGTCGCGCACCACCGCCTCCTCCTGCAGGGCCACGGTATCGACCCCGGCCGGCAATATGGCACCTGTCAGGATGGGCACTGCGGCACCGGCCGGCAGGGCCTGGTCGAAGGGCACGCCTGCCGCCGCCCGACCCGGTGCGAGGGGCAAGCGTTGCGGTCCGTCGCCGGAGAGGGATGCGGCGGCGAAGCCGTAGCCGTCGACCGCGGAATTGGCGGCCGCCGGATTGGCCCGGCTGGCCCGCACCTCCCGCGCCAGGATTCGGCCGGCGGCTGCGACGGCAGGCAACGGCTCGGGCTCCGCCACGGGCTCGACGGCGGCGCGAAGCCGGGCCAGCGCCTCCGGCACCGGGATCCAGTCGACGCCGGGGGGGAGGGAGGATCGCTCGCCGCTCATGCCAATGCCCGTGCCTCGGCCAATGCCAGATCGGCGAGGCCGGCGATGTCATCGAGCGCTAAGGCGGGCCGGCCGGACGCCAGCTCCTCCGGCAACGGGAAGGGCGAGGCCGCCAGGGCCCGCACCGTCGGATCGCCCGGGGCGATCAGGTCGCGGGACTGGGCCAGGCGCACGACCTCGAGCTTCGGATGGGCGCTCCGGGAAAAGCCCTCGACGATCACCAGATCCACCGGCGCGAGGCGCCCGACCAGATCGGCCAAAGCCGGCTCACCCGCCCCGCGATGCTCCCGCATCAGCGCCCAGCGGGAGGCCGACGCGAGCATCACCTCGGCGGCCCCGGCAGCCCGATGTCGATCCGTGTCGGTGCCCGGATGCTCCAAGTCGATGGCGTGGTGGGTGTGCTTGACGGTGGAGACGCTGAGACCCCGCCCGGCGATCTCGGCCACCAGACGCTCCACCAGCGTGGTCTTGCCCACGTGCTTGCGCCCGACGATGCCGATCACCCGCATGCCGCGCCCGCCTGCAGCATCGCCTCCGCCTCCGCCAGATCGGCCAGAGTGTTGACGTTGAAGAAGGGATCGAAGGGCGCCCCCTCGAACACCACTTCGGCGAGGCCCCGGGGCTTAGTGAAGGCCATGATCTTGCCCTTGCCGGCGACCAGCGTGGCGCGCAGCTCCTCCCGACAGGCCACGGGCCAGAGCCCGAAAGTCGGCTGCGGGGCATAGCCGCTCGGGAAGCTCGTATCCGGCACGGCGGCGACGGCGAACTGGGTATCGCGGGCATAGGCCGCGGCGCGGAGCGCCACCACCAGGCGCTTCGGCAGAAACGGTGTATCGGCCGCCGCGGTGACGATCCAGGGCGCCCCTGCCTCTGCCGCCCAATCGAGGCCGGCCAGCACCCCGGCGAGCGGTCCGGCATGGCCCGGCACGCTGTCGGGCAGCACCGGCAGGGCGAAGTCGGCAAAGCGCCCCGGATCGCCGCCGGCGTTGATCGCCAGGGTGTCGACCTGAGGCGCCAGGCGGCGGATCACATGGCCCATCAACGGCCGCTTGCCGAGGGGGCGGAGACCCTTGTCGCCGCCCCCCATCCGCGTCGCCCGCCCACCGGCGAGCACCAGGCCCAGCACCGGCCCCGTGCCGGGCGAGACCGTCATGCGGGCACGCTGGGGGCGAGGCCGGGGCAGCTCGCCAGCAGCTCCGCCTCGATCGAGGCAGCCCAGTCGCGCCGCTCCGGCGGCGGCTCCCCCGCTGCATTGCCCTGGCGGCGCAGCGCCCGGCCGGCGATCTGGCCCCGCATGTTGGTGAGGATCGCGTTGGCGCATTCCCGCACCGCCACGGTGGAGGTGCGGGGCAGATCGGTCCAGCGCCCCTCCGGACTGCAGCCGGCCGGGCGAAAGCCCGCGCCGATCTGGAAGCCGCGCGCGGTGGCGAGGTCGAAGGCCGCGGTCAGGCAGGCATCAGTTTTGGCGAAGAGCGGCGCGATCGCCTCCGCCACCGCCCGCTCGTAGATCGTCTGACCCTCCTCCCCCAGCAGGCCGCGCAGCACCCGGATCTGCAGAGGGTAGGCGACGTTCCAGCGGAGGTAGACGTCGTCGTAGGCGCGCTTTCGCTCCCGCGCCTCCTCCGCCGCGCCCCGGACGATGGCGGAGCGCAGCAGGTCGGAGCGGATGGAACGCTCGTTGACCAGCGTGATGAAGGCGCTGAGCTTGGCCGCCGCCTCCTGCTCCTCGGCCTGGATGCGGGCGATGTCGCGCTCCAGCCGTGCCGCGCGCTCGGCCCGGTTTTTCAGGATGCCGTCATACCAGCCGCCGAGCAGGGTGGTGAGCGCGAAGGCGACGAAGGCCACGGTCAGGGGATGGCGGGTGAGCCGGCCGAAGGCGGAGGTCTTGGGCGCAGGGTCCAGCAATCCGGCAGCGCGGCGGCGGGCGATCTCTGCGTCCACCAGCCGGGCGATCTCCGCCTCCGCCAACCCGCCCGGCGGATCCTCGCCGGCCTCAGCCACTGACCGCCGCCGCATCGGGGGCGTCCCAGACCAGCCGTTCCTCGCCCGAGAGGCAGAGGAACCGCTCCCCCCGCATCCGCCCGATCAACGTCAGGCCGACATCGCGGGCGATCTCCACGCCGGAGGCCGTGAAGCCGGAGCGGGAGGCGAGGATGGGGATCCCCATCAGCGCCGTCTTGATCACCATCTCGGAGGTGAGGCGCCCAGTGGTGTAGAGGATCTTGTCCGTCCCGCCGACGCCCTGAAGCCGCATCCAGCCCGCGATCTTGTCGACCGCGTTGTGCCGGCCGACATCCTCCATGTAGACCAGCGGCACGTCGCGTTCGCAGAGCACCGTGCCGTGGATCGCACCGGCCGCGAGATAGAGGCTCGGCTGGGTGTTGATGGCGCGGGCGAGCGTGTGCAGCCAGCTTACCCGGAGTTCGGCGGTGGGGAGCTCAAGCCCCGCCAACCCCTCCATCACATCGCCGAAGACGGTACCGACCGCGCAGCCGCTGGTGCGGGTCTTCTTCTTCAGCTTCTCCTCGAAGTTCGTCTGACGCTCGGTCCGCACGACCACAGTCTCAAGCTCCGCATCGTGGTCGACGGCGGTCACGACATCGTCGGGGGCGAGCATCGCCTGGTTGACCAGATAGCCGATGGCGAGCTCCACCGGATAGTCGCCGATCGTCATCACCGTGACGATCTCCTGCCCGTTGAGGTAGAGGGTGAGCGGCCGCTCCTCCACCACCTGCAGGCTCTGCGCGACCCCCTGATGATCGCGCCCGGTGACGGCGCGGGTCAGGCCCGGCGCGTCGGGGTCGGGAGCGATCAGGAACCGTGTTACCATCGAACAAGATCGGTGATTGGTGCCTGCCGGCGGGGCCGGTATAGGCTGTGCAAATCTGTCTAGCAGAGGTCCCACCGATGTCCACTCCAGCAACCCGCCGGGCCTTCTGGCAGGGCCTAAGGGACGGCGCGCCCTTCCTGCTCGTGGTGGGGCCGTTCGCGCTGCTCTTCGGGGTGGCGGCAACGGCGGCGGGGCTCGATATCGTGGAGACCATGGCGATGACGGCGTTGGTGGTCGCCGGCGCCTCCCAGTTCACCGCGCTCACCCTGATGCAGGAGCAGGCGCCCACACTGATCGTCATCTTCACGGCGCTGGCGGTGAACATGCGCATGGCGCTCTACTCCGCCTCCCTCGCGCCCTATCTCGGCCAGGCACGGCTCGGCACGCGGGCGCTCGCCGCCTACTTCTTGGTGGACGGCGCCTACACGCTTTCCGCCGCGAAGTACGAGCGGGAGGAGATGACCCTCTCGGCCCGGCTCGCCTACTTCTTCGCGGCCGTTCTGCCCATGGCGCTCTGCTGGTACGCCCTCACCTGGGTGGGTGCCGTGACCGGCCAGGCGATCCCGGAGAGCTGGCCGCTCGACTTCGCGCTGCCCATCACGTTCATCGCCATCGTCGCACCGATGCTGCGCCGCCTGCCCCACCTGGTCGCCGCCTTCGTCTCGATCAACGTCACCCTGGCGCTCAGCTGGATGCCCTACTCGCTGGGGCTGATCGTGGCGGCCTTTCTCGCCATGGCGGCGGGCGCGATGGTCGAGGCCTGGCAGGAGCGGCAGGGATGAGCGATCCGGTCACCATCTGGATCGTGATCGCGGCCCTCGGCCTCGGCACCTTTGCGATCCGGTTTTCCTTCCTCGGGCTGATCGGCGATCGGGAATTGCCGCGCTGGGCGCTTCGGATGCTGCGCTACGTGCCGACGGCGGTGATGCCGGGACTGGTGGCGCCATTGGTCGTCTGGCCGGCGGCCACGGGGGGCGAGCCCGATCCAGCCCGCCTGATCGCCGCCGCCGTGGTGCTGGCGGTGGGCGCCGCGACCCGGCAGCTATTGCCGGCCGTGGCGGCGGGAGCGGCAACGCTCGGCCTGCTCCTCGCCGTTCTGCCCTCCGCCTAGGCAGCCCGGGCGCAGCGTGGCAGGGTGCGCCCTGGGAAGAGGGGAGCGACAGCATGCAGATCGGATGCCCGACGGAGATCAAGGCCCAGGAGTTCCGGGTGGGCCTCACGCCCGCCGCGGCCCGCCAGGCCATCGGCCACGGCCACGGCGTGCTGGTGCAGGCCGGTGCCGGGGCGGGCGCGGGCTTTGCCGACGAGACCTACCGCGCGGCGGGCGCCGAGGTGGTGGAGACGGCGGAGGAGGTCTTCGCCCGCGCCGAGATGATCGTGAAGGTGAAGGAGCCCCAGTCCGGCGAACGCGCCCAGTTGCGGGAGGGGCAGATCCTCTTCACCTATCTCCACCTCGCCCCCGATCCGGAGCAAACGAAGGATCTGGTCGCCTCCGGCGTCACGGCGATCGCCTATGAGACGGTGACGGACGGGGCCGGCGGCCTGCCGCTCCTCGCCCCGATGTCGGAGGTGGCCGGCCGGCTTGCGCCCCAGGCCGGGGCCTGGGCGCTGCAAAAGGCCAATGGCGGGCGGGGCGTGCTGCTCGGCGGCGTGCCCGGCGTCGGTCCGGCCCATGTGGCGGTGCTGGGGGGCGGCGTGGTGGGCACCCAAGCGGCCCGGGTGGCGGCGGGCATGGGGGCCTCGGTCACCGTCCTCGACATCTCTCTGCCACGGCTCCGCCAGTTGGACGAGGCCTATCGCGGCGCTTTCGGCACCCGCTATTCCTCCCGCGGTAATGTGGAGGAGATCGTCGCCGCCGCCGATCTGGTGATCGGCGCGGTGCTGATCCCCGGGGCGGCGGCGCCCAAGCTCGTCAGCCGCGCTGACCTGGGTCTGATGAAGCCGGCTGCGGCGATCGTCGATGTGGCGATCGACCAGGGCGGCTGTTTCGAGACCTCACGCCCCACCACCCACCAGGACCCGATCTACGAGGTGGACGGCATCGTGCATTACTGCGTGGCCAACATGCCGGGCGCAGTGGCGCGCACCTCGACCATCGCGCTCGGCAACGCCACGATGCCGTTCATGCTCGCCCTGGCCGACCGGGGCTGGGCCGAGGCGATGGAGGCCGATCCCCACCTGCTGAACGGCCTCAACGTCCATGCCGGGCGCCTCACCAACTACGCGGTCGGTGAGGCCCTCGGCATCGACGTGCTCTCGCCCCGGCTGGCGCTCAAGATCTGACGGAGACCCGCCACCAACCCCCGGCCAGAGGCTTCAGGCCCGTCGCAAGCCCAACCCCTTTCGCATTGGCACAAATATCCCGGGGTGAATTGCTCCGCAGGAGCAAGGGGGGCAGCGCCCCCAGCCCATGACGCCCCCAGCCCCCGGGATCAGCCTAGCCCCGCTCGTCCACTCCCTTCAGCGCCTCGAGCATGGCCCAGGTCGAGGCGCCGACGATGCCGTCCACGGTCAGCCCGTTCTCCGCCTGGAAGGCCCGCACCGTGCGCTGGGTTGCCGGCCCGAAATCGCCGTCCACATGCAGGGTAAAGCCTGCCTGGCGGAGCAGCGTCTGCAATTCCCGCACCAGGATCCCGTCGGAGCCGATGCGGAGGAGCGCGTGATCCTGGGGCGCGGACTCCTTGCCGGAGAACTTGCGGTAGGCCGCCGCCATCTTCTCATCGTACTTGAACTTGCGGTAGTTCGGTCCGTTGTAGCGCCGGGCGAAACCTGCCCAGTCGTGGCGCTGCAATTCGTCCACCAGGCCATTGCGCTTGATGAAGGCGGCCATCACCCGCACTTGCCCTCCGACCCCGGCCATGGCGTCGTCGACCAAGGCATGCACCGTCGGATAGCCGAGCTCCTTCCAGTTCGCGCCCATCACCTGACCAAGGCCCCAGGAGCAGGAGCCGAGGGCCGCCGCCTCGTCGATCGACTTCGCCCGGTCGAGCAGGCCGTAGCGCCCGGCCATGCCCTTGGGGTTGGGGATCGCCTGGGCATGGGGTGAGGCGAGGCGGCGGCGCACCGCCTCGGCCCGGCGCTCCTCCGGCAGGAGGCGCCAGAAATAGTGCCCCTCCCACCGAATGGCCGGCACGTCCTTGCCGTCGACGGAGTAGGTGGTGCGCCCGCCGCTCTCGACCTCGGCCACCGCCATCAGCGCCTCGGGTTCGACCCCAAGCCCCGTCGCAACCTCGCTGATCTCTCGCTTCGCTGCATCGTCGAACGACATGGACGTATACTCCTCTTCCTGAACCAAACAGTTGCAAGACTACACTAATTGCAGTCTCGGCACCATTTGGGACGGGAAGGGAGCGGCTGGGATGACCTGGCGCGGCGGAGCGGCCTCAGGCGTTCTGCGTCTTCATCAGATCGCGGATCTCGGCCAGCAGCTCCTCCTGGGTCGGGCCCTTGGGCTCCTCTGGTGCTGCCTCTTTCTCCGCCTCGAACTGGGCCTTCACCCGGTTCATCGAGCGCACGATCAGAAAGAGCACCCAGGCCACGATCAGGAACGAGATGCAGGCGTTGATGAAGAGGCCCCAGTTGATGGTGGCCGCCCCGGCCTCCTGCGCCGCGCCGAGGGTCGCGAACTCACCCTCGCCCAGTACGGTGAAGATGTTGGTGAAGTCGATCCCGCCGGTGATGAAGCCGATGATCGGGGTGATGATGTCACCGACCAACGAGGTGACGATGGAGGTGAAGGCGGCGCCGATGACGATGCCCACGGCCATGTCGACCATGTTGCCCTTGACCGCGAACTCCCGAAATTCCTTGAGCACTTTCTCTCTCTCCCTGTGCGATACCGCGCCACCGCCTTAGCGCAGCTTTTTTGATCTGCAAAGACAACCCGTGGCGCCGCCCGGCGGCATTTGCACCAGTTCGTTTCCCCCGCCCGGCTTGCAGCGCGGCCGGGCCGGCGCTAGGTCCGCCGGGGCGTGCCCATCAGAAGAGAGCCCCCCATGACCGATCTTTCCGCCTTTCCCATCACCAAGCGCTGGCCGGCCCAACATCCCGATCGGCTGCAGCTCTATTCCCTGCCGACGCCGAACGGCATCAAGGTCTCGGCCATGCTGGAGGAAACGGGCCTCGACTATGAGCCGCACCTGGTCTCGTTCGGCACCGACGATCAATTGACGCCCGAGTTCATCTCGCTCAACCCCAACAATAAGATCCCGGCGATCCTGGACCCGAACGGGCCGGACGGCGCGCCCCTGCCGCTGTGGGAAAGCGGCGCGATCCTGATCTATCTGGCGGAGAAGTCCGGCAAATTCCTGCCGACGGAGCCGGCGGCGCGGCTCCACACCCTGCAATGGCTGATGTTTCAGATGGGGGGCGTCGGACCGATGTTCGGCCAGTTCGGCCATTTCTTCAAGTTCGCCGCCGACAAGACGACCGACGACTACGGCAAGGATCGCTATCTCGGCGAGACCAAGCGCCTGTTCGGCGTGCTGGAGAAGCAGCTGAGCCAGCATGCCCATCTGGCCGGCGAGGACTATTCGATCGCCGACATCGCCACCTGGCCCTGGATCGGCACCATCGTCGGCTTCTACGAGGCGGGCGATGTGGTGGGCGTGGCCGACTTCCCGAAGACCATGGCGTGGTACGAGCGCTGCTCGGCCCGCCCGGCCTCGGTCGCCGCCCGCAACATCCCGCCCCGCGACTGAGGCGGGCTGGGATCGCGCCCCGGGGGGGGCGCGATCCGGGGCGTCAGGCCGACAGCACCGATCCGGTGACGTCGTTCGGCCGGTAGGTCGTGCAGCCTTTGCAGCCCTGGCGGTAGGCCTCCAGATAGACCATCTCGAAGTCGGTGAAGCTGATGTCCTCGGGACAGTTCACAGTCTTTGAGATCGCCGCGCAGGTCCATTTCTGCGCCGCCGCCTGCATCCGCACATGGTCGAGCGGCTGCAGGGTCATCGCCGTCACGAACTGGTCCGGCAGGGGGGCGCCCGGGCCGAACTTCTCGCGGTAGCAGTGCACGGCGTAGTCGACGACTTCCTCCGTCGTCTGGCTGCCGTCGGCCTGGGTGACCTTGCGATTGTAGGAGGTCGCGAAGATCGGCTCGATGCCGGAGGAGACGTTGCCGGCATAAAGCGACGTCGTCCCGGTGGGCGCGATTGAGGTGACGAGCGCGTTGCGCACCCCGAAGCGCCGGATCTGGTCCTGCAGATCGGCATCGAGCGCCTGGATCGTCGGGCTCTTCAGATAATGCTCGGCGTTGAAGAGCGGAAACGCCCCCTTCTCCCGCGCTAGGCCGACGGACGTGCGGTAGGCCTGGTGCTGGATCTCGCGCATCCAGGTCTCCAGCGTCGCCGCCGCCTCCTCCGAGCCGTAGACCAGGCCCAGCATGGCCAGGGCATCGGCCACGCCGGTCACGCCGAGGCCGACCCGGCGCTTCGACAGCGTCTCCACCCGCTGGGCCGGCAACGGCATCTGAGAGACCTCGATGACGTTGTCGAGCATGCGGATGCCGATGCCGACGAGGCTGCGCAACTCCTCCATGTCGAGCATCGCCCGGGGTCCGAAGGGGTCGCGCACCAGCCGGGCGAGGTTGATCGAGCTGAGCGGGCAGGCCCCGTTCGGCGGCAGCGGTTGCTCGCCGCAGGAATTGGTGGCCGAGATCGTCTCGAGATAGGCGAGCGGGTTGCGCGCGTTGATGCGGTCGATGAACAGCACCCCGGGCTCGGCCGCCGCATAGGTCTGCTGCATGATCTTCAGCCACAGATCCCGGGCGGCGATGGTGCGATGCACCTCGCCGCGCCAGATCAGGTCCCAGGGGGCGTCGGCCTCCACCGCGTCCATGAAGGCATCGGTGGCGAGCACCGAGACGTTGAAGTTGCGAAAGCGCCTCGGGTCGGACTTCGCCGTCACGAATTCCTCGATGTCGGGGTGGTCGCAGCGCATCGTCGCCATCATCGCGCCGCGCCGCGGGCCGGAGGTCAGCAGCGTTGCCATGGCGTCGCAGGTCTCCATCGCCGCGATCGGACCCGGCGCGCCGTCCAGGTTCCGGCCGAAGCCGCGCGGGCGCATGGTGGAGAAGTCGAAACCGATGCCGCCGCCCATCGACAGGGTGACGCCGGCCTCGCGCACGATCTCCAGCACGCCTTCCACCGTGTCGGGCAGATTGCCCATGACGAAGGTGTTGAAGAGCGTCGCGCGCTGGTTTACGCCGGCACTGGCCAAAATGCGGCCTGCGGGCAGCAACCGGAAGTCGCAGAGCGCCTCGTAGAACTCCAGCGCCTTCGGCCCCCGCAGCTCCGGCGCCTCCACGTCGGCGAGGGAGTGCGCCACCCGCCAGCAGGTCGCCTCAACCGTCACGTCGTGGATCTGACCGTCCGCCCGGTGGCGGTATTTCATATCCCAGATTTGCTCGGAAATCGCCGATGGAAACGTGTTTCGTTCATCAACTGTAAACGGTCGCAAGAACATACTTCTCTCCCTCACAATCCCCCGCCGTCCTCGTCCTGGTTTGGGGATCCCAGTGCCGCGTCACAGCTCTTGGTTGAACCACAACTTCGCCTTAAAGTAGAGTCAATTTTTCCTTAATTAACTCTTAAGTTGTATTTGCGGAGTCATGTGCCGTTAGGGAAAGCGCGATGGATCCGACCCCTGCCGACCGTCTCGACCCGCACCGCGCTTTGGCCGGCAGCGTCTGGCGTCACCGCAAGGGCGGGCTCTACCGGATCGAGTGCATCGCGCTGAAGGAGGCGGATCTGAGCCTTGAGGTCGTCTACCGCGCCCGCCGCGGCGGGGCGGTCTACACCCGGCCGTTCCAGGACTTCATGGACGGCCGTTTCCGGCGCCTTCGCCTCGGCCTGCTCGGCTGGTGGCTCGGCCGCCGGAGCTAGGGAATTCCCTCGCCTTTTCAGTAACCTGTCGGCAAAAGCGCCGCACTATTCGTTGGCGATCTGAGGCTGTTCCGCCTAGCGTCCGCGCCGGTTTCAGCTGTCAGCGGAGTGCCTCGGCATGGACATCCTTTACGCAACCTTCGGCTCCGGCAATTGCTTCAAGGCGCACCTCGCCTTTCGCCAGCTCGGCATCCCTTACGAGACGCGCTGGATCGACGTCCTGAAGGGGGAGACGCGGACGGAGGCGTTTCTGAAGATCAATCCGGCCGGCACTGTGCCCTGCCTGGTGACGTCGACCGGGCAGACGATCACGGAGTCGAACGCCATGCTCTGGCACATCGCCCACGGCTCGGAGCTCTTCCCGGCCGCGCCGATGGAGCAGACCATGGCGATCCAGTGGATGGTGTTCGAGCAGTGCAAGCTCGAGCCCTTCATCTCGCCCGCCCGCTTCTTCACCACCATCGTGCCGGAGAAATACGACGAGATGCGCGAGCAGATCGCGCTGTGGCAGGAGAAGGGGCATGACGGCCTTCTCCGCCTCGACGCCCACCTCGCCGACCATCCCTTCATGCTGGGCGCGCGCTACACCCTCGCCGACATCGCGCTCTACGGCTATGTCCACGTGGCGGAGGAGGGCGGCTTCGACATGAGCCGCTACCCCAACGTCGCGCGCTGGATGGACCGCGTGGCGACAACGGACGACTACGCCCCGATCCTTTCGTTCAAGGCAGCCGCCTAAGGCACCGCCGGTGCGACAGATCTAGGCGAACCAGCCGGCATCCGGGGCGGATCAGCGCGCCTCCGACCGCCGGCTGGTCTTGGATATTTGAGCCACTGCGAAGACCATGGGCTTTCTTGCTGGCCCAAATATCCCCGCCGGAGGCATAGAGCTCTTCCGGCCCGATGACCGCAAAGGGCGCTAGACAACGGCTCGAGGGTGTCGCGTCGGCGCCCTCTCAGCGCAGCAGCAACGCCTCCCAATCATCCGGATATGGACCCGTTGGCAGACGATCCGATGGGGCGGGCCTCCGGCCTCTCGGCGGGGATCGCCGAGCGTCTACCGCGCGTCACCTGCCAAACGCTCACGCCCGCCGAAGACAGACGGCCGAGCTGTTCGCTCCAATCGGCACTCCACCCCGCTAAAGCGCTCCGCCCGGCTCAGGCGCTTTGGCGCATCTCTCCGACGAGGCGGGAGACGACGGCGTAGAGGCCCTGGACGTCCACCGGCTTCGTCAGAAAGTCGTCGGCGCCGTCGTTCAGGCAGGCATCCCGGGTCGAGCGCTCGGCATCCGCGGTCAAGGCCACGATCGGCACGTCGGCAAACGGCTGGTCGGAGCCGCGGATCCACTGGATCGCCTCGCGCCCGGTCATCACCGGCATCTGCAGGTCCATCAGCACTATGTCGAAGGCCCGTTCCTGCAGACGCTCGATCGCCTCCTGCCCGTTCTCGGCGATGTCGATGCGGTAGCCCTGGGTGGTGAGCGCCGCCTGCAGGATCTGCTGGTTGACCCGATTGTCCTCGACCACCAGCACCCGCGCCGCCTGATCGAGCGCAGCGGCCGCGGCCCGGCGCCGCTCCGGCCGCAGCGCCTCTCCCCGCTGCCGCGGCGCGAGATCGGGGATGGTGCACCAGAAGAGCGCCCCGCCCCCGGGTGCCGTCTCCACGCCGATCGCGCCCCCCATCATCTCGATCAGATCCTTGCAGATCGACAGGCCAAGGCCGGCCCCGCCGTGCACCCGCGTGTTCGACCCGTCCGCCTGGCGAAAGCGCTCAAAGATCGCGGCGCGCTGGTCGGGGGGCACGCCCGGACCGGTATCGGCCACGGCAAAGCGCAAGCCCGCAGCGCCCTCGCGCGCGGCCGAAAGCGTGACGCGGCCGCTCGCCGTGAACTTCACCGCATTGCCGAGGAGGTTGATCAGGACCTGCCGGATCCGTCGCGCATCGCCGTTGAACTCCAGATCGTCCGGCGCGTCGAGCGCGACATCGAGGGCAAGCTGCTTTTGCAGCGCCACCCCGGTCACCGCGTCGATCGCGCGCTCGGCGATATCGCGGACCGTGAACGGCGTCGTCTCGAGCGCCATCATCCCCGCCTCGATCCGCGAGATATCGAGGATGTCCTCGATCAGCCCGAGGAGCGAGCCGCCGGAGGAGCGGATGGTCGTCACGAAGCTGCGCTGGTCAGCGTCGAGCGCCGTATCCTCCAACAGCTGGGCCATGCCGAGCACGCCGTTCAGCGGCGTCCGGATCTCATGGCTCATATTGGCCAGGAACTCGGTCTTCAATTGGTTGGCCTTGAGCGCTTCGTTGCGCGAGGCCTCCATCGCCGCCTTGGCCGCCCGCTCCTCCGTCACGTCGTGCTCGGAGAGGACGATCGACTGCTCCCCGGTCACCGCGTCGCGGCAAAGCCGGGCGTGGATGTCGTGCCAGCGCGGGCCGTTCGTGGTCTCCACCGCGAGGGAGAGGTCGCACTGCAGCTCGCGCATCAGGCGGTCGGTGAAGTCGTCCCAGGCCTCCGCCCCGCGAAAGCGATCCTGCACCTGGCTGACATGGCCGCCATAGCATTCGCGCGCCGCCGGGTTGCAGTAGAGGATGTCGCCCCGGGGCGAGCACATGGTGATGATGACGGAGGAATGCAGCAGCGCCTCGGACGAGCGCAGCGCCTCCGGCGTCGACATCTTCTCCGGCCGCGCCTCGCAGAGCATGGCGATGCGGCCGTCCTCCAACCGAAAGCCGGAATAGCGCACGCGAAGCGTCGTCGGCCGCCCCTCGGGATAGAGCGTCCAGAGCTCGGAGAACCGCGAGTCGTGCGCCTCGAAATCCGCCCGGTACTGGGCCAGGCGGTTCTCCACCGAGGCCGACATATCCTTGCCGAGATCGCGGGCCTGCAATTCCTCGATCGAGGAGGCGGCCCAGACCTTCAATGCCGCACGATTGGCCCAGACCACCCGCTGGGCATCCATGTCGAAGACCCAGAGGGCGATCTCCAACTGCTCGACATGGCGTTCGGCGAGCTGCGCCCGGAAAAACGATGCATCGCTGGTCACGTCGCCACCTCCCCGAACGCCAGCGAAGAGCGTCGCACGAGAAAGGTTAACGATCCGTCAAAGCCAGCGCTTTCGGCCCTTGCATCAAGGCCCTAGGCGGTGCGGGACGGCGCAGAACCCCGTCCATCGCCAGCACCGCAGCACCGCGGGCCCAGAGGAGATCGCCCCAACGGTGGACTTTGATCTCCGGCGCCGGGCGGTTGGTGTGGATCATATGGGCCCGCATCTCCGCCACCACCTCCGGCGTGAAGAGATGGTCGAAGCGCATACGCTCGCCGGAGAGGATGACGAGCGGCGGATCGAAGATGTTGACCAGATTGGCGAGGCCGAGCCCGAAAAGCCGCCCGGCCCGTGCCAAAAGCTGGCGGACCATCGGATCGCCGGCCGCGGCCCTGGCATAGAGCGCCGCCATCGGATCGGCGGCGCCGTCGGGCTGCAGCACCTCCGCCTCGCGCACCAGGGCGTAGTCGGCGACATAGGCCTCGAGACAGCCGCGCTGGCCGCAGCGGCAGAGCGCGCCGTCCTGGCGTACCTTGGTGTGGCCGAACTCGGCCCCAAGCCCGCGCGCGCCGCGAAACAGCGCGCCGCCGAGCACGATGCCGAGGCCCACGCCGTTCTCGATCGTCACCACCAGAAAGTCGCTCTGCCCCCGGCCGAAGCCGAAGCGCAGTTCGGCCAAGGTGGCGAGGTTGGCGTCGTTGTCGAGAAAGACCGGGCAGCCGAAGCGGCGGGAGAATTGCTCGGCCAGGCCCGTCCGCGGAGCAGCAAAGGCCGGGCTCCAGTGGATCGTGCCGCTGGCCTGATCGACGAAGCCCGGCAAGCCGACGCCGAGGGCGGCGATCTCCGCTAAGCCGGTGCCGGCCTGGTCGAGGGCGGCGTCGACCGCTTCGGCCAGGGCGGCCTCGACCGCCGCGGCGTCCGCCGGGACGGCGAAGGGCTGGATCGCCTGGCCGAGGACGCCGCCGCAGAAATCGGTGACCACGACGCGCACATGGCGATCGGCGATCTTGGCGCCGAGCAGGGTCATCGCCCCGGGATCGGCGCTGAGCAACACCCGGGGACGGCCCCGTCGCGCCGTGCCGGGGCCGGGGGGCGGTGCCTCCTCCCGCACCAGGCCGGCCTCGATCAGCTCGGCGGTGACGGTGGTGACGGTCGCGGCGCTCAGGCCAAGGCGGTCGGCCAGCGCCACCCGCGCCAAGGGGCCGACCCGGCGGATGGCGTCGAGGATGCTGGCGGGATTGGCCTCCGCCATTAGGGCCGCGACCAGATCGGCGCGGGCCGACCAGGGGATGCGCCCCCGGCTCAGGTCATGCCCCCGTCGACGACGAATTCCTGGCCCGTACAAGCGCTGGAGACGTCGGAGGCGAGGAACAGCGCCATCTCCGCCACGTCCGACCCGACCAGGCGGCGATGCAGGCACTGATCGGCCAGAATACGCGCCTCATCCTCCGGCGTGATCCATAGCTCGAGCTGGCGAGGGGTGAGGATCGCGCCGGGCACGATGGCGTTCACCCGCACGCCATTATGGCCGAAATGCCGGGCGAACTGCCGGGTCATGCCCAGCACGGCGGTCTTGCAGGTCGAATAGGCGTCGAGATCGGCGATCCGCAGCGTCGGCGCTACCGAGCCGAAGTTGATGATCGCGCCACGGCCCCGGGCGGCCATACCCGCCCCGGCGGTCTGGGCGGCGAAGAACTGATGGCGGAGATTGACGGAGACGATCCGCTCCCACATCGGCTCGTCGATGCGCTCGAGCGCTACCCGCATGTCGTTGGCGGCGTTGTTGACCAGCACGTCGAGCGCGCCGGCGCCATGGATGCAGTCGCGCAGCGCCTGGGTGTCGGTCACGTCGCAGCGCACGAAGCTGCTGCCGGAGAGCTCCGCCGCCAGGGCCTGGCCCGCCGCCTCGTCGATATCGGCGAAGGTGACGTGAGAGCCCTGGCCGTGGAAGGCCCGCACCATGTCGGCGCCGATGCCGGTGGCGCCGCCGGTGATGAGGACGATGCGACCGGCGAGGTCGCGGTACTGCGCCAGCGGCCCGTCGCTCATTCCATCCTCCGCTCGATCAGATGGGCTTCGCCTGCCGCGAGGGTCTGCCATTCGCCGCTTGTGCCGTCCGGCCAGAGGATGCGGACATCCGCCTCCTCTGCCTCGGCGAGGCCGAAATGCAGGGGCAGGAGCGTGCCGCCGGCATGGCCGCCGCCCACCCGGCGGACCTGGGTCTGACGGATGCCGGCCGCCTTCACCTCGACAAGCGCGCCGACGGCAAAGGCGTTGGCGCCGGCCTGACGCGGGTCGATGGCGATCCAGGCGCCCGCCCCGTGCACCTGCTGCCAGAGCCGGACGGGCTGGTTGCGGTTGACGGTGATCAGGTCGAGCCAGCCGTCGCCGTTCAGATCCGCCACCACGGCCCCCCTGCCCTGGCTGTCGACGGCGATCCCTGCCTCGAAGCTCCGCTCATGGAACCGCGTACCGTCGCCGAGAAGCAGCGAGTCGGGATCGAAGTTGGCCATCCGGGGCATGGCATCGACATTGCCTTTGACGATCAGCAGATCGGCCTGGGCGTCGTTATTGAAATCGGCGAACTCCGTATGCCAGGCGGTCGAGGGGCGCAGGTCGGGCCCGACATGGGGCATGTGGGCGGTCGCGCCCATGGCGCGGGCGACGTCGTCGAACCGCGGCTGGCCGCCCGCCTCGGCCCGCAGGCGTTCCAGCCGGTTGTCGGCCATCGAGGTCACGGCGACCTCCGGCAGGTCGTCGCCGGTGATGTCCCGGGCGGCGAGGCCCATGCCCCAAAGCTGCGGCGCGTCCCAGCCGTCGTCGCGGGTATAGGCGACCGGCCCTTCCTCCGTCAGGCGCCACAGCTGCTCCGACTGGCCGCGATCGTAGTATTCCCGGTCGTTGGCAAAGCGGAGGTCGATGCGCCCGGTCCCCGACCAATCGAGAAACAGCGCCGACAGGGTGCAGGCCCCGGGGCCGAGAGAGATCGGCGCGTCAAACCCCACCTCCGCCGGTGGCACCAGGTAGGAGGGCTCACAGTTCCCGCTGGCCTGCAGCGGCCGGTCCCGGGGCACGTAATTGCCGATGGCGAGAAGCGGTGCGCCGGCATCCGTCCAGGTCGCGGCGAAGGCGGTCGTCCAGTCCTCCGCCATCGGCAGGCCGAGCCCCTCGGCCAGCTCGAACCGGCAGGCGCCGAGGCCGCGCAGCACCTGGTTCTGGCCGAAGCGCAGCACGAAGAGATCGAGCGCCCCATCGCCGTCGATGTCGAGGGGATAGACGCCGGTGGCCCGCCGCACCTCCGGCAGATCCTCCACCGGCTGCAGGGTCACGGCGCCCCCGGGCAGCGAGCGATTGCGCCAGATGGTGAGAGGCGCGTCGCCGCCGGCCAAGGCGACCTCCGGCAGGCCGTCGCCGTTGCAGTCGAAGGCCGCGCCGCCGCCCCCCACCACAAACTCCGGCCCACCGCCGAAGGTGTGGGAGAGGCCGGAGACCGCCGTCGCATCGACGAAGTGCGGCGTGCGCGGGTCGTCACCGTTGGCCGAGACAGGCATCGCCGCCACCAGCGCCCCGAGACCCATCAACGCTCCAACCCACTGACAACAAACAGACATCGCTGAGCACAGCCTCCCCGTTACAGCCCAAGGATGGCAAACCTGAGCGGCGTTGGCCATAATTAATTTGACAGATGAAGAAAATACTCGCAGCTTCAGGATCGACGGAGTGCATGCCGTCGCGTGAGACCTTCGGGCCCTGCCCGCACAAACGACAAACCTCCAGGGAGGAGTTGCTATGAGATCCCTAACCGTGCTGGCGGCGGCCGCCGTGACCCTTGGCGGCATCGGCGCCGCCTCGGCCCAGACCATCGGCGTGAGCTGGTCGAATTTCCAGGAGGAGCGCTGGAAGACCGATGAGGCCGCCATCGTCGCGGCGCTTGAGGCCGCGGGTGCCGAGTATGTCTCGGCCGACGCGCAATCCTCGTCCGCCAAGCAGCTCTCCGATATCGAGAGCCTGATCGCCCGCGGCGTCGATGCGCTGATCATCCTCGCCCAGGACGCCCAGGCCATCGGGCCGGCGGTGCAGGCGGCGGCGGACGAGGGCATTCCGGTCGTCGGCTATGACCGCCTGATCGAGGATCCCCGCGCCTTCTACCTGACCTTCGATAATGTCGAGGTCGGCCGGATGCAGGCCCGCGCCGTCTTCGCCGCGCAGCCCGCCGGCAATTACGTGATGATCAAGGGCTCGCCCACCGATCCCAACGCCGACTTCCTGCGCGGCGGCCAGCAGGAGGTGCTGCAGGCGGCCATCGACGCGGGCGACGTGACCATCGTGGCCGAGGCCTATACCGACGGCTGGCTGCCCGCCAACGCCCAGCGCAACATGGAGCAGATCCTGACGGCTGAGGACAACAACGTCGACGCCGTGGTCGCCTCGAACGACGGCACCGCGGGCGGCGTCGTCGCGGCGCTCACCGCCCAGGGGATGGAGGGCATCCCGGTCTCCGGCCAGGACGGCGACCACGCGGCGCTCAACCGCGTCGCGCTCGGCACCCAGACCGTGAGCGTCTGGAAGGACGCCCGCGACCTCGGCCGGGCGGCTGGCGAGATCGCGGTGGCGCTCGCCAACGGTACGGCGATGGCCGATGTCGACGGCGCGGCGGAGTGGACGTCGCCGGCCGGCACCACGCTGACGGCGCTCTTCCTCGAGCCGCTGCCGGTGACGGCCGACAACCTCTCCGTCGTCGTCGATGCCGGCTGGATCACCCAGGAAGCGCTCTGCCAGGGTGTCTCGAACGGCCCGGCGCCCTGTAACTAAGCCCGGCCGGCGCGCTGTCCCGGGCCCCGGCCCGGGACCTCGGCGAGGCCCCGGCTCAAGGCCGGGGCGGCGCGGGCCAGATGCGACGAGGCTCCGATGACAGAGACCACCGCCCAGGCCACCGATCGACCCCGGCGTAACCTGATCCAGACGCTGGAGATCGACACGCGGCTCCTCGGCATGATCGGGGCCTTCGCGCTCCTCTGCCTCGCCTTTGATCTGGCGACGGACGGGCGGTTCCTGACGCCGCGCAACATCTTCAACCTGACGATCCAGACCGTCTCTGTCGCGATCATGGCCACCGGCATGGTCTTCGTGATCGTGACGCGGCATATCGACCTCTCGGTCGGCTCGCTGCTGGCCACCTGTTCGGCCGTCATGGCGATGACCCAGACGGTCTGGCTGCCGGGGCTCTTCGGGCTGGAGCTCGGGCATCCGGCGATCTGGATCCTGGCTATCCTCGCGGGCCTGGTGGTCGGCACGGCGATCGGCGCCTTTCACGGCTATCTCGTCGGCTACCTCACGATCCCGGCCTTCATCGTGACGCTCGGCGGCTTGCTGATTTGGCGCAATGTCGGCTGGCAGATCACCAATGGTCAGACCATCGGACCGCTCGACGGCACTTTCGTGATGCTCGGCGGCACGAACGGGACGTTGGGCGAGGCGGCCTCCTGGATCGTCGGCCTGGTCGCCGTCGCTGCGGCTTTGCTGGCGCTTTGGCGGGCCCGGGTGAACAAGGTCCGCCATGGCTTTCCGGTGAAGCCGGTCTGGGCCGAGATGCTGCTTGGCGGCCTGATCACCGCCGCCATCCTGGGTTTCGTCGCGGTGCTGAACGCCTACGACATCCCGGTGCGCCGGCTTGAGCGGATGTTCGAAGCGCGGGGCGAGGTGATGCCGGAGGGTTTTACCGCCGGCTATGGCCTGCCGATCTCCGTCCTCCTGCTGATAGTGGTTGCGGTGGCTATGACGATCATCGCCCGGCGTACCCGCTTCGGCCGCTACATCTTCGCAACGGGTGGCAATCCGGATGCGTCGGAGCTGTCGGGCATCAACACGCGGCTGCTGACGGTGAAGATCTTCGCCCTGATGGGGGCGCTCTGCGCACTCTCGGCGGTCGTCGCGTCGGCCCGGCTCGCCAACCACGGCAACGACATCGGCACGCTCGACGAGCTGCGGGTGATCGCCGCGGCGGTGATCGGCGGCACGGCGCTTTCCGGCGGGCTCGGCACGATCTACGGCGCCATCCTCGGCGCGCTCATCATGCAGTCGCTGCAATCGGGGATGGCGATGGTCGGCGTCGACGCACCGATGCAGAACATCGTGGTCGGCGCGGTCCTGGTCATCGCCGTCTGGATCGACATCGTCTACAGGAAGCGCGTGGGAGATCCGACATGACGCCCCTCGTCGAGATGCGCGACATCCACCTCTCGTTCGGCGGCATCAAAGCCGTCGACGGGGTGACGGTGGACCTTTACCCCGGCGAAGTCGTGGGTCTCTTGGGCCACAACGGCGCGGGCAAGTCGACGCTGATCAAGGTGCTCTCGGGCGCCTACCGCAAGGACTCGGGCGAGATCCTGATCGAGGGCCGGCCGGTTGAGATCGACAATCCCCGCGACGCACGCCGCCACAATATCGAGACGATCTACCAGACCCTGGCGCTCGCCGACAATCTGGATGCAGCCTCCAACCTCTTCCTCGGGCGGGAACTGACGACCGCCCTCGGCTTCGTCGACGACGACCGGATGGAGGCGGAGACGCGGAAGATCATGGGCCGCCTCAACCCGAACTTCGAGAAGTTCTCGGCCCCCGTGAAAGCGCTCTCGGGCGGGCAGCGCCAGTCGGTCGCCATCGCCCGCGCGGTCTATTTCAACGCCCGCATCCTGATCATGGACGAGCCGACGGCAGCGCTCGGCGTGCACGAGACGCAGATGGTTGCCGAACTCATCCAGCAATTGAAGGCCGAGGGTATCGGCATCTTCCTGATCAGCCACGACATCCACGATGTCTTCCAGCTCTGCGACCGGGTCTCGGTGATGAAGAACGGCCAGCTTGTCGGCACTGAGCGGGTCGAGGATGTGACGGAGGACGACGTGCTCGGCATGATCATCCTCGGCAAGAAACCCGCGAAGGCCGCGTGATGCAGGCGGAGCTTCTGGTCCGCTCGGACTGCATCCTGGCCGAGGGCATCCAGTGGAACCCGGTGACGGAGCGGGTCTACTGGACCGACATCCACGGGCGGAGTTTCTGGTCCTGCGACGCCGATGGCGGCAACGTGCGGAGCGTCGAGACGATCGAGCGGCTCGGCTCCTTCGCCTTCGATCCCGCGGGTCACATCCTCGCGGCCTTCGAGAGCGGGCTCTTCCGCTGGGATCCGGAGGGCGACCGGCTCGATCGCCTAACGGATTTCGAGCCTGACCAGCCGAGCACGCGCTACAACGACGGACGCTGCGACCGGCAGGGGCGCTTTCTGGTGGGCGGCATGAACGAGGATGGGTTGAAGCCCACCTCGTCGCTCACCCGCTACGCCGGCGGGCAGGTGGCGACGCTCGCGACCGACATCGGCTGCTCGAACTCCATCTGCTTCTCACCCGACGGCGCCACGATCTACTTCGCCGACAGCCCGACGGCCGAGATCCGTCAGGCGTCCTATGATCCTGAGAGCGGCGCGGTCGGCACCTGGTCGGTGCTGCTGAAGCTGGCGGAGGGGGAGGGTTTTCCCGACGGCTCCTCCGTCGATGCCGAGGGCCATCTTTGGAACGCCCGCTTCAACGGCGCTGATGTGGTCGAGGTGCGACCCGACGGCAGCACCGGGCGGCGCGTCACCCTGCCGGTGCCGCAGGTCACCTGCTGCTGCTTCGGGGGCCCGGCGCTCGACCGGCTCTACATCACCACGGCGCGGGAGCAGATGAGCGAGGCGGACGTGGCGGCCAACCCCCTCTCCGGCTGCATCTTTGTGGCCGAGCCGGGCGCCACAGGGCTCCTGGAGGACCGCTACGCGGAGCGGCTTTTTCCCACGGGCTAGCCGCCCCGAGGTCCCTCAGACATCGGCCCACTCGGCCCAGCGTCCGTGATAGTCCCCGCGGCCAAGCTCCAGCGACAGATCGCCGGGCCAGAGATCGAGCAGGATCGCGGCGGAGTGGGGGGCGCCGTCGGGCTCGAGCCGCAGCCAGGCAACGGAACTGGCCGGGGTCGCCGCCCGGCCGGCATCGCGGATCGCCCCTTCGATCGCCTCCTTCGTCGCCTCGGGCAGGTACTGCCACATGATGGAGTGCATAACGACGCGGGTGGTGGCGGGGCGCGCGGGCTCGGCCAGGCGCGCCGGGACCCAGGCACCAGCATCCGCCCGCTCGACCCGGATGCCCAACCCCGCGGCGGTCAGCAGCGCGGCCCGGGCCCGGGCCTGGCGGGCCACCTGGTCGGGCCAGATATAGGCGAGCATCCGGTCCCGCGCCTCGGGATCGGCCGCATTGATGGGCGCCGCATCGCAGCCGGCCCTGGCGACGACCCGCAGCGGCGCCTCGAGCGGCGGCGGCGCGCCTTGCCAGGCGCAGGCGATGCGTACCTCGGCCGCCTCCGGCCCCCAAACCCGACCCTCTCCTAGGTCATAGGATTGCTTGTCGAGGGCAAGGTTCACCCCCGCACTCGCCCCGATCTCCAGCAACTCCACCGCCGGCCAGGTCCGATCGGCGATGTGCAAGAGCCCGCCAAGCAGGATGCCGGAGCGGGCGACTTCGTTGGTCTGGGGCGGGCGGTCGAGCCAGGGCAGTAGCTCCCCCGCCCGATCGCTGAGCGTGGCGTCGAGCGCCTCGGCAAGCGCCGCATCGTCCCGGTTCGCCGGAGGAAAGACGGCGCCGAGCACGCTGTCCGGCGCCTGACGGGCGAGCCATTGCAGGCCGCCGCAGACCCGCAGGGCCAGGGCATCGGCGATCGGATCGCCCGCCCAGTCCCGCACCCGCAAGCCCACCGGTGTCTCCGCCGCCAGGGCTGGCGGCAGCAGGCGACAAAGCCGGGCGGTGAAGGGCGAGCCGAGCCGCTCACAGGCGCGCATCTGCACGTGGAATGCCTTGAGGATTTTGTCGGGCAGGGCCACTCTGGCCTCCGTTCAGGGCGCGAAACCACGGCACCCTACCGAAAAATCGGAGGAAGACACATGCGCGCGATGCGGGTCCATGCGCTCAACGAACCCTTGCGCCTCGACGAGGCGGAGACGCCCAGCCCCGGGCCCGGCGAAGTGCTGCTGCGGGTCGAGGCCTGCGGCGTGAATTTCGGCGACACATTGATGGTGAAGGGCACCTACCAGGAAAAGCCCGACCTACCCTTCGCCCCGGGGATGGAGGTGGCGGCGACGGTCGCGGCCCAGGGTGAGGGCGTCAAGTTCCCGAAGGTCGGGGACCGGGTCGCCGCACTCTCCGGCCATGGCGGCTTTGCCGAGCATGTCTGCGCCCCGGCCACAAGCTGCGTGCCGGTGCCGGACGGTATGCCGGCGGAGCATGTGGCGGCCTTCCTCGTCGCCTACGGGACGAGCCATGTGGGCCTCGACTACCGCGCCAAGCTGCAGCCGGGGGAGACCCTGCTGGTCCTCGGCGCCGCCGGCGGTGTCGGCCTGACGGCGGTCGAGATCGGCAAGTTGATGGGGGCGACCGTGATCGCCTGCGCCCGGGGGGCGGAGAAGCTCGCCGTCGCCCGCGAGGTCGGCGCCGACCATTTGATTGACAGCGACACCGACGATATCCGGGAGGCGGTGAAGGCCCTCGGCGGGGCCGACGTCGTCTACGACCCGGTGGGCGGCGACCAGTTCATGGCGGCGATGCGGGCGACGAAGCCCGAGGCACGGCTCCTCCCCCTCGGCTTCGCCTCAGGCGACGTGCCGCAGATCCCGGCCAACATCCTGCTGGTGAAGAACCTCACGGTGCACGGCTTCTATTGGGGCGCCTATTCTCGTTTCAAACCCCAGGTGTTGGTGGAGAGCTTCCGCCAGCTCTTCGCCTGGTACGGTGAAGGCAAGCTGAAACCCCATGTCAGCCACGCCCTGCCGCTGGAGCAAGCGAACGAAGCGCTCGATCTGCTGACCAGCCGCAAAGCCACCGGCAAGGTGGTGCTGACGATGACCTAAAGGGTGGGCTCAGGCCCCAGCCGCAGGTCCTGCGGACGCTGCACGTCCGGCTTTAGCTCGTCGGGAATGTCGCTCGGTTCCGCGAAACGGCGGTAGAGCCAGACCAGATGTTCCCACGACTTCTCACGGCCCAGCTCCTCCCGCCGGGCCCTGATGTAGGGGGAGCATTGGATGACCAAATGCACGACGTTTCCCCGGATCGTCTTTCGCAGAAGCGCGATGTCGAGGTCTTCGCGATAGGCCGCGGCTGCAAGCATCTCGTAGAAATTGAGCACGAACGAGGTGGCGCGCTGGAAGGCAAGTTCGGTTCCCTGCGCGCCGCCGGCGTTCAGGATCTCCATCTGCGCATCGGTGAACGGCGCGCGCCGGCTGGGTGCGATGCTCCGATAGTCCTTCAGGAACTGTAGATACTCGCGGTCGAGCCGCGTCGTGAGGAGCAGTTGGATCGTGTGCTGCGTCCGGCTTTGCCGTCGTGCGAGCCAGATATTTGCGAGAAGGGAGATCCAGGCGATGAACGTCGCACCGATCACCAGCCAGCCGGTCTGCGGTGCGGAACTTCTCGGCTGTATCAGGCTGCCGTGGAGCGACATCGGTGACTGGGAGTATTGGACGTAGGCCATCACGCTAAGAGCCGTGACGCCTGCAACGAACACACCACCTAAAACCAAGCGATCGCGCGTCATGGACCCGCGCCGCTGGCGATCGCTGTCACCTGGACAGCGCGATTGGGGTTAGATGAGGTCGTCTTCCTCGGCCAAACGGATGCCGAGACCAATGTCGAAGCCAGAGATCATCATGTCGTACCCGCCCATATCCGTCAGACTTATTATGCTGGATCGGCGCACAATTTCAAAGGCCCAGCCACTAAAACTCACGGCAAACCGTGTCGGAGCGATGCCGCAGCGTCCCGCGAGAGACTGATATGGTCATAAAGACCTGAATTTTCAATGAACTGAGCTCATGCCGCCGCGCGTTCACCACTTTGAAAGGCGCGCCGGACGTCAGTGGCCAGCGCCTCGACCAACGGCTGGTGGGTGCCTCCGTTCGTGTAGAGGTTGATCTGCATCGTCGGCAGCGCCGGCAACGCCCCCGCATGGCGGATCGGCTCAAGGTAGTGGCCGAGGGAGCCGTCGATGCCCGCGTGCACCGCGAGGTCGGCCGAGACCGTCGCCTCGATCGTCCGGGTGCTCTCCGACGTCACCGCCATCTCCCACGGGATGTCGACGGCGTCGAGCGCCGCCTGGACAGGTCCGCGGAAGATGCAGGCGTTCTCGAAGGCGAGCCGCAATGGCCGGGCCCGCCAGGCCTGTCCGCCGGGGGCGCCAAACCAGATGAGCGGCGAGGTGCACAACGTCTCACCACCCGGATCGCAGAGATCCTCCGTCGTCAGGATCAAGTCGATCTCGCCGCGGGCCAGCAAATCCTTCAGGCGCCGCGTGTAGGAAGAGATGAGCTGCACCTTCACCCGCGGATATTCCGCCGCGAAGTGCTGCAGGATGGCCGGCACGTGGGGGTAGACGATGTCGTGGGGGACGCCGAAGGTGATCTCCCCCTCGAACAATTGGTCGGTCATCTTGCCCCAGACCTCGTCGTTCAGTGCCAGGATCCGGCGGCCGTAGCTCAGCAATTGCTCGCCCTGGGCGGTGAGCGTCACGCCGCGGCCGGAGCGGTCGAGCAGCGGCTGGCCCAGCGCCTCCTCCAGCCGCTTCAATTGCATCGACACCGCCGACTGGGTGAGGTGCAGCTGGGAGGCCGCCCGGGTCACGCCGCCAGTGTCGGCGACGGTGACGAAGGAGCGGACGGCGGTCAGATCGAGATTGCGCGGCATATCACGTTTCCTGATGGCTCATCTCAGAAAAATTCGTTTCTGTGATCCTACTTCGCTCCCTAAATATATCAAGCAAGTTGATGCGACACACCGGTGTCATCGGGAAAGGAGATACGAAGATGGCCATCGTTTCAAGGACATGGCGCACCATCGGGTTCGGGCGGCGGCGCCCGGTGGGGATCTTCGGACTGATCGCGCGCTGGGTCGAGGTGGCGCGGCAACGTCGGGCCTTGAGCCGTCTCGACAGCACGCAACTCGACGACATCGGCCTCACCCGAAAGGACGTCTCGCGCGAGGCGGCGCGCCCGTTCTGGGACTATTACACCTGACGCCTCAGCGAAGCGGCGCCTCGGCCGGGGCCGCTTCGCCGTCCAGCGGATAGGTGGCGAGGTCGGAATAGACCGGCCCGCCGCCGCCGAGATCCGAGCGCATCAGCGCGAAATCCTCCACCCAGAACGGCCCGAAGCGGAAGAGCCCGTGTTCGGCCACCCAGCGGTCGAGCCGCGGCTCCACCCGCTTGCCGGAGAGCCTTGCAATCGTCACGTGAGGCTTGAACCGGCGCCGGGCGAGATCGACGCCGGCCATGCGGGCAGCGCGGGCCACCTTCTCCTGCAGATGGCTGAGGGCGGCGTTGCCTTCCACCCCGGCATGCACCGACCGGGCCCGTGCATCGCCGAACCGGTCGACGCCGGCGAGCGTCAGGGCCACCGGCGCGGCCCGGATGCCGGCGAGCTGGTCGTGCACGTCCTCCGCTTCCCGCGAGGTGAGCTCGCCGAGGAAGGCCAGCGTCAGATGCAGGTTCTCAGCCGGAACCGGGTGGCCGGCCGGCAGGCTCGCCTGGAGGTGGGAGAGCGCATCCTCCACCTCCCACGGCAGGGTGAGGGCGACGAACAGGCGCATCCTTACTCAGCCCGGGCAATCAACCGCTCCACCTCCGGCCCCAACGTCGCGACGATCCGGCTCACGCCCTCGGCGTTGGGATGGATGCCGTCGTCCTGCATCAGGGAGCGGAGCGCCTCGATATCCTCGGCGTCGGGCGTGGCGCTGTCGCCGAGGCCGGCCATGAACGACTCGACGTGGATCGCCTCATACTTCGCCGCGAGCTCTGGATACATGGCGTCGAAGGCCGCCTTCCAGTCGGGACCATAATTGCCCGGCGCGCGCATGCCGATCAGCATCGCCGGCAGGCCGCGGCCGTCCACCACCGTGAGGATGCCGTCGAGGTTCGCCCGGCTCGCCTCCGGATCTATGCCGCGGAGCAGATCGTTGCCGCCGAGGGCGACGATCACCGCGTCGACCTCCGGCGTCAGCGTCCATTCGATGCGGGAGAGGCCGCCGGCCGTGGTGTCGCCCGAGACGCCGGCATTGATCACCGTCACCTCATAGCCCTTTTCCCGCAGCCAGGCCTGCAGCTGGGGGACGAAACCGTCCTCCTCCGGCAGGCCGTAGCCTTGGGTGAGCGAATCGCCGAGGGCGGCGATCACCAGGTCCTCCGCCTGGGCCGCCGAGACCGCCGCGACGGAAACCAGCATCCCGACCGTTAGGTTGAGGATTGCGCGTCGCACCCCATATCCCGCGCTGAACGGGGGACGCGGCGTTTTGGCGTTCCGCAGGGGCCAAAGGACTGACAGCGACATGACCGATTCCCTCATCACGCTCCGCGACGTGCATCTCACCCTCGACGGCAACGCCGGGCCGGTGAACATTCTGCGCGGCATCACCCTCTCGGTCCAGCGGGGCGAAACCCTCGGCCTGGTCGGTCCCTCCGGCTCCGGCAAATCGTCGCTCCTGATGATCATGGGCGGCCTTGAGCAGGCAACGGGGGGAGAGGTCAGCGTCCTCGGCAAGAATTTCACCACGTTGGACGAGGATGCCCTCGCCCGCTTCAGGCGTCTCCATATGGGCGTGGTGTTCCAGTCTTTCCACCTGATCCCGACGATGACGGCGATCGAGAACGTGGCGACGCCGCTGGAGCTTGCCGGCGACCTCGACGCCTTCGACCGGGCGGCGGAGGAGTTGGGGGCCGTCGGCCTCGGCGCCCGGCTCGACCATTACCCGGCGCAGATGTCGGGGGGCGAGCAGCAGCGGGTGGCGCTGGCCCGCGCCGCAGTGACGCGGCCCGAGATCCTGCTGGCGGACGAGCCCACCGGCAATCTCGACGGCTCCACCGGGGATGCGATCATCGACATGCTCTTCGGCCTGCGCGATCGCCACGGCTCGACCCTGGTGCTGGTCACCCATGCGCCGGATCTCGCCAATCGCTGCGACCGGGTGGTGCATCTGCGCGATGGCCAGCTTGAGGATGTGGCGATCCGCGAGGCGGCGGAATGATGCTGAGCCAGCCGATCGTCGCCTGGCGCATCGCGCGGCGGGAACTGCGGGGCGGATTGAAGGGCTTCCGCATCTTTCTCGCCTGTTTGGCGCTCGGCGTCGGCGCTATCGCCGCCGTGGGCTCCGTCCGCATGGCGATCCAGGAGGGATTGTCGCGGGAAGGCGCCGTCATCCTCGGCGGCGACGCGGCGATGCGCTTCACCTACCGTTATGCCTCGGAGGAGGAGCGCGCCTGGATGGCGGCGGAGGCCGACGCCATCTCCGAAGTCGTCGATTTCCGCTCCCTGCTGGTGGTCGACCGCGACGACGGGCCGGAGCGAACGCTCACCCAGGTGAAGGGCGTCGACAACGTCTATCCGATCTATGGCTCCGTCGGGTTGGAACCCGAGATGCCGCTCGCCGATGCGCTGGGCGAGGTGGACGGCCTGCCCGGCCTGATCGCCGAGGGCGTGCTGATCGACCGGCTGGGCCTGGCGCTTGGCGACGTCGTGCGCCTCGGCACCCAGGATTTCCGGCTGACGGCCACCCTGACGCGGGAGCCCGATGCGGCCGCCGCAGGCTTCGGCCTCGGCCCCCGCGTCATCGTGCTGCGGGAGGCGTTGGCCGACAGCGGCCTCCTCGCCCCCGGCACGCTTTTTGACAGCATCTATCGCCTGCAGTTGCCGGAGAGCGCGAGTATCGAGGGCCTGAAGCGCTCCGCCCGGGCGGCGTTCGAGGATGACGGCATGCGCTGGCGCGACCGGCGGAATGGCGCGCCCGGGGTGGCCAACTTCGTCGATCGGCTGGGCGCCTTCCTGGTGCTCGTGGGGCTCGCGGGCCTCGCGGTGGGGGGCATCGGCGTCTCCGCCGCGGTTCGCGCCTACCTCGAGGGCAAGACCGACACGATCGCCACCTTGAAGACGCTCGGGGCCGACGGGCGCACGATCTTCCTGGTCTATCTGATGCAGATCGGACTCTTGACGGTGCTGGGGGTCGCCCTTGGCCTGGCACTCGGCGCAGCGGTGCCCACGCTTCTCGGCCCGCTCTTTGCCGATCAGTTGCCGGTGCCGGCGCTCTTCTCGGTGTTCAGCGCGCCATTGGTGGAGGCGGCGATCTACGGCGTACTTGCCTCGCTGGTCTTCACCATCTGGCCGCTCGCCAGGGCGCGGGACATTCGTGCGGCGGGCCTCTTCCGCGATATGACGGCACCGGCCCATGGCCTGCCGCGGCCGGCCTATATCGGCCTGACGGTCGCTTTGCTCGCGGTCCTCGTTGGCCTCGCCGCCTGGTTCTCCGGCGTGGCGGAGCTGGCGCTCTGGGCGGCTGGTGGGATCGTCGCGGCCCTGGTGGCGCTCGCATTTGCGGCGCGGGGGGCGCATTGGCTGGCCAAGCGCCTGGCACGCTCCCGTCTCACCCGCGGGCGCCCAGCCCTACGCCTGGCACTGGGCGCTGTCGGCGGTCCGGGGGGCGAGACCACCTCCGTCGTGCTCTCCCTCGGTCTCGGGTTGACGGTGCTGGCGACGGTGGGACAGATCGACGCCAACCTCCGCGGCGTGATCTCCGACGAGCTACCGGACGCCGCCCCGGCCTACTTCTTCGTCGACATCCAGAACGACCAGCTCTCGCCGTTCCTGGAGGAGGCGGAGGCCGATCCGGGCGTCCTCTCCGTCGAGACGGCGCCGATGCTGCGCGGCATCATCACCAAGATCAACGGCCAGCGGGCGCGCGATGTGGCAGGCGGCCACTGGGTGCTCTCGGGCGACCGGGGCGTCACCTACGGCGCCGAACCGCCGGAGGGCGCGCGGATCACCGCCGGCGAGTGGTGGCCGGCGGACTATGACGGCCCGCCGCTGGTGAGCTTCGCCGAGGAGGAGGCGCTGGAGATGGGCCTCGAGGTCGGCGACACCCTGACGATCAACATCCTCGGGCGTGAGCTGACGGCGACCATCGCCAACCTCCGGGTGGTCGAGTTCCGCGACATGGGCATCAACTTCATCATGATGCTGAACCCCGGCGCGCTTGCGGGCGCGCCCCACACCCATATCGCCACGGTCTATGCCGAGGAGGCGGCGGAGGGTCGGCTTCTCCGCTCGCTGGCCGGCACCTTCCCGAACATCAGCGCGGTGCGGGTGCGCGACGCCATCGACCGGGTGACGGAGGCCTTGGGCTCCATCGCTGCGGCGACCTCGTGGGGCGCGGCTGCCACGCTCTTTACCGGCTTCGTGGTGCTGATCGGCGCCGCGGCGGCTGGCGTGCGGCGCCGGGTCTTCGAGGCGGCGGTGCTTAAGGCGCTCGGCGCCGTGCGGGGCCGGATCCTCGCCAGCTTCGCGCTGCGCTCCGCCATCCTGGGCGCCTCGGCCGGGACCGTGGCAATCGTGGCCGGCGGCATCGCGGGCTGGGCGGTGATGACCTTCGTGATGGACGCGGGCTACAGCTTTGAGCCGATCTCAGCCGTCGCCATCGTCGTGGGCGGAGCTTTGGCGAGCCTGCTCGCCGGGCTCGGCTTCGCGCTCCGCCCCCTTGCCGCCCGGCCGGCACGGGTCCTGCGCTCCCGCGAATAGGCGGATCGTTCCGGTACACAAAACCGCGGGCATACGGCTTGAAACGCAACCTTTCGTGACCAATATTGACATCAAGATCACGCCGGCACGTCCCGCCGGCCGATATGCCTGTGTAGGAGGAAAGAGACGCATGGCCCAGTACGAGACGGTTCGCCGATCTACGACGACAACCGCCGCGCAGATCGACGTCGGTCTCCGCGCTCACATGAACAAAGTCTACGGACTTATGTCCATGGGCATGGTGGTCACGGCGATGGCCGCCTGGCTGATCGCCAACCTTGCGACGACGACTGATGCGAGCTCCGCCGCTGTCCAGCTGCAAAACGGCACATTGCTTACCGGGCTCGGCGCGACGCTCTATACGTCGCCGCTGCGCTGGGTGCTGATGTTCGCGCCGCTGGCGTTCATCTTCTTCGGCTGGGGCGCGCTGATGCGGCGCGGCTCGGTAGCGATGGTGCAGACGGGCTTCCTGATTTTCGCCGCCGTGATCGGCGTGTCGATGAGCTCGATCTTCATCGTCTTCACGACGGTCTCGATCGTGCAGACGTTCCTCATCACCGCGATTGCCTTCGCCGCCCTGAGCCTTTGGGGCTACACCACGAAGCGTGACATCTCCGGCTGGGGCTCGTTCCTGTTCATGGGCGTGATCGGCCTGGTGTTGGTGATGATCGTCAACATCTTCCTGCAGTCGCCCGCGGTGATGTTCGCGATCTCGGCCATCGGCATCCTGATCTTCGCCGGTCTGACGGCGTTCTACACCCAGGACATCAAGAACACCTACGTCGCCCACGCCACGCAGATGGACCAGGAATGGCTGGACAAGGCGGCCGCCGACGGCGCGCTCAGCCTCTACATCTCGTTCCTGAACATGTTCCAGTTCCTGCTGATGTTCCTTGGACAGCAAGAATAGCCCTGGCATCGCGCGCTAGGGGAACGAGGGGCCGGTTCGCCGGCCCCTTTTCTTTTTCAGCCTAGGCGCAGCAGCATCCGCACCGCCGGGAAGAAAACGCACTCCGCCAGCGGCACGTCGATGCGGCCGATGCCGACGAAGCCGAGGGCGCGGTAGAACGGCACGGCGGTGAGCGTCGACTGGCAGGCAAGCTCCCGCGCGCCGGCAGCCCGGCAACTGGCGATCACCTGCTCCATGATGCCGCGCCCGATGCCCTGGCGCACCCGATCGGGGTCGGTGACGAAGTGCCGGACCTCGGCGAGCGTCCGGCCGGTCCGCCCGCGCAACACGCTCCATCCCCCTGCCCCGACGATCGCGCCGTGATCGTCCTCGGCCACGTAGTAGGTGCCGGAGGCGATCAGCTCCGGCCGCGCCCGGGCGATCAACGGCACCGCGGTGACCAGGACGGAGGGCGGATAGTCCGCCTTCAGCAGCTTGGGATAGGCCCGGGCGAGCAACGCATCGACGGCCGGGATGTCACCGCGGTCCGAGGGGCGGATGCTCAATGTCGGGGCCATGGGATGGCATAGCGCGAGTCCCCGAAAAGCGAAAGGCCGCGCAGATGGCGCGGCCCCGATCAATCCCCGTCGCGGGAGGCTACTTGATCTTGCCTTCCTTGTACTCGACGTGCTTGCGCGCCACCGGGTCGTATTTCCGCACCGACATCTTGTCGGTCATGGTGCGCGAATTCTTCTTCGTCACATAAAAGTGCCCGGTGCCCGCCGTCGAGTTCAGGCGGATCTTGATGGTGGTGGGCTTGGCCATCGCTCAAACTCCCAAAGCTCGCCGCCGGCCGGGCCGACGCTCGCCGCCTTAGTACCGTCGCGGGCCGGCCTGTCAAGCCGCACCGGCCCGGGTGCGCTGCCAACGCAGGATCAGAAGGATGAGGAAGATCCCCGCAGCCGCGCTCATCACCCAGAGATTGCCGTGGGGCGGCAGACCGTCGAGCATCCGCCCCATCACCGGCGGCCCGATGAGCGCGCCGATGCCGTAGGCCATCATCATCGCACCCATCCCCTGCTCCAGCGCCTGCCCCTGATAGCGCCGCCCAAGCTCGGCCAAGGGCGCGAGGTAGAGCGAGACCACCAGACCGCCCAGCCCGAAAAGCGTGAGGTAGAGCATCACCGGCGTCGCCCAGACCAGCATCAGGGCCAAACTGGCGAGCACTGCGCTCAACGCCCCGACGAGCAGCAGCAGGCGGAAGGGCAAGCGGTCGATCAGAACCCCCATCGGCAATTGCAGCGATGCGTTGCCGAAGGCGAGGACGGCGACCAGGAGGACGGCCGCCGCCTCCTCCATCCCCAGGCGCAGGCCCCAGACGGGGAAGAGTGCGAAGCCGCCGAACTCGATCAGACCGAAGAGGATGACGGCGAAGAACAGGCTCGGGTCCCGGCGGAAGTAGGTCAGGATCGCTCCCACCCGGGGGGCTGAGCGCTGTGAGGCCGCCGGCACCCGCCCCGCGGCCCAAAGCACCGGCAATACCGCGCCCGCGACCACCGCCGCCGACGCCAGAAACGGCGGCCAGCCCGCCGTGCCGGTGAGATTCAGCAGCAGCGGCCCGACGGCGAAGCCGATCGACAGGCAAACGCCGTAGAGGCCGAGCCAGAAGCCCCGCCGCGCTGGTGGCGTGATGGAGACAATCCACAGCTCCGATCCGAAGAACAGCGCAGTCATGCCGATGCCGTAGACGGCGCGGAGCGCGATCCAGATGTAGGGATCGGGCACCAGGTTGAAGCAGAGAAGCGTGAGGGCGGACAAGAGGCTCGCTCCGATCAGCAACCCGGCCAGCCCGGTGCGCTGCATCAGCGGCGGCAGCAACACGCCGCCCACCAGCAGCGAGACCGCGGTCGCCGCGCTGTTGAGCCCGATCAACAGCCCGCTCGACCCCATCGCCTCCAGCCGCACACCGAACAGCGGATAGGTCACGGCCAGGCCGAAGCCCGCGACCGAGATCGTGGCGATCCCGGCGATCAGGGCGCTGGGGCTAAAGGAGGCGGAAGTAGGCGCGCTCGTCGTCATGCTGGAAAAAAGGCACCTGGCGGGGCTCTGTCTCGTCGAGGCTGGCTTCGACCTCGGCCAGCACGACCTCGGTGATGAACGGCAGCTCGAGGCTGCGCGCCTGGTTGAGGCCGATCCACTGCAGGTGGCTCAACTCCTCCTCCGCGCCGGAGAAATCGTCGGGATCGCCGGTGATGGCGGCGGCATCGGCCACGAAGAACCGCGCGTCGAAGCGGCGCGGCCGGCCGGGCGGCGTCACCGCGCGAAAGACAAAGGTCAGGGCATCGAGGCGCGGGATCAGACCCTGGGCCAGAAAGCCCTTCCAGCCCTGGGGCGCGGCGCTGATATAGCTGCCCGCGTCCGGATCCGGCGCGCCCAGGGCGAGGCCCGTCTCCTCCCACACCTCCCGGATCGCGGCCCGGGCCAGGGGCCGGGCCAGCGCTGCCGGGGCATCGACGGCCAGGCGCTCCGTGCAGAGCGGCGCGAGGGCGGTGCCGACATCGGGCGCGTGGTCGCCGTCATCGAGCGCGCCGCCGGGAAAGACGAACTTGGAGGGCATGAAGACCGCCTTGGCGCCCCGCTGGCCCATCAGGATCTCGGGCATCCCCCGGTCGCGGCGCACGATGATGACCGTCGCCGCGTCGCGGATCGGCACCTCCGTCTCGCTCTCTGCCATGTGCTCGCGCCCCCGCAGCCTGTCGCGGCGGACTATGGCGCCGGCGGGCCGGGGCTGTCCAGCGGGGAGGCTTAGCGGCCGGCGAAGCCGTACATGCGCTTGGCCCATTGCAGGGCGACGAAGCACCCTTTCACCCGGGGGAGCAGGTACAGCGCCAGCGTCGTGAAGACGAGGGAGAAGCCTATCGCCATCATCCAGCCTTCCGGCCGCCAGGTGGTGAAGACGAACAGCATCAGCGGCGCGAGTAGATGGCCGGTGATCAGGATGGTCAGCCAGGCCGGCCCGTCATCGGCCCGGTGGTGGTGCAGCTCCTCCGAGCAGACCGGGCATTCCCGGCGCACGGTCAGAAAGCCCTGCATCATCGGGCCGGAGCCGCAGGCCGGGCAACGCCGCCGCCAGCCCCGCCGCAGCGCCAACCGCAGCGACCGATCTTCGTGAAAGCTCTGTGCAGCGACATCTACCATCGCTCCAACCTAGTGTGGCGACCCCGCGCCTTCACGAGGACAGAAAGCCTTGCGGCGCCATGTCGCAAAAATCCTCCTGCCGCGCGACGGAAGCGGCCCGCCCGGCCGTTAGATCGGATGACCGCGCCGGACAGGCGCGCAACGATCGGAGGACACGATGCGAGCAGTACAAAACCTGGGCGTCCTGGCACTTGCCCTCGGCCTGGCCAACCCGGCCCTGGCGGAGACGGGAATGGGCAGCCGCCTGCTCCAGGGCTTTGAGGCAGCCGACCGCGACAACGACGGTCGGGTCACACGGGCAGAGGTTGCGGCCCAGGCCGAGGCGCGCTTCGCCGCGGCCGACAGCGACGGCGACGGCCGGGTGGCCGAGCATGAGTTGGCGGCAGCCATCGAAGAGCGGCTCCGCGCCTCGGTCGAGGATCGGGCCGCGGCGCTTGCGGCCCGCATGCTGCGGCGCGGCGACGACAACGACGACGGCGCGCTCGACCCGGCGGAGTTGAGCGCGGCCCGCGGCTTCTCCAGCGCGCGCTGGTTCGACCTGGCCGATGCCGATGACGACGGCGCCGTCACCCGGGCCGAGCTCAGCGAGTTGCAGGAGGATCTGGCGGAGCGCCGCGATCGGCGCTGGCGGCGGCGCGACTAGGCATCTATCCACCGGGGGTCATGGCAGTGGCGTTCGACACCGCGGAGGAGATGGCGGACGCCGCCCTCCTCGCCCTCTATGCCGAGGGCGATATGGCGGCGGCGCGCACGCTGACCTTGCGCCATGCCCCCCGGGTCCTGGCCCAGGCCCGCCGTCTGCTGCGCGATGAGGCGGAGGCGGAGGATGTGGCGCAGGAGGCGATGCTGCGGCTCTGGCGTCTCGCCCCGAATTGGCGGGACGAGGGGGCGAAGGTCTCCACCTGGCTCTACCGGGTGGTGGCCAATCTCTGCACCGATCGCCTGCGCCGGCGCCGCTCCGTCGGGCTCGACGCCGCGCCCGAGCCGGAGGACGAGGCGCCGGGCCCGGTCGAACGGCTGCGCGCCGCGGAGCGGGCCGAGGCGGTGCAGGCCGCCATCGCGCGTCTGCCGGAGCGGCAGCGCACGGCCATCGCGCTCCGCCATTTCGAGGGCTTCGGCAACGCCGATATCGCCGAGTGCCTGGAGACCAGCGTGGAAGCGGTGGAGAGCCTTCTGGCCCGCGGCAGACGGGCGCTGGCGGCGGAGTTATTGGACCAGCGCCCGGCGCTCGGCCTAGGGGATGTCTGAGGAAGTGCACGATGGATGAGCAGCAAAGATCTGAGCGCGACCGCGGGCTCGACCGCTTGCTCGAGGCGGCGCGGCGGCATGAGGCGGAGGCCGATCCGGCCTTCCTGGCCCGGGTGCTCGCCGATGCCGGCCAGGTCGCGGCGGATCGGCGGTGGGAGGCGCCGATGGCAGCAGATCGGGCGGCCCGGCCCGCACCGGCGCGATGGCGTCCACGCCTCCTCTCGTTGATCGAGGATTGGCGGGCCTTCGGGGCGGCCGCGACCGCCACGGCGATCGCCGGCGCCTGGCTCGGCTACGGCACGATCGGCGATGCCGGAGCGATCGGGGCCCTGCCCGCGCCCTTCGATCAGATCGAGGCGGTGTTCGTCTCTGGCGTGGAACGCGAGGTCGGCGCCGTGGATGCGTTTTTCGAGGACGGGTGAGATGAGCGAGACCGACGACACCGGCGGCGTGCGGCGCGCGCCCACCTGGATGAAGATCGCCCTCGGGCTCTCGCTGCTTGCCAATGTCGCGGTGCTCGGCGTGGTGGGCGGCGCCGCCCAGCACTGGCACGGCAAGGACCGGGGGCCGGGGATCTGGCGGCTGTTGCGCGCCATGCCGGATGCTCAGCAGAGCGCCTTTCGCGAGGAGATGCGGGACCTGCGCGGCGATTGGCGCGCCTATCGCCGGGGCCAGCGCGAGGCGGTCGAGAGCTTGGCCGTCGCCCTGGCGGCCGAACCCTACGCCCCCGCCGCCGTCGAGGCTGCGGTCGACCGCTTCACCACGCCGCTCGGCGGCATGTTGGGCGAGGCGCGGACGAAGTTCCTGGCCCAGGTCGCCGGCATGACACCGGCCGAGCGCCTGGAATTCGCCGAGGGCCTGCGCCGCAGCCGAGACCGGCGCGGCGATTGAAGTGCCTTTCGTGCCGGCAGGATCGCCGGCCCGAACGGAAAACGCAAAGAACGAAACGGCCTGTCTCACTTGGATGTCGACCTGAGAGACGCGGTCAGATCGACATCCGCCTTGGGCTGCAGCGATGGCCGACCCGGCCGATGGGGCGACACGCCAAGCAGGACCCATCACGGTCATGACCCTTCCAAGGACTTTTCGCCGAACCCGCCAACTCCAAGGTCAAGATCTGCAAACGGGTGAGGGCGCTGGACCGTCAGATCGACCGGTGATCTGGACATCGGCGTCAGCGCAGCGGCGCGGTGTACCGGCCGTCCGGATCGGCGAGGGGCTCGTGAAACCCGGTGCTGCCAGGTCGCCCGTCCGCTCTTCCCATCGTGTCCGCGCGGTGCCTCTTAGTCTTCGGCGTTGGCGCATATGGCTAAGGGCGAGGCTCAGGCGGCCTCTGCCGCTTCGAAGAAGCTGACGCGGTTGCGCCCCTCGCGCTTCGAGAGGTAGAGCGCCCGATCGGCGCATTTGATCAGCGCTTCCGGCTCCTCGTCCCGGCCGCAGTCAAGCGCGATGCCGATGGAGACGGTGACCTCGATCGCCGTGCCGTCGGGCATGAAGACCGGCGTGTTGGCGACGGCCCGCCGCACGCGCTCGGCCACCAGGCCGGCGGCGACCGTATCGGTCTCCGGCATCGCCACGAAGAACTCTTCGCCGCCGAGCCGCGCCACCAGGTCGAGGCCGCGGACATTGGCGAGCAACCGGCGGGCGAACTCCTTCAACACCACGTCGCCGGCGTCGTGGCCGTAGCGGTCGTTGATCGACTTGAAGCGATCCAGATCCAGCATCATCACGGCCACATCGCCGCTGGTCGCCCGCCCGCGGTCGATGATCTTGCCGAGATGCTGCATCGCGTAGCGCCGGTTGAAGAGCCCGGTCAGCGGGTCGATCACCGCCAGCCGCAGCCCGTCGCGCACGTTGGAGCGCAGGCGATCGGCGATCTTCTTGCGGCGCACCTGCGAGCGCAGCCGGGCCGCCAGTTCGTTCAGATCGAACGGCATCATGATATAGTCGCTGACGCCCAGATCGAGGGCCTGGGCGGCCGCGTCCATATCGCCCTCGTCCACCACCAGGATCACGGCTGCGCCACGCGTATCGGTGCGCGCGCGAAGGGCGGAGAGCAGGCGCATACCGTCGCCATCGTCACCCAGATGCTGATGCACGATAAAGGCATCGGGCGCCTCGAGCTGGGCGAGGTTGAGGGCCGCGTGTTCGTTGTCCGCGACCATCACCGTGACGCCGAGGCGCTGGTGCAGGCGGGTGCCGAGCAGGTCGCCGGCAACGCGATCGGCGGCGGCGATCAGCACGCTGCCCGGCCCGTCGCTGTCGAGGTCCATCGCGCCGATGAAGCTGTCGAGGCCGAGCTCGCGCGAGGTCGAGTCGCGCCAGCGCAGTTCGTCGAACATCATCTTCATGCGCATCAGACTGCGCATGCGGGCGAACAGCGCCATGTCGTTGATCGGCTTGGCCAGGAAGTCGTCGGCGCCGGCCTCGAGCCCGCGCAGCCGTTCCTCCGGCGATTCGTGGGCCGTCACCATCACGACAGGGATGTGCGCGGTATCGGGCGCCGCCTTCAAACGCTGGCAGACCTCGTGGCCATCCAAGCCCGGCATCTGCACGTCGAGAAGGACGATATCGGGCTGCTCCCGCGCTGCGATTTCCAGCGCCGCCTCACCGTCTTCGGCCAGGATGACATCGTAGTAAGAGGTCGCGAGCTTTGCCTTCAGCAGCTCGCGGTTCGTCGCAATGTCATCGACGACAAGGATCCGTCCTGACATGCATCGCCTCCGTCTACCGCCGGGATTCGCCCGACTTCTGCCACACAGCGCGGCCGAATGATACTCTGGTGTCCATAAAATCCGCTTGTTTCTCAGTGTCTTAACGAATGACTAAGGCGCCGATCAGGGCCACGCCCGATCCGCTGAGAAACGCGCCCCCGCACCGCCCCTGGACCATGTGTATGAAAAGGTTAACAACTGCTTTCGATCAGGATCGACGAGGTCGGAGCGGGGATGCGACGCGACGCGGCGGAGATGTTGGCGCTGGACGCCCTCGCGTGGCTGGCCGAGGCGGAGGAACGGATCGGGCCGTTCCTGGCCGAGACCGGGCTCGCCTCGGACGATATCCGGCGCCGCGCCGCCGAGCCCGAGTTCCTGGGCTTCGTCCTCGACCATCTGCTGCAGGACGAGGCGCGGTTGCTCGCCTTCTGCGCGGCGCGAGACCATGCGCCGGAGGCTCCGGCCCGGGCGCGCGCGGCCCTGCCCGGCGGTGCCGATCCGCACTGGACCTAAAGCGGGCCCGTCATCGGACCGCAGATCACGCGCCCTGAAGCCGTCCATCACGAAAGGCTGTTTGACCCCGTCGCGGGCGACGCCAAGGCTGCGGTCATGGCAGATACCCTCCACATCGGCGATCACGCCTATTCCAGCTGGTCGCTGCGCGCCTGGCTGTTGTTCGAGAAGTTCGACCTCGCGGTCGAGACCCGGCTCGTGCCCTTCGACGGCGACCAGAGCGTCGGTGAGCAAATGGCGGTCGCCCCGCCGTCGCGCACCGTACCCACCTTGGTGACGGCGGATGGCACGGTGATCTGGGACTCGCTCGCCATCGCCGAGGAAGTGCACGCGCGCCATCCCGAGGCCGGGATCTGGCCCGCCGATCCGGCCGCCCGCGCCTTCGCCCGGGCCCTGGCGGCGGAGATGCACTCCGGCTTCTCAGCGCTACGCACCGACTGCCCGATGGCGCTGCGCGTGGCCTATGCGGGGTTCCAGCCGTCCGAGGCGGTGCGCGGAGACCTGGCGCGGATCGACACGCTCTGGCGCCTTGGCCTCGACCGCTTCGGCGGGCCCTGGCTGGTGGGCGCCTACTCCGCGGCCGACGCCTTCTTCGCCCCGGTCGCGGCGCGGATCGCCACCTACGATCTGCCGGTCAGCCCGGAGGCCCAGGCCTATGTCGGCCGCCACCTGGCCGATCCCGCCTTTCGCGCCTGGCGGCGGACCGGGCTCAGCCAGGGCAACGACCTGCCGTGGTACGCCAAGGATCTGCCAACCCGGCCCTGGCCGGGGCCCGAGGAGGAGGTCTGACGGCGGGGCGTGCCGGGGTCGCGCTCTGGGTGCGGCGAGGTCCCGGACAATCGGCTAGCGCCGATTTCCGGGACGGTGCGGGACGGTCGCTTTGGGTGGGCGGACGGCCGGTCAGAGGCCGCAATCGCCGATATAGGCGTTAGAGACGTCTTCCGCCGCCACGCCGATCAGGCGGTTGGTCGGCTTGCCCTCGCCCGCCACCACCTCACGCACGTAGATCGTCTGGATCGGGTGCTGGTTGGAGGCGAAGGCGAAGTCCCCCCGCACGCTCTCGAAATTCGCTGCGCGCAGCGCCTCGCGGAAGGCGTCCGCATCCGACGGCTCGGCCACCTCGAGGGCCGAGAGGATCAGCCGCGCGGTGTCGTAGCCCTGGCTGGCATAGAGCGTCGGCATGCGGTCATAGGTTTCCTGAAACGCCGCGACGAAGGCCTGGTTCGCCGAATTGTCCAGATCATGCGCCCATTGCGAGGTGTTCCTCACGCCGAGCGCCGCATCCCCCACCGCGCCGAGGATGATCTCGTCGAAGGAGAAGGCCGGACCGTAGACCGGCAGCTCCACCCCCGCGGCGGCGTATTGCTTCATGAAGGAGATGCCCATGGCGCCCGGCAGGAAGAAGAAGACCGAGTCGGCATCCGAGGCGCGGATCTGGGCGATCTCGGCGGCATAATCGGTCTGGCCGAGCTGGGTGTAGAGCTCACCCGCGACGTCTTCTCCGTATTCCGACTTGAAGCCGGTGAGTGCGTCCGTGCCGGCCGGATAGTTCGGCGCGAGGATATAGGGGGCGGCCAATCCCTCGTCCCGCATATAGGCGCCCATCGCCTCGTGCAGATTGTTGTTCTGCCAGGCGACGTTGAAATAGTTCTCGTGGCAGGCCCGCCCGGCGAGTTGCGACGGTCCGGCATTGGGCGAGAGGTAGAAGGTTCCGTCGCGCACCACCGAGGGCACCACCGCCATCGCCAGGTTCGACCAGATGATACCGGTCAGGATATCCACCTCCTCAAGCTGCACGAACTTCTCGGCGATGGTCTTGGCGATGTCGGGCTTGCGGGCGTCGTCCTCCACCAAGACAGTGATGTCGTCCCGCTCAGCCTCCGATATGGCAAGGAGGAAGCCGTCGCGGACGTCGATGCCGAGATGCGCGCCCCCGCCGGAAAGCGTGGTGACCATCCCGATCTTCACTTCGGCCAGCGCCGGCGTCGCCGCCAGGCCCAAAGCCAGGGCCGCCCCAACGGATGCTCTTAGAGAATTACGCAACATGACCCGATCCTCCCGGTCTTTCGGTTTTGCCGATCCTGGGAAATTTCTCGGGCCGAGGCCAGCCCCAAGCGGGTCCGGGCCATTGCATTCGCCGATCCCGCGCCTATAACGCGGCGTCCGCGGCGCTTACACCCCTGGAGGATCGCCGCATTTGCAGTTGGAGATGACCATGGCCGAGATGCCGACGCTCGCCGCCACGGTCCGCGAAGGAACGGGCAAAGGGGCTGCCCGGGCCGCACGACGCGCGGATCTTGTGCCCGGTGTGATCTATGGCGGGGGCGAAGATCCCGTCACGATCAACGTGAAATCGAACGAGCTCCTGAAGATGCTGAAGGCTGGGCGGTTCCTGTCCACCCTGCTCGCCCTCGATGTGAGCGGCACCCCGAACCGGGTGATCTGCCGCAACGTGCAGCGCGATGTGGTGCGCGACCTGCCGATCCACGTGGACTTCCTGCGGCTGTCGCCACGCTCCCGCATCAACCTGTTCATCGCAGTGGAGTTCCTGAACCACGATGACAGCCCGGGCCTGCGGGAAGGCGGGGTGCTGACCGTGGTGCGGCCGGAGGTGGAGCTCAAGGTGACGGCGGCCGAGATCCCCGAACAGATCGTCGTCGATCTGGCGGGGCGGGAGATCGGCGACACCATTACCATCAGCCAGGTGGATTTGCCGGCGGGCACACGGCCGATGATCACCGACCGCGACTTCGTCATCGCCAACATCACCGCACCCACGACGCTCGCCGCCGCCGATGAGGACGAGGCGGAAGAGGGCGACGAGGCCGCCGAGGCGACCGATGAAGAGGGCGCCGAGGCCGAAGGTGAAGCGGCAGACGACGCGGCCGAGAGCGAGAGCTAGGGCCAGCGCCGCGGGCCCCTGACCGGCCCGCGGCCGCCAACCGCCAGCAGCGCGTCGAGGGCGCCGGATGTCGATGATACTGATCGTCGGACTGGGCAATCCCGGCCGCGCCTACGCGCGGCACCGGCACAATATCGGCTTCATGGCCGTCGACCGGATCGCCGCCGACCACGGCATCGCCCCCTTCCGGGCGAAGTTCCAGGGTGAGATCGCCGAGGGGCGGCTCGGCCGGACCCGGGTCGCGCTGCTGAAGCCGATGACCCAGATGAACGCCTCCGGCCAATCGGTGGGCGAGGCCATGCGCTACTTCAAGCTCGCGCCCGAGGATGTGGTGGTGCTGCATGACGAGCTCGACCTGGCGCCGGGCAAGTGCCGCATCAAGCAGGGCGGCGGGCATGCGGGGCACAACGGCCTGCGCTCGCTACACGCCCATATCGGGCCCGATTTCGTGCGCGTGCGCCTCGGCATTGGCCATCCGGGCAGCAAGGCCAAGGTGACGGGCCACGTCCTCGGCGACTTCGCCAAGGCGGACCAGGGCTGGCTCGAGGATCTGCTGACCGGCTTGAGCGACGGGGCGATCGAGTTGGCCGAGCGCGATTACGGCCGGGTGATGAACAAGGTGGCGCTGCGTACGGCCGACCAGCGGCCCGGCGCTCCGGCCGAGCGCAAAGCGGGCCCGGCCGCAGTTTCCGAGGCACCGCCGGCGAACCCGGACGACGGCAAGGGCCCGCTCGAGCGGCTGATGGCGCACTTCCGGCGGTAGCCCGGTCCAGGCCCGCGCGGCGGCGTCTGGCACGGGCTGGGGCGGTCCTTTGGATATTTAAGCCAACAAGAAAGCGGGTGCTTTCGCAGTGGCTCAAATATCCCCGCCGGACGCATAGGGCTCTTCCGGTGCCGCGCCGCTGAGGCGCGCGACGTCCTCAGGGAAAGCGCCCCGACCGCGGGAAGCCCCGGGGCACCGTCACGCCGGCCGAGGCGCGCTTGCCGAGCCAGGGGCCGAGATCGCCCTCCGTCCGGGTCCGGCCGCCGCTGTCCTGCCAGCTCAGGCCATCGGCGAGCGGCAGGGTGATGGCATCGGCCAGGCCGCCGTCGCGGTACCGCTGTAGGCGCACGCCCTTGCCGCGCCCCATCTCCGGCAACTCGGCAAGGGGAAAGACCAGCATCTTCCGGTTCTCGCCCACCACCGCCACATGGTCGCCCGTCACCGGTCGGCAGACCGCCGCGGTCACCCCGTCCTTGACGTTCAGCACCTGCCGCCCGGCCCGGGTCTGAGCGACCATGTCCTGCTCGGCCACCACGAAGCCGTCGCCGGCGGTGGAGGCGACCAGCATCTTGCCGTCCGCCCGGTGGATATGCAGCGCGACCAGATCCGCCTCGTTCGGCAGATCCACCATCAGGCGAAGCGGCTCGCCGGTGCCGCGCCCGCCCGGCAGCCGGTCGCAGCCGAGGGTGTAGGCCCGGCCGTTCGAAGCGAAGGCGATCAGGCGATCGGTGGTCTCGGCATGGATCAGGAAGCGGCCGCTGTCGCCATCCTTGAACTTCAACTCGCTGTCCGGCGCGATATGGCCCTTCATCGCCCGGATCCAGCCCATGGCGGAGCAGACGACGGTGATCGGCTCGCGCTCCACCATCGCCTCGATCGGCACCTCGATGGAGGCGGGCGCGGCGGCAAAGCCGGTGCGCCGGGCGGCGGGCGGATAGCGCTCGCCCATCTCCGCCTTCCGCGCCGCGATCTCCTCGGCCGCGCTCAGGCCGCGGAAGGCGGCGGGCGGGCCGTACTCGTCCCGGATCTTCTTGAGCTCGTCGGTGATCCGGCCCCACTGGGCAGCCTCGGAGGCCAGCAGATCCTCAAGCTCCGCCCGCTCCACCAGCAAATCGTCCCGCTCCCGCCGCAGCTCCATCTCCTCCAAGCGGCGGAGGCTGCGGAGGCGCATGTTCAGGATCGCCTCAGCCTGGATGTCGGAGAGTTCGAACTCGGCCATCAGCACCGGCTTCGGCTGATCCTCCGTCCGGATAAGCTCGATCACCCGGTCGAGGTTGAGGAAGGCGACGAGATAGCCCTCCAGCACCTCCAGGCGATGGTCGATCTTGGCCAGGCGATGGCGCGCCCGGCGCTGCAAGACCTCCCGCCGATGGTCGAGGAAGGCGCGGAGCAACTCCGGCAGCGAGCAGACCTTGGGCACCCGCCCGTCGAGCAGGACGTTGAGGTTGAGGGAGATCCGCACCTCCAGATCCGAGAGGCGGAAGAGGCTCTCCATCAACGTCGCCGGATCGACGCTGCGGGCCCGGGGCTCCAGCACGATGCGCAGATCCTCGGCACTCTCGTCGCGCACATCGGCGAGGATCGGCAGCTTCTTGGCGAAGATCAGCTCGGCGATCTTCTCGATCAGCTTGGACTTCTGCACCTGATAGGGGATCTCGGTGACCACGATCTGCCACTGGCCGCGACCCAGATCCTCCCGCTGCCAGGCGGCGCGGTGGCGGATGGAGCCGCGACCAGTGCGGTAGGCCTCCCGGATGGTCTCGGCCGGTTCGACGATCACGCCACCCGTCGGGAAATCCGGGCCCGGCACCATTTCCATGAGCGTCTCGAGCCGCGCGTTCGGCGCCTTTATCAGATGCAGCGCGGCGTCGCAGAGCTCGCCCACATTGTGCGGCGGCACGCTGGTCGCCATGCCGACAGCAATGCCGGAGGCGCCGTTGGCGAGCAGGTTGGGAAAGGCCGCCGGCAGCACCTCCGGCTCCCGATCGGCGCCATCATAGGTGTCGCGGAAGTCGACCGCATCCTCGGCCAAGCCCTCCATCAACGTCTCGGCCGCGATGGTCAGCCGCGCTTCGGTGTAGCGCTGGGCGGCGGGGCTGTCGCCGTCGATATTGCCGAAATTGCCCTGCCCGTCGACCAGCGGATAGCGCAGGTTGAAGCCTTGGGCGAGGCGCGCCAGGGCATCGTAGATCGCCCCATCGCCGTGGGGGTGATAGTTGCCCATCACCTCCCCCACGATCTTGGCGCATTTCCGAAACGCCCCGTCGTGGGAGAGGCGGAGCCCCCGCATGGCGTAAAGGATCCGGCGATGGACCGGCTTCAATCCGTCACGCGCATCGGGCAGGGCCCGGTGGGTGATGGTCGACAGTGCATATTGCAGATAGCGTTCGCCCAAGGCACGGGAGAGCGGCTCCGCCTGAATCTCCGGCGGCTCACCCCCCATCTCGTCGTCAGCAACCACATCGGACATAGATGTGGTGTAGCCACTGCGGCCAGGTCCGTCCAGCGCCGCCGCGCGCCTTTGCTTCGTGCGGCAATTGGTCTACGTCAAGGATGATGGACCAGCACCCGATGTTCTGGGTCGCGGCAGCGGCCTGTATCGTCGTCCTGATCGTTCTGATGATCGGGGTCGGCGGCTTCGCCCGCGGTGGCGAGTTCAATCAGAAATACGCGAACAAGATCATGCGACTGCGACTGCTGATGCAGTTCATCGCGGTGGTCCTGATCGTGATCGCCGCCGCGTTCTTCCGCACTCCTGGCTGAGGCTTCGATGGTCGTCCTGAACAAGATCTATACCAAGACCGGCGATGCGGGAGAGACCGCGCTCGGCAACGGCATGCGGGTGGCCAAGCACTCGATCCGGGTCGAAGCCTACGGCACGGTGGACGAGACCAACGCCACCGTCGGCCTTGCCCGCCTGCAGGCCGCGGGGGAGATGGACGCGATGCTCGCCCGCATCCAGAACGACCTCTTCGATCTCGGCGCGGACTTCTGTCGGCCGGAGATGGAGAAGGACGCGGAGGCCGAGTATCCCCCGCTCCGCATGACCCCCGCCCAGGTCGAGCGGCTGGAAGGCGAGATTGACGCGATGAACGGCCGGCTGGAGCCGCTGCGGAGCTTCATCCTGCCGGGCGGCAGCCCCTTGGCCGCGGCGCTCCATCAATGCCGCACGGTCTGCCGCCGGGCCGAGCGCCGGGCGGTGGAGATGGCGACGATGGAGACGGCGAACGAGCATGGGGTGACCTACCTCAACCGCCTCTCCGACTGGTTCTTCGTCGCCGGCCGGATCGCCAACGACGACGGCAAGACGGACGTGCTCTGGGTGCCCGGCGCCAACCGCTAGGCGACGGCCCGCGGCAGGAAAGTCTTGCCTTCGCACCGACGCCCTGGCGGCCGCGGCGCATCGCCCCTCCGGGCATCGTCGAAAGGCCCGCGGTGCGTCGCTTTTCGCCTAGGATTGGCGCGGGCGAGGTTGTAGCACTCAATGCGGATCAGGGCCGGGACTGCCCCAGCCGAAAGAGCATCAAGGGAGAGACGCGCAATGAAGGTTCTGGTGCCGGTAAAGCGCGTGATCGACTACAACGTGAAGGTCCGCGTCAAGGCGGACGGTTCGGGCGTCGATCTCGCCAACGTCAAGATGTCGATGAACCCCTTCGACGAGATCGCGGTGGAAGAGGCGATCCGGCTGAAGGAGGCGGGCGCCGCCGAAGAGGTCATCGCCGTCTCCATCGGCGTGAAACAGGCGCAGGAGACGCTGCGCACCGCCCTCGCCATGGGCGCCGACCGCGCCATCCTGATCATCGCCGCCGACGATGTGCACAAGGACGTCGAGCCGCTGGCGGTGGCCAAGCTGTTGAAGGCGGTGATCGACGAGGAGCAGCCGGGCCTTGTGATCTGCGGCAAGCAGGCGATCGACAACGATCTGAACGCGACCGGGCAGATGCTGTCGGCGCTGTTGGGCTGGAGCCAGGCGACCTACGCCTCGGAGCTTGCCATCGCCGGCGACCATGCCACCGTGACGCGGGAGGTCGACGGCGGACTGCAGACCATCAAGGTGAAGATGCCGGCCATCGTCACCGTCGATCTGCGCTTGAACGAGCCGCGCTATGCATCGCTGCCCAACATCATGAAGGCGAAGAAAAAGCCGCTCGACGAAAAGACCGCCGCCGATTACGGCGTCGACGTCACGCCGCGCCTCTCCGTCGTCAAGACGACCGAGCCTTCGGCGCGCGCCGCCGGGGTCAAGGTGGCGGATGTGGCCGAGCTCGTCAGCAAACTGAAAGAAGAAGCGGGAGTGATCTGATATGGCCGTTCTTCTGATTGCCGAAATGTATGATGGCAGCCTGTCGCTCGATCAGACGGCGAAGGCGCTGACCGCGGCGAAGATGCTGGGGGACGTGACGATCCTGTGCGCCTCTTCCGGTTGCAGCAATGGCGCGACGGCCGAGGCAGCGACGCTCGAGGGAGCGGAGAAGGTGCTCTGCGCCGACGATCCCGCCTACGCCAATGGCCTGGCCGAGCCGATTGCCGATCTGATCGTGTCGCTGGCCGGCGACTACGATCACATCGTTGCGCCGGCCACGGTTCAGGGCAAGAACGTGATGCCCCGGGTGGCGGCGCTGCTGGACGCGATGGTGATCACCGATGTCTCCGGCATCGTCGATGCCGAGACGTTCGAGCGGCCGATCTACGCCGGCAACGCGATCCAGACGGTGAAGTCCGCCGACGCCAAGAAGGTGCTCACGGTGCGCACCTCGACCTTCGAAGCTGCCGGCACCGAGGGATCGGCGCCGATCGAGACGATCTCGGCTGCAGCCAATCCGGGATTGTCGGAATATGTCGAGGACAAGGTGGCGGCCAACGACCGGCCCGAGCTCACCTCGGCCAAGGTCATCGTCTCCGGCGGCCGCGGCGTGGGGTCGGAGGAGAACTTCGCCCTGATCGAAAAGCTCGCCGACACGCTCGGCGCCGCCATCGGTGCGTCCCGGGCGGCGGTCGACTCGGGCTACGCCCCGAACGACTGGCAGGTGGGCCAGACCGGCAAGGTGGTGGCCCCCGACCTCTACATCGCCGTCGGCATCTCCGGCGCCATCCAGCACCTCGCCGGCATGAAGGACAGCAAGGTGATCGTCGCCATCAACAAGGACGAAGAGGCGCCGATTTTCCAGGTCGCCGACTATGGCCTGGTCGCCGACCTGTTCGAGGCGGTGCCGGAGCTCGAGAAGAACCTCGGCTAAGTGCGAGGATGCCGCGCGGCCTAATCTCGGCCGCGCGGCGTCGCCTTAGAAGAGGAAGTCGGTGACGTCGACCTGGGCGAAGAACAGCCCCTCGACCACCACGACCCCATCTCCGCCGAGCTGTTCCAGGTCGATCCGCGTGGCGTTGCCCGCGTTCGTCAGCGCCGGCTGGACGAGGGCCGCGAAATCCGCCTGGCGGATGCCGAAGCTGCTGATGTCGATCCGGTCGATGCCGTTCTGGAAGCCGACGACGACGTCGCTGTCGGAGCCCGGCGAGAACACGAACACATCCGCGCCCGCCCCGCCGTCGAGGCGATCCTCGCCGGCCTGACCGATCAGGGTATCGTTGCCGCTGCCACCGAGGAGGACGTCGGCCCCGTTGCCGCCACGGATCTCGTCGCTGCCGCCGCCAGCGCTCAGAAAGTCGTCGCCGTGGCCGCCCCGCATGTCGTCGCTGCCGGCCTGACCGCGGAGATCGTCGTCTCCATCACCGCCGCGCATCGTGTCCTCGCCGGCGCCGCCGATCAGCTGGTCATTGCCATCGCCGCCGCGGAGGGCGTCGTTGTCCGTGCCGCCATCGAGCTCATCGTCGCCGCCGCGGCCGCGCAGGTCGTCGGCACCTGCATCGCCTTCAAAGCGCTCCGCGTCATCACCACCGCGGATGGTGTCGTTGCCGAGCCCCCCGCTCACGAGCCCGAAGACCTGGCCACCGGCGCCTTCATAGAGATCGTCGCCGTCGGCCAGCGCGACATCGCCGATCATCGTTCCGGTGTTGATGATCGTCTCTGTCGAGTCGTCACCGCCATAGGAGCGCTCGCCGCCAATGATCGTGCCGCTGTTGAGCACGCGCGTTGTGCCCGACTGTCCCGTGAACTGGTTGAAGATGCCAAAGGCCTCGCCCTGGATCGTGCCGCTGTTAATGACCGACGTGGTGCCAATGCCGGAGAGGAGCACCAGGCCGTCGCTGCGGCCGTCGAGGCTGCCGGTATTCACGACCCGAATGAAGGCGCCGGTGTCGGATGCCCTCAGATCGACGGCGTCGGAGTCCGACGTGATCGTTCCGTGGTTCGTGACCAACATCGAGGCGCTGGCCTGGACATTTATCGCATCCCCCGTGCTGGAGCCGACATAACCCGCCGCCCCAACGTCGATGATCACACTGCTCCCGGAATCGACGTCAATGGCCTGCCCGCTGAAGGCCTGCACCGCCCCGAGAACCGCGATCGAGACGGAACCCGTGCCGTCAATTGCAGCCCCCACCGGGGGCGCGATCGCCCCGTTGACGCCCACAAACCCCGTCTCGCCGCTCAGCAGCGACTGAGCCATGGTCGTCGTGCCAGTAATCGTGAAGCTCGCCATCGACTGAGTCCTCCCACACAAAGAACACTTTTGTGGTCACATCCTATCCGAATTCGGCCCAGGCCGCCCATTCGTTTCGCAACGGAACAATTTTCCGGTGCGAGAATCTCGATCGGATGGCTCAACGAAGAAGAACAGATGGCTGCCCGCGACCAACGACGAACGCACGTCGGTCGGCTCAGGCGCGCGACAGGGGGAAGGAGGGTGGCCGTTGTCGAGGACGGGCATCGGGCGCGTATCATGCGCCCGAGACAGGGCGCGAACCGCGCCCGGCGCCAGCCCGGGTCAGACCGAGTCAGCGATCTGCACGTGGCCTAGATCGGCCAGCGGCGGCTCCGTTTGGCCGTGAGGATGGCCTCGAGCGGGGCGTAGAGAGCCTCTGCCGCCTCCCGGTGCATGGTGGCCCCGGGATGGGTGCGGGCCGCCCCCTCCGGCGCGCCGTTCAGGATGCGGTCGGCCGGGCCGCCCTCCGCCGCCTCGGGCGAGGCAACGTATTCCACCACCTCGTCGGCGTAGGGCGCGATCGCCTCCATCATCTCGCGGTCGACGAAGGCGGGTTGGATCGGCCGGCCATCGCGCAAGGTCATGCCGCTGTCAGCCTCCGGCGCGCGCTCGGATAGCCAGAGCACCACTTTGTGGGTCTCGATATCCTCGAGCAATTCGCGCATCCGGGCGATCCAGGCGGCACGCAGCTCCAACTCCACCACTTTGAACTTGTCGGCATCCACCTCGTAGAGATGCTGCAGCATGTTGTGGGAGAAGCGGAACTTCTCCAAATCCACCCCGCCGTAGAGCACGCGCAGGATTTCCGAGATCGAGCGCAGCCGTTCGTTGCGCCGTTTGTAGACGCTGAACAGACGGTTCGAGGTGGCGATGGCGCTCATCACCGTGATCACGCAGATCCGGGCGTTCGAGCAGCATTCGAGCAGCACCGGATCCTTGAGGAAGAAACCGGGCCCCGCCCCGGGCGTTCCCCAGTTCGCGACCGGATGGCGCAATTGCCGCTCCAGGATCGCCGGGAACGGGTCGAGCACGAACTTCCCGAAGGTCTCCGATCCGCCGATCGTCGCGATATAGGGCTGGTCCAGATCGGCCCGGGGTGCGCGAAAGCGCTGCCGACTGCGGCCGAAGCGATATGTCTCGAACAGATCGGGGCGGGCGATAGCCTTCTCGAACGACATGACGAACCTCGACGCAGCAATTTTCACTTTGACTGCGCCGATCAGTACTTCACGAGAGCTGGCTTTCACACCAAAATACATAATCAATTCAAATATTTACAAAGTAATACAAATCGGTTGCGACTGGCCGGGCCGGCGCCATAAGCTGCCGCCGCAGCGCGAAGCGAGGGACCGGATATGGCGATCGAGCGGGTGGGGATCATCGGCGCGGGCCAGATGGGCAACGGCATCGCCCATGTCTTCGCGCTCGCCGACTTCAACGTGGTGCTGAGCGATATCGACCAGGACGTGCTGGACGACGCCGTCGAGCGCATCGCCCGGAACACGGAGCGTCAGGTCTCCCGCGGGGCGATCTCGGACGAGGCGCGGAGCGATGCGCTCGCCCGCATCCACACCACCCTCGACATCGCCGAGATCGGCGGCACCGATCTGGTGATCGAGGCGGCGACCGAAGACGAGGCCCTGAAGAGCAAGATCTTCGCCAACCTGCAGCCCCATCTGGGCGAGGCGACGATCCTCACCTCCAACACCTCCTCGATCTCCATCACCCGGCTCGCCTCCCGCACCGACCGGCCGGAGCGGTTCATGGGCTTTCACTTCATGAACCCGGTGCCGGTGATGCAGCTGGTGGAATTGATCCGCGGCATCCAGACCAACGAGGAGACCTTCGAGGAGCTGCGCATCATCGTCGAGCGCATCGGCAAGACCGCGGCCAGCGCCGAGGATTTCCCGGCCTTCATCGTCAACCGCATCCTGATGCCGATGATCAACGAGGCGATCTATACGCTCTATGAGGGCGTGGGCTCCGTCCGCTCCATCGACACCTCGCTGAAGCTCGGCGCCAACCATCCGATGGGGCCGCTGGAGCTGGCCGACTTCATCGGGCTCGACACCTGCCTCGCCATCATGAACGTGCTGCACGAGGGACTGGCCGACACCAAGTACCGCCCCTGCCCCCTGCTCACCAAATATGTCGAGGCTGGCTGGCTCGGCCGCAAAAGCCAGCGCGGTTTCTACGATTACCGCGGGGAGGAGCCGGTGCCGACGCGTTAGCGCCCTGACACCGCTCGGGCGCGAAAACTGGCGGTCCGCCCTGGCCTTCGACCCGACCGGATCGGCCGATGAGACCACCGCCCTGGCTGCGAAACAATCTGTCCAGAAGCGGCCGGACTGGACCCGAGAGCGATCCTCCCCAAATGTAAGGCAGGTAGTCGGAGCTGGGAGGGCCTGGATGCGCCTTGGAAACACGACGGCAAGCTGGGGTCTTGTCAGCCGTCTGATCCACTGGACCATGGCCGGCATCATCTTCTTCCTGATCGGCGTCGGCTTCTACATGTCGAACGTGCTGCCGACAGGTCTCGAGCAATTCGCCTACATCCAGATCCACAAGAGCTGGGGCTTCGTGGTCTTCGTGCTGGCGGTGCTGCGGGTCGCCTGGCGTTGGATGAGCCCGCGCACCCCGGCGATGCCGAAGGCGACGATGTCGCGGTTCGAGATCTTCGCGGCCAAGACGGCGCATATCCTGCTTTACGTGCTGATCTTCGCCCTGCCGCTCACCGGCTGGCTGATGTCGACGTCCTCACCGCTGAACGACGCCAACGCCTATCCGTTTCCGGTGCAGAACCTGGTCTTCGGCGCCTTCGACATGCCCGATCCCTATCCGACGGGGGATCAGACCCTCTCCGACATCTTCCACACCGCCCATATCGCCTGCGCGGTGGTGCTTTGCCTGGTGCTGCTGGCCCATATCGCCGGCGCGCTGAAACATGCGGTGCTGAAGCGCGACGGGGTGTTGGCGCGGATGACCTTCGGGCGGTTTGAGCCGGCCGAGGTCGCGGACCACGCGGCGCGCGATGCGAAGGTCGGCTCCCAAAAGCGCGCCCATCCCGGAGAATAGGCGGGCTCTAACTCTCCTCGCCGAACCGACCTTCGACCAGGGTGCGCAGGGCTGCGGCGAGCGCATCGGCATCCGCCCCGGTGGTCTCGATGTCGATGGTGGTGCCCTTGCTGGCGGCCAGCATCAGGAGGCCCATGATCGAGTCCCCGGCCACGGTCTCTCCCCCGCGGCGTACGGTGGCATGGGCGTCGAAGGCCTCCACCGTCTCGACGAAGCGGGCCGAGGCCCGGGCGTGCAGGCCCTTGGCGTTGGCGATGGTGAGCGTGAGGTGCGCCATCAGGCAGCGCTGAAGGACGACCGTTCCTTGCTCTCGACCGCATCGCCAGAGACCCGGCGGCTGTCGATGTACTTGCGCCCGGCGCTCAAGGCGCAGCGCACCGCCTCCGACAGCGGCAGATCGCGGGATTTGGCGAGCTTGACCAGCAGCGGCACGTTCGCGCCGTAGATCACCTCCACCTCGCAGGCACCGCAGGCGCCGATCGCCAGATTGGCCGGGGTCGAGCCGAAGACGTCGGTGATCAGCGCCACGCCGGAGCCATCGTCGACCGCCGCCAATGCCGCCGCAACTTCGGCCCTCTTGCCGGCCCCGTCGTCGTCCGGCGCGATGGAGATTGCGCGCGCCATCGGCTGTGGACCCACGATGTGCTCGACCGCCGCAAGATATTCCCGCGCCAGTCCGCCATGGGCGACAATCACAAGGCCGATCAACGTTAGCCCCTCTTGGTGGCGGTATCCCGCGCGCACGAGGCGGCGCGGCGCTCCAGCTCCCGATGGCGAGTAGACACCTGCCAGCCGGCGGCTGCAAGCCGTTTTGCAACGGTTTCAGCCATATGCACGGACCTGTGTTGTCCCCCGGTGCAGCCGAAGCCGACGGCGAAGTAGGACTTTCCCTCCTCCCGATAGGCCGGCAGCAGGAGCAGGAGCAGGTCGAGCACCCGCTCGGCAAAGCCGTCATGGCGAGGATCCCCGGCGACGTAGGCCGCGACGTCCGGGTCGCGCCCGTCGCCATCGCGCAGCTCTGCCTGCCAGTAGGGATTGCGCAGAAACCGCACGTCCAGGACCATGTCGAGGCCCCGCGGCATCCCCCGCTTGTAGGAGAAGGACTGGATCGACAGGGCGAGGCCGAGGGCCGCAGCATCGCCGAACCAGCGCCCGATCTCGGCCCGGGTGTCGTGGATCGTCGAGGCGGAGGTGTCGATCAGGATATCGGCCCGGGCGCGGAGGGGCAGCAGCAGGTCGAGCTCCCGCGCGATGCCGTCGGCCACCGCCTCGGCCGGCGCGAGGGGGTGGCGCCGCCGTGTCTCGCTGAAGCGGCGGACCAGGGCGTCTTGGGCGCAGTCGACGTAGAGCAGGGTCGAGGCCGTGGCGGGATCGGTGGCCAGGGCGTCCACCGCCTCGATCAATGCGCTGGCGGAGAAACCGCGGGTGCGCACGTCGACGCCGATGGCCAGCGCCCGGCCGGCCTCGCCGCTGTCGAGCAGCCGCGGCAACAGGCTGAGCGGCAGATTGTCGATGGCCTCATAGCCCAGATCCTCGAGCGCCCGGATGGCGGTGCTGCGCCCGGCACCCGACGGGCCGGTCACCAGCACGAGCCTGTGCTGGCCGGCAGGATCAGGAATGGAGGTCATGGTGCGGACCTGCCACCGTCCGCGCCACGCCATCGACCGCCCGGCGGCTACCACGCAGCAGCGCCAAAAGCGCTGGCGCCAGGGCGGGATGGTCGCGGCCGAGGACCAAAGGCACGGCCACGCCGTCATGCGTCCAGAACCGTAGCGGCGGCAACCGCATCTCCTCGGCCCGGTCCAGATCGACCACGGCGGCAAGGGGCACCTCGACCACGTAGGGCACCTCGAGCAGGCCGACGCCCCGAGCCTCGATCAGGCCGGCGAGGGCGGCCGGCGGGCGGGCCAGCAGGGCCTCACCCTGGCGCAGGACCTGCACCCGTTCGTCGGCCACCAGAGCCGCCCCATGCGCCATCAGGGCAAGGGCGAGGGTCGACTTGCCGCTGCCCGACGCGCCGAGGATCAGCAGGCCGGCACCGTCCAGCACAACGCAACTGGCGTGGAGGCTCTGGGGCGATCGGGCGGACGATCCGTCCCGATCGGGCCCGCTCATCGCGGCAGATCCGCCACGAAGCGCGCGCCCATCGGCGCCGTCTCGGGTCCCGTGCCGTAGGGCCGGATATTCTCGGCCCAGATCTCCCCGCCATGGGCCTCGATGATCTGGCGCGAGATGGCGAGGCCGAGGCCCGAGTGCCGGCCGAAATCCTCCTGCGAGCGCTCGGAGTAGAAGCGGCTGAAGATGTCGGCGAGGTTGTCGTCGGGGATGCCGGGCCCGGTATCCTCCACGATCACCATGATCCGCTCCTCGTCACGCAGCCGCGCCCGCACGGTGACGGTGCCGCCCTTGGGCGTGAAGGAGAGCGCGTTGGAGATCAGGTTGACGAAGACCTGGGCGAGCCGCCCCTCCAGCCCCTGCATGGTCAACGGGTGCTCCGGCAGATCGGCGTGGATGGTCGCACCGATCTCCTCCGCCTTCGGCTGGTTGAACTCCACGAGGTTGCGGAGGGTTTCCGAGAGGTCGAAGGTCTCCCGCTCCGCCCGCACCAATTCGAGGTCGAGGCGGGAGGCGTTGGAGACGTCGGTGACCAATCGGTCGAGGCGGGTGACGTCCTTCTCGATCACCTCGGTGAGCCGCGCCCTTGCATTGTCGTCCTTGGCGTATTGCATGCTCTCCACCGCGGAGCGGAGCGAGGTGAGCGGGTTCTTGATCTCGTGCGTCACATCGGCGGCGAAGCTCTCGTTCGCCTCGATCCGGTCGTAGAGCGAGGCGGTCATGGTCCGCATGGCCTTGGAGAGATAGCCGATCTCGTCCGGGCGCCCGGTGAGATCGGGGATCTGGATGCGCCCGGGATTGAGCCGCCGGTCGCGGGACACCCCGCCGGCCTCCGCCGCCCTCGCGAGCATCCGAAGCGGGCGGGAGATCGAGTTGGCGAGCACGAAGGAGAGCGCGAGGGAGGAGGCGAGCGCGACGACGAAGACCAGCAGCACCTGGCGCCGTTCGGCCTGCACCACCGCGTCGATATCGCCGCCGAGGGTGGCGATCAGCACGGCGCCCACCACCTCCTCCGCAATGACGATGGGCAGGGCAACGGTCACGATGATCTCGCCGAACCGGTTGTAGTTGCGGAGCTTGATGCTCTCGCCCGCCAGCACCTGCTCCACCAACTCGTCGGTCGAGCCCACCAGCACACGGGCCAGCTGCCCCTCTGGCCGCTCGCGTACGAAGATCCGCTTCAGGCGCTCATAGGCCACGCCCAGGATCGATTCTCGCGCCGGCGCGGCCGGCAGCGCCGGAACCGTCGGCCCCTCCACCGTCAGGCTGTCGCCAAGGAGCGTGCCCCCGGCGGCGAAGACCTGCACCCGGGCACCGGTCGGCCGGGCCACGGTGTTAAGCAACAGCTCGACCTCGCCGGGGTCGAGCACGTTCGGCGCGCCGTCCCGGCCCGCGAAGGCCACCGCCGCCCGGCTGATCATCACCCCCTGGCTGAGCAGCGCGTCCTCCCGCTGCTCGATCAGCCCGCTCTCGAAACGGTTAAGGAACAGGACGCCGCCCACCAGCAGGGTCAGGGCGACCAGGTTGAAGGAGACGATCTTGCGGGTGATGGGCGAGGTGAGCCCGAAGCCCTCGAACCGCTCGGCCCGGCGCACCGGCAGGCTGAGATCGATCTCCTCCCGCTCGGTCTCGCCGAAGGGATCGGGCACGCTGATCGGCTGGGGCGGCGTGCCGCTCAGGCCGATGCGCTCGCCAACCGCGCTGCGGAAGCGTCCGAAGGCCGAGATCCTGCCCGGGCTTTGATCGGTCATGGCGCTACGCTTCGTTGAAGCGGTAGCCGACACCGTAGAGCGTCTCGATGGACGAGAACGACCCGTCCACCACCCTGAACTTCTTACGCACGCGCTTGATATGGCTGTCGATGGTGCGGTCGTCGACGTAGACCTGATCGTCGTAGGCGGCGTCCATCAACTGATCGCGGCTTTTGACGTAACCCGGGCGCTGCGCCAGGGCCTGCAGGATCAGGAACTCCGTCACCGTGAGCGTCACCGACTTGCTGTCCCAGGTGACGGTATGGCGGAGCTTGTCCATCGAGAGCTTGCCGCGGGTCATCACCGTGTCGGCGCTGACCTCCCCCTCCTCGTTCTCCCGCGCCTCGCTGCGGCGCAGGATGGCCCGGATGCGCTCCACCAGCAGACGTTGGGAGAAGGGTTTGCGAACGTAATCGTCGGCGCCCATGCGCAGGCCGAGCACCTCGTCGATCTCCTCGTCCTTCGAGGTGAGGAAGATCACCGGCAGATCGGAGGTTTGACGCAGCCGGCGCAGCAGCTCCATGCCGTCCATGCGCGGCATCTTGATGTCGAGCACCGCGAGGTCGTGTTCGTCCTTGGTGAGGCCCGCGAGCGCCGAGGCACCGTCGGTGTAGGTGCGCACGTCGTAGCCTTCCGCCTCCAGCGTGATCGAGACGGACGTCAGAATGTTTCGATCGTCATCGACGAGGGCGATCGTGGCCATCGCTCAGCCTCCACTCGTTGTCGGCCCCCGAGGTGACGTAGCGCGAAGAGGCCTAGGGGGGCAAGGGCCGGAAGCACGCGACCTGTGGCATGACTGCGCCAGTTTGAAACAGTTCCGATTGCTAGAATCGCTTTCGTCGCGTGCTATAGGCCCGGTGCCGGCGGGCCGGGCCATCGCGTTTGCGATCCGGCCGGCCTGTGGCGTGCGGGTGATGAGAGAGGGCCGCAGATGCAAACTGGGATCGTCAATCCCCAACGGACGCTGGAGGCCGGCGGCCTGAGCAGTCTGAAAGCGGTGCACTACAACCTCGGCACCCCGGCCCTGATGCAGGCGGCCGTTGAGCGCGGCGAGGGCGAGATCGGCATTGGCGGGGCCCTTCTGGTCTCCACCGGCCGGCACACCGGGCGCTCTCCGAAAGACAAGTTCGTGGTGCGGGATGCCGCGGTTGACCCCCACATCTGGTGGGACGCCAACGCGCCGATGACGCCGGAGGCCTTTGCGACGCTGCACGCCGACATGACCGCGCATCTCGAAGGAGGCGAGGTCTTCGTCCAGGACCTCTACGCCGGGGCCGATCCCGACTACCGCCTCGACGTGCGGCTGGTGACGGAGCTCGCCTGGCACAGTCTCTTCATCCGCCATCTGCTCCGCCGTCCATTGGCCGAGGAGCTCGAGACCTTCGAGCCCGGCTTCACCATCATCAACTGCCCGTCGTTCCGGGCTGACCCGGCGCGCCATGGCTGCCGGTCGGAGACGGTGATCGCCATCTCGTTTGCCGAGCGCCTGGTGCTGATCGGCGGCACCTCCTATGCCGGCGAGAATAAGAAGTCGGTCTTCTCGGTGCTGAACTACCTACTGCCCGAGCAGGGCGTGATGCCGATGCACTGCTCGGCCAACCACGCGCCCGATGATCCGGAGGATGTGGCGATCTTCTTCGGCCTCTCGGGGACCGGCAAGACCACCCTCTCGGCCGATGCCAAACGCACCCTGATCGGCGACGATGAGCATGGCTGGTCCGAGACCGGCACCTTCAACTTCGAGGGGGGCTGCTACGCCAAGACCATCGACCTGGATCCGGAGGCGGAGCCAGAGATCTATGCCACCACCAGCCGCTTCGGCACGGTGGTGGAGAACATGGTCTACGACCCGCACAGCCGGGTCCTCGACTTCCAGGACGACAGCCTGACGGCGAACATGCGCTGCGCCTATCCACTGGAGGCGATATCGAATGCCTCGGCCACGGCGCTCGGCGGCATGCCGAAGAACATCATCATGCTCACCTGCGATGCCTTCGGGGTGCTGCCGCCGATTGCCCGGCTGACCCCGGCCCAGGCGATGTATCACTTCCTCTCGGGCTTCACCTCCAAGGTCGCGGGGACCGAGAAGGGGGTGACGGAGCCGCAGCCCACCTTCTCCACCTGCTTCGGCGCGCCCTTCATGCCGCGCCGGCCGGAGGTCTACGGCAAGCTCCTCCGCGACAAGATTGCCCGCCACGGCGCCCAGTGCTGGCTGGTCAACACCGGCTGGACCGGGGGCGCCTACGGCACCGGCTCCCGCATGCCGATCCGGGCGACCCGGGCGCTGCTGACGGCGGCGCTGGCCGGGCGCTTGGACGGGGCGGAGTTCCGGCGGGATCCGAATTTCGGCTTCGAGGTGCCGGCGAGCGTCGCCGGCGTCTCCGACGTCCTGCTCAACCCCCGCCGGACCTGGGACGATGCCGCGGCCTACGACGCCCAGGCCCAGCGCCTCGCCCGGATGTTCGCGGAGAACTTCGAGCGATATGTGCCCCATGTCGGCGACGACGTCCTGGCCGAGGCGGTGAAGGCCGCCTGAGGGGTCGTGACGCAGGTCGCGGGCATCGACGGCTGCCGGGCCGGCTGGCTGGTGGTGCGCGCGCTGGCGGGGGCATGGGGCGAGGCGACGGCCGCGCTTGCGCCTGACTTCAGCACCGCGACGACGGGCGCCCGACCGGTGCTGGTCGATATGCCAGTGGGCCTGAGCGAGGCTCCGGGCGGGCGGGCCCTGGACGCGGAGCTAAGGACGTTTCTCCGCGACCATGCCGACGGCCTCCGTGGCGTCGGCTCGCGCGTCTTCGCTCCGCCATCGCGCCCGACGCTGGAGCAGTTCCGCGCCGGCGCCGACTACGCCCCCCTCAACGCCGCCCTGCCGCCTGGCCGCCGCCTGTCGCGTCAGGCCTTCAACATCACCGCCAAGATCGCCGAGGTCGACGCCTGGATGACCCCCGCCCGCCAGCGCTGGTGCCGCGAGGCGCATCCTGAGATCGCTTTCACCCTCCTGACCGGCCGCACCCTGCCGCCCAAGAAATCCGCCGACGGGCGTGCCGCCCGACGCTCGGCGCTCGCCGCCCAGGGCTTTCGCATCGGCCGCCTCGCCTCAGGCCTCGGCCGCAGGACCGGCCGCTGGGGTGAGGACGATCTGCTCGACGCCGCCGTGCTCGCCTGGAGCGCGGCGCGCGTCGCCGCCGGCATGGCGCGTAGCTTCGGCGGCACCCGGGACGCACGGGGCCTGCGGATGGAGGTCGTGGCGTGAGCTTCGCCGTCGCCGCCGGCCACCGGCAGACGGCCGAAGCCGCGGCCGAGGTCCTGCGCGCCGATGGCAGCGCGGTCGACGCGGTGATCGCCGGGGCCTGCACCGCGATGGTGGCCGAACCCGTGCTCGCCAGCCTGCTCGGAGGTGGCTTCCTGATGGTGGCGCCGGCCGACGGGCCGGTCCGCTGCCTCGACGCCTTCGTCCAGGCCCCGTCCGAGGCGCTGGCCGAGGGAGACGCCGACGTCGAGACGGTGGAGGCCGATTTCGGCGGCGCCCGCCAGGTCTTCCATATCGGCGCGGGAACCGTGGCCGTCCCCGGCCTCGCCGCGGCACTCTTCGAGGCCCATGCCCGCCACGGCCGCATGGACCTCGCCGATCTCCTCGCCCCGGCGGCCGGAATGGCCCGGGCTGGCGTGACCGTCACAGCCTACCAGGCCCATCTCTTCCAGGTCGTCGCCCCGATCTTCCGGGCCGACCCCGCCGTCCGCCGGCTCTACGCCCCCGACGACAGCCTGCCGACCGAAGGCACGGTGCTGCGCAACTCCGCCTTCGCCGATGTCCTCGACGTCCTCGCGGCCGAGGGCCCACGCTTCGTCCAGGAGGGCGAGATCGCCGCCGCCCTCGCCGATCTGCCCGGCGCCCATCTCAGCCGCGCCGATCTGGCCGCCTATGCGCCCACATGGCTTCGACCACAGCGACTGCGGCGCGGCACGGCCGAGATCGCGCTGACGCCGCCGCCCAGCCTCGGCGGCCTGATGATCGCCCTCGCCCTCTCGCATCTGCCGGCGCGCCCCGGGGCGGCGGAGATCGCCCAGGCCTTCCAGCAGGTCGAGATCGCCCGGGCCGGCAAGCACACATCCCTCGATCCGGCCCTGGTGGCAGAGATGCGGCGGGTGAGCACCGCCCACACCCTCTCGGCCCGGGGCACCACCCATCTCTCGGTCGTGGACGCGGCGGGGAACGGCGCGGCCCTGACCCTCTCGAACGGCACCGGCGCGGGCCGCCTGGTGCCCGGCACCGGCATCATGCCCAACAACATGCTGGGGGAGGAGGATCTGCTGCCCGACGGCCCCACTTCCTGGCGGCCTGCTCAGCGCCTCGCCTCGATGATGTGCCCCACGGTGCTGAGCCGGCCGGACGGCAGCCGCACCCTCCTCGGCTCCGGCGGCTCGAACCGGATCCGCACGGCGCTCGCCCAGGTGCTGCTCCACCTCGCCGACCACGGCGCCCCGCTCGACGAGGCGATCGCCGCGCCCCGCGTGCACCTGGAGGGCGCCCGCACGCCCCGGCTCGACGTCGAGGCGGGCTGGAGCGAGGAGACGGTGGCCCACCTCTGCCAGATCTGGCCCGAGGCAACGTTCTGGGCGCAAAGCTCGATGTTCTTCGGCGGCGTCCACGCCGTCACCACAGGCCCCCGCGGCAGCACGGGCGCCGGCGATCCGCGCCGCGACGGCCAGGTGATCCTCGGCTGAGCCCGGCAGGCTGAGCCCGGCAGGCTGAGCCCGGCAGGGCCGCGTCCTCCGGCGAAGGTGGGCGGGTGGGGCCTTCGCCCGGGGGACGCCCCTAGAACAGCCCACGACGCAGCAGGTTCAACCCCGCTAGCACCAGCACCGCCAGGGTCAACCGCCGAAACCGCGCCTCATCCAGCCGATCCTGCAGCCAAAGCCCAAGACCCATGCCCAGCACCGCCGGTAGCACCATCGCGACCGACAGCGGCACCGTCTCGGCACTCAGCACGCCGGAGCGAAGATGCGCCGTCGCCAGCACGATGGAGCCGATCAGGAAGGCGATGCCCTGCACCCTGACCTGCTCGATCTTCTGCAACCCCTGGGCCAGCAGATAGAACAGGATCGGCGGCCCCCAGACCCCGGCGAGCCCGCCGAAGAAACCCGCGACACAGCCGACGCCCAGCTCCACCCGGCGCACCTGGTGCGGCGGCGGCGACGGCAGGCGCCAGCCGGCGAGCTGCAGGCTGGCAAAACCGGTGACCGCGGTCCCGAGGATCAGGAAGAGCCAGGCGTCCGGCAGCACCGCCACCAACTGGGCCGAGAGCGCGATCACCACGAACAGCACCGCGTTCAGCACCCGAAAGCGCCAGAAGCTGCGGAGCGCCTCGCCGACCCCGTCGCGTCCGGCCTGCCAGAGGTTGGTGACCAGCGACGGCACGATCAGCGCGGCGATCGCGACCGTCGGCGGCATCAATGAGCCGATGCCGGAGATCGCCACCATCGGCAGGGCAAAGCCGACCGCCCCCTTGGTGAACCCTGCCAGCAGCATCACCGCGCCGGCGGCGAGCAGCAGGCCGAGGCCGTACTCGGCCAGCAGGGGATCGAACATCGCCAGCGCCTCGCCCGGGATCCGACGCACGCTCTCTGACACGGGGGCCCCGGCGAAGGCAATGCGGGGGCAATCGCCCGGGGCGGCGGCTAATTTTCTTTCGCCTGGTCGCGACATCTTGGTCATATCTTGCGCGAGGCCGTTGACCCCCGGCCGCCCCGCTCTTAGAACCGCCCGACGTACCGCAGCGCAGCATTGCCCGAGGGAGGCGCGGAGCCATGAAGGACATCGCCAAGGACGGTTTCGAGCGCGATGTGCTGCTCTCCGAAGTGGCAGAGGCCGTGGCGGCGGCCGAAGCGACACTCGACGCTGCGACCCGGACATTGGCCGGGCGCGTCTCCGCCGGTGCCCGGGTCTCCGGCCGGGCGCTGCGCGCTGACCAATACGCCGCCCACGCCCTCGCCTGGCTCGCGACCTATGTCGAGAGCCTCCGCCAGATGCACGACTGGGCCACGCGCCTCGACGGCGAGGACCGGTTGGGAGAGGTCGAGGCCCTGCTCCTGCAGATCGCGGCGGGCGAGTACCTCGCCCAGATCCGCGGCGGCATCCCGATGAGCCAGGGGGAGATGGCGCGCCTCGCCGATATCGGCCCCGACCTGCGCCTCGCCGGGGCCGCCGTCGACCATCTGATCGCCGAGGGCAACAGCGATGCGGCGCGCCAGCTCCTCGTTGCGCTGATGCGCGCGCAAGGCGGTGGCGCGACGGTGGGCGATACCGGGCTCGATCCCGAATTCGACATGATTCGCGACCAGTTCCGGCGCTTTGCCGCGGACCGGGTCGTGCCCCACGCCCATGACTGGCACCTCCACGACCAACTGATCCCCGACAGCGTGATCGCCGAGATGGCCGATCTCGGCGTCTTCGGCCTGACGATCCCCGAGGAGTTCGGCGGCCTCGGCATGGGCAAGACGGCGATGTGCGTGGTCTCCGAAGAGCTTAGCCGCGGCTATATCGGCGTCGGCTCCCTCGGCACCCGATCGGAGATCGCGGCGGAGCTCATCCTCTGCGGCGGCACCGACGGGCAGAAGGCGCATTGGCTGCCCAAGCTCGCCTCGGCCGAGATCTTGCCGACGGCGGTCTTCACCGAGCCCAACACCGGCTCCGACCTCGGCGCACTTCGCACAAGGGCGGAGCGCCAGGGCGAGGGCTGGACCATCACCGGCAACAAGACCTGGATCACGCACGCGGCGCGCACCGACCTGATGACGGTGCTCGCCCGCACCGTGCCGGGGACGACGGACTATTCCGGCCTTTCGATGTTCCTCGCGCCGAAGACCCGGGGCGACTGCGCCGATCCGTTCCCCGATCCGACGCTGGCCGGGGAGGAGATCGAGGTGCTCGGCTACCGCGGCATGAAGGAATACACCCTGGCGCTCGACGGCCATGAAGTTCCAGAGGACGCGCTCTTGGGCGGGGAAGAGGGCCAGGGCTTCAAGCAGCTCATGCGCACGTTCGAGAGTGCGCGCATCCAGACCGCGGCCCGGGCGATCGGCGTCGCCCAATCGGCGCTGGAGCTGGGCCTGCGCTATGCGGAGGAGCGCACGGCCTTCGGCCAGCCCCTCGCCGACTTCCCCCGGGTGATCTCGAAGCTCGCTATCATGGCTGCAGAGATCATGGTGGCGCGCCAGCTCACCTACTATTCGGCGCGGGAGAAGGATGCCGAGCGGCGCTGCGACCTGGAGGCCGGCATGGCCAAGCTGCTCGCCGCCAGGGTCGCCTGGTCGGCCGCCGACAACGCCTTGCAGATCCACGGCGGCAACGGCTTTGCCCTGGAATATCCGATCAGCCGGGTACTTTGCGATGCCCGCATTCTCAACATCTTCGAGGGTGCGGCGGAGATCCAGGCCGACGTGATCGCCCGGCGCCTGCTCGAGACCCGGGCGGGCTGAAGGCAAGGCTTGGCCGACGGGCGACGGCGCGACCTGGACAGGGTGCGCGCCGGGCAGTAGCCCTTGCTCTGCCAAGTCGTTCAGCTGGAGTATTTCGTATGCGCCGTGTCCTTGTCGCGCTCGTCCTCGTCCCCATCCTCGCCGCCTGCGCGGATCTGGCGGCTGACGGTCCGGCGCCGCCCACCGCGATCGCAGACAGCGCTTGGCGCATCGCCTCCGTGAACGGGCGCGAGGTACCGCCGGCCGGGCGCTTGGAGATGGCGGGCGGCTTCATCACCGGCACGGGGCCCTGCAACACGATCCGCGCGAACTATATCGGGCCCCTGCCCGCCTTCCAGATCGAGGCGCTGAGCAGCACCAACCGGCCCTGCGAAAGCGCTGAGCTGGAACAGGAGATCATCTCCGCCCTGCTCCGCGCCCGGCAAGCCGAGGTGGTGGACGGCCGGCTGCATCTGATGGAGGCCGGCACGACGATCTTGGTCTTCGACGCGGTGTCCTGAGGCAACCTGCTGCTCAGTGGAATCGGACATCGCGGACCCGCGATGCCCGCTGCGAGATACGTTCGTTGTCGCCCGTCGCGGACTACGACGCCCCAGCGGCGCGGACGATCAGCGCGGCGGCAGCGTCGCGGCCGTCGGTGAGCCGCTCCTGCCCAATGGCAGTGGCCAGGTGGTGGTGGAGGAAATAGCCGGTGAGGCGGAGACCGTCGGTGAGTGCCCCGGCTGCGACGGGGTCTTCGGCGGGCGTGAGCAAAAAGGCTGGAAGGCGGAGCAGGCGGTCGGCGTAGTCCCCCGCGCCGTCCTCGGTCACCGCCCGGCCGGTGCGGGGGGAGACATAGGCGAGCCCCTCCGTCGCCCCGGTCACGGCGCAGCGGGAGAGATCCAGGCCGAAGCCCTGGTCGCTGAGAAGCGCCAGTTCCCAGCGGACATAGTCGGCGTGCCAGGGCTCTCCCCCGCTCATCCGGTCAAGCAGCGCGGTGGTGCGGGCGTAGAAAGGCGGATGCGCCTCCCGCTCCGGCAACACCCGGGCCGCGAGGCCGCAGATGGCGGAGAGGGCGGCCAGCGCCGTGCGGTCGCCGAGGATCGCCGCGGCGCGGGCCTTCACCGGCTCCACCCGGAAGGTGCCGAGATGATCCTCGAGCCGGGCATGCCAGGCGACGGACAAAAGCGCACCCTGCTGCAGGATCGGCGCCATCCGGCGCGAGGCGCCGCCATGGACGATGCCGGCATGGCGGCCGTGCTCTGCCGTAAAGACCTCGATGATCGCCGCGCTTTCGCCGTGGCGGCGCACGGCGAGTAAGGTGCCCTCGTCCTGCCAGTCCATCGCCCGGGCCTAGGCGCCCAATCCGGGGCTGTCGAGCATGTGGCGCCCTTGGCGATCCTCCACCTCGACGATCCAGAGGTCGGGATCGAACAGGCGCTGGCGGGCAAGCGCGGCGTCGACCTCGGCCTCTGGCCCCTCGGCCAGCACGATCCAGGCGCGCTCCCCGTCGCCGTCCAGACCGCGCTGGAAGGCGCAGGCGCGGCCGTCGAGGGTGTTGAGCTTCACCAGGATCGCCCCCGCCGTCTCGTCCCCCTTGGCCAGCACGAAGAGCGGGATCGCCTCAGCCGCCAGCCTGGCGCGGTAGGCATCGACCCAGATGCCGGAGGCGAGGCGTGCGCTGCTCATTCGCCCTGCCCGTCGCGGAAATCGAGGCCCATCTCGGCGTAGCGCTCCGGCTCCTCCAACCAGCCCTTGCGCACCCGCACGTCGAGGAAGAGATGCACGCGGCGCTCGAGGAAGGCCTCGAGATCCGCCCGCGCGGCCTGGCCCACCGCCTTGATCGTCGCGCCCTTGTTGCCGAGGACGATGCCGCGGTGGCCGTCGCGGATCACGTAGATCACCTGCTCGATCCGGACGGAGCCGTCCTTGCGATCCTCCCACTGCTCGGTCTCGACGGTGAGCTGGTAGGGCAGTTCCTGGTGCAGGCGAAGCGTCAGCTTCTCTCGCGTCATCTCGGCGGCGATCAGGCGGAGCGGCAGATCGGCGATCTGATCCTCGGGGTAGAGAAACGGCCCCTCCGGCAACGCCTCGGCCAGCCAGCGGCGGAGATCGGCGATGCCGTGACCCCGGGTGGCGGAGATCATGAAGGTCGCCGCGAACTCCGCCGCCGCGTTCATCTCGGCCGAGAGGGCGAGCAACGCCTCGCGCCGGACGCGGTCGATCTTGTTGATGGCGAGCACGCGTTGCTGGCCGGGCGGGGTGCGTTCGGCGAGGGCTGTGAGGATGTCGCGCACCCCGTCCGTAAGGCCGCGCTGGGCCTCGACCAGCAGGACGACGACATCGGCGTCGGCCGCCCCGCCCCAGGCGGCCGCGACCATGGCGCGGTCGAGCCGCCGGCGCGGCGCGAACAGGCCCGGCGTGTCGACGAAGACGATCTGGGCTGCACCCTCCATGGTGATGCCGCGGATCCGGGTGCGGGTGGTTTGCACCTTGTGGGTGACGGCGGCGACCTTTGCGCCGACCACGGCATTGAGCAGGGTGGACTTGCCCGCATTGGGCTCCCCGATCAGGGCGACGAAGCCGGCGCGGGTGCTCATGGCTGGACCTCGTCCGGGTCCTCGATCCGCTCCAGCAAGGCGGCGGCGGCCTCCTGTTGGGCGGCGCGTTTCGAGGGCGCGCGCCCCTCGGCCTCCACCCCGGTCTCGAGCCGGGCGACGATGACAAAAGTCGGGGCGTGGTCGGGACCGGAGCGGCCGGCCTCGACATAGCGGGGCGGCTGCAGGCCCCTTGCCTGGGCCCATTCCTGGAGCGCCGTCTTGGCGTCGAGCGCCTGGCCTTCGGAGGCCGCGATCCGCGCGCCCCAATGGCGCAGGATGAGCTGGCGGGCCGCATCGAGGCCGGCGTCGAGGTAGACCGCGGCGATCACCGCCTCCATCGCATCGCCCAGGATCGTTACCCGCCGGCGGCCACCCGAGAGCAGCTCCGACCGGCCGAGGGTCATGGCGTCGCCCACGTCGATCTCCGCCGCGACCTCCGCACAGGTCTCCTTCCGCACCAACGCGTTGAGCCGGGGTGCCAGCTCCCCCTCCGCCGCGTCGGGCGCCTCGCCCATCAAGGCCTCGGCGATCACCAGGCCGAGCACGCGGTCGCCGAGGAATTCCAGACGCTGGTTGTCAGGTCGCCCCTCCGTCGCGGCGGAGGCATGGGTGAGGGCGCGGCGAAGCAGATCGGGGCGGTCGAAGCTGTGCCCCAGGCGAGCCTCAAAGGCGGCGCGCGCTTTCGATCGGCTCAATCGACTCCCCTGAAGAAGCGGTCGCCGCGCCAGGTCAGGAAGTTGATGATCACCGATCCGGACGACGAGATGATGATGCGATCGGCCCGGCCCACCAGGTTCTCCACAGGAACAAAGCCGACGCCGCGGGAACGCCGGCCCACCCGGCTGTCTTGGGAGTTGTCGCGGTTGTCGCCCATGGCGAAGACGTGCCCCTCCGGCACCACGAAAACCTCGGTGTTGTCGCCGCTACCGCCGTCGCCGATGTTCAGCACATTATAGCTGCGACCGTTTGGCAGCTCCTCGACCGCCTGTCCCTTCTCGCACACGCCGCCGAGCCCCACCGGTGAATTGCTGCACTGGGGGACATTGCCTTCGGGGCCCTGCAGCTCCTTCAACTCGACGAAGGTGCCGGCGGGCTCCTGCGGCACCAGAACGCCGTTCAGGATCAGCCGGCCGTCCCGCATCTCGATCCGGTCGCCGGGCAGGCCAATGATCCGCTTGATGAAGTCGGCGTTGCTGGTGGGATGCTTGAAGACGGCCACATCGCCGCGCTCCGGCAAACTCCCGAGGATCCGCCCCTCGAACGGGCAGAGCGACCAGGGGCAGGAGTGGCGGGAATAGCCGTAGGCGAACTTGTTGACGAACAGGAAGTCGCCGATCAGCAACGTGGGCTTCATCGAGCCCGAGGGGATCCAGAACGGCTGGAAGAGCAGCGTGCGGAGCAGGCCGGCCAACAGGAGGGCATAGATGATGGTGCGCAGAAGCTCACCCACCTGCCACGAACTACGGGTCTTTGTGGCCATCCCCCCTCCGGTCGCGATGGGTCAAACCCCCCTCCGGGCGGCGCGCGCCTTGTGGCGTGGCGCGTCGGTCAAGTCAAGCGGCCGCCGGCCCGCGCGCCCCGGCCCAGCAGGCGGCCAAGGCGGCGGCCGAGGGAGCGTTCCGCCTGGCGGGCCAGCGCCCGGTCGTCGGTGAGGGCGTCGAGGGCTTCGAGGCTCACCTGCCCCGCCGCCCGGGCCTCGGCGATCATCGCCCGGTGGGCCGCCTCGCCCTGGCGCTGCAGATCGGCCAGGGCCGGGTCGGCCAGAAGGGCCGCGCAGGCGGCGCGAAGGGCGGGCAGATGGCGCTGGATCGTGCGATCCTCCCGATCCACCTCGTTGCGCTTCTGCCAATAGGCACGGTCGAAGCGGTGCGGCTTGTTGTTGCCGGAGCCGCGCATCTTCTTCAGCACATAGGCTTCGAGCGACTTGGTCGCGTAGTGGTTGACTTGGGCGAGGCGCAGGCCTGCGTCCGGCCCGGTCAGGCGGTAGGCCCGGTTGAGCGGCTTCTCGAACACCCCCTCGATCGGCCGGCCGGAGCCGTTGGCGACCCGGATGCCACCGGGCTCCGCCGGGTCCCACGGCATATGGGCGGAGAAGCGGCCGTAGCGCGTGGGCTCACGGAAGAGCGACTTCACCGCCGCGCTGACGGGCGTGCGCATGGGTCCGGCGCGCACGAACCGCTCCGTCACCAGGCCCGGTTGCCAGTTCACGGCATCGGGGTCGGCCAGGTGGCGCCAGTTGATGAGGAAGAGGTCGACCGACGGCGCGGCCTCCAGCAGATCCTCGATCCGCCCAGCGCCCGCATGGATGTTGAGGAACTCGTCGGCATCGAGCGCCATGACCCAATCAGCCTCGGCGACCAGCGGCATCGCGCGGGCCCGCTCCAGCGCTTGGCGGAGGGGACGGACCTCTCCCGCCACCGGGTTCGGCAGGTGCCGGACCTGGCCGAGGGCGGCCAAGCGCTCGGCGATCGCGTCGGTGCCGTCGGTGCAGTCGTTGGTGAAGAGCAGGATGTCGGTGAAGCCGATCATCCGGTGATATACGACCCATTCGACCACATAGGGCGCCTCGTTGCGCATCGAGCCAATCAGGACGGCACGGCCCACAGGGCTCACAGCGGCCGGGCCTCGATCACCACGAAGGCCTGGGCGTAGGGGTGGTCGTCGGTGATCGTGATGTGGATATGCGCCTCGTGCCCCGCCGGCAGCATCTTGGCGAGCCGCGCCGCCGCACCGCCGGTCAGCGCCATGGTGGGCTGCCCGGTCGGCAGGTTCACCACCCCCATCTCGCGCCAGGCGACCCCCATGCGTAGGCCGGTGCCGAGCGCCTTGGAGCATGCCTCCTTCGCCGCCCAGCGCTTGGCGTAGGAGGCCGCGCGTTCCCGCCGACGCTCGGACTTCGCCCGCTCGATCTCGGTGAAACAGCGGTGGATGAACTTCTCGCCGAAGCGCTCCAGCGTCTTCTCGATCCGCCGGATGTCGGCAAGGTCGGAGCCGATGCCGATGATCATCGGTGCGCTCGGCACGGGCTGGCGGACATGGGCGCGCTCCTGGACGGGGCGCCCATGTCGGCCCGCGCCGGCAGTGGTGTCAAGCCGGCGCGGGCCCGAGCAAGCGCCTAGTGGTGCGCGTGGCCGCCGCCGATCAGCATCAGGCCCGGCGCCGGGCTCTCGAGCTCATGCGGATCCTGACCCGCGGCCGGGATTTCGATCCAGGCATGCTCGCCGCTGGCGCATTCCTGCACCGTCGGGAAGAAGAGCATCTGATCGACCTCGAGGGCGTCGGTCAGGCGGGCGCGGAATACGAACTCGTCGTAATGCGCGTCGAGCAACTCGCCGGTCCAGACGATCTCCTTCACGCCTTCGGTGTGGGTGCCGTAGTACTCGTAGCTTTGGGCATAGTCACCGGTGACCGTCTCCAGCGTCCAGCCGGGCTTCGGCATCGGTTTCACGGCGATGACGCCCTCGGGGATCTGAATGCGCACGACGTTGGTCGCCTCGCCCTCACATCCATGGCCGACGCGCATGACGCCCTTGTAGGTCGAGTTCACTTCGGCCTCCTGGACCTCGAGGGTGGCGTGGGAAAGGGTGGGCAGCGCCGGCAGGACAGGCGCCGCCGTTGCCGCAAATGCGGTGAGTTTCATCTGGGGTCTCCGAATATCTGAGAGGGCGCGGCCCGAGCGGGCGCGCGGATGTCGTGGGGGGCTCTCAGACCTTCGGCGGGGCGCGGATCGGTGGTTGTGCGGCGGTCGTCGTGCCTGCTGCGAGGGTCGGCCGGGGTAGGATCGCATAGACCGCAGAGAGCGCGGCGGCAGGGCGCCGACCGTCAGGGTGCGGCGATCCCCCGGTCGAGGATCAGCCGCGCGCCGGCGGCTGCGAATAGGGCCGCCACCACGCCCTCGATCCAGCGCCGCGCCCGGGCGTAGGCCGCCCGCACTGGCGCCGTGGAGAAGCCGAGGGCATAGGCGGTGTAGATCGCGCCGCCGAGGGTCGCGCAGGTGGCGACGATCAGGGCGATCTCTCCTCGGACGGGGTCCGCCGGCAGGCCGATGGCGATGACCGCAGCCCAGGCCAGCGCGGCCTTTGGGTTGAGGAGGTTGAGGAAGAACCCCCGGGCGAAGAGCGCGCCCGCCGGCGCAGGGGCGACGCCCCGGGGCGCGGTGCCGCGCGCCAGCGCCGCCCGGGCAGACTGCCAGGCGAACCAGAGCAGGATCGCCCCGCCGCCGAGCCGCAGCAGCAGAAGCGCGGTCGGCGAGGCCAGGACCAGGGCGCCGAGGCCAAGCCCCACCAGCCCGCCCCAGGCCGCGAGGCCGAGGGTGAGGCCCGCGCCAAGCACAAGCGCCGCCCGGCGGCCGGCCGCCATCGCGGTGCCGGCCACGGCGAGCGTTGCCGGCCCCGGCGCCGCGGCCGCGACGAAGAAGGCGGCGGCAGAAGCGAGGAGTGGCCCGGCCTCGGCCAGGCTCACGCCGCGCCCTCGCCGAACGCCTCGTTCCGGGCCTCGTCCATCAGGGCGCGCATCCGGCGGATGGCGCTGTCGAGGCCGGAGAAGATCGCCTCTCCCACCAGGAAATGACCGATGTTGAGCTCCATCACCTCGGGCAGCGCGGCGACCGGCTTCACCGTCTCGTAGGTGAGACCATGGCCGGCATGGACCTCGAGCCCCAGGCCGTGGCCGAGCCGGGCCATATCGGCGAGGCGCGCAAGCTCCCCGTCGCGAGCCTCAAGACGGCCCTCATGGTGGGCATCGCAATAGGCGCCGGTGTGCAGCTCCACCACGGGGGCGCCGATCCGGGCCGCTGCTTCGATCTGGCGCGGTTCGGCGGCGATGAAGATCGAGACGCGGCAGCCGGCTTCCCGGAGCGGGGCGATGAAATGCGCGAGACGGTTTTCGTCGCGGGCGACGTCGAGGCCGCCCTCGGTGGTGCGCTCCTCCCGCCGCTCGGGCACGATGCAGACGGCGTGGGGCAGATGGCGGAGGGCGATGGCCTGCATCTCCTCCGTCGCGGCCATCTCGAGGTTGAGGGGCAGGGTGAGCGCCGCCATCAGGCCGTCGATGTCGGCGTCGGTGATGTGGCGGCGATCCTCCCGCAGATGGGCAGTGATGCCGTCGGCACCGGCCGTCTGGGCCAGCTCCGCCGCCCGGATCGGGTCGGGGGTGCTGCCGCCCCGGGCGTTTCGCACCGTGGCCACGTGATCAATGTTGACGCCCAGCCGCAGGCGGCCGAGCGGGGTCGAGAGCGCCATGGGAAACCTCGCGCCTTGGCCGGCGTCGACGCCGGTCTGCACCAAGAGACTTAGGCTGCTTTCAGAGCGCCGAAAAGGCCCGGCCGGTCCTGATCAGGTGGCGCGATCCGGCTTCGGGCCGGAGACCCGGGCAGCGGCCTGGCGCAGGGTCTGCGAGCGGCGCTTCATCGCCAGGCGCGCCCGCTCCATCAACTTATTGCGGCGCCGCTTCTGATAGGCGGCGATCAGGGGGCGGGCGAGGTAGTACATCACCACTGCGGCGATCAGTCCGGGGATCAGGCCGCCGACATAGTAGGGGAAGAACACGTCCCAGAAGAAGTCGCTCAGGCGCGTCCACGCCCCTTCCCCATAGCCGAAGAGGCTGCGCACCGACTGCCAGGCGCCGCGGGCTGCGTCGCCGAAGGCGCGGGCCACCGCCTCGAACTCCGACTCCTGGTTGACCACGCCCACGATCCAGCGGCCGATGCCGAGCGAGGACCAGGCGATCAGTGGGAAAGTGAGAGGGTTGCCGACGAAGGTGCCGATCAGGCTCGCCACCATATTGCCGCCCAGCAGCCAGGCGATGAGCATGGCGTAGAAGAAGTGCACGCCGAAGAATGGGCTGAACGAGACGAACACACCGCAGGCGAGGCCAAGCGCCACCCGATGCGGTGTGTCCGGCAGTCGGCGCACCCGGTGGCCGAGATATTCAAAGCCGCGGCGCCATCCGCCCTGGGGATAGACCAACGCCCGCAGGCGCTGCCAGATCGTCAGGGGATTGCGCCGCTTGAAGATCATCCCGTGCCTTACCCCGACCTCGCTCAACCCATCGGACGTTGCCGCCCGTCGCCACCACATCGGCCACCCACCGACGGATTCTTGCCTAGACGCCGGATGAGGCCGTTTTTTGGCCGTTCCGCGGCAACGGCCTAGTCCCGCGCCGGCGTCTCCTCCTCCCGATCGCGACGCACCCGTTTCACCCCGGTGACCGCCGCGTCCGCCTCGATCGCCAGGCGAATGTTATGCAGGTGTTTAGCGTCGCGCACCTCGATATCAATCACGGCCCGGTAAAAGTCCGGTTTCTTCTCGGTGAGACGGATGTCCGCGATATTGGCCCGATGCTCCCCGATCAGCGAGCAGACCCGGCCGAGCACACCGGCATCGTTGGCGAGCGACACCTCGATCTGGGACCGGTAGGTGGCGCGATGCGCCGTCTCGGACCAGCGCAGGTCGATCCAGCGCTCCGGCCGGTCCTCGTAGGCGGCCAGACAGGCGCAGTCGATGGCGTGCACCGCCACGCCCGCGCCGCGGATGGCGATGCCCACCACCCGCTCTCCCGGCAGCGGCAGGCAGCAGTCGGCCGGCTGGGCGTGCTCATCGGCGTCGAGGCCAATGAGGATCGGCGCGCCCGGCAACGCCGGTCCGGCCTCCATCCCAGTGTCGACCAACTCGGGATAAAGCGCGCGCACCAGGTCATGGCCCGTCAGCTCGGTTCGGCCCAGGCTTTCGAGCAGCTCGCCCACGTCGGGCAGGGCCAGGGCCTTGGCCGCGGTCTGCAGCGCCTTCTCCGACATCGACTTGCCGAAGCGTTCGAGAGCGACCCGCGCGATCTCTCGCCCTAGGGTGATCTGGCGGTCGCGGAGCTCGTCGCGCACGGCCCGGCGGATCGCCGCCTTGGCCCGGCCGGTCACCACCATCTCCTCCCAGCTCGGCTGCGGGCGCTGGGCTTCGGCCCGGATGATGACCACCGACTGGCCGTTCCGCAGCCGGGTCCAGAGCGGCACCCGCTGGCCGTCCACCTTGGCGCCGACGCAGCTGTCGCCGATCCGGGTGTGGATGGCGTAGGCGAAGTCGAGGGGCGTGGCCCCCCGCGGCAGCTTCACCACCTCGCCCTGGGGGGTGAAGCAGAACACCTGGTCGGTGAACATCTCGAGCTTCACATGCTCGAGGAACTCGTCGGGGTTCTCCGCCGCCTCGAAGCGCTCGGTCAGGCGGGCGAGCCAGCGCGCCGGGTCGACGGCGAAGGGGTTCTCGAAGCGCTCCCCGTCACGATAGGACCAGTGCGCCGCCACGCCCGTCTCGGCCACCTCGTGCATCTCGCGGGTGCGGATCTGGATCTCCACCCGCTTGGCCGAGCGGCCTGAGACGGTGGTGTGGATCGAGCGGTAGCCGTTGGATTTCGGCTGGCTGATATAGTCCTTGAAGCGCCCCGGCACCGCGTTCCAACGCCGGTGCACGGCGCCGAGGGCGAGGTAGCAGTCCCGCTCACTCTCCGCGATGATGCGAAAGCCGTAGATGTCGGAGAGGCGGTGAAAGCCGTAGTGCTCCGGCGCGTCGGGGTCGTCCACCGCCTTAGCGGCGCCCGAGTGCTTCTGGATCTTGCGCCAGATCGAGAACGGCTTCTTCTCCCGCCCGGTGACGTCGGCCTTGACGCCGGCCCGGTCGAGCTCCGCCTGGATGTCGTCGGTGATGCGCGGGATCAGATCACCGGTCTCGGCCCGCAGGCTGATGAAGCGGCGCATGATGGAGGAGCGGCCCTCCGGGTTCAGCACCCGGAACGACAGATCCTCCAGCTCCTCGCGCATCCACTGCATGCCCATGCGACCCGCGAGCGGCGCATAGATGTCCATGGTCTCGCGCGCTTTGCGCTGCTGCTTCTCCGGCGCGAGGGCACGGATCGTGCGCATGTTGTGCAGTCGGTCGGCGAGCTTCACCAGCAGCACCCGGATGTCGCGCGACATCGCCATCAGCAGCTTGCGGAAGTTCTCCGCCTGCTCCGACGCGCCGCTTGAGAGCTGTAGGTTGGTGAGCTTGGTTACCCCGTCGACCAGTTGGGCGATCTCCTCCCCGAACCGCTCGTGGATCTCGGAGATGGTGGAGCCCGTGTCCTCCACTGTGTCATGCAGGAGCGCTGTGACGATCGTCGCGTCGTCGAGGCGCTGCGCCGTCAGCATCGTCGCCACTTCGACCGGGTGGGAGAAGTAGGGCTCGCCCGAAGCCCGCACCTGCCCCTCATGCGCCGCGGAGGCATAGGCATAGGCCCGGCCGATCATGGCGGCGTCGGTCTTGGGATTGTAGGCGGCGACGCGCGCGATCAGGTCGTCGGCCGTGGTCAGGCGATGGTCGTCGCGCGTCTTGAGAGCCCCTTCGACCATCGCCTCCGCTTACGTCTACTTTTCGTTCTGCGCTTCCATCAGGGCGCGCAACAGCTTTTCCTCGGACATCTCGTCGGTGTCGGGGGCGTCCACTTCCTGGGGCTGATGACCGCCGCCCATCAGGACCGCCATCGCGTCCTCTTCGGGCTCGTCGACCTCGATCTGGCGCTGGAAGCTCTCGATCGTCGCCTCCCGCAGATTCTCGGCGGTCAGCGTCTCGTCCGCGATCTCGCGCAGCGCCACCACCGGGTTCTTGTCGTTGTCGCGCTCCACCGTGGTATCGGCGCCGGAGTACAGCTCCCGCGCCCGATGGGCGGCCAGCATGACCAGATCGAACCGGTTCGAGACTTTGTCGACGCAGTCTTCGACAGTGACTCGGGCCACTGGACGTCTCCTTGCGATTGCCATATTGCGCTCGTAGGGGACGTACGTGCTTGACGCAGTTTATGCAAGGCTGAGGCGGCGTGGCAGCGCTGCAACGGAGGCGTTTCGATTGGAGATTTTTAGCCCAGGCCTGTGATATTCCGCACAGATTGCGTGTTGCGCCGGATTGACAGTCATCTAAGCTGAGAATCGCTCACATCGCCGCGCATTATTTTATTGGTGCGCAAGTATCATTCTGTGAAACGGATTCCCATTGGAGGGAGCCTGATGTTCTACCGGGACGAGCGCCTGGCGCTGTTTATCGACGGCTCGAATCTGTATGCGGCCGCAAAGGCGCTAAGCTTCGACATCGACTACAAACTCTTGCGGACGGAGTTCATGCGGCGCGGCAAACTGGTCCGCGCCTTCTACTACACCGCGCTGATCGAGAACGAAGAGTATTCGCCGATCCGGCCCTTGGTCGACTGGCTGCATTACAACGGCTTCACCATGGTGACCAAGCCCGCCAAGGAGTTCACCGACGCCATGGGCCGGCGCAAGGTGAAGGGCAATATGGACATCGAGCTCGCCGTCGACGCGATGGAGATGGCGGCCCATATCGACCACATGGTCCTCTTCTCCGGCGACGGCGATTTCCGGCCCCTGGTTGCCGGCATCCAACGCCAGGGCGTGCGGGTCTCGGTGGTCTCCACCATCCGCTCCTCCCCGCCGATGATCGCCGACGATCTGCGCCGGCAGGCCGACAACTTCATCGAGCTCGACGAGTTGAAAGAGGTGATCGGCCGCCCGCCCCGCCCCGTCCAGGATGAGGTACCCGCCGCCGCCAGTGGGGAGTGACGCCGGCCCCGCAGGACGTGGCGGCCGAGGCGCCGCGGGAATGCCCGCGCTGCCCGCGTCTCGTGGCCTTGCGGGAGGAGGTGCGCGCGGCCGAGCCCGATTGGTGGAATGGCGCTGTCCCGTCCCACGGCGATCCCGAGGCCTGCCTGCTGATCGTCGGCCTGGCGCCCGGCCTGAAAGGCGCTCACCGCACCGGTGTGCCGTTCATCGGCGATTTTTCCGGGACGATGCTGCACGCAACGCTGCGGCATTTCGGCTGGGCCGACGGTGCCGATCCGCCCATCCTGCGCCAGGCGATGATCACCAACGCGGTGCGCTGCCTGCCGCCGCAGAACCGGCCGACCGGGGCGGAGATCCGCCAGTGCCGGCCGTTTCTCGCCCGGCGGATCGCGACCCTTCGCCGCTTGCGCGCGATCCTCTGCCTCGGCCGGATCGCGCATGAGAGCGTGGTGCGCGCCTTCGATGCCCGCCTCGCCGCACACCCTTTCGGCCATGGGGCGCAGCACACGATTGCGGGGCTCAGGATCTTCGACAGCTACCACTGTTCCCGCTACAACCTGAACACCCGCCGGCTGACCGCGGAGATGTTCGAGGCTGTGTTTTCCGAGATCGGGGCTTATCTTTCCGACAAGTAGGGCCGATACGCCTTTCACCCGGGGGAAGCGTTGTGTACGGTCCGATCGAATATCGGGGAACGAGGCGGGGCATGTCCCATCCGCTCAAGATGTATCTCGCGGCACCGCGCGGCTTTTGCGCCGGGGTCGATCGCGCCATCAAGATCGTCGAGATGGCGCTCGAGAAATGGGGCGCGCCGGTCTATGTCCGGCACGAGATCGTGCACAACAAGCATGTGGTCGACGCGCTGCGTGAGCAGGGCGCGGTCTTCGTCGAGGAACTGGAGGAGTGCCCGGACGACCGTCCGGTGATCTTCTCAGCCCACGGAGTGCCGAAATCGGTCCCGGCGGAGGCGGAGCAGCGCGAGATGCTGTTCGTCGACGCCACCTGCCCCCTGGTCTCGAAAGTGCATATCGAGGCCGAGCGCCATCACGAAAACGGCCTGCAGATCATCATGATCGGCCATGACGGCCACCCCGAGACCATCGGCACCATGGGCCAGCTTGAAGCGGGGGAAGTGCTGCTGGTCGAGAATGTCGAGGATGTGGCCACCGTCGCGCCGCGGGATCCGGACCGCCTGGCCTTCATCACCCAGACCACCCTTTCGGTCGACGATACGGTAGACATCGTCGCAGCGCTCCAGGCGCGCTTTCCCAACATCGTCGGCCCCCACAAGGAAGACATCTGCTACGCCACCACCAACCGGCAGGAGGCGGTGAAGGCGATGGCCGCCAATGTCGACGCGCTCCTGGTGATCGGCGCCCCCAACTCCTCCAACTCCCGCCGGCTGGTGGAGGTCGGGGCGAAGGCCGGCTGCCGTTACTCCCAACTGGTGCAGACCGCCGCCGACATCGACTGGCGCGCGATCGAGGGCATCCGGGCCGTGGGCATCACCGCCGGCGCCTCGGCCCCCGAGCATTTGGTGCAGGAGGTGATCGCAGCCTTCCAGGACCGCTACGACGTCACCGTCGAAGAGGTCGAGACGACCCAGGAGCGGGTGCAGTTCAAGGTGCCGCGCGTGCTTCGCGAAAAGGTGGCGTGAGGGGCGTTCCGGCGCCCGCCCTCCTCCTCGGCCTGGCGGGCCTTCTCCCTTTCCTGATCGGCGCGGCCCTCTTGGTGCTGCCCTACGGCACGCTGCCCCTTGGCGGCCTCTTCGAATCGAGCCCCGCCGGCGGCCATCTGATCCTGGAGCGCTACGGGGCGGCCATCCTCGCCTTCATGGGCGGCTGCCTTTGGGGCTTTGCCGCGAAGGCCGGGCAGGCGACGCTCTTCTGGCTCGGCCTCTCGGTGGTGCCGGGGCTTTGGGCCTTCTTCGCGCTCGGGCCGACGCCGATGCTGTCGGCCCAGAACCTGATCGCCGGCTACATCGTGCTGCTGATCATCGACGCGATCTTCTATTGGCGCCGGATCGCGCCCGGCTGGTGGCTGCGGCTGCGCATCCCGCTGACGGTGGTGGTCGCCGCCTGCCTCGCCCTCGGCTCCACCCCATGGCGCTGACGGGCGGCTGCCAGTGCGGGGCGGTGCGCTACCAGATTGACCGCGCGCCGCTCGGCTTCCTGCGCTGTCATTGCCTGGAGTGCCAGGCCCAGTCGGCCTCCGCCTTCGGCTTGTCGCTCTATGTGCCCGACGGGTCCGTCACCTTCACCGGCCGGCTGAGCCATTGGGACCGGGTGACGGAGCGCGGTGGCACCATGCGCAACCATTTCTGCCCGACCTGCGGCAGCCGCCTGATGCATGAAAAGCGGCCGGAGCCCGCCTATCTCTCGATCAAGGCAGGCTCCCTCGACCCCGGCCACGGCCTGGTGCCGGTGGCGGAGGTCTGGACGAGCCGCCGCCTCCCGTGGATCGCCCCGATCGACGGGGCATTGCAGGTGGCCGAGCAACCCGAGAGCATGGAGGAGATTATGGCGCGCTGGACCAAGGGCGGGCAAAGCCGCGATGAGGAGACGGTGGCCTTCTACGACAACGCCGCCGCCGACTACGCGCCCTGGTCGGTGACCCAGGCCGATCCCGAGCGGCTCGCCCGCTTTCTCGATACACTGGCCGAGGGCGCGGAGATCCTGGATCTCGGCTCCGGCGCCGGCTGGGCCACGGCCGAGATGGTGCAACGGGGCTTCCGCGCCATCGGCCTCGACGCCTCGGCCGCATTGGCGGAGGAGGCGCAGAAGACCTACGGCGTCGAGGTGCGGGTCGGCGACTTCTCCGCCCTCGAGGATCGGCAGGCCTTCGACGCGGTCTGGGCCTTCTTCTCGCTCCAGCACATTCCGGCAGATGGCGTGCCGGACGTGCTCGCCCGCATCCACCGCGCCCTCCGCCCCGGCGGGCGGCTGCTGATCGGCATTCAGGAGGGGGATGCGCCCACCCGCGACCGGATGGGCCGGCTCTACGTCCCCTGGCAGGAGGCGGCGCTGACGGAGCATCTGCAGTCCGCGGGCTTCGCCATCGCCGAGGTCGAGCGGGGCAGCGGCAGCAACTACGACGGCACCCCCTACACCACGCTCTTCCTCACAGCGACGGCGTGAGCGGGCGGCAGATCCACGCCTATACCGACGGCGCCTGCTCCGGCAATCCGGGGCCGGGGGGCTGGGGCGTCTTGCTGGTCGCCAGCCAGGACGGCGCGGTGGTGAAGGAGCGGGAGCTTTCGGGCGGCGCGGCCGAGACCACCAACAACCGCATGGAGCTGATCGCCGCCATCGAAGCGCTGGAGGCATTGGAGCGGCCCACGACGCTCACCGTCGTCACCGACAGCGCCTACGTCAAAGGCGGCATCACCGGCTGGATCGAGAACTGGACCCGCCGGGGCTGGAAGACCTCCAAGGGCGATGCGGTGAAGAACGTCGACCTTTGGCAACGCCTCGCCGCGGCGGCCGCGCGTCACGAGGTGACCTGGGCCTGGGTGAAGGGCCATGCCGGCCATGCGGAGAACGAGCGGGCCGATGCGCTGGCCCGCCAGGGCATGGCCCCGTTCAAGCCAAAAGAGAAAGCGGTCGACGAAGCTCCCTAACGCCGGATCGCCCGCGGCACGATCGCCAGCGCGAGTGCCGCCCCCAGCACTGCCGTCGCCGTGCGGCCGTAGAATACCAGCCCGAACATCGACGAGACGAGGGAGGCGATCACCGCGCCGCCCACCGCGATGATGACCGCGGCCATAACGCCCATGCGGGTGAGGCCCAGGCGCTCCGACGCCCAGCCGGTCAAGCCGCCGACGATCAATGCGCTGATGAATCCCAGGATCATCGGTTTGCTTCCCTTGCGGCCTCCGGTCGGTCCTTCGCCCCGCCCCCGTCGGCGCGGAGCGCCTCGCGCGCCTTGCGCAGCTCTCGCCGGGCCGTCTTTGCAGCGTCGGTCGCCACCCGGTCGAGCATGACTGCGGTCATGCGCGCTGCCTCATCCAGGGTCAAGGTGGCGGACGCCCCCGCCACCGGGATCGCCTGGAAATCGACGTCGAAAAGCTGCGTCCGCTCGGGGAACCAGGTCTTGCGCACCGCCTCGTTTCCCTCGGCGAAGCTGGCGAAGAACGCCTCCGCTTCGGCCCGCGTCGGCAGCGCGCCGGACCCACCGAAATGGTCGCCGAGCGCCCGCATGGCGCGTTCGCGGGTCACGTTCACCTGATCGTCGATCACCCGCGGCATATGGGCATTGAGTAGGCCGAGCCAAGCCTGCGCGCCAGCCGACAGGCCGGGATTGCGGTGCGGCGGCGGCTTCAGCCCCGCCCGGTCGATGCCGACGCAGCCAAAGAAGTCGGAGACCGCGTCCCCCTCCTGCAGCAGATGGGGTTGGTAGAGCCGCGGGCGCAGCATCGCCTGGCCGAACGCGGCGCTGAAGCGGGCGGTCAGATCGTCGTAGCGCAGCGCCGCCAGGCTCGCCTCGTCGGCCTCGAAGAACGCCGGCATCTGCTTGCCGTTCCTGAGCGCCTGGGAGTAGTCGCTGATCCGCCGCTCATGCTGCGGGCGGAGATAGACCACGACCTCCACCCGCTCGGCCCGGGGCCGCAGCAGATCGCGGAGCCGGTCGACTTCGCCTTGAGAGAGACCGCCCGACAATCCCTCGTCGGAGAGGATCAGCAGCTCGGTGCCTGCGGCGGCGAGGGCATCGAGCTCCACCACGACCTTGGCGCGCCAGCGGGCGATGCTGCCGGCATCGAGCTCCCCCTTCAGGCGGCGCACCAGCGGCGCGCGCTCATCGTCGAGGGCGTAGCGCATCAGGGGACCGTGGCCGGGCTTCAACACCTCCGACACGGTTACGCCGCGGGCTGCGAGCGCCTGCCGATTGCGGCGCAGCACGGCCTGGATCGAGGTCGTCCCGGTCTTGTAGGTGCCGATGTGGAGAACGATGTGTCCGATCATCTCCGGCCCTTCACTCGCCTTGCCCCGCGGCCGTCAGGCTGGTGCCGGCAGGGATCTTGGTGCCGCGCAGGAACGCTTCCGCCGTCATCGGGGCGCGCCCGGCACGCTGCACGGTGCGTAGGCGCAGGCTCCCATCGCCGCAGGCAACGGTCAATCGGTCATCCAGGACAGTCCCGGGGGCGGCCGCCGATCCCGGGCCGATTTCCGCCAGCAGTACCCGCAGCCGCTCCCGCCCGAGGGGGCACCAGGCGGCGGGGACGGGGTTGAGCGCCCGGATCGTGCGCTCCAGCACCGGGGCGGGCTGTGTCCAGTCGATCTGCGCCTCCGACTTCTCGATCTTGGCGGCGTAGGTGATGCCCTCGGCACTTTGCGGGACGGGGGTGAGACGGTCGAGACCGGCGAGCGCCTCGACGATCAGTCGGGCGCCCATCGCCGCGAGCCGGTCGTGCAGGCTGCCCGCCGTCTCCGCTGGGGCGAGCGGCGTCGCTTCCCTCAGCAACACGGGACCGGTGTCGAGCCCCGCCTCCATCTGCATGATGCAGACCCCGCTCTCCCGATCGCCGGCCATGATTGCCCGCTGGATCGGCGCGGCACCGCGCCAACGCGGCAGGAGCGAGGCGTGGATATTGAGGCAGCCGTGCCGGGGTGCGGCGAGGATCGGGGCCGGCAGGATCAGGCCGTAGGCCGCAACCACCGCGATGTCGGCGCCGTGGGCCTCGAACGCCGCTACGGCCTCGGGATCCCGAAGGCTTGTCGGATGATGCACCGTCAGCCCCCGCGCTTCGGCATAAGCCTGGACCGGCGATGGCCGTAGCTGCTTGCCCCGACCGGCCGGGCGCGGCGGCTGGCAATAGACGGCGGCCACCTCGTGCCCGGCCTCGAGCAGGGCAGCGAGGGCGGCGACCGCGAAATCGGGTGTGCCCATGAAGACGACGCGCATGGCCCCTCCGACGCCCGGCGCAGGCGCCTAGGCCGTCGCCCGCGCCTTCTTCAACTTGCGCATCTTGGTGGTGATCAAGCCGCGCTTCACCGCGCCGAGATAGTCGATGAAGAGCCGGCCGTTCAGGTGGTCGATCTCATGCTGCACGCAGGTCGCATACAGACCCTCGAACTGCTCTTCCTGCCGCTCGCCACGCTCATCCGTCCAGCGCACGCGGACGGCGCTCGGGCGTGTCACTTCTGCGTAAGTGTCCGGAATCGACAGGCAGCCCTCCTCGTGCAGGTTCTCCTCCTCCGACGACCAGGTGACCTCGGGGTTGACCATGCGGATCGGCTCGGGCGGGCCCTCCTTGTCGCTGCAATCCATCACCAGGACACGCTTCAAGACCCCGACCTGAGGTGCAGCGAGGCCGATCCCTGGGGCGGCGTACATCGTCTCGAGCATGTCCTCCATCAACTGCCGCACGGTCCGGTCGACCGTGGCCACCGGCAGGCAGGTCTTCTTCAACCGGGGGTCCGGATGGATCAGGATCGGTCGGATCGCCATGGCAGCGATCTATGCGATCGCCTGGGGGGGCGCAAGCGCGCCGCCTTTCGGCTTGCCCACGGCCCGCCATCCGCTAGCTTGAGCGGCGTTTTGGCCAGGAGGGTTGGATGACCCACGACTTCGACACCGTGATCGACCGGCGGGGCACCCACTCGGCGAAATGGGACGCGATGCAGCCGCTGTTCGGCGTCAGCCCCCGGGACGGCATCGCCATGTGGGTGGCAGACATGGATTTCCGCCCGCCCGCCTGCGTCAACGAGGCACTCTCCGCCGCCGTCCAGAACGGCATCCACGGCTATTACACCGACGACAGCGGCTACCGCCGGGCGACGGTGGACTGGATGGCGCGCCATCACGGCTGGACCGTCTCGCCCGACTGGATCCGCATCACGCACGGCCTGGTCTCCGCCATCGGCCTTTGCCTGCAAGCCTATTCCGAGCCGGGCGACGGCATTATCCTGTTCAGCCCGGTCTACCACGCCTTCCACAAGATGATCCGGGCCAACAAACGCGCGATCGTGCAGAGCGAGATGCCGATCGTCGGTGGCCAGTACATCATGGACCTCGACGCCCTGGCGGGGCAGCTCACCGGGCGGGAGCGGATGGTCATCCTCTGCTCGCCGCACAATCCTGGCGGCCGGGTCTGGACGGCCGAGGAGCTCCGCGCCCTCGCCGATTTCTGCGTCACCCACGACCTGATCCTGATCGCCGACGAGATCCACCACGACCTGGTGCTGCCGGGATCGAAGCACGTGGTCACAGCCCTCGCCGCCCCCGATATCAGCGACCGCTTGGTGACGCTGGCCGCCGCGTCCAAGACCTTCGGCCTGGCCGGCGGCATGACGGGCAATGTGATCATCGAGGACCCGGCGCTGCTCGCCCGCTTTGCCGAGGTGCACGAGGCCGCCGGGGCCTATCCCAATCGTTTCGGCATGCTGATGACGGAGGCTGCCTATGCCGGCGGAGACGCCTGGCTCGCCGCACTGATCGATTATCTCGACCAGAACCGGCGGGTGTTCGACGCGGGCGTGGCGGCGATCCCCGGCGTGCGCTCGATGGAGCTGCAGGCAACCTACCTCTCCTGGGTCGATTTCTCCGGCACCGGCATGAGCGAGGCGGAAGTGACGGAGCGGGTCGAGAAGACCGCCAAGATCGCGGTCAACCACGGCCCAAGCTTCGGCCAGGGCGGAGAGAGCCACCTGCGCTTCAATCTGGCCTGCCCGCGTTCGGTCGTGGAGGACGCCGTCGGCCGCCTGCAATCGGCCTTCGCCGACCTGCAATAGCGGGTCAATAACGGGTCGGCGTCGGCCTAGCCGAGGCTGACGCTCGCCGCGCTTTCCGGCAGTTCGGCGTTGAAGCAGCGCTGATAGAATTCGGCCACCGTCTGACGCTCCAACTCATCGCATTTGTTGAGGAAAGTCAGGCGGAAGGCGAAACCGACATCGCCGAAGATCTCCGCGTTTTCGGCCCAGTTCAGCACCGTGCGCGGGCTCATCACTGTGGAGATGTCGCCGTTCATGAAGGCGGTGCGGGAAAGATCGGCCACTGTCACCATGCGCCCGACCGTGGTCCGCCCGGCGTCGTTGGCGTAGGCCGCGTTCTTGGCCAGCACGATCTCCACCTCGTCATCGTGGCTGAGGTAGTTGAGCGTCGCCACCAGGGACCAGCGGTCCATCTGGCCTTGGTTGATCTGCTGGGTGCCGTGGTAGAGGCCCGTGGTGTCGCCGAGGCCCACGGTGTTCGCGGTGGCGAACAGGCGGAAATAGGGATGCGGGTGGATCACCTCGTTCTGATCCAGAAGCGTCAGCTTGCCGTCCACCTCCAGCACCCGCTGGATCACAAACATCACGTCGGGCCGGCCGGCGTCATACTCGTCGAAGACGATGGCGACCGGGTTGCGCAGCGCCCAGGGCAGAATGCCCTCATGGAACTCCGTCACCTGCTTGCCGTCGCGGATCTTGATCGCGTCCTTGCCGATCAGGTCGATCCGACTGATATGGCTGTCGAGGTTGACGCGCACGCAGGGCCAGTTCAGCCGCGCGGCAACCTGTTCGATATGCGTCGATTTGCCCGTGCCGTGATAGCCCTGGATCATCACCCGGCGGTTGTGGGCAAAACCCGCGAGGATGGCGAGGGTGGTGTCGCGGTCGAAGCGATAGGTAGGATCGACCACCGGCACCCGGTCCGACGGGCCGTCGAAGCCCTTCACCGTCATATCGCTGTCGATGCCGAAGGCTTCGCGCACCGAGACGCTCAGGGTCGGTTCTGTCGGCAGGTCCAGGGCCCCGTCCGCCATCCTTCAGGTCCTCGCGTTCGATTTCAGGCCGGTGTTTGGAGGATAACGTGCCGCGGTGCAAGGGCAAGCACCGGGCCGCTCCGCCTCAGTCCCTAAACGAGCGGCTTGCCCGGATCTGGTCCCAGGCCCAGACGACCTCGCGCAGGCGATCCTCGTCATCGCGCCGGCCGGCGTTCACGTCCGGGTGCAGGTCCTTCACCAGGCTCACGTACATCTTGCGGATCTCGGTCTTCGACTGGTCGTCCCGGGCGCCGAGGATATCAAGGGCCCGGCGCTCGGTCTGGGGCAGGCGGCGCACCGGTCGGGCCTGCGCCTGCTGCGCCGCGGCGCCGGGGTTGCGCGTCGCGTTCTCCCCCAGCAAATCCAGGGGATCGTCGAAGCCGAGCCGGCGCCAGGCATTGCCCTCGCTGTGGCCATGCTGGCCGTCGACCCGCTTTGGCCCCTCACCGAATTTCCAGGTCGGCCGGTCCCAGACATTGGCGTTCAGCGCCTGCTCCAGTTCGTCCTGGCTGGCGTTTCGGAAGTAGTTCCAGCTGCGGTTGTACTCGCGCACATGGTCGAGGCAGAACCAGCGGAACTCGTCCAGCCGATCGGGCGCAGCCGGCGCGCGGTAGAGGCCCGGAGCGGAGCAGTTCGGATGCTCGCAGACCCGGCCGCCATTCGGCTCCGTCCCCGCACCGTTTCGCCCACGCAGCCGCGCCCGCCGCTTCTTGTCGGCGGAGACGGAGATGTCGAAGTCGAAGGGCGTTCTGCGCGGCATGATTGTCGCCCCTAGGGCGCTCCCGGTTTGCGAGTCGTTCCCACCAAGCTTAGTGTCGCCAGCGATATCGCCAAGAATAAGACGGAGACACTTCGTCGCCATGACCGTGGAACAGACCATCCGCGCCAAGCTGATGAGCGCCTTCGCGCCGAGCCTGTTGGAGATCGCGGACGAGAGCGACCGCCACCGCGGCCATGGCGGCTGGCGCGAGGGCGGGGAGACCCATTTCAGGATCGTGATGCACTCCACCCGGTTTCGCGGTATGAACCGCGTCGCCCGGCAGCGCGCCGTCTACGACGTCCTTCGCGACGATCTGGGGGATGAGGGGATCCACGCGCTGTCCATGCGGTTGGAGGAGGACGAGGGGTGAGAGCAGTCGTGCTCGCGGCACTGGCGCTGATGACGTCGGGCTGCGTTGTCTCAACGGCGGTCGGGACGGCCGCCTCGGTGGCCGGAACCGCGGTGAAGACCACCGCATCGGTCGCGGGAACGGCGGTGCGCACCACCGCCAATGTCGCCGGCGCGGCCGTCGATGCCGTGGTGCCGGACGGTGACGATGAGGAGGAGGACGAGCGCTGATGCGCCCGGCTCGCCTCAGTCCAAACTAGTCGCGCCGCGCCGGGCCGAGGGTCGGCTTCTCCCCATCCGGTGCCGGTCGTTCGGCAGTCGGTCTTTCGGTCGCGGGCCGTTCGCGGGCCGCCCGCTCGGGACGGAGCGGGCGGGGCGGGTTCTCCGGCGCATGACGGAGCGTCGCCGGCTTCGCCTCCTCCACCGGACGGATCGGCCGCGGATCGGCCACCGCCTTCGCGCCCACCGCCCGGCGGAAGACCAGGACGGAGTGATAGTGCTCCTCCCGCTTCCTCAGCACGCTGCCCCGCTCCTCGCACGGCAGGGTCTCGGCCCGCATGTACTCCCAACCCTCCCGCGACAATTCGTTGATGGTCTCGGTCAGGGTGTGGGCAAAGCGGTCCTGAGAGCTGCGGGCCCCCTTCACCCGGCCGGCGCGGCGGGGGGCCGGCACGACCTTGTATTCAAATCCTGACACGATGCTCTCCCACTTCCTTGGGCTCTCCCGCTTTTCAGCTCCCCCAATCCTGGGCTCGCCCGATCCCGGCGCTTGACCCGACTCCCAGCCTCGCCGACCCTCAGCCCGAGTTGAAACAAACCTGATTGCCCGCTGCAACCTTGGAGGCGACATGGCGTTGCGCATCGCGACCTTCAATATCGAGAACCTCGACGATGCGCCGATCCCGCCGGACAGGCGCGACACCGAGCCGACCTTCGAGGAGCGCGCGGCGATCCTGCGCCCGCAATTGCAGCGGATCGACGCCGATATCCTCTGCCTGCAGGAGGTGCACGGCCAGGACGAAGACAGCGGCCCGCGGGGCCTTCGCGCCCTTCGCCGGCTCTTTGAGGGGACGAAGTACGCGGGCTGGGACCTCCGCTCCACCACGCTCAAGGGCAAACCGGACGTGGAGCGCTTCCGCAACCTCGTCACCGTCATCCACCCCGACATGGCGTTCGAGGAGGGGCGGGAGATCCTGCACGAATTCGCCGATCCGCCGCAGTACAACATCGTGACCGACGACGACCCGGGGCGGGTGCGCGACATCAAGTGGGACCGGCCGATGCTCTACACCCGGATCCGCCTGGCCGGAGATCTCGGCGTGCTGCACGTGATCAACGTGCACTACAAGTCCAAGCGCCCGACACCGATCGCCGGCCAGGGGCCGCGGGACTTCAAGTGGAAGACGGCGGCGGGCTGGGCCGAGGGGTTCTTTCTCTCGTCCATGAAGCGGGTGGGCGCGGCGCTCGAGACCCGGATCTTCGTCGACCGGCTGATCGATGCGGACCCGGAGGCGATGGTGGTGGTCTGCGGCGACCTCAACGCCGAGAGCGACGAGGTGCCGGTGATGGCACTCAGGGGAGAGGTGGAGGACACGGGCAACCCCGCCCTCAACCCCTACGTCCTCTATCCGCTCGAGGAGAGCGTGCCCAAGGACAAACGCTTCACCCTCTACCACCACGGCCGCAAGAACATGCTCGACCACCTATTGGTCAGCCGAGCCCTGATCGGGGCGTACCGCAGCACCGAGATCCACAACGAAATCGTCCGCGACGAGTCGATCGCGTTCGCATCGGACAAGAAATACCCGAGCTCGGACCACGCGCCGGTTGTCGCGACCTTCGAGTTAGCAAGGTGACATTAGAGCAGAGGACAACTCTTATCAATTTACTATTTCATATTTGCAAAGTAGGACTGTTTTGATCTGATCAAATCAGTCTTTCTTAGAAAAGGTGTTGAGACAAACAGAATCGGGTGGCCATGATCATCCAATAGCCGCTCACGGTCTGGCGCTGCGCAAATGGCGGAGCTAAAGACTGGGATGCGATGAATGCCGCCGCGCACGGCCAGCCACTTACTTGTTAGCGGAAGCGATATGAGAATCCAGACTGTTAGGCTAAGGGAATTTAAGCGCTTCACAAACACGACGGTCTCGCAAATCCCAGAGACCGCAAAGCTAGTGATCATCGCAGGCCCAAATGGCTGCGGGAAGTCGTCATTCTTTGAAGGCCTAAACGTATGGTCTAGAAAGAGATACTACAATGTAAAGTGGGAGCAGGAGTACTACGCAAAAAAAGTTCCTGAGCCAGAGATTGTCCATGCAAATCAGGCTGTTGATCTGATCTTACATGATTACGACTCTATAAAAATTGATGCAAGAAAAGCGGTGTATATTCGATCGGCTCATCGTAATGATCCTGAATTTAGGCTTCAGTCACTTCAAAATCTTGGCCCAGCTACCGAAGAAAATAGACTTGAGAGAATTATATTGAACGATGCGACTGTATCGCGAAATTACCAGCGCCTCACAAGTCAAGCGATGGAGGATATGTTCGAAAATGCAGACGGAGCTATGACTCTCGAAGAGTTTAGAGATGTCACCATTGGTGAAATTCGTGATGCTACTAGGCGACTCTTCCCAGATCTTATAATGAACAGCCTAGGAAACCCCCTCTCCGAAGGAATGTTTCGTTTCGATAAAGGTATCTCCAAAGCATTCGGATATCAGAATTTATCAGGTGGCGAGAAGGCGGCATTTGATCTAATCCTCGATTTAATAGTCAAACGCCGTGAGTATGACAACACCATCTTTTGCATCGACGAACCTGAAGCGCACATGAACAGCCGGCTTCAGGGAGCGTTGCTAGATGAGCTTTATAGACTGATAACGGGCCAATCGCAGCTATGGCTCGCCACTCATTCGGCTGGGATGATGCGGCGCGCTAGAGATATTGAGAGAGAACATCCTGGAACGGTCGTCTTTATCGACTTTGGTGGCCGGAATTTCGATGATCCGGTCGAGATTACGCCGGAGAAGCCCTCGCGGGTGTTTTGGGAGCGCGTTTTGGACGTCGCGTTCGATGACTTTGCCAACCTTATGGCGCCTATGGAGGTCATAATCTGCGAGGGCAGCCGCATTGGCACAGGTGGCAAGAATGAGGGTATGGACGCAAAGATCTACGAAGAGATTTTCTCCGCGGATTATCCGGATACTCGTTTTATGAATGGAGGTGGCGTTCATGAAGTTGAAGCGGATCGTTTGGCGCTCATCCAAGCTATGCACAGACTCGTCAAGGGTACGACCGTCCGTCGCCTCATTGATCGGGATGATCGAAATGACAATGAAATATCCGAACTTCGTCGCCAAGGAATTGCAGTCCTAAATCGGCGAAATCTTGAATGCTATTTGTATGATGATGAAGTGATCTCTGCGTTGTATGAGTCGAAAGGGAAGCTAAGCGCCCTTATACAGTATACCGAATTCAAGAATGAGGAGCTCAGAAAGGCAGCCGAACAGCGTGGCCGAGCTCCAGATGACGTCAAGGCCATAAGTGGCACCCTAAATAACCGAATAAGGCGAGATTTGAGTCTAACTCAAATGGGGAACACACCTAAGGCTTTTGCACTGAGCATACTGGTACCCCATATTTATGAAACTAAAGCATACGAAGAATTGAGATCATCTATATTTATAGAAAATTAGTGAAAGGGTATCCTTTTGATATCAAGCAACGCCCTTGCACAGACCAGCTCAAATCCCCAGCTTCGCCCGGACGATCTCCTGCACCGCTTGGGGGTTGGCCTTGCCGCCCGTCGCTTTCATCACCTGGCCGACGAACCAGCCGGCGAGCTTTGGGTTGGCGGCGGCTTTTTCCACCTGGGCGGGGTTCGCGGCGATGACCTCGTCGACGGCTTCTTCGATGGCGGCGGTGTCGGTGACCTGGCGCATGGCCCGCGCCTCGACGATCTCGGCGGGGTTGCCGCCCTCGGCCCAGACGATCTCGAAGAGGTCCTTGGCGATCTTGCCGGAGATCTCGCCCCCTGAGATCAGGTCGACGATGCCGCCGAGCTGGGCGGCGGAGACCGGGGAAGCCTCGACCTCCACCCCCTCCTTATTCAGCCGCCCGAACAGCTCGTTGATCACCCAGTTGGCGGCGAGCTTACCATCGCGCCCCTCCGCCACCGCCTCGAAGAATGCCGCGCTCGCCACGTCGGCGGTGAGGACGGAGGCGTCGTATTCCGTGACGCCGTAGCTTTCGACGAACCGTGCCTTCTTCGCGTCCGGCAATTCCGGCAGGCCATCCGCGATGCCGTCCACCCAGGCCTGTTCCAGCGTCAATGGCAGGAGGTCGGGGTCGGGGAAGTAGCGATAATCATGCGCCTCCTCCTTCGAGCGCATCGAGCGGGTCTCGCCGCGGCCCGGATCGTAGAGGCGGGTCTCCTGCTCCACCGTGCCGCCATCCTCGAGGATCGCGATCTGGCGCCGCGCCTCGAACTCGATGGCCTGTTGGATGAAACGTATGGAGTTCATGTTCTTGATCTCGCAGCGCGTGCCGAGCGCCTCCGACCCCGCCGGGCGGACGGAGACGTTGACGTCGGCGCGCAGTGACCCCTCCTGCATGTTGCCGTCGCAGGTGCCGAGATAGCGCAGGATCTGGCGGAGCTTGCGGACATATTCCGCCGCCTCCTCCGGCCCGCGGATATCGGGGCGGGAGACGATCTCCATCAACGCCACACCAGTGCGGTTGAGATCGACGAAGCTTTTCTCAGGATCCATGTCGTGGATCGACTTGCCGGCGTCCTGCTCGAGATGCAGCCGCTCGATCCGCACCTTGCGGGCGATGCCGGGGGCCATGTCGACCAGCACTTCGCCCGCGCCGACGATCGGGTGGTAGAGCTGGCTGATCTGATAGCCCTGGGGCAGGTCGGGGTAGAAGTAGTTCTTGCGGTCGAACTGGCTGAAGAGGTTGATCTCCGCCTTCAGGCCCAGGCCGGTGCGCACCGCCTGCTCCACGCAATACGCGTTGATGACGGGCAGCATTCCGGGCATGGCGGCGTCGACGAGCGCGACGTGGGAGTTGGGTGGCGCGCCAAAATCGGTGGAGGCGGTGGAGAAGAGCTTGGCGGTCGAGGCGACCTGGGCGTGCACCTCCAGCCCGATCACCATCTCCCAATCGCCCTTGGCGCCGGCGATCACCTTGGGCTCGGGTTCGGAATAGGCGAGCTCGCTCATCTCTCAGATCCTCGATTGGCTCGGCGCTGTCCTAAGGGCCGGGGCGGCGCCCGACAAGCCTCAGCCGCCTTTGCGCACCAGATAGGCCCGGGCGCCGGCGGCCACATCCTCCGCCCTGATCAGCGCATGGCCCTGCTCGGCGCAGAAATGGGGCACGTCGACCGTGGCGGCCGGGTCGTCGGCGAGGAGGCGGACGACGGCCCCCCGCGCCAGCGGCTGCATGCGCTTTCGCAGCCGCAGAACGGGCAGCGGGCAAAGCAGGCCGAGCGCGTCGATCTCCAGATCCCAGTCCATCGCCGCCTTCTCCGCCCCCCGCCCCAGGCCGTCAAGACGCCACGGACTTGTGAGCATCTGTCACGTGACCGCGGGGGCGCGCGCCGCTATACCGGGGCGCCTGAGAGGGTCAGAGGGTTATGTTCGACGTTGTAGGGTTCCAGGACGCGGCTTTCAGCGTGCAGCTGATGATCGCACTGGCGGCAGGGATCGTGTCGTTCCTGTCGCCCTGCGTGCTGCCGATCGTGCCGCCATATCTCGCCTTCATGGCGGGCTCGTCGCTCGACGAACTGACCGGAGAGGCGCCGGATACCGCGGCCAAGCGGCGGGTGGTGCTGTCGGCGGGCTTCTTCGTCCTCGGCCTCTCAACGGTGTTTCTGATGATGGGGGCGGCAGCGGGGGCCGCAGGGCTCGCCATCGCGGCCTATCAGCAGGAAATGCTCTATGTGGCGGGCGCGATCGTCATCCTTTTCGGGCTGCATTTCCTCGGCATCATCCGCATCCCCTTCCTGTTTCGCGAGGCGCGCTTCGACGCGGGCAATCGCGGCGGATCCCCGGTCGGCGCCTATATCCTGGGGCTCGCCTTCGCCTTCGGCTGGACGCCGTGCATCGGGCCGATCCTGGGCGCCGTCCTCGGCATCGCGGCCCAGGGGGCGGATGTGGGGACCGGCACCACGCTGCTTGCGGTCTACGCGATCGGGCTTGGCGTGCCGTTCTTTGCCGCGGCGCTCTTCCTCGGCACGTTCCTGCGCATCATGCGGCCTTTCCGGGCGCATCTCGGCAAGGTGGAGCGGGGCATGGGCGTGTTCCTGGTGCTGATCGGTGTGCTGATCATGACCAACGGCTTCGCCTGGATCTCCTACACCTTGCTCGAGACCTTCCCGACACTCGCCGTCATCGGTTGACGGCTCGTTAAGGCCTGTGCTCCTAACTGAGGGGTGGCCCGCGACGCTGCCGCGGGCGGGGCGGAGGCGGTGAGGTTGGAGCAGCGCGTCTTCGAGGAGCTGACCGGAGCGACCCGGGCCGGTGGTGCCGTACGCCACCGCCAGGTATTTTTCGTGCCGGGCTTCGACCCCATGCCGCCGCGCCGCTACCGCGAGCTCTACCGTAGGGAGGGCGCCCGCCAGGCCCAGATCTCCGGCTACACCATCGGCGTGCGCGGCGTGGCGGAGCGCGGCACCGCCTTCGGCTGGAACGTGGTGGCAGAGATCGAGGGGCAAGTGGTGCGGACCGAGATCGCCTTCCTGCAGTGGGAGGATCTGGTCCGCAACGCCATCCGCGGCAGCATCGCCGCGCACTACCTGATGCTCGCCCGCACGTTCTGGACCTATGTCCGGGGCGGGTCTCTACGGGCGCTGGCGCGGCTCCGGTGGGAGCCGATGATCGCTGCCCTGGCACCGCCGATCTTCCTCGTGATCTACCTGGTGCTCGCCATCCTGCTCGGGGCCCTGGCGACGGACCAGGCCATGGCGTGGCTCGGCCTGCCGGTCTGGCTTGCCCTCGGCCTCGGGTTGGGCGCGGGTATGCTCTTCCTCTGGGCGACCAAGCGGATCGATCGACGCCTCTTCGCTTATTACATGCTCGCCGACTACGCCTATGCCGCCTCGGCGGGCGGTGCGACGCCACCGGATCTGGCCGAGCGGATCGAGCTTTGGGCCGACCGGGTGGCCGAAGCGCGCCAGGGCGGCTCGGACGAGATCCTGGTGATCGGCCACTCCGCCGGCGCCCATCTGGCGGCCCAAGTGACGGCTGCGACGCTCCGCCGATCGGCCGGCGACGCGCCGCTCTCACTGCTCACCATCGGCCAGTCGATCCCGATGGTGAGCTTCCTGCCGACCGCCAGTGATCTGCGCCGCGATCTGCACCAGCTCGCGCGATCCGAAGACCTGTTCTGGCTCGACGTCACCGCCCGGGGCGACGGCGCCTGTTTCGCGCTCTGCGACCCGGTCGCCGTCACCGGCGTCGATCCGGAGGAGCGGGAGAAGCGCTGGCCCCTCATCATCTCCGCCGCCTACAAGAAACATCTCTCGAGCGACCAGCTCGAGGCCTTTAAGTGGCGGTTCTTTCGCAAGCACATCCAGTACATGTGTGCCTTCGACCGGCCGGGCGACTACGACTATTTCCGCATCACCGCGGGGCCGAAAACGCTGGCGGAACGCTTTGGCTGGCGCGGCTCGAGCCGGGCGCGCATCGTCACCCCCCTCTCGCCCTTCCGGGACATGGACCCGTGAGCGTGGAGGAGGTCGAGGTCCCGCCGCCCAAGCCCGCCTCGCGCCCTGACGGTGCCGGGATCTGGCGGCGGCTGCAGCTCTTCCGCCAGGACCTGTTCTCCTCCCAGCCCGATCGGCTCTACGACGCCTGGATGGCCGAGACGCGCACGCCGCTCTACGCCTCCTACCTGATCAACCAGCCCGATCTGGCGCGGGAGGTGCTGACGGAGCGGCCCGGGGACTTCGACAAGACCGGGATCATCGGCGCCGCCCTCCGCCCGCTTCTCGGCAACTCAGTCTTTCTCACCAACGGCGCCGTCTGGGCCCGCCAGCGCCGCATCGTCGAGGCGGCGTTCGAGGGTGGCCGGCTGCGCAGCGCCTTTCCCGCGATCCAGGCGGCGGCGGAGGCCTCCGCCGCGCGCCTCGCCGTAGAGGCCGGCGGCGGCCCGGTAGAGGTCGGCGCCGAGACGGCCCATTTCGCCGCGGACGTGATCTTTCGCACCCTCTTCTCCGTGCCGATCGAGGATGACCGCGCCGCTCGGGTCTACGCCGCCTTTCAGGCCTACCAACGGGCGCAACCGCTCGCCAATCTCGCCGATCTGCTGCGCGCACCGTCCTGGATCCCCCGCTGGCGGAGCCGCACGGTGCGCGGGGCCGCCCGCACCATCCGGCAGGCGCTGGTGGACGCCGTGGCCGAGCGCCAGCGCGTGCTCGACCAGGGTGCCGCGCCCGACGACCTGGCGACCAAGCTGATGACCACCCCCGATCCGGTGAGCGGCGCGCACCTCAGCCCGGCCGAGGTGGTCGATCAGATCGCCACATTCTTCCTCGCGGGGCACGAGACCTCCGCCTCCTCCCTCGCCTGGACGCTCTACCTGCTGGCCACCCATCCCGGTGCCCAGGCCCAGGTGGCGGAGGAGGCGCAAAGCTTCGCGGCGGAGCCGAGCTTCGGCGCGCTTCGCCGCCTCGCCTTCACCCGCGACGTGGTGCGCGAGGCGCTGCGGCTCTATCCCCCCGTGCCGGTCATCATGCGCGACGCCAGGCGGCCGGAGCATTTTCGGCGGCGCGCGGTCCGGGCCGGCTCCATGATCATGGTGGCGCCCTGGTACATGCACCGCCATCGCCGGCTCTGGCGCGATCCCGATGCCTTCGATCCCCACCGCTGGTCGGAGCAGAGCAGTCAGGCGACGGCCAAGGGCGCCTACCTCCCCTTCTCCGCCGGGCCGCGGGTCTGCCCCGGTGCGAGCTTCGCGATGCTCGAGGCGACGCTGGCGCTCGCCGTACTCCTCGCCCGGTTCGAGCTTGCGCCGGTCAAGGGGCGCCGGCCCCGGCCTGTCGCCCATCTGACGGTGCGGGCGGCGGACGGCATCTGGCTCACGCTCCGACCCCGATCCTAGGGCTCCCGCAGCCGGCGCAGCACATGCACCCGGATGGCGGAGGCCAGGCCCTGATCCGACGGTCGCGCCGCATCGATCTCCGCCGCCAGGCCGTTCAGCGACTTCCCCTCGGCCCGGGCAAGATCGCGGAACGCCTCCCAGAACGCCGGCTCCAGCGACACCGAGGTCCGGTGGCCGAGCAGCGTCAGGGAGTGCTTGCGGGGCGCCTCATCGCTCGCCATCGGCAGGGTTTAGCGCATATCGGATCGAATGGTCAGAGGACGCGCGACGAAAGATACTGTCGGCGGGAGACCGACTGGATCGCTCATGCCGGCCGGGCTAAACGAAGTCTAGGTTGGCTGACGCATGTGCCATGAGAACAGAGGATCGCGCCCGGCCCGAGGGTGGGCGCATCGCGCCCGCCCTGGGGGGTGAGCCGCGTCTCGCAAACGCCCCAGTGGGGCGTTTGAGCGGCGAACGGGCGGAGCCCAACGGGTCGGGCGCGATCCGGTGCTAGCGCACCGGAGGACTACTGATCCGACATCGACTATTCTGGCGATGAGCTTTGCGGAGACTGGGACACTCAGCACGATGAAACTCCTCTATCCCCTCACCGCCGCCGGCTGGGTCTTCGGCGTCTTCGGCCAGCAGAAGTCCTTTGCCGCCAACCCGATCCTCGGCAGCCCGCGCCTCAACCGCTGGGGCCTGCACCGGAGCCGTGTGGCCCTGGCGGAGCGTTTGGCCCGCCGCCGGCGCGCCGCCCTGGCCCACCGGGTCCCAGCTGCGGACCGCGAGGCCTTCGACCGCGACGGCTTCGTCATCAAGCAGGACTATCTGCCGCCCGAGATCTTCGCCGCGGTGTTGGAGGAGGTCTACGGCCGCCCCCACCAGGCCTACGAGATGCGCCAGGGTCAGACCGTCACGCGCATGACGCCGCTGAACGAAAGCGCCAAGCCGGGCCTCGCCCGGGCGATCGGCGTGGTGCAGGACCGGGGTCTCACCGACCTCACGGGATACGTCGCGGGCCGGGGCGGCGCACCGATCCATTTCATCCAGACGGTGATCGCCGAGCCGCACCGGGGCGCGGCCGATCCCCAGACCGCGCTCCACGCCGACACCTTCCACGCCACGGCCAAGTTCTGGCTGTTTCTGCATGACGTGGGGGAGGAGGACGGCCCCTTCATCTTCGCCCCGGGCTCCCACCGCCTGACGCCCGAGCGGTTGGAGTGGGAGTACGAGCAGAGCCTCACCGCCAGGGGCGATGCCAGGGCCCACCACTCCTACGGCTCGTTCCGGGTAGCGAGCGATGAGATGGCCCGTTTCGGCTACGACACGCCCCGGCGGATCGCCGTTCGGGCCAACACCCTGGTGGTTGCCGACACCTACGGCTTTCACAGCCGGGCGCCGAGCGACAAGGCGACGCTCAGGGTGGAGTTGCACGGCCATCTCCGCCGCAATCCCTTCGTGCCCTGGAACGGGCTCGATGTGCAGGGCCTGCCGGGGATCTATGGCCGCCAGCTGGACATCCACCACGGGATCGAGGGGCTCCGCCAACGCTATCTCGGCGCGACCCCGCTCTGGCGCGATGTCGGCCGGGTGGCCGTCGACGGGCCCGCGCAGGTCTAGGGGCTGCTAGAGCAGGCAGGGCACCTGGCGGGTCGCCGTTTCCCGATCAATGCCGGCGGTCTCAGGATCGCGATCTTCGCCGGTGTCGATGGCGGCGGAATAGCGCACGGCCACGCCGCTCGTTGTAGTGGCGACGCCGACCCCGCCCGGCCGGACGGCCAGGCGGCGCACCAGCACCTCGCCCGGTGCGAGGCGGATGCGGGCGCCCGGCCCGGCCACGACCTCCGCCGTGGTGAGCCCGAAGACAGCGGTGCTCACCGTCGGCTCCGCCCGGACCTGATGCTGGCCTGGCGGCAGAGAACACCGGGCAAAGGTTCCGCCGTCCAGCGTTGCCGCAGGCCGCTCGTCGATCAGCACGGTGATCGCCACATTGGGCGAGAAGAGCTGGGCGGCGCGGTACACCTCCAGCACCCCATCGCCCGGCCGCAGGGCGTCCTGCGGGGCGCATCCCACGAGGACGAGGGCAAGGAGCGGCAGGGACCTCATGACGCGACGCGCAACCCCGCGCCCTCGGTGAATTGCAGCCGGGCGAGCCGGGCGTAGAGCCCACCCTCGGCCACCAGGCTCTCGTGCGTGCCGGTGGCCACGATCTGCCCCTGGTCCATGACGATGATGCGGTCGGCCTTCTTCACGGTGGCCAGCCGGTGGGCCACGACCAGGGTTGTCCGCCCCGCGGCGAGCCGGGCGAAGGCCTCCTGCACCGCCCGCTCGCTCTCGGCATCGAGGGCGGAGGTCGCCTCGTCCAGAAGCAGGATCGGCGCGTCCCGCAGGATCGCCCGGGCAATGGCGATGCGCTGTTTCTGCCCGCCCGAGAGCATCACGCCGCGCTCCCCCACATAGGTGTCGTAGCCGTCGGGCAGACGCTCCAGAAACGCGTGGGCGGCGGCGGCGCGGGCGGCCTCCTCCACCTCCCCGTCGCTCGCCTCGGGCCGGGCGAAGCGGATATTCTCCCGCGCCGTGGTGGCAAAGATCACCGGCTCCTGCGGCACCAGGGCGAAGCGGTTGCGCAGATCCCGGCGGGAGGTCGCGTCGATCGGCACGTCGTCGATCAGAATGCGACCCTGGTCTGGGTCGTAGAAGCGCAGAAGCAGCTGGAAGATCGTCGATTTCCCGGCGCCCGACGGGCCGACCAGCGCAACCGTCTGCCCGGGCTTGGCCGAGAACGAGATGTCGGTGAGGGCAGAGATCTCGGGCCGCGCCGGATAGGTGAAGCCGACATCCTCGAACCGCACCTCGCCCCGCGCCGCGGGCAACGGCACGGGTTCCGCCGGATCCTCGATGTCGTCGCCGATCTCGAGGAGCTCGATCAGCCGCTCCGTCGCGCCGGCCGCCCGCTGCAACTCCCCCCAGATCTCGGAGAGCGCGGCGACGGCGCCGGCGACGAACACGGCGTAGAACAGGAACTGCACCAACTCACCCGGGCTCATCACCGCGTCGCGCACGTCCCGCGCCCCGATCCAGAGCACGCCGATGATGCCAGTGAAGACAACGACGATGACCAGCACCGTCAGCACCGCGCGGACCAGAATGCGCCGCCGCGCCGCGCCGAAGGCACGCTCCGTCAGGGTCGCAAAGCTGCTGCGGCTCGCCGCCTCGTGGGTGTAGGCCTGCACCGTTTGGGCCGCGAGCAGGGCCTCCGAGGCCTGGGCCGAGCTGTCGGCGATGCGATCCTGGCTCTCTCGACTGAGCAGGCGCAGCCGGCGGCCGAGCACCAGGATCGGCGTGATCGCCAAGGGAACCAGCAACAGCACCAGCCCGGTGAGTTTCGGCGCCGTCAGCAGCATCATCACCATCCCGCCCACCAGGATCAGGATGTTGCGGAGCGCGACCGAGACGGAGGAGCCGATGACCGACAGCACCAGGGTCGTGTCGGTGGTCAGACGCGACAGCACCTCGCCGGTCATCAGGCGCTCGAAAAAGCTCGGGCTCATGCCGATGACCTTGTCGAACACGGCGCGGCGGATGTCGGCGACCACCCGCTCCCCCAGCACCGTCACCAGGTAGAAGCGCGCGGCGGTGCCGAGGCCGAGCAGCAGGGCGATGACGATGGCGGCGGCGAAGTAGCTGTCGAGCAGCGCAGCCGATTCCCCGGAGAAGCCGTCGATCACCCGACGCACCGCAATCGGCAGCACGAGCGAGAGCGCCGCGGTAATCACAAGCGCCAGGGTCGCCGCCACCAGCAAGCCACGATAGGGCCACAGGAACGGCAGCAGGCGGCGCATCGGCAGCACCGATCGGGCGGCGGCCCGCTCCTCCGGATTGTCGGCCCCTGGCTTGGGCGCGTCCGCCATCCCGCTGCCTTTTCCCGCGATCTCGCCCTTGGTGCTAGCAGCCGCACCGAGGGGCGGCAAGTTGACCCGATGGCGCGGACCGTGCGACGCTTTGGGCGCGACGCGACCACGGCAGGGAGAGTACCGCGATGGTCGATCCAGCAAAAATGCGGGCGAAACTCGAGGCGCGGCTGGTCGAGCTTGGCGCGCGGCTGGAGCATATCGAGGAGGATCTCGACGCGCCGATGCCGAAGGACTCGGAAGAGCGCGCCTCGGAACGCGAAGGCGACGAGGTGCTGGAACATCTCGGCCTGCAGGGCCAGGCCGAGATCCGGGCGATCAAGGAGGCGTTGCGCCGGATCGAGCACGGCGAGTACGGCGCGTGCCGCGAATGCGGCGATGAGATCAGCGCCGCACGGCTCGACGCCGTGCCCCACGCCACCCACTGCCGGAAATGCGCCTGACGGCCCTGGCTTCTATCAATCGAGAAGTCGGTGATCGCATGATTTTGCGCAACACCGCCCTTTCGCTGCTCGCAATGCTGCTGATGGGGGAGAGCGTCGCGGCCAAGGACTGGGACTTCCCCACCCTCGGCTTCTCGATCACCACACCGTCGGGCTGGCATGTGGTCGACGACGCGACGTTCGTCGAAAACCGCGAGCGCGTCGATGCCGGCACGCTTAATGACGAGATACGCGCGGCCGAGATTCCGGCGGTGTCGGTGACGCGGTTTCCCCCCTCCCACGATGATCTAAACGCCCGGCTCAGTGTTACCGTCAGAGTGCTCGACCAGGCCAATGTGCGCGCCATGGACCTGGCGGAGGCGCTCATTCCGCCGCTGCGCGCCGCCTTCCCGGACTTCGAGGTCGCCGAGGGTCCGCGCCAGATCGTCGTGGGCGGCGTCGATGCGAGCTTCACGCGGGTCCGATACACGCTCCTCGTCGACGGCTCCGAAAGCTACCCGGTCGAATCGCTCTTCTGGTTGGTGCCCCAGGATCGGCGGGTGCTGATCGTCGGCGCTGGTCTGCGCCAGGACCAGGATGCGGACACCCGCACGGCGATCGACAGGTCAGTGGAGAGCATCCGGTTCCACTGAGGGACAGGCAGGACAGCGTTGTCGACCCGCCGACGGTCCCGGAGGCCGATTGCGGTCGCGCCCGTTCCAAGGGTGGGCGCAAAGCGACCACCCGTGGGTGGGCGGGTGGGGAACGGGCGCGACCCAGCGCCGGCCCGGATGGGTCCCTACCCCTCCACCGTCCGCCCGCGGCGCCAGAGGAGTGGCAGCAGCCAGACCACGACGGCCAGACCCGCCAGCACCGGCGCCATCGGCTGCACCAGGATCGTCAGCATCACCGGATCCCAGAGCCACTCCGCCAGATAGCGTTCGATCCCCGGCTGGATCTGCTGCAGGCTGTTGCGGTGAACGCCCGCCCAAACCGCACCGATCTTGGCGAAGCTGAAGGCGACATCGGCGCCGGATGTGGCCAGGTAATCCAGCCCGGCCCGCACCAGGGCGGCCACGGCCAAAAGACCCGCGAGAAGGTGCCGCATCAAGACGCTCCCTGCCAGACGGCGCGGGTCTAGGGTGAATTGACCGCGGATGCAATTTCCGCGATGCCTCAGGGCGCTGCGCCGGGAGAGCACGATGTTCCAGTCATTTGTCGCGACCACCACTCCGGCGACGGGCGCGGCCCGCCTGGCGGCGCTCCGGACCGTATTGGCCGAAGAGGGCCTCGCCGGGTTCCTGGTGCCGCGGGCCGACGCCCATCAGGGGGAGACGGTGGCCCCGCGGGACGAGCGATTGGCCTGGCTCACCGGCTTCACCGGCTCGGCCGGCACCGCCGTCGTCTTGGCCGAAGAGGCCGCGGTCTTCGCCGACGGCCGCTACACCTTGCAGGTGGGCGACCAGATCGACACAACCGCCTACAGTCCGGTCGCCTCCCATAAGGTGAAGGTCGCGGATTGGCTGGCCGAGCGGCTCGGCGAGGGCGACGTTCTCGGCTACGACCCCTGGCTGCACGGGGCCGAGGAAATCGCCCGCCTCGGCGAGCGCCTGGCCGATTGCGGCGCGACGCTCCGCCCGATCCCCAATCCCATCGACCGGATCTGGGAGGATCAGCCCGCCCCGCCCCAGGCCCCCATCGTGCCCTACCCCGAAGCGCTCGCCGGCAAAAGCGCCGCCGAGAAGCGCGCCGATCTCGCCGCAGATCTGCGGGAGGAGGGGATCGCCGCCGCCGTCCTCACCCTGCCCGACTCCATCGCCTGGCTCCTGAACATTCGGGGGAGCGACGTGGAGCGGCGGCCGATCCCCCTGGTCTTCGCCCTCCTCCACGCAGACGGCACCGTCACCCTGATCGCTGACCCCGCCAAGATCGGGGAGGAGCCGGCAGACCATCTCGGCCCGGAGGTGAGCGTGGTGCCTCCCGACGTCTTCGGCGCGACCCTCGACGCGCTCTCCGGCCCCGTGGCCGTCGACAAGGCCAGCGCGCCGATCTGGGTCTCCGACCGCCTGAAAGACGCCGGCATCGACGTCGTCTGGCGCCAGGATCCCTGCATCCTGCCCAAGGCGAGCAAGACGGAGGCCGAGATCGCCGGCGCGCGGGAGGCGCATCTGCGCGACGGGGCGGCCATGGTGGAGTTTCTGGCCTGGCTCGACCAAGCGGCGCCGAGCGGCACGCTGACCGAGATCTCGGTCGTCCAGCAGCTCGAGGCCTTCCGCCGGGCGACCAACGCGCTCCGCGATCTGTCGTTCGACACGATCTGCGGCGCCGGCCCCGACGGCGCCATCGTGCACTACCGGGTGACGGAGGCGACGGACCGCCCGGTCACCCCCGGCGACATCCTGCTGGTCGACAGCGGCGGGCAGTACCTCGACGGCACCACCGACATCACCCGCACCGTGGCCACCGGCCCGGCGCCGGAGGATGCGATCCGCGCCTTCACCCTGGTGCTGAAAGGCATGATCGCCATCAGCCGCGCCCGCTGGCCCGAGGGATTGGCGGGCCGTGACCTCGACGCACTCGCCCGGATCAACCTTTGGCAGGCAGGCTTCGACTACGACCACGGCACGGGCCACGGCGTCGGCGCCTATCTCGGCACCCATGAGGGGCCGCAATCCCTCAGCCGCCGCGGGGAGGTTGCGCTGGCCCCGGGCATGATCCTCTCGAACGAGCCCGGCTACTATCGGGAGGGCGCTTTCGGCATCCGCATCGAGAACCTGATCGTCGTCACCTCGCCCGAAGTGCCGCCGCTCGGCGACCGGCCGATGCTCGGCTTCGAGACATTGACCTACGTGCCGATCGACCGGCGCCTGATCGACACCGCGCTGCTGACCGCCGAAGAGCGCATCTGGCTCGACGCCTACCATGCAGAGACCCGGGCCCGGCTCAGCTCCCGGCTGTCGGACGACGCCGCGGATTGGCTCGCCCAGGCGACGGAGCCGCTCTGACCGACACGCGCCCCCTATCTTTCCGCGGCGCCTTCCGTAGGATCGCCGCACAAAAACGGACGACGGGGGAGGTCCCATGGCTGACATCACGATACGGCGCGCGCCCGGTACCTGGGTCGTCCGCGCCGCCGGCGCCGTCATCGGCGAAAGCGCGGAATGCCTTGAGCTGTTGGAGGATGAGCTGAAGCCCGTGGTCTATTTCCCGCGGGAGGATCTGGGCATGGCGTTCCTGGAGGCGAGCCCGAAGCGCACCCATTGCCCTTGGAAGGGTGATGCCGAGCATTTCCACATCGCCGGCAAGAGCGGCATGATCGAGGACGCGGCCTGGTCCTATCCCGAGCCCTCCGACGACGTCGCCCGGATCGCCGGCTACGTCGCCTTCTATCCCTCCAAGGTCACGGTCGAGCAGCTTTAGGCAGGCGCAACCATCAGGAATGCTCCTCCCGCGCCGTCTCGGCCAGGGCGCGGTTGAAGGCCCTTAGGGCATCGACGTGGAAGAGCGCGCCCAACAGCTCCGGCGTCTCGCCGTCGGCGTCGCGGGCGACCACCGGGATGTACTCGCCCGGAAAGACCTCGAACATCGGCAGGGCGTCTTCGAGCGTCGCATCCCGCTCCAGAAACGCGCCCTGGGCCACCAAGGCCTCGCACTTGGTGTCAGAGGCGCCGTCCTCCGCCCCCCGGGGCCGCATCAGACCGCGGACGCCGATGGTGCAGAGCAGGTAGTCCTGCGGCCCCGTCGCCAGACGCACCCCCCGCCGCTCGAGCTGGGTGAGGAAGAAGCTCTTGTCGACCAGCTTGCTCGAGACCGCAGTGGCGAGCGAGACCGAGATCATCACCGCGATCCCCGCCTGCCAGTCGCCGGTGAGCTCGAAGACGATAAGGGTGGTGGAGATCGGCGCGCCGAGCACAGCGGCCGCGACCGCCCCCATGCCAGCCATGGCATAGAGCGCCTCGGACCCGGAGACGTTGGGAAAGATCGCCGTGGCGACCCAACCGAAGGCGAGCCCGGCGAGCGCCCCGAGCATCAGCGAGGGGGAGAACACCCCGCCCCCCATGCGCCCGGCCAGGGTGATGGCCACGGCAATCACCTTGACGAAGGCGAAGATCATCGCGTCCCACATGCTAAGCTGACCGAGGAGCGCCCGGCTCGTCGTCTCGTAGCCCACGCCGATGATATGGGGAAAGAAGACCGCGATGGCGCCCAACAGAATGCCGGCCAGTGCCGGCCTGGCCCACACCGGCAGGCGGACGCCCTCCGCAAACCGGTCGGCGACATCCTCGGCGATGAAGATCGAGCGCATCATCGCCACCGCGACCACGCCGCTCACCAGGCCGAGCAGCATGAAGGCGGGAAGCTCAACATAGAAGGCGAGCGTGTGGACCGGCAGGGTGAACTCCGTCACGTCACCCACCTGCAGGCGGCTCACCACCGTGCCGGCCACCGAGGCGACGACGATCGGCGCAAAGGCGTGCACGGCGAAGTGGCGCAGCACCACCTCCATGGCAAACAGCGCCCCGGCGATCGGCGCGTTGAAGGAGGCCGAGACCGCCGCCGCCACCGCGCAGCCCATCAGGTCGCGGGCCGTCACGCCGTTGGCCTGCAAGCGGTTCGAGACCCAGGTGGACATCACCGCGGCGAGGTGCACCACCGGCCCCTCCCGCCCCGTGGAGCCGCCAGTGGAGAGCGTGACGAGAGAGGCGAGCGCCGAGGCGAGCCCCGCCCGTGTGTCCACCCGGCCGTTGCCGATCGCCGCCCCCTCGATCACGTGGGCCACCGAACTCGCCCGCCCGTCCGGCGTGAACTGCCAGAGGATCAGGCCCACGACCAGGCCGCCGAGGATGGGGATCGAGAACACCCAAAGCGGGTCGAGCGCGCTCAGATGGCTCGCCAGCATCTCGTCGTCGGCGCCGTAGACCGCCTCCTGCAAGGCAAAGATCGCGAGACGAAACAGGGTGGCCGCCTGCCCCGCCGCTAGCCCGACGATGAGCGCGATCAGCCAGAATTGGAGCTGACCCGGCCCACGCTCGACCAGGGTCTCGTAGGTGGCAATGGCGCGGGTCTTGAAGCCGCGCATGCCCTGGCGAATGCCGTCGATCATCCCGCCTTACCTTGGCCTTGAGCTGCGCCGGCGGTCGGCCCGCCACGACGTCGCGCCAAGGATCGCACCCAGAACCGGTCTAGCACCCCGTCCGCCCGACGGGGAAGGGGGCGGCGCAGGCGGGCGGGGCGAATCCGACGACGCGCACCGACTTGTGAGCGCCGACGGGTCGCCCCGGTCGGGCGCGCATGCTGTCCGCTTAGGGAGAATGTCGATCCGACGGACCCAGCTGACAGACTCGGTCAAGTCGACATTCAAGACGGGCAAGCCGCTCCAGTCGTTGCGTTTTCCGCTCTGAATTGTGGTCCAACCCGAACGGAAAACGCCCTAGATCTCAGCCAGGTGCGCGCTCGCCGAGGGATCGCAGGCGATCAGCCGCCAACCGATCGGCCGCGCCGCTGGCGGCGCCTCCATCCGATCAAAGATCGTCGGCATCGCAGCCTCAGCCCCGGCGCCGGATGCCGAGGATGGCGCCCACCTGGGCGGGGCGGGCGAGGCCGGCATGGGCTGCAGCCATCCCGGCGAGCCGGGCTTGCGCCCAGTCGGGATAGGGGGCGGAGCGGCGGGTCGTGAGATCGACGTTGATGACCAATTGCTCGACGGTCGCCGCAACCGTTTCGTCGGCTTCCCGCACCATCTCGGTGAAAAGGTGCATGCGCTTGGCGTCGTGGTCGAGCAACCGGGTCCGGCAGTAGAAGGCCGCCCCCTCCAGCATCTCGTCGAGATAGTGGATGTGCATCTGCAGGGTGTAGGGCCCCCGCTCCGCCCGCTTCACCCGGCCCTCGCCGAGCCCGAGTTCATGCTCCAGCACCCAGTCGAGCGAGCCGTCCATCGCCACGATGTAGTAGGCGACGTTCATGTGGCCGTTATAGTCGATCCACTCCGGCCGGACCGTCGCCTGGGGCGTGACGATGGGCGCGGCGTAGGGGCCGTCATGACCCTCGACGGGCGCGTCGGGCTCTGCTGTCATGGGTGTTGTCCTCGCTTGGTGACGGTGCTCATACTGGCGCTGGCCAGGGCGGGAGACAACATGACCATCGAAAGCGCCATCGAGGAACTGCGGGGCCTGCTGGGCGATCGGCTCTCCACCGCCCCCTCCGTCCTGGGCCTGCATGCCGAGGATGAAAGCTATTACGGCGCCACGCCCCCCGACGCCGTCGCCTTTCCCGAAACGACGGAGGAGGTGAGCCAGATCGCCCGGATCTGCCACCAGGCCGGCTGTCCGATCGTGCCCTGGGGCGTCGGCACCTCGCTCGAAGGCCATGCGCTGGCCTTCCAGGGGGGCGTCTCGGTCGACACCAGCCGCATGGACAAGGTGTTGGAGGTGCACGCAGAGGACCTCGACGTCGTCGTCCAGCCCGGCGTGACGCGGGAGGCGCTGAACGCCGATCTGCGCGCCACCGGCCTCTTCTTTCCCATCGACCCGGGCGCCAATGCCTCCCTCGGCGGTATGGCCGCGACCCGCGCCTCAGGCACCACGGCGGTGCGCTACGGCACGATGAAGGAGAACGTCATGGCGATGGAGGTGGTGCTGGCCGACGGGCGGGTGATCCGCACCGGCTCCCGCGCCCGCAAGTCCTCCGCCGGCTACGACCTGACGCGGCTCTTCGTCGGCTCCGAGGGTACCCTCGGCATCATCACCGAGCTCACGCTCAAGCTGCATGGCCAGCCGGAGGCGATCAGCTCAGCCATCTGCGATTTCCCCGACATCGAGACCGCCGTCTCCGCCGTCATCGCCACCATCCAGATGGGCGTGCCGATGGCCCGGATCGAGTTCGTGGACGAGGCGGCGATCCGCGGCTTCAACCAGCACACCGGCACCGCCATGCCGGAGCGGCCGCATCTGTTCCTGGAGTTCCACGGCTCGGAGGCCGGGGTGGCCGAACAGGCCGAGACCATGGCGAGCATCGCCGAGGAGTTCGGCGGCGGCAGCTTTGAATGGGCGACCAAGGCCGAGGATCGCAACCGGCTTTGGCACATGCGCCACAACGCGCTTTACGCCGCCAAATCGCTCCGCCCGGGCTGTCGGGTGCTGACCACCGATGTCTGCGTGCCGATCTCCGCCCTGGCCGAAGCCGTGCGAGAGACGGCGGGGGAGATCGCCGCGAGCCCGATCGAGGGGCCGATCGTCGGCCATGTGGGCGACGGCAACTTCCACGCCGCGCTCCTGGTTATGCCCGATGCCGAGGACGAGCTCGAAGTGGCGAAGGAGCTTGCAGCGGCGATGAACGAGCGCGCCCTTCGCCTTGGCGGCACGGTCACGGGCGAGCACGGCATCGGCCGGGGCAAGATGAAGTACATGACGGCCGAGCACGGCGACGGCTGGGCGGTGATGGCCGATATCAAGCGCGCACTCGACCCGAGCAACATCCTCAATCCCGGGAAGGTGGTGCAGGTCAACTGAGGTGGCCCTGCCGGCGCGGCCCGAGGATTTCCCCGCCGCCTTCGCCGCCGCCTGGATGGCGCGGGATGCGGCCTCACTCGCCGCGCTCTTCGCCGAGGATGCGGACTTCGTCAACGTGGTCGGCATCTGGTGGCGCAATCGGGCGGCGATCGAGAAGGCGCACCACTACGCCCTTACCTCGTTCTTCGCCGAGACCGATCTCGTTCCGGGCCTGGTGCGCGTCCGCCCGCTCGGCGCGGACCATACCATCGTGCATTGCCGGATGCTGCTGAAAGGCCAGAGCGCCCCCGACGGCAGCCCGGCCGGCGACCGCCGCACCGTACTGATCTTCGTGCTGGCCCGGACCGATGCAGGCTGGCAGGCCGTCGCCGCGCAAAACACCGACGTCGTGCCAGGAGCGGAGACCTACGTCGCAGGCGAAAGCACCCTCACGCCCCAGGACTACCGGCGCTGAGGCACGCTGCTTCCCGTCGCCCGTAAGCGCCCTCCGCCGAGGACGAGGCCCCGGCTCGGGGGCCGGGGCAGCATGGGTTTTGACGAAGGCCCCCTCCGGCGAACATGGGCGCCCAGCTCCACCACCCGCACCGTCCCGGGCTCGACCCGGGACCTCGACGCCGGCAAAGGGCGAGGCCCCGGCTCGGGGGCCGGGGCGGCGTGGGTTTTGGCGCAGGCCTTCTCCGGCGAACAAGAGTGCCCCCACCAGCACCCGCACCGTCCCGGGCTTGACCCGGGACCTCTACGCCGGCAAGTGGCGAAGCCCCGGCTCGGGGGCCGGGGCGGCGCGGGTCGAAGGGTGTCGCCTCAGGCGGCGGCCTTCGCCTCCGGGCCGAAGCGGCCGTAGAAGCTCTCGCCCTTGGCGGCCATGTCCTTCAGCAGCTTCGGCGGTGCGAAGCGCGGCCCATGCTTTGCCGCCAGATCCTCGCAGATCTCCACGGCCTTCGGCGTGCCGAGGATGTCGATCCAGCTGAACGGGCCGCCGGACCAGGGCATGAAGCCCCAGCCGAGGATCGCGCCCACATCGCCCTCGCGGATGTCCTCGAGCACGCCCTCCTCGAGCGCACGGACGGCCTCCAACACCTGGGCCATGGCCAGGCGGTGCTGCACCTCGGTCACCTCGGGCTGGTCGCCGGCCACCGGGAAAGCCTCGCGCAGGCCAGGCCAGATGCCCTGGCGCTTGCCCTTCTCGTCGTACTCATAGAAGCCCGACTTGGTCTTCCGCCCGAGCCGGCCGAGATCGAAGAGCTTCTGCACCACGTCGTCGCCCGGGTTCTCCGGGTAGTCGTTGCCGAGCGCTGCCTTGGTCGCCGACATGATCTTCTCGGCCAGGTCGATGGAGGTCTCGTCGCCAAGCTGCAGTGGCCCGAGCGGCATGCCGAGCTGCTTGGCTGCGTTCTCGATCAGCGCGGGCTCCACCCCCTCGGCCACCATGCGGTTCGCCTCGGCGCCATAGGGGATGATGCAGCGGTTGGCGTAGAAGAACCGCGCATCGTTCACCACGATCGGCGTCTTGCGGATCTGGCGCACAAAGTCGAGCGCCTTGGCCACCGCCCGGTCGCCGGTCTGCGCCCCCTTGATGATCTCCACCAGCATCATCCGGTGGACGGGCGAGAAGAAGTGGATGCCGATGAACTGCTCCGGCCGCTCGCTGGCGGTGGCGAGGCTGGTGATCGGCAGGGTCGAGGTGTTGGTGGCGAAGATGCAGTCGGCGTCGATCACCGCCTCGGTCTTCTTGGTCACGTCGGCCTTGATGCCGGTGTCCTCGAACACCGCCTCGACGATCAGATCGGCGCCCGCCAGCACCCCGTAGTCCGGCGTGGCGGTCACGCGACCGAGGATCTCGGCCTTCTTCGCCTCGTCGATCCGCTTCTTCTTCAGCCCATCGTCCAAGAGGCTGGTGATGGTGGCGAGGCCTTTGTCCGCCGCCTCCTGATCGCGATCCAGCAGCACGACCTCAATCCCGGCCATGGCGGAGACATAGGCGATACCCGCCCCCATCATGCCGGCGCCGAGGACGCCCACCTTTTTCACCGTCTGATCCGGCACGCCCTCGGGCCGCACCGCGCCCTTCTCCAACGCCTCTTTGTTGAGGAAGAGGGACCGCATCATGGCGGCAGACGACGGGTTCATCAGCACATGGGTGAACCAGCGCGCCTCGACCTTGAGCGCGGTGTCGAAGGGCACGAGCGCGCCCTCATAGACCGCGCCAAGCAGCGCCTTGGGCGCGGGATAGGCGCCCTGGGTCTTGCCGTGCACCATGACGGCCGCGCCGACGAAGGTGCCGAAGCCCGCGGGGTGGTAGGGCGCACCGCCGGGCATCTTGTAGCCCTTGGCATCCCAGGGCTGGATCGTGTCGGCCTCGGTCGCGTCCTTCACCCAGGCCTTGGCCGAGGCGAGCAGCTCGTCCGCCGGCACGACCTCATGCACCAGACCCGCGCCCTTGGCCTTCTCCGGCGAGACCATCTTGCCTTCGAGCAGGAAGGGCGCCGCGTTCATCGCGCCCAGCATCCGCACGAGCCGCGTGGTGCCGCCCGCGCCGGGGAAGATGCCGACCATGATCTCCGGCAGGCCGATCTTGGCCTTGGGGTTGTCGGCCACGAACCGGCGATGGCAGGCGAGGCCGAGCTCCAGCCCGATGCCCGCCGCGGTGCCGGGGCAGGCCCAGGCGACGGGCTTGCCGCCCTTCTGGGTCTTCGGATCCTGGCCCGCCAGCTCCAGCTTCCGCATCAGGTGGTGCATCTGCATCACCCCGTCGAACAGGCCCTGGGCCGGATTGTCGCCCGCGCCGTCGCGCATGGAGGCCAGCACGTTCAGGTCCATGCCCCCGGCGAAGTCCTTCTTGGCCGACGTGAGGACGACGCCCTTCACCGCCTCGTCGCCGAGGGCCGCGTCGATCGCCGCATTCAGCTCCGTCAATCCATCGAGCGTCATGACGTTCATCGAGCGATCCGGCAGATCCCAGGTGATCGTCATGATCCCGTCGGCGTCGACATCGGTCTTAAAGATGGTGCTCATCGGTTTTCCTCTCGATGTCTCAGCCGCTTAGACGCGCTCGATGATCGTGGCCGCGCCCATGCCGGAGCCGATGCAGAGGGTGCAGAGCGCGGTGCCCTTGCCCGAGCGCTCCAGCTCCTCCAACGCGGCCGACAGGATCATCGCGCCGGTCGCGCCCAGCGGATGGCCCATGGCGATGGCGCCGCCATTGACGTTCACCTTGTCGTGGTCGGCGTCGAAGGCCTGAAGGAAGCGCAGCACGACGGAGGCGAAGGCCTCGTTCACCTCGAAGAGGTCGATGTCGGAGATCGACATGCCGGAGGTGCGCAGGATTTTCTCCGTCGCCGGCACGGGGCCCGTCAGCATGATCGTGGGGTCCGTGCCGATCTTAGTCGTGGCGACCACCCGGGCCCGCGGCTTCAGATCATTCTTCTCGCCGAACTCCTTGGTGCCGATCAGGACTGCCGCCGCGCCGTCGGTGATGGCCGAGGAGTTGCCGGCAGTGTGCACATGCTCGATCCGCTCCAACTCGGGGTACTTCAAGAGCGCGATCTGGTCGAAGCCCGGCATCACCTCGCCCATCTGCTGGAACGAGGCGCGGAGGGAGCCGAGGCCCTGCATGTCCGTATCCGGGCGGATCTGCTCATCCCGATCGAGGATGGTGATGCCGTTCTGGTCCTTCACCTCGACCACCGACTTGGCGAAGCGCTTCTCGTCCCAGGCCTTGGCGGCGCGCCTGTGGCTCTCCACCGCATAGGCGTCCACGTCGTCGCGGGAGAAGCCGTAGGTGGTGGCGATGATGTCGGACGAGATGCCCTGGGGCACGAAGTAGGACTTCATGGCCAGCGTCGGATCGGCTGCGATGGCGCCGCCGTCCATGCCCATGGGCACTCGGCTCATGCTCTCGACCCCGCCGGCCACATAGGCCTCACCGGCGCCACCCTTCACCTGGTTGGCGGCCATATTCACCGCCTCGAGCCCGCTGGCGCAGAAGCGGTTGACGGAGACACCCGCGACGCTCTCGTCGAAGTCGGAGTAGAGCACGGCGGAGCGGGCGAGGCAGGCCCCCTGCTCGCCGATCTGGGTGACGTTGCCGAGGATCACGTCCTCCACCTGCGTCGTGTCGAGCTCCGTCCGCTCCTTCAGCGCATTGAGCGCACTGGCGGCGAGGCGCACGGCCGTCACCTCATGCAGCGCCCCGTCCTTCTTGCCCTTGCCGCGGGGGGTGCGAACGGCGTCGTAGATATAGGCTTCGGTCATGGCGGAGGCTCCTCCGGATCGGGCCGCCTGGGCGGCGGGTGTCGCTGGTGGGCGTCAGGCGGACGCCGCGATGGGTTCGGTCGGCATCATCTCGTAGGGACCCTGCCAGCCGGGCAGGGCCTTGATGCGGTCGGTCATGGCCTTGAGGTTGGGGTATTCGGCCAGATCGAAGGGCAGCTCGTCGCCGTAGTAGAGGTAACCGACGATGGAGAGATCGGCGATCGACGGGCCGGCCGTCGCCACGAAATCCCGCCCTGCCAGGCGCTGGTCAATGACCTTGAGCGCGTTCTTCATGCGCCCGCCGAGAAAGCCCAGCACGTCGGCGGAGCGCTTCTCTTCCTGCACGAAAGTCGCGACGAAGCGGTAGGGCGCGAGCGTCGAGGTGAAGGAGTAGTTGTCCCAGAGAAGCCAGCGCTTGATCTCCCGCTCCTCCGCCGCATTCGCCCAGCCGAAGCTGCGGAGGGCGCCGACCAGGTATTCCAGCATCAATCCCGACTGGCTGAGGGTGACGTCCCGATGCTCCAGCACCGGCACCTGGGCCATCTCGTTCATCGTCTTGAATTCATCGCCGCGATGCGTTCCGTCGAAGAAGTTCACCCACACCGGCTCCCAGTCCGCGCGGGAGAGCGCGAGCATGAGCGCGACCTTGTAGGCGTTGCCCGACTGGGCAAAGCAGTGCAGCCGGTACTCGGCCATATCGTTCCTCCCGGGAGCCTGCTCGCGCGTCAGAGGTTGCGCGCGATCAGCTCCTTCATGATTTCGTTCGTTCCGCCATAGATGCGCTGCACCCGGGCATCCGTCCACATTTCCGCGACGGCATACTCCGTCATGAAGCCGTAGCCGCCGTGGAGCTGCAGGCACTCGTCGATCACCTGGTTCTGCAGATCGGTCGTCCAGTACTTCGCCATGGCAGCGGTTTCGACCGAGAGCTCGCCACGAAGATGCGCGTCGATGCAGCTGTCGAGGAACGCCCGGGCCGCGACCGTGTTGGTCTTGGCCTCGGCGAGCTTGAAGCGGGTGTTCTGGAACTGGAGGAGGTTGCCGCCGAACGCCTCCCGCTCCTTGCAGTAGTCGATGGTGCGGCTCACCGCGCCCTCCATCGCGCCGACGGCGCCCACGGCGATGATCAGACGCTCCTGCGGGAGCTGTTGCATCATCTGATAGAAGCCCTGGCCCTCGTCCCCGCCGAGCAGGTTTTCGGGCGGCACAGCGACGTTGTCGAAGAACAGCTCGGAGGTATCGGCAGCCTTCAGTCCGATCTTGTCGAGGTTGCGGCCCCGGGTGAACCCCTCCGCCCCCTCGGTCTCCACCACGATCAGCGAGATGCCCTTGGCCTTCTCCGACGGATCGGTCTTGGCCGCTACGATGACCAGGTCGGCGTGCTGGCCGCAGGTGATGAAGGTCTTCTGGCCCGACACGCGGTAGACGTTGCCGTCGCGGATCGCCTTGGTCTTGATCGCCTGCACATCGGACCCGCCTGAGGGCTCCGTCATCGCCAGCGCCCCCACCATCTCGCCCGAGGCCATCTTGGGCAGCCAGCGCTTCTTCTGGTCCTCTGTGCCGTAGGCCAGGATGTAGTGCGCGACGATCCCCGAGTGGATGCCGTTCCCCCAGGAGGCGAGGTTGGCCCGCGCCGCCTCCATCCCGATCACCGCCTCATGGCCGAAATCGCCGCCGGCGCCGCCATATTCCTCCGGCACCGAGGCACAGAGGAGGCCGATCTCCGCCGCCTCCTGCCAGGTGGCGCGGTCCATCTCGCCCTGCTTCCGCCACCGCTCATAGTGCGGCGTCCACTTCTCGGCGATGAAGTCCCGCGTCATCTCCTCGAGCATCACGTGCTCGTCGGTCATCCAGTGAGAGCGGAGGTTCTGGAATGTCATGTCTTTCCTCCCTTGGCCGGCCCCGGCGCGCCGTATTCCGCGATGAACGCGCGAAAGACCGCATCCAGCCGATCTGCGTCGGCATAGTCGTCGAGCCGTTCGAGCAATACTGTAAGAAGGTAGTTGTTGCCGAGCCCATAGACCTCGTTCAGCGCCCGGAGCCGCCCATAGGCCTCCTCCGTCAATCCGGCGGAGAACCGCTTCGGCAGGGGCAGTCGCTTCCTCCTCGCGCGAGCAGAAGACGCGTCGGAGCGCGTGGACGCAACGACCTTCTCCGCACGACGCAACTTGTTACGACGACGACCTCGCAGCTCTGCGTCGGGAAGCGCGTCTCGCACCTGGCCGATCCACGCATCCACGTCCGCCTTCGGCGCAAATGCGATGAGGTCCGCTTTGGCCAAGTGGACCAGCCACCAGGTCGGATTCAAATCATAGCTGTCATTGAAGAGATCAAGGTCCCGCGCCACCGCCTCGGTCCCGAACACGCCCTCGGTCAAGAACGCCTCATGATCGGCGTCGGGCACCGCTTCGATGAAACTGGTCACGTCTGCGATCCACTTCTGGCGGTGCGTCTCATCCGCCCGGTCCACCGCTTCTCCAACAAGGGCCAGCAGATCCTTCCAGTGCCACGTCAAGTTGTCAGTATGGGTCTCGAAGCGCGCGTTCCAGATCACCTGGGAGAGGCCGCCGTTCTGCAGATCACCCTCAAAGATGCCAAGCGCGAAAGTCAGCAAACCCTCACGCGGCATCTCGTCGAAACCCAAGCCGATCAAATGCAAACGCTGAATGACCTGGAAGAGCTCATAGGAAACGTCATTCTCGCTCACGCGTCCCATCTCAACGGAAGACGCAGGGAGTACGCGCTCGCAATCGAACGGGACGAGGATCTGCTTGAGAGGGAGCGTCGCTGCAGGCATCAGCGCTCCTTTTGGCGTCGGAAAAGAAATTGCGCCACCCCGGTCTGGTGACCAGGCCCACTTACCCATCGCGGGACCGGTCGGTCGACCGGGGCAGCGCGCCCCTCTTGTCTCGATCAGAACGAAGCGGCGTCCAAGGCCATCACCGGCTCGGCGCCCGACTGGATGCGGGTGAGCCGCAGGCCGGTCTCGGGTAGGATCCGGGCCATGTAGTAGCGCCCCGTCGCCAGCTTGTTCTTGTAGAAGTCGGGATCGTCGGCCTTGCCGTCGAGCGCCTCCATCGCCGCCTTCGCCATGCGCGCCCACATGAAGCCGAGGCAGACATGGCCGAACATGTGCATGAAGTCGGTGGAGCCCGAGAGTGCGTTGTCGGGGTTCTTCATCCCCTCCGACATGAAGTACATGCCGGCGGTCTGCAAATCCTTCGACGCGGCCTTGAGCGGGTCGAGGAAATCGGCCTTCAGCGCCTCGTTGCCCTCGTTCTCTTTGATGAAGTCCTTCACCATCTCGAAGAAGGCCATGACGTACTTGCCGCCCCCGGCGCCGAGCTTGCGGCCCACCAGGTCGAGCGCCTGCACGCCGTTTGCGCCCTCGTAGATCATCGCGATCCGCGCATCGCGCGCGAACTGCGACATGCCCCATTCCTCGATATAGCCGTGGCCGCCGAAGACCTGCTGGGCCGAGACGCAGTAGTCAAAACCCTTGTCGGTCAGGAAGCCTTTGATGACCGGCGTCAGCAGGGAGATCATGCCCTCCGCATCCGCATCGTCGGAGCGGTGGCTCTGGTCGATCAGCTGCGCGCCCCAAAGCGCGAAGGCTCGGCCACCCTCGACGAAGGCCTTCTGGTCCATCAGCGTCCGGCGGATGTCGGGATGTACGATGATCGGATCGGCCGGGCCGTTCTCGTTCTTTGTGCCCGTCACCGCCCGGCCCTGGAGCCGGTCGTTGGCGTAGGCCACCGCGTTCTGGTAGCTCACCACCGCCTGGGAGAGACCCTGCAGGCCGACGCCCAGCCGCGCCTCGTTCATCATCGTGAACATGGCGCGGAGGCCCTTGTGCTCCTCGCCGATCAGGAACCCGGTCGCCTCGTCATAGTTCATGACGCAGGTCGAGTTACCGTGGATCCCCATCTTCTCCTCAAGCTTGCCGCAGGAGACGCCGTTGCGCTGGCCGAGGGAGCCGTCGTCGTTCACCATGAACTTCGGCACGATGAAGAGGCTGATACCCTTCACGCCCTCCGGCCCGCCGGGGATCTTGGCCAGCACCAGGTGGATGATGTTGTCCGACATGTCGTGCTCACCGGCCGAGATGAAGATCTTCTGGCCGGAGATCTTGAAGCTGCCGTCGTCCTGCGGCACCGCCTTGGTGCGCAGAAGGCCGAGATCGGTGCCGCAATGGGGCTCCGTCAGGTTCATGGTGCCGGTCCACTCGCCGGACACCATCTTCGGCAGGTAGGTCTGCTTCTGCTCGTCGGTGCCGTGGGTGTGGATCGCCGAATAGGCGCCATGGGTGAGGCCCGGATACATCATGAAGGCCATGTTGGCGGCACAGTGCATCTCGCCCACCGCGGTGCCGATGACGTAGGGCATGCCCTGCCCGCCATAGTCCGGATCGCAGTCAAGCCCGGTCCAGCCGCCCTCACGGAGCGTGTCGAACGCCTCGTGAAAACCCTTGGGCGTGCGCACCACGCCGTTTTCCAGCACGCAGCCCTGCTGATCGCCGACGGCGTTGAGCGGCGCGAGCACGTCGCGCGCGATCTTGCCGGCCTCCTCCAGGATGGCGGAGGTGAAATCCGGGTCGAGATCGGCATAGCCCGGGATATCGGCCTCGTGCACCTTCAGCGTCTCGTGCAGGACAAAGCGGATGTCCTCGGTCGGCGGCGTGTAGATTGGCATGTGCGTGCTCCCAATAAGGTCCGGGTTCGTGTGCCCGGTCAGATGTCGATGCCGCGCGCCTTCAGCAGATCCCGGCCCCAGGCCAGTTGCTGCTTCAGATCGGCGATCGCGACGTCAAGCTCGTCGCGCTGCGCTTCCATGATCCCCAGGCGCTCCACGGCCAGCTCGTAGGTCTTGGTCAGCTGCGTGGTCTGCTGGTCTCCGAGATCGTAGAGATCCAGAAGCTGGCGAATGTCCTCTAGCGAAAAACCGAAGCGCTTGCCCTGAAGAATGAGTTTCAATCGGGCACGGTCGCGTCGGGTATAGAGCCGGCGCTGGCCTTCGCGGCGCGGGGATATCAACTCCTTCGCCTCGTAAAACCGCAGGGCCCGGGCCGTTACATCGAAACTCTGGCACATCTCGCCGATGGTCAGAACTTCGTCCGCCTCCGGCATGTCACGCAGCGGGTCGGGCCGCTGCCGCTGGTCTTGTGCGATCATTGCGTCCATCGGTTTCATCCGCCTTCATCGTGGTCGAGCGGGAATGTGAGGATGCCGGCATCATGCCGCAAGACCCAAAGTTGACGTAAGCGTCAAGCTACGTAACGTCACTTTCCGCCGGTCACGGTTTCGTGGCTCTTTTCCAGTTGGGCGACGCCCCAGTCCCGCAGGCGGCGGAGCTCGTCGATCGTGGCGTCGAGTTCCTGCCGCTGTGATTCGAGCTGCGCGATCTGGCCGTTGGAGAGGTCGATCCACTCTCGGATCTGGGGCTGGGCATCCGGCCCTTCGTCGTAGAGGTTCAGCCATTGCCGGATCTGTTCCAGCGCGAAACCGAAGCGCCGACCGCGCAGGATCAGCGTCAGCCGGGCCCGCTCCCGCGCCGAGTAGTAGCGCGTGCGGCCCGACCGGGCGGGGCTGAGAAGCTCGATATACTCATAGTAACGAAGGGTGCGCGGCGTCACGTCGAACGCGGCGCACATCTCCTTCAACGTCCAGTCTCGGTCGGTTTCAGACATGACGTTTCCCTTACGTCATGGTGCCCTAACTGCCAGCCGTTGCAAGGGGGTAACGACGTCACGACACGCTTGCCAGCACCGGGGCGCCCTGGCAGACGGGCGGGGGGCGGGCAGGAGAGTGCGATGGCAGACGACGATCAGGACCTGGCCGACCGGACCGCAGCGCTCGCCCAGGCCTTCATCAACGCCATCCCGCACAGTCGCGAGCTTGGCATGCGATTGGTCGAGATCGGCCGGGGCACGGCCGAGATGATGGTGCCCTACGACGACCGCTTCATCGGCGATCCGACCACCGGGGTGATGCACGGCGGGGTGATGACGGCGCTGCTCGACAGCTGCTCGGGCGCCGCAGTGATGTCGCATCCCGAGGCACCGGCCGGCACCGCCACCATCGACCTGCGCATCGACTACATGCGCCCGGCCGAGCCGGGGGCGGAGGTGCACGCCCGCGCCGAATGCTACCGCGTGACGCGCAACGTCGCCTTCGTGCGCGCCATCGCCTTCACCCACGACGCCGATGATCCGGTGGCGACCTCGGCCGGGGCCTTCACGGTGGAGCGTGGCCGCAGCGGAGGTGAGGCATGAACCGGCGCCCGCCCGAGCCCGTGCAGGTCATCAAGCAGCGCCGCGACGCAGCGCTCGAACGCCTTGCCGGCAACGTGCCTTTCATCGCCTATCTCGGCGTGCAGTTCGAGCGCATGGGGGACGAACTGACGGCGCGTCTGCCGTTCGACGACAAATTGATCGGCAATCCCTTCCTGCCGGCGCTGCATGGCGGGGCGACCGGTGCCTTCCTTGAGATCACCGCGATCGTCGAGCTCGCCTGGTCCGTGGTCTGGCAGATGATGGAGGGGGGCGGCGAGGCGGCCGAAGAGATCGAGGCGGGCGCCTTCCCGCCCATGCCGCGCACCATCGACTTCACCGTCGACTACCTGCGCAGCGGCCTGCCGCGCGACGCCTATGCCCGGGCCACCGTCAACCGCTCCGGCCGGCGCTATGCCTCGGTCCATGTCGAGGCCTGGCAGGACAATCGCGCCCGGCTATTTGCCCAGGCGACCGGCCACTTCATGATGCCGCGCTGATCGCCGCGGGCGCATGGCGGCAGCGGCCGCAGGGCTTGGATCGCCCCGGGTGCGGGAGCGTTTCCGGTGACGCTACGACTGCCTCTAAGCTTGGCTTGTGCGCCCGGGGCGGTATCATGGGCTGGCACGGCCACGACAGAACCGGTCGGCGAACGAGCAGCGCGGGGCCCCCTCGCGAAGAAGGAGCAGGCGCGTGGAAAGCCTTCAAGGATTGATCGACCCCGCCCTTCTGGCGCGGCTCGAGGCATGGCTGTCGACGCCGGGCCAGGCGGCCCTGGCGGCCGGCCTGGCGATGCTGCTCTTGGGTCTGCTCATCGCGCTCCTCGCCCTCCGCCGTCTCCGGCGAGAGCTCGCGGGGCTCCAAGCGCACACGACGGCGACGGAAACCCGCGCGGCCCGGGCCGAGGTATTGGCCGAGCGGGCGGTGGAGGTTGAGGCGCGATTGGCCGAGACCACGGATCTGTTGGTCGCGGAAAAGGCCCGGACCGCCACGCTCCAGGGCACGCTGGAGGCGGAGCGCGCCGCCCACCACGCCCGGCTCGAGGAGCTGCACGCCATGAAGGCGGAGATCGAGCGGAGCTTCGGCGCCCTGGCGCAAAAGGCCCTGACCGGCAACAGCGAAGAGTTCCTGAAGCGCGTCACCGAGCGCTTCGAGAAGCACCAGGCGACAGCCAACGCCGATCTCTCCCGCCGGCAGGAGGCGATTGCCAACCTCCTAAAACCCGTGGGCGAGAACCTGGAGAAGTTCGAGCGCCGGGTGGGCGAGATCGAGAAGGCGCGCGAAGGCGCCTATCAGGCGATCCAGACCCAGGTCCGCAGCCTGGCCGAGGGGCAGATGCAGCTGCGCGGCGAGACCGGAAAGCTGGTCCAAGCGCTCCGAGCCCCCAAGACCCGCGGGCGCTGGGGAGAGTTCCAGCTTCGCCAGGTCTTCGAGATGGCCGGCATGGTCGAGCATGTCGACTTCCTGACCGAGCAGCAGGTGGAGATCGCCGGCGCGAAGCTCCGCCCCGATGCGATCATCCGCCTGCCCGGCGGCAAATGCGTGGTGGTGGACGCCAAGACCCCGCTCGACGCCTACCTGAATGCCACCGAGGCGGAGGACGAGGCGACGCGAGAGGCGGCGATGACCGCCCATGTCCGCCAGGTCCGGGCCCATGTGGCGCAGCTTTCGGCCAAGGAATACTGGTCAGCCCTCGAGCAGGCGCCGGATTTCGTGGTGATGTTCGTGCCGGGGGAGGCGTTCTACTCCGCCGCCATCGAGCGGGCGCCGGGACTGTTCGAGGAGGCGATCGCCAACCGCGTTCTGATCGCCTCCCCGACGACGCTGATCGCCCTGGTAAAGGCGGTCGCCTATGGCTGGCAGCAGGAAAAGCTCGCCGAAAGCGCGCAGGAGGTGGCGAGCCTCGGCCGCGAGCTTTACGAGCGGATCCGCACCTATGGCGGCCATATGACGGCACTGGGCCGCGCCCTCGGCCAATCGGTGGCGAGCTTCAACAAGGCCGTCGGCTCGCTCGAAGGCCGCGTCCTGCCCCAGGCCCGGAAGTTCGAGGAGCTCGGCGTGGTGCCGACGCCTGAGGACCTGGCCCCGCCACCGACGGTCGAGACCGAGCCGCGGGTGCTGACGGCCCCGGACTTCGAGGGGGCCGACGATACGGAGGCACCACGCCGCCTCACCGTCAACGACGCCTGAGGAAAGCGGAATCGAAAACCACGCCCGCGACCAGCACAAGGCTGATCGCGGGCGCGATATTCGATGCGAGATGCGTTCGTTGGCGCCGGCCGCAGCCTAAAACACCAGCCCCTTGGCCTGGGTCACCTGGGGAAGCGCCGCGATCTCCACCAAGGTCTGCTCGCTCAGCACCGCGTCGACACCGATGAGCGCGATGGCCTCGCCCCCCTTCTCGGCCCGGCCAAGCGCGAAGGTCGCGATGTTGACGCCCAGATCGCCGAGCTTGGTGCCGACCGCGCCGATATAGCCTGGCGTGTCGGAGTTGGTGGTGTAGAGCATGAAAGGCTGCGGCTCCGCCTCCAACCCGATGCCCTTGATCTGGATGAACCGCGGCGTGCCGTCGGAAAACACCGTGCCGGCGACGGAGCGGACCTGCGTCTCCGTCGTGACGATCAGCCGGACATAGGAGCCGTAGGCGCCCTGGCTGTCCTTGCGCGTCTCAGCGATCGCGATCCCCCGCTCCCGCGCGACGATGGGGGCGGAGACCATGTTGACGCCGCCCTCGCCCACCAGGGGCCGCAGCAGGCAGGCGGTGAGAGCGGCGGTGAGCGGGCGGATATTGAGCTCGCCCACCCGGCCGACATACTCGATCTCGATCCCGGTGATCGCGCTCTCGGTCACCTGGCCGGCAAAGCCGCCGAGCATCTCGGCAAGCTTCACCCACGGGGCGAGGATCGGCGCCTCCTCCGCCGTGACGGAGGGCGCGTTGATGGCGTTGGCGACGGCGCCGCGCATCAGGTAGTCCGACATCTGTTCGGCCACCTGCAGCGCCACGTTCTCTTGCGCTTCCGTGGTCGCGGCGCCGAGATGGGGGGTGCAGACCACGTTCGGGGCGTCGAAGAGCGGGTTCTCGCGGGCCGGCTCCTCCGCGAACACATCGAAGGCCGCACCGGCCAGGTGGCCGGAGCGGAGCGCCTCGGCCACCGCCGCCTCATCGACAAGGCCGCCGCGGGCGCAGTTGATCAGGCGGGCGCTGGGCTTCATCCCGGCGATCCGCTCGGCAGAAAGGAGGTTCGCCGTCTTCTCCGTCTTCGGCAGGTGGAGCGTGACGAAATCGGCGCGGGCCAGCAGATCCTCGACCTCATCGATCTTGGTCACGCCCAGGTTCTTCGCCCGCTCGGCCGAGAGGAACGGATCATAGGCGATCACCCTCATGCGGAGGCCAAGGGCGCGCTGCGCCACGATCGCCCCGATATTGCCGCAGCCGATGACGCCGAGGGTCTTGCCGGTGATCTCGACCCCCATGAAACGCGATTTCTCCCACTTCCCCGCGCGGGTCGAGGCGTCGGCGGCGGGGATCTGGCGGGCGACCGCGAACATCAGCGCGATGGCGTGCTCCGCCGTGGTGATGGAGTTGCCGAAGGGCGTGTTCATCACCACCGCGCCCTTGGCCGAGGCGGCGGGGATGTCGATGTTGTCGACCCCGATCCCGGCGCGGCCGATGACGCGGAGGCCGTTAGCCGCCGCCAGCACCTCCGCCGTCACCTTGGTGGCGGAGCGGACGGCGAGGCCGTCATAGGCGCCGATCACCTCCTTGAGCCTGTCGGGGGCCTTGCCGAGCTCGGGCTCAAAGTCGACGTCCACGCCGTTGTCGCGGAAGATCTGGACGGCGGCCTCCGACAAGGCGTCGGAAATCAGTACCTTAGGCATCTCTCAGTCCTTTCGGGGCATCGGCAAGCGCGGCCCAGCGGGCGCGGTCGAGCCGGAAGACGAAGCAGTCGTCGGGGCCGAAGGAGCGGCGCTCGACGAAGCTGAAGCCCATCGCCTCGTAGAAGCGGTGGGCGTCAGTGTTGTGGGCCATCGGGTCGACGAGGACGGCCGTGACGGCGGGATCGGCGAAGCAGCGGGTGAGGGCAGCGCGCATCATCGCTCCGCCATGCCCCTGGCCGATCATCTCAGGTTCACCGATCCAGATGTCGATGGCGCGGAGATCCGACGGGCAGTCGCCCCAATAGTGGCTCTCCTCCTCCGCCGGGTCGATGATCTGGACGAAGCCGATAGCCCGGCCCGCGACCTCCGCCACCAGCATCTGGCGCCAGGGCACATCGCGGCCAAGCTCGCCCGCCCAGTCCCAATCGTTGAAGTCGGGATCGCCGCTTATCGCGACGATATGCGGCGCAGCATCCCAACGCTCCAGCGTCGGCCGATCAGCCGGGGTGGCGTCTCTCAGGTGCATGGCTGTAGCCCTGGCGCCTTAGCCGGCCTTAGCCGCGGCGAAGGCCCAGTCGAGCCATGGCGTCAGCACCTCGACATCGGCCGTCTCCACCGTGGCGCCGCACCAGATGCGGAGGCCGGGCGGCGCGTCGCGGTAGCCGCCGATGTCGTAGGCGACACCCTCCGCGTCCAGTGCCGTGACCATGGCCTTGGCGAAGGCGCGCTGCTCCGCCTCTGCCAGCCCTGCCACCGCCGGATCGACGATCTTGAGGCAGACGGAGGTGTTGGAGCGGGCCGCCGGATCGGCCACCAGGTTCTCCACCCAGCCCGTACGGTCAACCCAGGCCTGGAGTGCCGCGAAATTGGCATCCGCCCGGGCGCGGGTGGCGGTGAGCCCGCCGATCCCCTCCATCCAGGCGACGGCATCCAGCGCATCGGCGACCGCGAGCATCGAGGGCGTGTTGATCGTCTCGCCGCGGAAGACGCCCTCGATCAGCTTGCCGCCCTTGGTGAGGCGAAAGACCTTGGGGAGCGGGCGGTCGGGTGCGTAGCTCTCCAACCGCTCGACGGCGCGGGGTGAGAGGATCAGCACGCCATGCGCCGCCTCGCCCCCCATCACCTTCTGCCAGGAGAAGGTCGCGACATCGATCTTCGCCCAGTCGATTGCCTGCGCGAAGACGGCCGAGGTCGCGTCGCAGAGCGTGAGCCCCGCCCGATCCGCCGGGATCCAGTCGCCGTCCGGCACCCGGGCGCCGGAGGTCGTGCCGTTCCAGGTAAAGAGGATGTCGGCGTCGGCGCGCACCTGACCGAGATCCGGCAGCGCGCCGTACTCCGCCTCGATCACCCGGCAATCGTCGAGCTTTAGTTGCTTCGTGGCATCCGTGGCCCAGCCTTTTCCAAAACTCTCCCAGGCCAGCACGTCGACCGGCCGGGCGCCGAGCATCGTCCACATCGCCATCTCATAGGCCCCGGTGTCGGAGGCCGGCACGATGCCGAGGCGGTAGCCCTCCGGCAGGCCGAGGAGCGCGGCCGTGCGGTCGATCAGCTCCTTCAGCTGCGCCTTCGGACCCGCCGCCCGGTGGGACCGGCCCAGCCAGGCATGGGCCATCACCGCATCGGCGGACCAGCCGGGGCGCTTCGGGCAGGGGCCTGAGGAAAATTCGGGGCGGGCCGGCCGCATATCGGGCCGGGCCGCCGGCGCAGGATGGGCCTGCGCAGGCTCGGGGAACGTCATCGGACGCGCTCCATCGTCAGGGTGAGTGCGCTGAGCCCGCCGCCGCTCACCCTGCCGACGACGCGCCCACGGCTGAGATACGGGGGGCGGCGCGCCCGGTCAACCGATAGGGCGCCCCGGACTCTGCGCATTTTCGACATCGCCCGCGGTTCCTTTCGCCGTGCCGGCCGCGTAAGAGATGCGCGCAATCGGGGGAGGGAGCGGATGGCCAACGTCGTCGTGGTCGGCGCCCAGTGGGGCGACGAGGGCAAGGGCAAGATCGTCGACTGGCTGTCGGAGCGGGCCGACGTCATCGCGCGCTTCCAGGGCGGGCACAATGCCGGCCATACCCTGGTGGTGGGGGGCGTGACCTACAAGCTCTCGCTGCTGCCCTCGGGGATCGTGCGGCCGGGCAAGCTCTCCGTCATCGGCAACGGCGTGGTGCTCGATCCCTGGGCCTTGCTGGCCGAGATCGGGGAGCTCGGGGCCCAGGGCATTGAGGTGACGCCCGAGCGTCTGGTGATTGCCGAGAACGCGCCTCTCATCCTGCCGGTCCACGGAGAGCTCGACCGGGCGCGGGAGCAGGCCAATGCCGTCGCGCGGATCGGCACGACTGGGCGCGGTATCGGGCCGGCCTATGAGGACAAGGTGGGCCGCCGGGCGATCCGTGTCGCCGATCTCGCCGATCCCGCGACGCTCTCGGCCCGGCTCGACCGATTGCTCACGCACCACGATGCGCTTCGCCGCGGGCTTGGCCTGGCGGAGATCGACCGGGCGGCGCTCGAGGCTGCGCTGGCCGAGATCGCACCGCGGATCCTGCCCTTTGCGGGACCCGTGTGGCAAATCCTCGACCAGCGCCGCCGGGCGGGCGACCGGATCCTGTTCGAGGGGGCGCAGGGCGCGCTCCTCGACATCGACTTCGGCACCTATCCCTTCGTCACCTCATCCAACACGCTCGCCGGCATGGCCGCGACTGGCACCGGCGTCGGTCCGGGCGCGGTCCAGTTCCCGCTCGGCATCGTCAAGGCCTATACGACCCGGGTGGGCGAGGGACCGTTCCCGACGGAGCTGCATGACGAGATCGGCCAGCGCCTCGGCGAGCGGGGACGTGAGTTCGGCACGGTCACCGGCCGGCGCCGGCGCTGTGGCTGGTTCGATGCGGTCCTGGTGCGCCAGACCTGCGCGCTGAACGGGGCGAAGGGCATCGCGCTCACCAAGCTCGACGTGCTCGACGGCTTCGAGGAATTGCGGATCTGTACGGGCTACCGTCTCGACGGGGCGGAGGTCGGCGCATTGCCCATCGCCGCCGATGCCCAGGCGCGGGTCGAGCCGGTCTACGAGACGCTGCCGGGCTGGTCCGCCTCCACCGCCGGGGCGCGGAGTTGGGCGGAGCTGCCGGCCGAGGCGGTCAAGTACGTGCGCCGGATCGAGGAACTGATCGGCTGCCCCGTCGCCCTCCTCTCCACCAGCCCCGAGCGCGACGACACGATCCTCGTCACGGATCCGTTTGCCGACTGATGCGCCCCGCCCTCGATCATGTGCACGTCTGGGTGCGGGATCGGGCCGCTGCGGCGGCCTGGTATGCCCGCGTCCTGCACCTCCGGCCAGCCGAGACCTTCGCCGCCTGGGCGGATGGCGGGCCGCTCTTCCTCCAGACGCCGGCCGGGGACCCGGCGCTCGCGCTCTTCGAGGGGGAGAGCGCGCGGGGCGCCGACCATACCGTCGCCTTCCGGGTCTCGGCCGAGGACTTTCGGGCCTTCGTCGCTGCGCTCCCCACCCTCGACCTCCGCGACCGGACCGGGGCGGCCGTGACGGCGGGCTCTATCGTCGATCACGGCCTCGCCGTTTCGCTCTACTTCACCGATCCCGAGGGCAATCGGTTGGAGCTCACCTGCTACGATGTCGCGGCACTCGGCGATCTGCTGGACCGGCCGGGCCGGGCGCCCTAGCTCCTCGCCATGGCTCTCAGCTATAAAGCCCGGCGCCGCCTTGCCCTGCTGATCCTGCTGGTCGGCCTGCCCGCCTATGTGGTGGCGGCCGTCTCGATCCTGGCGCTCTTCGACCGGCCGCCGCTGATCGTGGAGTTGGCGGTCTATATCGGCCTCGGCATCGTCTGGGCCCTGCCGTTTCGCAGCGTCTTTCGCGGCGTCGGCCGCCCGGACCCCGACGCCTGAGCCAGCACCGATCCAGCGGAATCGAAAATCGCTAACGCGATTTCCGATACAACATCCTTGGATTTGAGCGCTGAACGCGAAACCGCCGCCCGGGTCGGGGCGGCGGCTCTGGGCTCGGTTGTGGGCTGATCAGACGCGGCGGAGGCGGTTACCCTCGACTTCGGGCGAGAGCCGGATCAGCAGTTCTTGCCGCGCCTCGGGCGTCATGCAGAAGGCGCCGTCGGGCAGCCGCTCGAGCACGTTCATCCGCACCAGGCGACCGAAGGCCTTGATGCGGGCCTCGATCGAGTAGTTCTGGTCGCTGCCCATCTCCTCAAGCCCGCGGATCAGGTCGAGGCGCTCGAAGCTCTCGCGGCCCTCCTCCAGGGTCAGGTAGGCGGCGGCGGCCTCGAGCAACTCGGGCAGGGTCTTGGCCTCGAGCCGACGGGCCATCTCGGCGATCGGCGTGGTGCCGGTGATTTCGGCCTCGACGCGGATCTCGGCCGCGGCGGGTGGAGCGGAGAGCGGCATCAGGCGGAGGCCCGCGGGGCGGCTCGTCGGCGCCTCGGCCTCGGCCAGGCGGCTGGTCGCGCGCTCGGTCCGCCGGCGGATCCGGTCGAGGGACAGGCGGCGTTCGCGCCGGTTCGCGGCCTTCTCGGCCACCGCGACATGACCGCCAGGGGCAACGTCGCGGGTTGCCGGCGGCAGCGGCTGGCTTTCGGGCGGAGCGATGTCGTCCGGCCGGGGCTCGGCATCGGCCCGCGCCGCCGGGGCTGGCGCCTCGAGCTTCAGCGGCCCGGATGTGGCCTCGGCCTCCGCGCTGTCGTCGTCGGCCGTGATGTCGTCCTCGCCCGCATCGCGTCCGGTGCCGGAGCGGATGATGCGCAGGCGCCCGCGCCGGCTGTCGGAGGCGGCAACGGAGTCGGAGTCGGTGGCGGGCTCTTCGGCGGCCTCCGCTTCGGGCACGTGAATGGCGGCAGTCAGCGCGTCGTCCTTAGGCTCACCCGCCTCCTCGGGCGTCTCGGCCGTCTCTTCGTAGTCGCCCGGCGTGACAGGTGCAGTGAGCGCCAGCGGCTCTTCCGTCGGTGCGGCCTCGGCCACCGGATCGAGGCGGAGCGGCTGCTCGAGCGCCGGCTCTTCCGGTATCTCGGCGGTCGGCTCTTCAACGGCCTCGGCCGCGTCCTCAAGAATCTCGTCGCTGGCGTCGGCGGTCTCGAGTTCCGGCGCTTCGTCCGGCAGATCTTCAGTGAGATCGTCGGTCCAGGGCTCATCGGCCGACGCCACGATCTCGTCCTCGTCGAGCACATCTTCGGCCGGGGCGTCGCCTTCGATCGCCGCCGCTTCGACGGCCACTTCCGGAGCGGCCTGCTCCAGCTCTTCCGACAGCTCCTCGGCAGCGGGTGCGTCGGCCTCGTCATCGCCCCAGGAGGCGATCTCGTCTTCCGGTGCGGGCCGCGGCGGCGGGGCGTTGGCGAGCGTCACGTCCAGGCGGCCGGTGTCCATCTCGGCCGGCGTCTCGTCACGCTCGGCGGCGTTTTGGGTCATCGAAGCCGAGAGGCCTTGGCCCGTGAAGTTGAAGTCGTCCTGGGAGCCGAGGAAGTCGGCGACGGCTCCGTCCGACGCCCGGGCCTCGTTGCGCTTGGACTCGACCATCGAAGCGACCTGCATCCAGCCGCTGCTGGGCAGTTCGGTGAACTCCGGCGCCTCGAGCCGCTCCATGCGGATGCCGTTCTGGCCGCCCATGCGCAGCCGGCGGCGGATGAGATGGCGCTCGCCGCCGCTCACCGTGATCTCTTCGCGCTGTTCGGCCTGGGGCGCGTCGATCGGCGCCTCGGCGGGAGTGTCGTCAGGCGTTTCGGCGGGCGTGTCTGCGCCGGCGGTCTCGGGCTGCGTCTCGATGTCCGCGACGACGGGCTCTTCACTGGCCGGCTCCTGCGCCGGGGCCTCGGCGACCGGGTCTTCGGCCAGCATGTCGTCGGCGGGGTGTTCGGCCGTCAGCTCTTCGACGGCCGGCGCGTCCGGGATGGCATCGGCATGGGCCGCGGCCTGTTCGGCGGCCAGGGCTTCGGCACCGTCGGCCAGGGCTTCGGCGATCGGATCGCGCTCGGCGCGGAGCCGGGACGCCGGGGCGGTGTCGTCGGCAGCCTCCGGCGTGGCCGTCTCGAGGCCTTCATCGACGTCGGCAGCCGTCGGCGCGCTCTCTTCGGCGAGCTCGCGCGGCGGCGCGACATGGCGGCTGCGGGCGCGGCGGAGCGCGCGGGCCCGCTGGCGGGCGGCGCGGGTGAGTTGAGCGGCGCGATGCTCGCCGGCGGCCGGCGCTTCGACGTCCTCGTCCGCCGCATCCTCGACCTCTGACGCGATCTCCTCGTCGAGGTCCATCGCGTCATCTTCGGTCGCCTCTGCGGCGATGTCGTCGGGCGTTTCCGTCGTCGCCGCGACAGGCTCGGCTTCGGCTTCGGCTTCGGCTTCGGCTTCGGCTTCGGCTTCGGCTTCGGCTTCGGCTTCGGCTTCGGCTTCGGCTTCGGCTTCGGCTTCGGCTTCGGCTTCGGCTTCGAAGGCCGCCTCAATTTCTGCCTCGTCCACAAGGAATTCTTCGTCGTCGGCGCCGCGATCCTCGGCCGAGACCTCTTCGGGGAGCGTCTCTTCCGCTTCGGCTTCTTCCGCCACCGCGTCTTCCACCACGACATCTTCCGCCGGGGCCGTATCCGTCATGTCGTCCAGAAGCGCCTCGTCGGCCGCGGGCAGATCGGCCATCGGCGCATCCATCACCGGCAGCGCGACCTCGGCCTCGGCCAGATCCTCTTCCTTGCGGGCGAAGACATAGGCGCCGTCGGCCCGGCGGGAGACGTCGAGCGCATCGGCATGGCCGGCCGCTTCCACCGCGGCCTGCACCGCGCCGATCTCCGGATCTTCGGGTAATGCGATCCCGGCCACACCGTTCTGCACGGCGGTCAGGCGCACGTCCTCCATAAACTCGACGGCGGTTTGCAGAAGCTCGAACGGAGCCTCGAAGCCCTCAAGCACAATCGTGTAGTTGTCGCCAACAACTGTCAGTTTCGACGGAATTGCCATGTTCCCCCCGCCCGCAGGCGGCCCCTCGGTTGGAACGTTTCCTCCCACACACTTTCCCTACAAGTGTGGCGGTAAAACGGCCAATGCTTGCGAATCGTACCCCTCTCGCAACCAGAAGCTAACCACAGTTTCGCCGCATCAGGTATGCGCGGCGGTGAGCGGATGTGCGAAATCGCGCAGCGGAGATCGTATGACCTTGGAAAGGTTAACGTTCGACAGTCCGGTGGCCCTGGTCGGCGGTGGCGTGCTGGATCGCGGCGATCTGGATCTCGCCCGTCGCTACGCGGCGCATTTCGTCGCGGCCGATGGCGGGGCCGATCAATTGGCGGCCCTCGGCCAGCGGCCCGATGCGATCGTCGGCGATCTCGATTCGCTCAAGGATCCGGCGGCCTGGCGGGAGGCCGGCGTGCCGGTGCATCACTCCGCCGACCAGGACACCACCGATTTCGAGAAGTGCCTGGATTTGCTGGCGGCGCCGCTGCTGCTCTGCATCGGTTTCGGCGGCGCGCGGCTCGACCATCAGCTCGCGGCGCTGGCGGCACTGGCGGCCCGGCCGAGCGTCCCGGCGATCCTGATCGACCGGGAGGAGATCGTCTTTCAGAGCCGCGACGCCGTCCTCGATCTCGCCCCCGGGACCCGGGTCTCGCTCTTTCCCATGGCCACCAGCACCGGGGTGCGGTCCGAGGGGCTGCGCTGGTCGGTCGAGGGGCTGACCCTGGCGCCGGCGGTCCGGGTCGGCACCTCGAATGTGGCGATCGCGGGGCAGGTGCGGGTCGCTTTCGACCGGCCGGGGGTGCTGATGCTACTTCCACGCGATTCGCTCGATGCGGCAGTCGCCATATTCCAGACCACCGGCCGCGCCCCATCGGCGGCCGGCAAATGAGCGCTCGCAGTCCCCGGCCCCACCGCCTATAAAGCGGCAACCGAGAGCGCCCTAGGGGTGGCGCGAGAGGATCCGCCCATGAGCAACCCGCTGACGCCCGCAGAAGTCGCGAAGCTCGGCGCCGCGCGCCGGGCCCTCGACATGGTCGAAGACGGCATGCGCGTAGGGTTGGGCACCGGATCCACCGCTGTCTGGTTCGTGCGCCTTCTGGGTGAGCGGGTCCGGCGCACCGGGCTCGACGTGCTCGGCGTGCCGACCTCGGTCCGGACCGGCGATCTGGCGGAGCGTGTGGGCATCCGCCTCACCACCTTGGACGAGGTGGGCTGGCTCGATCTGACGGTCGACGGCGCGGACGAGGTCGACCCGCAGCTCAATCTCATCAAGGGTGGCGGTGGCGCGCTGTTGCAGGAGAAGATCGTGGCCACAGCCTCCGACGAGATGGTGGTGATCTGCGACGACTCGAAGATGGCCGAGCATCTCGGCGCCTTTCCCCTGCCGCTGGAGATCGTGCCCTTCGGCTGGGAGACCACGAAGGCGATCGTCGAGGACACGCTTGAAAGCGCCGAGGTCGGCGGCACCTCCACCACGCTCCGCCTCAACCGGGACGAGCCGTTCGTGACGGACGAAGGGCACTTCATCCTTGACCTCTACCTGCACCGGATCGCCGAGGCGCAGAAGCTCTCCATCCTGCTCAACCAGATCCCCGGGGTGGTGGAGAACGGCCTGTTCATCGACGTGGCCGATCGGGTGGTCGTGGGCTATTCCTCGGGCGAGGTGATCGTGCGCGACCTCGACGGGCGGGAGACCGTGACCACGTTCGAGAGCGACGAGGTGGAGCGCAACCTGTTCGTCTAGGGCGGGCCGACGGGCGCCCCCGCTCCACCGCAGAAAGGGCCGCATGGCAGAGTTCGACTACGACCTGTTCGTCATCGGCGGCGGCTCGGGCGGGGTGCGCGCGGCGCGGATGTCGGCAACTTACGGGGCCAAGGTCGCGGTGGCGGAGGAGTTCCGCTACGGCGGCACCTGCGTGATCCGGGGCTGCGTGCCAAAAAAGCTGATGGTCTACGCCTCCTCCTATTCCGAACATTTCGAGGATGCCGCGGGCTTCGGCTGGAGCGTGCCGGAGCCGAGCTTCGACTGGCCGAGCCTGATCGCCGCCAAGGATGCGGAAATCGCCCGGCTCGAAGGGATCTATCGGCGCAATCTCGAAAACGCCGACGTGACGCTCTACGACCATCGCGCGGTGCTGGAAGACCCCCACACCATCGCCCTCGACGATGGCCGGCGCTTCCGCGTCCGCCATATCCTGATCGCCACCGGCGGCACGCCTTACGTGCCGCCGAAGACGGGGGCGGAGCATGCCATCACCTCCAATGAGGTTTTTCATCTGGAGGAGCAGCCCAAGCGCATCCTGATCGTCGGCGGTGGCTACGTCGCCTGCGAGTTCGCCGGCATCTTCAACGGCCTCGGCACCGAGGTCTTCCAGATCTATCGAAGCGACCAGGTCCTGCGCGGCTTCGATCGGGAGGTGCGCGACCACGTGGCCGACGCCATGCGCGCCCGGGGCATCGACCTGCGGGTGAACGAGGAACTGGGCGAGATCAAGAAGACCAATGCCGGCCTCGTCGCCACCACCAGCGGGGGCCGGACGCTCGAAGTGGATCAGGTGATGCTGGCCACGGGCCGGGTGCCCAACACGGCCGATCTGGGCCTCGATGAAGCCGGCGTCGCCGTCGGTCGTCACGGCGAGGTGCTGGTCGACGACTATTCCCAGACCTCGGTGCCGTCGATCTACGCGGTGGGCGACGTGACCGATCGCCTCGCCCTCACCCCCGTGGCGATCCGCGAAGGGGCGGCCTTTGCCGAGACGGTGTTCAACGCCGAGCCGACCCGGGCCGACCATGAGGACGTGGCCACGGCGATCTTCACCCAGCCCGAGATCGGCACGGTCGGCGTCGGCGAGGACGAGGCGCGCAAGAACGGCCCCATCGACGTCTACCGCGCCAGCTTCCGGGCCATGGTACACACCCTCTCCGGCCGGGACGAGCGGATGCTGATGAAGTTGATCGTCGCGCGCGACAGCCAGCGGGTGATCGGCTGCCATATCGTCGGCCACGGCGCCGGAGAGATGGTGCAGCTCGCCGCGGTTGCGGTAAAGATGGGCGCGACCAAAGCCGACTTCGACCGGACCGTCGCGGTGCATCCGACGGCGGCCGAAGAGCTCGTGACCATGCGCGAGCCTGTCGCGGAGACTTGATTTCCCCGGCCTGCGGGTACAGGTCGGGGCCGAACGTAGCAGAATAGGATCGGGCCCAAGCCCGAGGCGGAGGACGACGCGCGAATGCCTATCAGCAACAATTCTGGCGGCCCCTGGGGTGGCGGCGGCGGCGGAAATCGCGGCGGCGGGCGCGGCCCATGGGGCAATGGAGGCGGCCGCGATGAGGGCGGCCGGCGGCCCCCGAACCGGCCCCAGGGCCCGGGCGGCGGCGGCCAGGTGCCGGATCTCGACGATATCGTGCGCAAGGGTCAAGAGCAGCTGCGCGTCCTGATGGGCGGCCGCGGCGGCACCAACGGACGCGGCGGCGGGGGTGGCGGCGGCGCCAACCTGGGCCGGCGCGGCCTGCTGATCCTCGGGGCCCTGCTCGTCGGCTTCTGGCTCTATATGTCATTCTACCGGGTCGAGACGAACGAGCTGTCTGTAGAGCTTGTCTTCGGCGAATACTATCGGACCGGTGGGGAGGGATTGAACTTCGCCCCCTGGCCCGTCGTGACGCATGAAATCGTCCCTGTCACCGTGCAGAACACCGAAGAGATCGGCGTGGGAAGTCGAACCGGCCGACGCTCTGACCAAGGTCTGATGCTGACGGGTGACGAGAACATCGTCGATATCGACTTCGAGGTCGTCTGGAACATCTCGGACCCGGCGCAGTTTCTGTTCACCCTGGCAGAGCCCCGGGACACGATCCGGGCCGTCTCTGAGTCGGCCATGCGCGAGGTGATCGCTCGATCCGAGCTGTCACCGATCCTGAACCGGGACCGCGGTATCATCTCGAACGAAGTGGAGTCGCTGATCCAGGCAACCCTGGACAGCTACAATTCCGGCGTGAACATCGTGCGGCTGACCTTCGACCGGGCCGATCCGCCGTCTGAGGTGATCGACGCCTTCCGCGACGTCCAGGCCGCCGAGCAGGAGCGGGTGACGCTCCGCAACCAGGCCGACGCCTATGCCAACCAGCGCCTGGCCGAGGCTCGCGGTGAAGCCCGCCAGATGATCGAACAGGCCGAGGGTTACCGCGCCCGGGTGGTGAACGAGGCGACCGGTGAAGCCTCCCGCTTCGTCGCGGTCTATGAGGAATACGCCCAGGCGACCGAGGTGACGCGCAAGCGCCTCTACCTCGAGACGCTGGAGCGGGTGCTGGAAGGGGTCGACAAGATCATCATCGACGAAGGGATAGGCGGCGGGGGCTCCGGCGGCTCCGGCGTGGTGCCCTACCTGCCGCTCAACGAATTGCGCCGTGGGGGAACGAACTGATGCGCCGCTTGCCGATCATTGCCGTCGTTGTCGTGGTGCTCGCCTATATCGGCCTATCCGCCGTCTTCATCGTGGACGAGCGCGAAAAGGTGCTGGTGCTTCAGTTCGGTGAGGTCCGCCAGGTGATCGAGGAGCCCGGCCTCGGCCTGAAGCTCCCGTTCGTGCAGAACGTTGTGCGCTACGACGACCGCATCCTCTCCCTCGACACCGAGGAGCAGGAGGTGACCCCCCTCGACGATCGTCGCCTGGTGGTGGACGCCTATGCGCGCTACCGGATCAACGATGCCGTTCGCTTTCGCCAGGCGGTGGGTGCCGGCGGCCTGGCAACGGCGAGCGACCGGCTTGAGGAAATTCTGGCAGCGCAATTGCGGGAAGTGCTGGGCTCGGTCGACTCCGGCACCGTGCTCTCCGCCGACCGGGTGGCCCTGATGAACCGGATCCGCGACAACGCCCGCCAGCTGGCTAACACTCTCGGGCTCGAGGTCGTCGACGTGCGTATCAAGCGCGCCGATCTGCCCGAGGCAAACCTCGCCGCCACCTTCGAGCGGATGAACGCCGAGCGGGAGCGGGAGGCGCGGGACGAGCGGGCGCGCGGACGCGAGGCGGCCCAGATCACCCAAGCCCAGGCCGACCGCCGGGCGGTGGAGATCGTCTCAGAAGCCCAGCGCGACAGCGAGATCATCCGGGGTGAGGCCGACGCCGAGCGCAACGCGATCTTTGCCGAGGCCTTTGGTCGGGATCCAGAGTTCTTCGCCTTCTACCGCTCGCTCACGGCCTACGAGCGGGCGCTTGGCGGCGAAAACTCAACCATGGTCATCACGCCGGACAGCGAGTTCTTCGACTATCTGGAGACCGACACAGGCCCGCCCCCGAGGGGCGTCGCTGGCCTGCCGGAATAAGGACGCGGCTGGTCGATGACGGATCTGATCTTCGGCCTGGGCTTCGTCGCCCTGGTCGAGGGTCTGCTCCTGGCGTTGATGCCCGACTGGCCGCACCGGCTGGTGCGCATGTTGGCCGAGATGCCGGCGGAGCAGATCCGGATGGCTGGGCTCGCGGCGATGGCCTTCGGCGTCGGACTGATCTGGCTCGCCCGGGTGTGACCGGAGAAGCGGGTCCGGCGCGCCGGGGTGGCGTAATCTGGCCCCGCACAGATTGCACTTGCGCCGAAGTCACGCCAAAGTGAGGTGATGCCTGATTGCAACAGTTACGGCGAGACCCGATAGAGTTGAGGTGTGACGCGACCACCGCCCAGGGCTCGCGATGGACGGCTGAGGAGGACTGAATTGACCATGCGTTTTCCCCCTATGATCGAAGCATTGCTGCGGCGCGTGGCACCGGCCGCCGCCGCCCTGATGCTCATCACCGCGGCCCCGGCGCCGATCCAGGCCCAGCCCATCGCCAACAGCTTTGCTGATCTGGCCGAGCAATTGAGCCCGTCGGTGGTCAACATCACCACGACCCAGAACGTGGCGCGCTCCAACCGCATCGACCCGATCGTGCCGGAGGGCTCGCCCTTCGAGGACTTCTTCCGCGACTTCCTCGACCGGCGCCGCAACGGCCGGCCAAGACGTTCATCCGCCCTCGGCTCGGGCTTCATCATCTCGGCCGACGGCTACATCGTCACCAACAACCACGTGATCGAGGAAGCGGACGAAATTCAGATCGAGCTGTTCGATGGCGAGACCCTGCCGGCCATCGTCATTGGCCGCGACCCCCAGACCGACATCGCGGTGCTGAAGGTGGAGCCGGACGAGCCGCTGCCGTTCGTGCAGTTCGGCGACTCCGACGCCGCCCGGGTCGGCGACTGGGTGATGGCCATCGGCAACCCGCTCGGCCAGGGCTTCTCGGTCTCCGCCGGCATCATCTCGGCCCGGGGCCGGTCGCTGCGCGGCAGCTATGACGACTTCATCCAGACCGACGCCGCCATCAACCGCGGCAATTCCGGCGGCCCGCTCTTCAACACCAACGGCGAGGTGATCGGCGTCAACACGGCGATCCTGTCGCCGAACGGCGGCTCCATCGGCATCGGCTTCGCTATGTCCTCGACCGTGGTGGAGCCGGTGGTGCTGCAGTTGCGGGAGTTCGGGGAGACCCGCCGCGGCTGGCTCGGCGTGCGCATCCAGCCGGTGGACGAGGACGTGGCCGAGGCGCTCGGCCTCGAAGAAGCGCGCGGCGCCTTGGTGGCCGACGTGACCACCGGCGGCCCGGCGGAGGAAGCTGGCATCCAGGCCGGCGACGTCATCCTGGTCTTCGATGGGCGCGATGTGGAGGAGATGCGCGATCTGCCCCGGATGGTGGCCGAAACGCCCATCGGCACATCCGTCCGGGTGGTGCTGTTTCGCGATGGCGAGACCCAGACAGTGCGCGTTTCCCTCGG
>JBCDCY010000003.1:0-411320 GCA_039180875.1 Pseudomonadota bacterium | reverse complement strand
CAACGAGGACCGACCCCACAGCGCGATCGGGTACAACGTCCCGATATCGCTCACCGACCACGGCGGCGCATCCGGCCCGCCGCCGTGAAAGAGCCCGGGAATTCTGGCTCCGGGTGGTCCAAGGTTCGGGGACAGCGCAAACAAACCGGAGATTCCGGCTCCGGGTGGCCCAAGGTTTGGGGATAGCGCTCGAGCCCGAAAATTCTGGCTACGGATGGCCTAAGGTTCGGCTACAGCGCGACTGAACCGCCGGCGCGCGTTTACCTCGGCGCAGGCTTGGGGCGCGGATCGGATGGTTGACGAACTGCATCGCGAAACAGTATCCGCTTCAGCCATCTGCGAGGGGGCGGCAGAATCCCTCGAAGCAAATAGGACCGACTGAGCCCGTGTGTGGTCCTGAGCTCAAATTCTGCGTTGCTCGGAAATGGGACGCACCGATTCCACGCTACACAGTCTATTGATAGCGCGGTCACACCGTTGACTAAGAGCACCACGCGACGTCAGTTGTCTGTGCCGACAATGAGTTTTGATATGAGGCGCTTTCGATCCTAAACTTCAGCCGCAGGTCGCGTCCCCGTCTTGCGCGCCTGAGGTCAGAAGCCCTCCTTAGCACTGGCGGTGAAAGTCGGCTTTCGTCGTCACCAACGATTTGTGCAGCGTGAACAGCGAACGCCCGCTTCCCGCCCTTCGGGCCGGTCTGACATCTCGCAAGTGTTGACTGACCGCCTCCCTAGCGCACGCCTGTCGTTCGTGCATCAAGCTTTCCTCCGAGCGACTTTGGCGCTTAGGGCTGCCGCCCTCGGCGCGGTTCAAGCGAAATAGTCGAAGAGAAAGCTGCGTTGTCGGCTCCCCCTGAAGGTCGCCCCCAACAACGCAGGCTTTCTTTCGCCGATTTCCCCTTCCCCTTGCACACCCGCTTCTCGGCGATGGCCAAGGGTTGCATGCGCAACCCCCGCCCAATTTGGGCAGAGAAGAAAGGCAAAGACCTATGATGACCAATGACATCCTTTGCGGCGATGCTGCTGCGGTATTGAGAAGCCTCCCCGAGCAATCTGTCGATCTCGTCGTGACCGATCCCCCATACCTGGTGAACTATCGCGACCGTACGGGGCGGAGCCTCAGGAACGATGACAATCCCGATGCCGTGCTGCCGGCCTTTGCGCCTATGGCCAGTGCCATGAAGCGCGACAGCTATGCCGTGTGCTTCTCCGGTTGGTCGGCGTTGCCGCAGTTCGCTGCGGCGTGGGACGCAGCTGGCCTTCGGATCATTGGAGAGATCGTTTGGGCGAAGGGCTATGCCTCGCGCCGGGGCTATGCTGAGTATCGCCATGAGAGCGCCTATGTGCTCGCGAAGGGTAATCCGGCAAAGCCCGCCAATCCTCTGCCCAGTGTCATGGAGTGGGTCTATTCAGGCAACCGCCGCCATCCCACAGAGAAGGCCGTCGAAGTCATCGCACCTTTGATCCGGTGCTTTTCCAAGCCGGGCGATCTGGTCTGCGATCCATTCTCCGGTTCAGGCTCGACATCCGTTGCCGCAGCGCTGAGCGGACGGGCCTCGCTCGGCATCGACATTGACCCGGCTCATGTCGCAACGGCGCAGGGGCGATTGGCAGGTGTCGCGCGCTTTCTGGCTGAGAGCGAGGGCAGGGCGGCCGCGTGACCATCCCGTCAAGTACGCCGGCACATCGGTTCAGCGCGCCAAGCCGCCTCAGCCCATCGAGGGCCCCGTGCGGCCTGGCGCATCGCGCCGGACGGCGTGACGCTGGCGCAGCTCGGCCCATCGCGGGCGATCCTCCGGGGGAACGTAGAGGTGTATCGCATCGCGGTGACGGGTCATCGCGACATAGGCGAGATGACGATCCATTGAGCGCGACGCCAGCACATAGGACCGATCCACCGTTGCCCCTTGGGACTTGTGGATAGTCACCGCATAGCCGTGATCTGAACTGGCCCCCATTTCGACCGGACACCCGGCCTGAGCAGGGAGGCTTGGGGATATCCCCAGGCACAGGCTTATGTCGGAAGACGATCCACGCGTTGAAGTGATCACCGGAGCCGGCCGCCGCCGCTACTGGCCGATCGAGGAGAAGCTGCGCATCGTGGAGGAGACGCTGCAGTCGGGCGCCAGCATCTCGGCCGTGGCGCGGCGCAATGGCGTGGCTCCGAACCTTTTGTATCGTTGGCGCCGTCTGATGACGGAGGGCGGAGCGGTGGCGGTGCAGGCGGACGACGGCGTGACGGGCAACGCGGAACTCCGCCGCATGGAGGAGCGGGTCCGCGAGCTGGAGCGCCAGCTCGGCCGCAAGACGCTGGAGGTCGAGATCCTCAAGGAGGCGCTCGGCAAGGCGCGGGCAAAAAACCGACGTGGCTCGCGCGGTCGCCGCTGACGGACGGTTCCCGGTGAAGACCGTGGCCGACGCGCTCGGCGTCTCGCGCTCGAACCTGGTCGAGCGGCTGCGGGGCGACGCAAAGCCTCGCGGGCGCTATCGGAAAGAGCACGATGGCGCGCTCCTGAAGCGCGTGCGCCGCCTGGTCGACGCCCGCCCGACCTACGGCTACCGCCGGATCACGGCGCTGCTGAACCGGGAGCTGGCCGCGGCGGGCGAGCCGCCCGCCAACCACAAGAGGGTCTACCGGATTATGCAGATCCACGGGCTTCTGCTTCAGAGGCACTCCGGCGACCGCCCCGGCCGCATCCACGACGGGAAGGTCGTCGTCATGCGCTCCAACCCGCGCCCCTCTCGGCGATGCAAGCATCGCCTGCCGGTCAAAGGGTGCTCCGACGGCTTCGAGATCGCGTGCTGGAACGGCGAGGTCGTCCGCGGCGCCTTCGTGATCGACGCCCACGACCGCGAGATCATCGCCTGGCGCGCCGTCGCAGGCGGCGGGATCAGCGGCTCGGACGTCCGGGACATGATGCTCGAGGCCGTCGAGGCGCGCTTCGGCGCCAGCCGGACCCCGACGCCGATCGAATGGCTCTCGGATAACGGCTCGCCCTACACGGCCAAAGAGACGCGCCGCTTCGCAGCCCAGCTCAACCTGACGCCCTGCTTCACGCCGGTGGCCAGCCCCGAGAGCAACGGCATCAGCGAAGCCTTCGTGAAGACGCTCAAGAGAGACTATGCGAGGGTGAACCCGCTGCTGGACGCCGCCACGGTGCTCCGCCAGATCGCCGGATGGTTCGAAGACTACAACGAGAACCATCCTCATTCCGGGCTGCGCATGCGCTCGCCTCGCGAGTTCAGGCGCGCCCACCAACCCGCCGAGGTGTCCGGTCAATAGGGGGCAACACCATGATCGAAGCTTCGGTAGTGTCGTGGGTCGAAGGTGGCGGTCGCGGCGGTTTCGCCGTCGAGTGCAACGCTCACCTTTGACGGGCTCGCGTCTATCACGGTGCCCAGCTTGCCGTTTTTCACGCCCATCTCCTGATCGTTGCGCGCGAAGAGCAGTCGATCGCCGGTCGCGAAGGCGCGCGGCCCGGTTTCTGTCTCAACGAGTGTCTCAGGTGCCGGTGTACCCTCCGACCCCAGCGTCGCTCGGATCGCCTGATTGAGGGCGTGTACGTCCTTTCGCTGATGCGCGAAGGCGAGGCGCGTGGTGGCGGGCTCATTGGTCGCGACATCCATCGCGTAGGCTTCGACCAGCGCGTCGAATGCGTCCTGGCCGTGGGTGACGGCTCCGCGTTCGGCGTAGGTGGTGACCGCCTCGGCAATAGCGCCCCTTGCCAGGTCGCGGGAGGCGTCTCTCTGCCAGCTCTCGCGCTGGCGGTGGATTTCGGTGAGCCGCGCCGCGCCAAGACCTTCGACCAGATCGCGGAAGGGTGCGCCCGCCTCGATCGGTTGCAGCTGATCGGGATCCCCGACCAGTACGAGCTTGGCGCCGATCGCCTCGAGCTTGGAGGTGATCCGGGACAATTGCCGCGTGCCGATCATCCCAGCCTCATCAACGACCAGAAAATCACCCTTGGCGATCGGCTCATAGCCGTTCTTCCAGCTGGTCTCCAAAGACGCCAGGGTTCGGCTGGCGATGCCGGAGGCGCTTCCCAGGCCGTCGGCCGCCTTTCCGGCTAGCGCGGCCCCATGGACCGTTACGCCTTGGCGGCGCCAGGCCTCCATGGCGGTGGCGAGGAGGGTGCTCTTGCCCGCACCCGCCAGGCCAACGACCGAGGCGAGTTGCCGATCGCCCAGGATATGATCGAGCGCCGCCCGCTGTTCGTCGCTCAGCCGCCCCCCGAAGGTGCGCTGCATCTTGGCGTCTTGTACCTCGATCGCCCGGGTAATGTGCCGGCGCGCAACGCCGAAGCCGCCCGCGCCAAACATGCTTGCCGCCTGTCGCGCAAGCTCCTTCTCGGCGCGCCGATAGTCTCGCGTGGTGAACCGCGGGTTCGGGCCGTCTTCCACGCGGATCAGCTCGGGTGCAGCCATCGCACGATCGGCCGCTTCTCTCAGCGCAAGGGGATCGTCGATCCGCTGCGCAAGGGCGCGCAGGACGTCCGTCCGGGTGAAGTGTGCCTTCGTCTTCGAGACATGCCCCAAGATGCGTTCCGGATTGCGGAGAAGCTGCGCGCGCGTGAACTCGAGTGCGTCGGCCGGCGCGATAAACGGTTGTCGTGGGTCCGGCGTAGCGGACGCTGCGAAGTCTCTTCGCAGAGGCGCGCGGTGACGCTGCCGCCTGAGCCTGCGCCGCGCGGCGAGGTGCCGCTCGACTAGCTGGTGTTGTTCGGCCCGATCCCGACGCCGCGACGCGTCGGTGGCTGCAACGCAGTCCCGTACGAGCGCCCGATAGCGCCCAGTCATGCGGAAGAAGGCGGCCTTGAGCCCTTTGGGCAGCGACGCGCGTCGGGCGTTCAGCTCCTCCAAGCGACGGGCCTCCTGCGCACTGAGGAGCGCTTCGCGTTCTTGACGCTGTCGAGCGATCAGCTCTGCGCGGCGTTGTTCAAACGTCGGATCGCTCAGGTCCGGGTGCGGTGGGGACAGCTCGCCGAGGCGACCAGCGACCTCATCGAGCGTAGGAAGAGTGTCTTCCCTGCCAAGCCGCGCGCGGAGCTTCTTAGGTTTTATCCCGCACCACCGCGAGAGCGACCAGATCTTCCCCTCCGCATCGACGGCGACGAAGCCGCGCCGCGCGCCGCGCGCGAGCAGGAAGCCCTGATCCTTCAGGGCCGCTTCGAAGGCTGTCCGCGAATCCGACTGCTCCCAACAGCGCCTGAACATCGCCTTCAGGACCTTCGGATCACGCTTCAGCCGCTTGGCCTGGCCTGCCTCTTCGCGCTTGAAGTTCAGGGGATCGCGCTTGGCGGCGTCGCGGAATCCCTCCGGCATCTCCCAGTTCTGCGTGCGGTAGAGCGCGCGGGACACATCCCCGAGCTTACGCTTGTAGTGCGAGAGCGTGATCGCCCGCATCGCTGATGCGTCGATCCGGGACCAGACGCAATGGGCATGCCGCCTACCGTCCTTCTCGTGGAAGACGATGGCGCGCGGCTGCCCTCTCAGGCCGAGTTTCCCCTCAATCTCGGTGATCGCCGCTTCGAAGGTTTCCACCGGGACCGATGCCTCGGCCGGCGGATTGAGCGACAATGAGAACAGGTACTTCTGGCATTGCGTGGCCTGGCTGATCGCTTCGACCTCGGCAAAGGCCCCTGCCAGATCGCTGGCCATGAACCCCTCGATGGCATGGATCGTGACGTGGTCATTGTCGCGCGGGTTCAGCAGATGGCGTGCGAGTTCCGATCCGTACCCACGCTCGTTGCCCTCGAGGATCATGGAGCCTTCCCGAGTGTCTGCATCAGCAGGGATCGGATCGCCTCGAGATGCGCGTTCGCCTCCGCGATCTTTGCCTTCTCCTGCTCACCCACGATGAGCGCCCCGATGTTGGCGTGATAGGCAAGCTGGTTGAGGTTGCTCGCAATGCGAGACTGGCCGAGCAGGGCCAGTGCCTCGGCGGCGGCCTGCTTGTCAGCGACGACGGATTTGGGCCGACGTTTGCGCCTCTTCGCCTCTGCATCGAAGAGGCAAGCGCGGATATAGGCACTGAGCGTCGTTCCCGCCGCAAGCTCCTGCAGTTTGGCCCGCTCCTCAGGCGTCAACCGCAGCGTCACCGGAGAGATGGAGCGCGTCTTGCGACGGGTCGCAGCTTGGCCAGCCGCCGCGGAGAAGGCCCGCGCAGCGCCTCCACCCTTGCCCTTGCCGTTCCGAGCGGCGCTCAAGGCGACGGCTCCACCCGCTCATCCTCAAGCGACTTATCAACAGAAAAATCTACCCGATCACTGGCCGAGGTTTGATCCGAATACCGCCAGGCGCTAACGTCATAAGCATTGAATAGGAGCCCAAGCTCTTCAAATTCTGAAAGAACTCCAACCAATGGACTTTCAGGAATAGACGAAGGCGGGCCCCCGCAACCATCAACAGCAGCACCTCATCGGTGCGCGAAGAAGCGGCCCCCTCCGGGCCGCTTTTTTGCGTGCCGCACCCGTGTTCAACAGAACGTTGACGGTGCGCACCAACGAACGGTGCCGCCTCGGGCCGCACTCTTGGCTTCAAGACGACGATCAACAATCCAGCGCGCTTCCGGCGTTCCAGCGACGTAGGCGCTTATCTCGGCCTCACCCCGAGACAACATCAATCGGGCGAGACCAACATCCGCGGTTTGATCAGCAGATCTATCTGGCGACGGCTTCATCCGAGGTGTGCTCTTCACCGCAGCCCATGTGATGCTGACCAGGTCGAGGCAATGAACCGCGATCAGGGCATGGGGATGCGGATCGCCAAGCGAACAAGCCTGAAGAAGGCTAAGTTCGCTGTCGCGCGCAAGCTGGCGGTCGTGATGCATCGCATGTGGCGGGACGACACTCCGTTCCGATGGGGCGCCTCTGCCTGGTCCGATTCGGGCGCCGCAACGAGCCGCCATCCGGCAAGGGTCCTGCCAGGGACGGAGATGAGATGAAGGCTGTACGAATGGCTGGGCTGCGCCTGCGCGCACCGTCGCAGTCCCGCCGTTCAGCATGGTCCAGCTCACCTTCGGCCACCAACATGCGGCGCGCCCGAAGGCCGACCGCGGACAGAAGCGAGATCCCGTGACGGAACCCCGCCAGGGCGCGCTCGACGAACATGCCCCGACTACAGAAGGCACTCGTCCCCCAGGCGGCCATTGAAGCTCTCGACAAAGCCATTCTGCATCGGCTTGCCGGGGGCGATGCAGTGCCATTCGACGCCTGTTTCCTGGCACCACTTCAGCACTGCCATACTGGTCATCTCCGTGCTGTTGTCCGAGACGATGGTTCCGGGCAAACCGCGACCGGTGGCGACGCTGCTCAACTCACGCGTCATGCGCAGACTGGACAACGAAGTTTTGCGATGAGCGGATGACTGTCCGCCTCTGCCGCCTCCGACAGCCGGTCGAACGCGATTGTGTCGGCGCGGGTGGAGGCCGTCATACGGGCTCCCCATCGTCTCCGACGACGTCCGGGTCGACAAGGAACCAGGCGCTGGCAGCACTCAATCCCGCGAGTGCGACGCCGGCCCATGCGGCCAGCGCAAAGCCGGCACTGAGATTGTCCGCCGAGCCGATCAGGACGATGCCCAAGAAGGCTGTCGCGACCAGTCCGGCGATCCGCGAAATGGCGTTGTTCACGCCCGATGCGATGCCGGTATAGCGCTCGCCCACGCTCGACAGAACGGCCGAGGTCAGGGGCGCCACGCTTGCAGACATGCCCAGCGCGAGCATGACGAGGCCGGGCAGGATGTTCCGCCAGTAGCTCACGTTCTCTGCCGGAACGAGGGTGAAGATGCCGAAGCCGGCGGCCACCAGAAGCGAGCCGGTCGTAAGGAGCACGCGCGTCCCAAAGCGCTCAGCCATCCCGCCGCCCATGCGCCGTGAGAGAAGCCCAAGGATCAGTGGGAAGGGCAGGATCGCGGCGCCCGCTGCGGTAGCGCCGTAGCCCAAATCCTGGATCAGGATATAGGGCAGGAGCACCAGCAGTCCGCCGAGCGCCATGTAGAGAAACAGCGTCAGCAGCGACAGGCCGGCGAACGTGCGTCGCGTGAAGATCGAGAGCGGCGTCATGGCGCGGTCGCCCTTGAGCGCCTCGACCCGCACGAAAAGGGCCAGAAACACCAGCCCCGCCGTGCCTGCTCCGAGCACCGGCAGCGTTGCCCCGCGCTCGGGCAAGGCGATCAGCGCCCAGATCAGCGCCAGCAGCCCGATGGCGGCCAATCCCGCGCCCGCCCAGTCGAGCGGCGCGCGATCCTCGCTCCCGGCCCGGCTCTCGCGGACGGAGCGTTGCGACGTGATGAACGCCAGAACTGCGATTGGGATGACCGCGACGAAAGCCCATCGCCAGCCGGCGAAATCGACGATCAGCCCGCCGGCGAGCGGCGCGATCGCTCCCGCAACCGCTCCGGCGGCGGCCCAGGTCCCCACGGCCTGACCACGTGCCTTGCCCGAGAAGCCGTCGGCGATGATCGCCAGCGATGTCGGCGCGATCATCGCCGCGCCGATACCTTCGAGGGCGCGCCCCAAGAGCAGCACCGGAAACGACCAAGCGACGGCGCAGAGCACGCAGGCCAGCGTGAAGACGATCATTCCAGCCTGGAACACACGCTTGCGCCCGTGATGGTCGCCGATCGCGCCCCCGATCAGGACGAAGGCGCCGAGCGGCAGGAGATAGGCGTTGACGATCCACTGCGCGCCGGTCGGGCCCGCCGAGAACTCCTCCTGCATCGTCGGAAGTGCCACGTTGATGATGGAACCGACGATAAAGGCGAGGCTTGATCCGGCGACGGTGGCGATCAGCGTGCCGCGTTTGTCGGGGCAATCGGGCTGCCTGTCGTCCGTCTCCCGGGTCGCCTCGCACGGATAGGGGATTGTGGTCACGGGGCCTCCTCCTCAGCCTACGTGACCCGGCGGCCCGGCAGGCGGTCCGTCACTATGGGGGCGCCCAGGCCGCGGATGAAGATCGAAACGAGGACGGCGATGACGGCAATCCGCCACACCGTCCCGATCTGTCCGAAGTCCGCATCCGCGGCGGCAAAGGCGATGTTGCGGAAGCTGCCCATGCCGCGGATGGCGAAGACCGCGAAGTCCAGCCGCTCGAACCGGCTGCCGCGGGTCCAGATCGGACCGACCCCGCCGGCAAGGGGGCGGTCGCGAAGATCAGCGCGACGTCGACTGCGCGCGTACCGGCCGGGAGCCCCGAAACGGCGAAGCGGCCGAGCCAGAGCAGGCGCACGACCTGAAGGATCCGCTCGAACCGCTGGCATATCGAGTGAAGTTCGACGACACGTTCCTCGCCACGCGCGCAGTGCCCGACCCGCGAGGCCGATAAAACCGCAAGAAACCGGCAGCCGTCGATCGGCTCGGTCATGGCGAAGATCACGAAAACCGACGTCACCCGTCGGCGAAGCCCCAGCTGCACCGCCGGCACCGGGGCTGTTCCTGGCCACATCCATGCCGCCGCCCACGACGTCGTGATCCGGTGGCGCTGGACACCGGGTGCTGAGCGGCGACTACTCAGGCATGCTTGATCGCCGCACGTTCGTCCTTGCCGCCTCCTCCGCCCTCGCCGCGCCGCGCGTCGTTCGGGCGCAGACCCGCGATCTTGCCTCGGCGGTCGCCGCTCTGCCGCAGCTCCATTCACTGCAGATCCGCCGCGGGCCGGACCTGGTGTTCGAGGCGGCGCCGCGGGGGCCCGGGCTCGAGAACTTCGCGAACATCAAGTCCTGTTCCAAGAGCATCGTGGCCCTGCTTCTGGGCGCCGCCATCGACCGCGGGGACATCGCGTCGGTCGACCTCAGGCTCGGTCAGGTCGCGCCCGGCATCCTGCCGCGCAACGCCACTCCGGGGGCCGCCGAGATCACCCTGCAGGATCTGGTGACGCTTCGTGCTGGCCTCCAACGCACGTCCGGCGCGAATTACGGGGAATGGGTGAGCTCCGGCAATTGGCTGGCCGACGCTCTGAGCCGGCCGATGGTGGCCGAGCCGGGTGGCCGGATGCTCTATTCCACCGGCAGCACACACATTCTCGGCGCGGCCCTGGCGGAGGCGACGGGCGAGAGCCTGCTCGCCCAGGCGCGCGCGCGGCTCGGCATCCCCCTCGGCATCGAGGTTCCGGCGTGGACGCGCGACCCCCAGGGCTACTATCTCGGCGGGAACGAGATGGCGCTGCGTCCGACCGCCATGCTGCGTATCGCCACGATGATGCGCGACGGCGGCCGGTTCGAGGGTGAGCAGGTCGTCTCCGCTGACTGGATCGCCGCCTCGGTCGAGCCGCGGGCGCAATCGCCCTGGTCTGGGCTCGCCTACGGCTACGGCTGGTTTCTCTCGCGCTCCGGCTACTTTTTGGCCCGCGGCTATGGCGGTCAGGTGATTGCGGCGCATCCCGAGCGCGGGCTCGCCATCGCCATCACCTCGGATCCGACCCGGCCGGCCAGATCGGCGGGCTATTTCGGCGATCTGATGCGGCTTCTCGAGGGTCCGGTTCTCGCCCTTTCCTGAGGCGCTCGCTCGGCGCGTTTCGGGACGAGATCGTCGACCAAGGCGATCGTGCCGCGTGGGGCGATGATGTCCGGGATGGCCTGGAAACGGCGCTCCGTCTTGATCAACGCGGCGACGCAACGGGGGCTGAGCAGCGGCGCATGCAGTTGCGCCCCTCCGCTTGCTGCGGAGGGGCGCTGATGGCGCGGCCTTACGCTACGCTTTGCGTCTCAGGCCTCGAGCAGGGCAACGCGCCGCGCCATCGCCCATGGGTCGTGCGCCTGCTCGCGCGCGTACGATCCCGGGCATTCCATCCTCTGCTAGAAGATGAAGTCTGCATCGGAAAGTGCTGCCAGGATTGTGTTTTCCAGGACGGCAGAATTGTCCGTAGCGAACTCCAGAACCACGTCGGCGCCGACCGTCGTCAGAACCAGATCGGCGATGTCCTGGAAGCCGAAGCCCGTGAGGTCGAGCAGATCGACGCCGTCCTCGAAGTCGGTGACGGTGTCGAGGCTCGGCGCATCGGTGGGCGAGAAGACGAAGATATCGTTTCCCAGGCCGCCGGAGAGGACGTCGTCGCCGCCGCCCCCCTCCAGCGTATCGTCGCCCGCGCCGCCGGAGAGGGTGTCGCTCTCGGCGCCACCGATCAGCAGATCATCGCCCCCAAGGCCGTGCACCACGCCAAAGGTCACACCGCCGTCGCCGTCATAGGTGTCGTTGCCGTGGGAGAGCAGGACGTCGCCGTGGATCACTCCTTTGTTCACCACGGTCACGTCGCCGCCGGCCTCGGATGCATCGACGGCCACGACAGAGCCCCGGATCACGCCGGTGTTGAAGATCTCGCCATCGAGGGTGACGCCGTCCTCGATTGAGATGCCGACGGCCACGTCGCTCTCGTCCGAGCCATAGATGACGCCGTGGTTCGCAAGGTCACCCACCACGGTGGTGTCCTCGACGCTGGAGAAGACCCGCACGCCGTCGCCCACCGTGTTGCCGTCGGTGGCATCGCCGCGGCCGCGGATCACGCCGTCGTTAGCAAGCTCGGCAAACACCGTATCGCCGTGCACGTCGCCGATCTGGAAGGCGGCGCCGGAGCCGTCATTGCCGAGACCGGCGTCGATCCGACCCGTGACGCTGTTCTCGACGAACACGTTGTCGGAGGTGCCGTCGCTGTAGACGGTGCCGTTGCGCTGATCGCCGGTGCCGACGATCAGGCCGTGGTTCTCCAGCTCCACCCCGTCGCCACCGATGTTCACGGCGCGGCTGTCGCTGGCGATCCGGCCGAAGTTGGTGAGGTCGCCCGAGGAGGTGCCGCCGTTCACGAAGTTAACCCCGTTCAGATCGCCGACGATCCGGCCGTGGTTCTCCGCATCGGCATCCGCACCGCTCAGCTGCACGCCATCGACTATGCCGCGGATCAGCCCATGATTGAGCAGGTCGAAGTCGTCGCCCGGCGCCAACACCCCGTTCGGGCCGGTGATGCGCCCGTGGTTCTCGACCGAAGAACCCGCGCCGCCGCTGGCCAGCACCTCCCCCACCAGACGGCCGAAGTTGAGCACATTGATCGGCCCCAGCGCGTCTTCGCTGTCGATCGAGCGGCCGTTGCCGTCGCCGTCCTGGTCACCCACTACGACGCCGTAGTTGATCACCTTGCCGCCGAGCGCCTCCACATCCACGTCGATGCCGTCGCTGTCGGCCCGGACAGTGCCGTAGTTGACCACGTCGCCGGTGACCTCGGCCGCGTCGATGTCGAAACCATCGCTGCCGACCACGATCTCGCCGCGGTTCACCACGTCGCCCACGAACGCGACACCGCTTTCTATGTCGATCCCGTCTTCTTCGGCGAGGATGCTGCCGTGGTTGACGATGTCGCCGATGAAGCGGCTGTCGGACACCACCTCGATGCCCTCGCCGCCCACGTCGATGGTGCCGCGATTGACGATATCGCCGATGAAGGTGAGCGGGTCGTCGACGACAATCCCGTCCTGCTCGCTCTCGATCAGGCCGTGGTTGATGACATCGCCGCGGAAGGTGACATCGCCCGATGTGCCGACGGTGAAGGTGATGCCGTCGTCGTTCTCGCCATCTCCGCGGGCGATGACGCTGCCGTGGTTTACCACCCGGCCGCTCACCACGTCGCCGTCGCTGTCCCCGACCTGGAGCGAGATGCCGGAGCCGGAATTGCCGACGCCCGCGTCGATCAGCCCGCTTTCGGCGTTGAAGATGGTGAAATCGTCAGCCGTGGCGTCGGTGTAGACCGTGCCGTTTCGCTGATCGGCGGTGCCGACGATGTCGCCGTGGTTCACCAGGGTCACATCGCTGCCGTCGATGTTGACCGCCCGGCTTTGGCTCAGGATCTCGCCGAAGTTGCGGAGCAATGCCTCATGCGCGCCGTCGCCGAAATAGACGCCGTCTGTGGCGCCGAAGATCGTACCGGTGTTGAGGATCGTCCCGTCGAAGGCGAGCCCGTCCTGGATCTCGATCCCCCTTGCCTCGTCCGAGGTGATGAAGCCGTGGTTCACGATCTTGCCATCGTAGGTCGAGGGGCCGTCGAAAGTGGGGCTGGAGAACAGGCGGACGCCGTCGCCCCGGGTGTTTTCGCCGAGGGGCGCATCGCCGCGGCCGGAAATCCGGCCGAAATTCACGATATCGGCCTCGACCCGGTCGCCCACCACATCGCCGATCTCGAAGGAGACGCCGGCGCCGTCATTGCCGAAGCCCGCGTCGATCGCGCCGCTCGCGCGGTTGACCAGCAGAATGTCCTCGGCCGTGCTGTTGGCGTAGACTGTGCCGTTGCGCTGATCGCCGGTGCCGACGATGTCGCCCACGTTGATGACGGTGTTCTTCTCGCCGAGGATGTCGACGGCGCGGCTGTCGCTCTGGATCTCGCCGCTGTTGAAGAGCGTGTTGTGATCGCCCACCAGGCGCACGCCGTTGAAGCCGCCGAAGATGTTGCCCTCATTGTCGATCACCGCGTCGTCGCCGAAGACGGCGATGCCGTCCTGCATCCCGTCGATGCGTCCGGGGCTGCCGTTCAGGACGGTGCCGCCATCGCCTTCGATCTCCACCGTCGCGGTGTCGCCAGTGGTGAGCGCGGTGCCGAGGTTTTTGAAGGTGACGTCGTCGTCCTCGAAGATCACGACCGGGGCACCGTCGACCTCCGTCGCATCGCCGATGCCGAGCACGAAGGTCTCGCCATCGACCGCGCTGGTGCGCGTCTGATCATCGCCGTCGGGGATAATGGTCGGGTTTTCGTGGCTGGCCATCTCTTTCACCTCTGATACGCAATGTGCGCCGACGCCCTGTGGCGTGGCTCTTTGCGATATCGGGACTGGAGAGGCGCGCACCACCGCCAAGAATTTGCATGGGGGTATGCAGATCTGTGCAGCTCGGGCGAACAGCGCAATTCAATGAATAGACATAGGGCGACGGCCCTATATTTCAGGGTACTGTAGAATTTCTCGGATTGGCGAATACCTATTCGTGCCCTGGCCGAAGCCAAGGCATCGAAGCGGCGCCGGGTGAGCGCGCCGAGGCTAGCGGGTCGGCACCAGGGAGAGGGGTGTCCCCATGCCGGCCGCCTGGCGCTCACACGTCAGATGTGGCGCCGTCCTATGCGTCTCCAAAGCCCCTGCCGGCGCAGGCGATAGCGAGCGCTTGGCCTCGCAGGTCAGGAAATCCTGCACGGCGCGCACCCGGGCCGAGTGCCTCAGATCCTCCCGGGTGAGGAGCCAGACCGGCATCTCCACCAGGAAGACCTGCGGGGAGATCGGGCAGAGCGTCGGCTCCAGCGCTGCCATGTAGGACGGCAACGCGGCGATCCCGATACCGGCGCGGACCGCGGCGTACTGGGCCAGCAGGTTGTCGAGCGTCACCGCGATCGGCGCGTCGGGCGCGTTTTGGCGGAGCGCGATCGCCTGGGGCACCGAGCTCAACCGCCCGCCGCTGTGGATCACGGCGTGGCCCTGCAACTCGTCCTGGCTGGTGGGGAGCCCTTGGGCCGCCTCGTAGCAGCGCGAGGCGTAGAGCTGGAAGGGCACCACTGCCACCCGGCGGCCGACCAGGCTTTCGTCCCGCGGATCGCCCATGCGGAGCGCCAGATCCGCCTCGCCGCCCGAGATATCCACGGCGGCGGTCGTCAAGGACAGCTCGAGCACCAGGGCGGGGTAGGGGCGGCGTAGCGCTTTCAGCCGTGGGGCGAGCCAGAGGGCGCCGATGCCGTCGGAGGCGGTGATGCGCACCAGGCCGGCCGGCTCGCTCGCTTCGCCCGAGACGCGGTCGGCGATGCAGCGGGCGGCGTCGGCCATCTCCTCCGCCTTGTCGAGGATGCGCTGCCCGGTGGGGGTGAGCGTGTAGCCGTAGGTCAGCCGGTCGAACAGCTTGGCCTCGAGCTGGGTCTCCAGGTCCTTGATCCGGCGACCGACCGTCGGCTGGGAGACGTCGAGGCGCCGCGCGGCGGCCGACAAGCTGCCGGCCTGAGCCACGGCGTGAAAGAAGCGTAGGTCGTCCCAATCCACGCGTTCAACTCCGTGCAAACGAGTAGGTCGCGTCGCCGAGGCCACCTGGCCGAGCGTCTCGTTCAATCCTGTCCTAAAACGGTCGAGACGGATGTGATCGCAAACACAGCTTGGCTTAACCTGGCGGCGTGTCGCGCTTGGGATCCTCGGTCCGACCCCGCCGATCACACGCTAGAATGACCGTTCTGCGCAAAGCATGCGGCAGCGATCGTAATCGGTCAACGCTGCGCGACCTGGCAGCCTTCACGGTTGCGTGTGTGGCGTTTTTTGCCGTTCCGACCTATGAATCGGCCAGATCGACCGATCTACGTGCAGATCGTGGCGCATCGCGGGAAAGGGGAGCCATGGACGGCGCGCGAGGTGGGTCCGTGCGGGAGCGGATCATCGAAACGGCAACCGAGCTGTTCGCCCACAACGGCTACCACGCCGTCGGCATCGCGCGGATCGTGGAGGAGGCCAAGGTCTCCCGCGTGGCGCTCTACAACAACTTCGCCTCGAAGGAGGAGCTGATCCTCGTGGTGCTGCGCCGGCGTGACGAGGCGGTGCGCAACGTCATCATGCGCGAGGCTTGCAAGGGGGCTGCGGGGCCACGCGACCGCCTGCTCAAGTTGTTTGACTTCCTGGGGGCGTGGTCCGAGCAGACGGATTTCACCGGCTGCATGTTCCTCAACGCCGTGGCGGAGTATCACGCCCTCGACGATCCGATCCATCGCGTCGCGGTGGAGCATAAGCGGCTGATGCTCTCCTATATCGAGAAGCAGTGCCGGGAGGGCGGCGCGGCCGACCCCTCGATGCTGGCCCATCAGCTCTACGTGCTTTTCGACGGCGCCATCGTACAGGCCCACGCCACCGGAGAGGCCGATCCCCGGGTGGCGGCGGCGAGGGCGGCCGCGACCGCCCTGATCGACCAGGCCGGCGTGCGGAACAAGGCACGCACCGACGCCTGAGGCCGGGCCGACCACACGCTTCGTGGTGCTGACCCCCCCTTTGTTCAGCGGCCAGTGTAACCGTGCAACAGCCATCCCCTTGCCGCGAAGCCATGGCTTGGCATCGCGCCATCGGGGCGGTTAACGTTCGTCCGGCCAAGCCGATGCTCCCGCTCCGCCAGGCCAGATCCACCGCACCGTGGGAGAGACGTTTGGCCGAAGCCCCCGAAAGCCATCCGGGTTTGACCGCCTGGGTCAAGGACCGCGAGCACCTGATCGCGCTGGCCCGTCACGTGGTCGGCAGCCCTGCCGTGGCCGAAGAGATCGTGCAGGAGGGATGGCTGCGCTGGCACGGTCGGGGCTACTCCGCAGACGATGTCAGGCCCCTGCTGCGGCGCATTGTGGTCAACCTCGCGCGCGACTGGCGCCGGCGGCGGGAGGTCGAGACCGCGGTCGTGGCCGAGCAGGCGCTGCACAGCCGCTACGCCTTCGACAGCGAGCGCATCGTGGCGGCCCGCCAGGACTTGGCCTGCATCACCGAAGAGCTGGCCCAGATGCCCCGGCGCACCGTGCGCGCGCTTTGGCTGCATCGGATCGAGGGCCGCACCTATGCCGAGATCGCCGCGCAGCTCGGCGTCGCCCAGTCCACGGCTTACCGGCTGATCGAGGATGCTTTGGTCCAGCTGATCCTGGTGCTGGACGGTTGACCATCGAAGATCCGCCCCGCCCGTTCGTTTAAGATGTGACAGCCGGCGAAAGGGCGATCATGGCCGATCAGGAGGAACGGCTGGCGCGGGAGGCGGCGCGGCTGCTGATGCGCTTGCGCGAGATGCCCGACGACCGCGAGGCCCAGGCGGCGATCGAGGCGTTTCGCGCCCGCGGCAAGGCCGAGCGTGCGGCCTGGGCCAAGGCGGAGCGGGTCTGGTCGCTGACCGGCCCGCGAAAGCCCCGCGGCGGCGGTTCGGTCGGCACGCTGATCGTCCTTGTCGGCCTCGTGGGGCTGGCGCTCCTGGCGATGCGGGAGCCGCTGCGGGTCTGGTGGCTGGCCGACCACGCGGCCGATGATGCGCGGCTGGAGGTCGCGCTCAGCTCCGGCGATGCGGCGATCCTCGACGTCGGCTCCGCCCTCAGCGACGAGACCGGGGGAGAGGCGGCGCGGCAGGTGACCCTGCTGGCCGGCGCCGCCTTTTTCGACGTCGCGCCGGATGCACGGCCCTTTGCCGTGCGCCTGGGCGTGGCTGAGATCGCAGTGATCGGCACGGCGTTCGAGGTGGCGCTGCTGCCCGACGGCGCCGTCGTCGCGGTAGCCGAGGGCGTGGTCGAGGTCCGGGCAGGCGATGCCGTTCGGCGCCTCGAGGCGGGCGAGCGGCTGCGCCTGCGGGACGAGGCGCTGACGGTCGAACGGATTCCGGCCGATGGGGTGGCGGCCTGGCGGAACGATCGCCTGAGGATCGACGGCATGCGCTTGGGTGAGGTGGCGGCGCTGCTCGACCGCCGCTTGCCGGGGCCGGTCATCCTGCGGGGTCAGGGTCTGGCCATGGCGCGGGTCTCGGGCGGCCTCGACCTCGGAGAGCCGGAGGCGGCGCTGCGCGCGCTGGCCACGTCGGAGGGTGCGCGGGTCGTGGCCGTGCCCGGGATCGGGACGCTTCTGCTGGGTCCGTAGATTTTCCGGCGGCGGCCATCGAAGATCTGAGAACCCCGTTCGTTCTTACTATAGAGGGTCCCGTCCGGACCTCAGCAAAGGACCGGGGACCGCATGACCCATCTCAGACGGACGACTGCCGCGGCCTTTCTTCTGGCGATCGCTCCTTCGGCCGCGCGCGCCGAAGTGGACGTGCCGCCACAGCCCTTGGCGGCCGCCCTCGTGGAGCTGAGCGCGGAGACCGGGCTCAACATCGTCGCCCCCGATCGCTCGACCGCCGGCCATACCAGCCCCGGCGCCCAAGGGCCGATGACGCCACAGGCGGCGCTTGATGCCATGCTGGTCGGCACCGGGCTGCGCGCGAATTTCCTACCCGACGGCAGCGCCGTGGTCGTCTCGACCCAGGGCACGGAGGGGCCGCTGGTGCTCGACGAAATCGTCGTCGACGCTCAGGCCGGGCGGGCGCCCGGCGCCTCCGGCGGTGGGGCGCCGTTCGATGTCTTCGAGGAAGAGCGCACCATCGAGACTGTCGACGAGGAGGAGATCGAGCGCGCCAACATCGACAACGTCGCTGGCGCGCTCGACAGCGCGCCGAACGTGGTGGTGACGTCGGAAGCCTCCCCGCTCGACTTCCAGGTTACCGTGCGCGGCATCAGCGACATCGGCAACGTAAACAGCACCGCACCGACGGTGGGCGTCTTTGTCGATGGGGTAAGCCTGAACCAGACCGGGGCGACGGGTGCCGTCATCAACCCGGGTTTGGTCGATGTGGAACGGGTGGACACGTTCCTCGGCCCGCAGACCACCACCTTCAGCCGCGCCACGACGGCCGGTGCGGTGAACGTCGTCACCAATAAGCCGACAGACGTGCAGGAGTTCTCCGTCACCGGCGATTTCGGCGCCTTCACCGATGGCGGAGACCTTTTCGGCTCGGGCTCCTTCGTCGCGAATATGCCGTTCCTGGAGGACGGTCTGCTGTCGGCCCGCCTGGTCGGCTTCGCCCAAGCCTCCGAGGGTTTCATCGAGGTGTTCGGCGACGACGTCTCCGACAACATCGAGGAGGAGATCTTCGGCACCCGGCTGAGCCTGCGCTCCGAGCCGATCGACGATCTGACCCTGGATTTTCAGTTCACCTATACCCGGACGGAGTTCGACGCCACGCGGCTCGTCTCGCTCGACGTGCTTAAAGAGGACGGAGAGTTCGTCACTTTCAACGGCCCGGCCGGAGAGGACATCAACGACGATGTCCTGGTGCGCTTCGGGGCGAGCTACGAAACCGATATCGGCACTTTCAGTGCGAACAGTTCCTATCGGTTCACCGACACGCTGTTCGACTCCGACGGCGACGGCATCGAGGCCATCGACATCTTCGATTCCGGCGTCTCTCTGACCTCCGACACCTTTTCGCAGGAGGTGCGCTACGACGGCACCCCGATGCAGTTTCCCATCGTGCCGGGCAGCGTGACCATCAACGCCGGGGCCAGCGTCAACTACGTCGAGTCCGACGTCTCCGACACCGTGGCGTTCGGAGCGGACATCAACGACGTGGTGATTGCCGGCGTCGTCGAGCTGGCCGAGACCGACCCGGCGGCGTTCGAGGAGGCCGCGGCCGCCATCGGCCTTCCCCCCGATATCGGCCTGATCAGCGCGATCATCGGCCTGCTGCCGCCGGAGGATTTCGGCTCTCTCATCACCGACGACCAGCAGGATTTCCTGAACGTCAGCGTCTACGGCGATCTGGCCTGGCGCCCGATCCCCCGGCTCGAGCTCTCGGGCGGCTATCGGTTTTCCTTCGACCGGGTGGAGACCAGCGACCAGACCGTAAGCGAGGGCCCGATCGAGGCGCTCGGCCTTTTACCCGCGAGCTTCTTTGTGGTGGGCGATGCCTCCTTCACCTCCTTCTCGCCCCGCGCCTCGATCAGCTACGACTGGACGGACGACATCACCACGTTCTTCGCCTTCGCCACGGGCTTTCGGCCCGGCGGCATCACCGATACCCCGAGCACGGTCTTCGAGTTTGATGAGGAGATCACCCGCACCTTCGAGGTCGGGCTGCGCAGCCGCTTCTTCGACGATCGCCTGGCAATCAATGCCGGGGCCTTCTACACCAAGATCGAAGACTTCCAGACCCCCATCACCTTCCTCTTCCCCGGCACCCTGATCCCGCCGGCCGTCGTGCTCGCCAATGCTGGCGATGCGGAGAGCTTTGGCGGAGAGCTGAACGTCGCGGCCTTCCCCACGGAGGGCCTGCTCCTGCAGGCCGGCCTCGGTATCAACTTCACCGAGATCACTGAGTTCAGCGCGCCGCCGGTCGACGGCTTCGCTCCGGTCGATCTGTCGGGGACGGACCTGCCCAACGCGCCGGAGTTCACCTTGACGCTCACCGGCGACTACGAGTACCCGCGCGAGGTCTTGGCCGGCGCGCGGCCCTTCGTGCGGGCCGACTACAACTTCCGCACCGGCTTCATCGGCTCGATCTCGGAGACGCCGACGGAGCTCGACGGATTTGCCACCCTCGACCTTCGCTTCGGTTTGCGGTCGGAGCGCTTCAACCTGGAGATCTTCGGCGAGAACATCCTCAACGAGGTCTTCGCGACGTCGGGCTTTCCCGGCCCGGCGGTCGACCTGCCCGTCCCGATCGATAGCCTGGGCCTGCCGACGGCGGCTATCGGCCCGGTCGGCACGCCAGGTCGCCCACGCCGGATCGGCATCCGCGGCAAGATCGTCTTCTGATCGAGCCGCTGTGACGTTGCGCACCGGCCGCCGAGTAACCGCCTCGCAGGGGACTCCAGCCAGCCATCAACCCCGCCGATGGTCCGAAAGGCGCTCCCGTGGAGGATGAAACTGCCCGCCGAGGAAGCTGCCGCGAAAGCCCGTCGAGCGCGCGAAAACAGCGGGGCAAATCGTCCGCCCGAGCGCGACGCTCGACTGCGTGCGGTCTACTCGATCACCTGGACCACGTGCACGCCGCGGGGCGCGGGCATGCGCGTCTCGGTCCGCGTCAGGCCGTCGGCCTCAACTGTCCAGAGCTCGACGCCGCCTTGCAAGACTGGGTCGGTGGCGTCGAAATAGGCGTTCACCCCGACATAGAGCGCGCTGCCTGAGGGATCGGAGGCGAGGCCCTGGGGCAGATGCGCCTCGAAGAACACCTCCTCGATAAGGCTCAGCGCCCCCGTCTCTCCATCGAAGGCGTAGAGCGAGACCGATGCGCGCGGGTCGAAGAGGGCGCTTTCCGGCGGCAGCCCGGTCGTGCGCATGGAGGAGATCGCGATGCGGTCGCCGGCTGGGTTGACCGCGATGGACTCCGCCTGGTGCCCACCCGTCGCGATCGCTACGATCTCGTGCCGCGGGGCCTCGGAATCCGGCGCGGCCAGGCGGATCGTCGTCATCGTGCCCCGCCCGAGCGCGCCGTAGAAGCGCTGCACGTCCGGGCGCCACATCAGATCGGACGTGATGTAGTGGCGGCCGTCGGGGGTGAAGGCGCCGGCGATCGGGAACTTGTTCGTGGCGACGAGATTGCCCCAGGGACGGATACCGCTCGGCACGCCGCCCGCCCGTTCGATGCGGTAGAACGCGATCTGACTGCGCAAGGTAAGCGCAACCGCGACGATGTCCTCGCGCGGATGGAAAAGCACGTTGTGGGCCGGGTCGAAGGGAATGTCGCCCCGGTCGGTGAGCTCCAGATCGAAGGTCAGGGGGGTGCCTAGGCCCTCCTCCCCGACAGGCACCAGCGTCAGCCCGTTCGCCGTCGGCAGGCCCGTGACGGCGACCAGATCGCCGGCGGCGTTGAATTGGGCCGCCTGCGGCCGGGCCGGCACCTCCACCTGATTGAGGAGCGTGGGCGCTGTCGGGTCACTCAGATCGTAAAGCCGCAGGGCCGTCCCCGGCCGCGCCTCGAGATCGCTCAGCGTCACATCGCTGTCGCCGCGCGCCTGCAACGTTTCGACCACCACGGCACGCCGGCTGTCGGGGGAGATATCGAGCACCGTTGGCGGGCTGAAGACGGAGTTGGAGGCCGCGATGCTGGCGATCGCCGCCTCGGGCGCGGCCATGTCGAACACGCTCAGGGTGTCGACCGCGTCGAGCGGCGGGCCGAGCTGGCCGTCCTCATAGGCCGTGCCGGCCATGTCCACATCCGACAGGCCGACGACGTAGCGCGCGCTTGGCTCGGCCGCGGCCATCGCCGGGATGAAAGCCGCAAGGGTGAGGTGAAGGGCCGGGCGCACTGCATCTCCTCTGGTCTTTAAAATCGACAGATGGGATGTGGTGAGGGTGTTCCGGCCTATCCAGGTCGATTTTCGCATCTTATTATTCCGCCGAGGAATGGGATCTCATGAACCTCGCCAGCGTCGATCTGAACCTGTTGACCGCCTTCGATGCGCTGACGGCGGAGCGCCATGTGGACCGCGCAGCGGCACGTATCGGCATCGGCCAGCCCGCCATGAGCAAGCGATTGGCGGCCCTGCGCGGTCTGCTGCGCGACGATCTCTTCACCCGCACGCGCACCGGCATGCGCCCGACCGAGCGGGCGCTGGAGCTGGCCGAGCCGGTGCGCGCCGCGCTCGCCACGCTGGAATCCGCCCTCGGCGGGCATCGCGCCTTTCGCCCCGAGCGGGCGGAGCGCACCTTTCGCGTCTCCATGACCGACCATATCGCCGCCACTTTGCTGCCGCCGCTGATGATGGAGCTCAGCCGTGTTGCCCCCGGTGTGACCCTGTCGGTGCGGTTCGAGAACCGGCTGGCCGTGGCCGAGGCGCTGACCGACGGCGATCTCGACCTGGCCATGACCATCCTGCCGGATGCGCCGCCGGCCATCCGCGCCGCCGATCTGTTCGAGGAGAGCTTCGTTTGCCTGGTCTCCCGGCAACATCCGGAAATTCGCGAGGAGATGACCCTCGATCTCTATCTGCGTTATCCGCACCTGCTGGTGACCATGGCCGGCGATACCTGGGGCTTCGTCGATCGCCTGTTAGCGGAGCAGGGATTGCGCCGCCGGGTGGCGCTGGCGCTCCCCTACAACCTCGTGGCGCCGGAGGTCGTGGCGCAGACTGAGATGATCGTCACCCTGGCCAAGCGGGTGGCCGAACGGTTCACCATGGCAGAGGTCAAAGCCCTCGCCGCGCCGGTGCCGTGGCAGCCCTATCGGGAGACGATGCTCTGGCACCGGCGCAATGATGGCGATCCGGGTCTCGCCTGGCTGCGCCGCCTCGTGAGCGACGTCAGCCAAGCGGTCTGACATCGTTCCGCACTCAAGCCGTGAAGCGGGCGTTGGCGCGGCCGGCGCCTGTAAGGTATCGGCGCGTTCGCCCATCGCCAGGGCCCTTCCCGGATCGCCGAGGGGATGCTCAGGCGCTGCGGTCAGGCGGCGCGAACGGGCTGGTCAGCATCCCCATGGTGACGTCGAGATCGGTTCCCTGAAGCGCTGAGGCCGCATCGGTGGCGAGGAACATCACGACGTCGGCGATCTCGTCTACCGTATTGGTGCGGTGGCTCATATTCGGTGCCTGGGCCTCGTCGGGGTCGCGGCCCTGGGCCTCGATCGCGGCGCGGCGCATCGGCGTGTCGACCCCGCCCGGGGCAAGCCCGACGACCCGGATGCCGTGGCCGCCATAGTCCATCGCCGCGCCGCGGGTCAGGCCGTGCACCCCGTGCTTGCTCACGGAATAGGGCGCGATCGTCGGAAAGCCGCCATGGGCCGAGACCGAGGAGGTGTTGATGATCACCCCCCGCGTCCCGTCCCGGCCCCAGGGCGCGTTTCGCAGCATCGAGGGAACCTGGTGCTTGATCGAGAGGAACAGGCCTCGGGTGTTGGTGGCCCAGACATCGTCGAAGTCCGCCGTCTCCACATCTGCAAGGGCGGCGTTGCCGGTGAGCGCGCCGCGGCCGAAGACCACCCCGGCGTTGTTGAAGGCGATATGGATCTCGCCGAAGGCTTCGCGCGCCGTTTCGATGAAGCGCACGATCTGGGCCTCGTCGCGCACATCCGATTGGACGTAGAGGGCGCGGCCGCCGCGCGCCCGGGTCGCTTCATCACGGTTGATCTCGCCGGCAACCGCTTCCCCAAGGGCGGCGCGGCGGCCGTTGAAGGACACCTGCGCGCCCTCGCGCGCGAAGGCCCGGGCCGTCGCCTCTCCGATGCCGGAGGTGGCACCGGTGATCATGACATGGCGGCCGGCGAAGCGCGCGTCGGCCGTGGCGGCCGCGCTCCCCGTGGCGGCGGCGGCGCTCAGGCCGAGGCTGGCGGCCGCGCCGCCCAACAGGGCGCGCCGGGCTGGGGAGTGCGGGCTGTCTGAACGGGACATCGAAACCTCCTGTCGATCCGAGACGTCTGGGATGGAGGTATGGACCCGTGAGCCAGACCGCTTGGACGATGCTGCCCGGTTCTTGAACGAGGCTGATCGGCGGACTGCATCCGGTCAGCAAAGAGGGGCCGCGATGGCGGCCCCTTTCAGGACTTGCTGTAGGTCTGTCGGTTGGCTCAGGCGGCTGAGCTCTCCTCGACGTTGACGTCGCGCGCCACGGGCTCCCACTCCGCCAATTCGGCCAACAGGCTTTCGCCATGGGTCCGGATCGCGTTGACCGCATCGTCGCCGAGGGCCAGGCGGAGGGGCGGTGTCTCTGCGCTCAGCGCCCGGTCGATCGCTGCCGCCGCCCGGGCCGGGTCGCCGGCCTGGGTGCCGTGCATCTCGGCCGCGAAGTCCCGCGTGCCGCCGACGACGCTGTCATAGTCCGCGATCCGCGGCATGTGGCGAAGGGCCGTCGGGCCGGCAAAGTCGGTGCGAAAGGCGCCCGGCTCCACGATCATCGCGTGGATGCCGAAGGGCGCGACCTCCTGCGCCAACGCCTCCGTCAGGCCCTCGAGCGCGAATTTCGAGGCGGAGTAGGGCCCGAAGCCGGCGAAGGAGAGCTGTCCGCCGAGGCTCGACATCATCACCACCGCGCCGCTCCGCTGGGCCCGCATCAATGGCAGCACGGCCCGGGTGACGGCGACGGCGCCAAAGAAATTGGTCTCCATCTGGGCGCGGAGCTCATCCTCCGGCGTTTCTTCGACCGCGCCGACGATGCCGTAGCCGGCGTTGTTGATCAGCACGTCGATCCGGCCGAAGCGCGCGGTGGCGGCCCCGACCGCGGCCGCGATCTCATCGGGCCGTGTCACGTCCATCTGCACGGCGAGCACGCGGTCGGGCTCGAGCGCCTCGATCTCCGCCAGCTTCTCCGCCCGGCGTGCGGTGACGACCACGTTTTGGCCGGCGCTCAGCGCATAGTCCGCAAAGGCGCGACCGAAGCCGGCGGACGCGCCGGTGATGAACCAGGTTTTGGCAGTGTTCTCAGCCATGGATCCTTCTCCTCTCAATGGGCGGCCCGCCGGGCGCGACCGGGATCGCCCCGGCCCGCGCGATGCCGGCTGTCAGGGCGGCGGCGGTGCTCATTCTGGGGAGCCGCATGTCGGGTCTCCTCCAGGTCGTGACGTTCGATGGCCAGGAGGTGGGGCCGTGCGCCCCGGCGTGATTGAAGCACCCTGCGCGGTTTTTGAAGGATCCTGCCGAGAGACGTGCTCAGGGCGCTTGGGTAAGCTCGGCGCGATGGGCGCGGGGGGTCTTGCCGACCACCTGCTTGAAGCTCCGCGAAAAATGCGCCTGGTCGGCAAAGCCGCAGGCGATGGCGATCTCGCCCAGAGGACGCGCCGCGTCGGTCATCATCTTCATCGCCTGCTCGATGCGGTAGACCATGACGAACTGCATTGGCGTGCGGCCCATCACCTCCTTGAAGACCCGGCTGAAGTGGGAGGTGCTCATGCCCACCTCCCGCGCCAGATCCTCCACGGCGATCGTGCGCTCCAGGTTCTGGCCAACATAAGCCAGCACCCGCCGATGATGGGCCGAGGTGAAGCGCGCCGACAGCGCCACATCCTCCGGCCGCCGCTCACTGTACTTCTGCAGGAGCTTCACCAGAAAGACCCGGGCCATCGCCTCAAACATCACGGCGGAGGTGACGGCGTCGGACTGGAGGCTGTCGCGCAGCATCGTGCCGGCGGCCACGATATCGGCGTCGGAGAAGACCGGCGTATCGGCCAGCTGGCGGTCGGTGAGCAACAGGCCGAGCTCGGTCTCGGCAAAGCGCGCCACCGGCTCAGGCTCCATCGTCACCACGATCACGTCGGAGCGCTCGAACCAGCGCCAGCCGGAGCGGATGCCGGCCGGCGTGACCACGATGTCGTTCCGGCGAAAGGTAAAATCCCGCCGCTCCCCATCGCGGAGGTTGATGACGCGCTGCGGCGCCTCCTTGAGGTTGAGCAGGATGTGGTGCTCGACGAACACCTCCTCCGGCATGGTGTCGGGTTCGGCCTGGAAATATTGCAGCGACATCAGGGCAGAGGCCGACGGCCGCACCGCGCCGTCGCTGTCGAGCATCGGCGGCGAGGGATAGATGTCCTTGTAGCGTAGCGCCATGTTGCGCGGTCTCTCGGCCCGGGGTTCAGGGTCTGAAGATAGGGCGAGGCGCCGCCCGACGTCAGCCTGGAATTGGCTCGGAGGGGCGCGGTTGCCCAAGGGGCCATGGCCCCCGACGGCCGGCAAATGTCGCCACGGGTGTTCTTAGACAGTCTCGTCGGCCAGGGCGTAGACCTGCTGCGGCCCGGCGATCCCGCGCAGGGTGTGGGCGCCCATGCTGATGAAGCCTTCGGCGCCCAGCGTTGACGCAAAGGCCTCCGACACCGCGACGGGGCGCTCCAGCCGACCGGCCAGGTCGGCGAGCCGGCTCGCCAGGTTCACGCTGTCGCCGATCACCGTGTAGTCGAGCCGGCTGCCCGAACCGATATTGCCGTAGGCGACCTCGCCGACATGCAGCGCGATCTTGACGGCGAAGCTCGGATCCGGCCCGCCCGCCTGCGCGACCTCTGCCATGATTGCCCGGGCCGTCGCCAAGGCCGCCTGACAATGCTCGCCGTCCCCGTCGCCCACCCGGTTGATCGCCAGCACGCCATCGCCGATGAACTTCAGCACCTGGCCGCCATGGCGCTCGATCGCCGGAACCACGCAGTCGAAATAGCGGTTGAGCAGCGCCACCGTCTCCTCGGCCGAAAGCCGGGCCGAAAGCGCGGTGAAGCCCCGCATGTCGGTGACGATCAGCGCCGCCCTGAGCTTTGCCACCTCACCCCGCCGCACCTCGCCGGCCAGGATGCGGTCGTGGGGGTCGTCGCCGACATACATCCGCATGGTTTCATCGACCAGCCGCCAGGCCCGGCGCAGGTCGAGCAGCATGGCAAAGGCCGGCTCGATGATCCGCAGGGCCTCAAGATCGTCTGGGCTGAAGCCGCCGGAGGCTTGGGTGGCGAAGGTGATGCCGCCATCGCCGTCACGGAAGAACACAGGGATGCAGACATAATGGGTATAGCCCCCGGCCCGAAGCTCGGCGGTGATGCCGAACCTCTCCTCAGCGACCTCTCCGGGGCGCACCACCACCCAATCGCCGGTCTGGTGGGCAACGTGGTAGGGGCTCGCCTGATATTGCACGTGGTTGTCCCAGGCGTAGTCCTGCCATTCCTCCCCAGCCTCTGCCGTCCAGGTCCAGCCGAGGCCGCGTCGGTCGGCATGCAGGGTGGGGATAGCGATCGACATTCTGTCGACCGGCAGGCCCGTGTCTGCGAGCCGCGCCAGCATCTCCACCGACAGAGCGTTCGCCTCCTGGATCATCCGGGCCGGGCCGATCAGCCAGTCGCGAAACGCGGCGGCGGCTGACAGCTTTTTCGTGCGTGCGTCCACGGCAGGTCCCTCGGTTCCGGATGCGCGGCGACGGGGTGCGAGCGTCGGTCGGCGGAGCGGTGAAACCAGCCCCTGGGCGCTGCATATGCCGGGGGCGATGGATGAGATATGTCCGTCGCCATCAAGGTCGACATCTCTCACGCCCCAGGATCCGCAACACCGGCTCGATCTAGACCGAAAACCTCGCGCACGCTCGGCTGTGCCTGTACTTTGCCCTTCGGGCGGCGCATTCCTGCCCGCACGATCATTGCGTTTCGAGAGCAGAGCCATGTTCCAGCCCCCGATCTTTCGCGAGACCCGACCCGAGGTGATGCAGGGTCTGATGCGGGAGCATCCCTTCGCCACCCTGATCTCGTCTGCGACCGGTCGGCTGACGGCCGACCATGTCCCGCTGGTGCTGCATCCGGAGGTTGAGGGGCAGGGCGCCCTCCGCGGTCATGTGGCGGTGGCAAACCCGCTGTTTCGCGAGACCGACGGGCCGATCGAGGTCATGGCGATCTTTCAGGGGCCGCAGACCTACGTCACGCCGTCCTGGTATGCCTCCAAGCGCGACCACGGCAAGGTGGTGCCGACCTGGAACTACGTCGTCGTCCACGCCAGTGGCACGCTGCGTTTCGTGCGGGAGACGGACTGGCTGCTCGAACATCTCCACGATCTGACGGCAGAGCACGAGCGCGACCGCGAACTGCCCTGGCAGGTCTCCGACGCGCCGGCGGGTTTCATCGACCGTCAACTCAAGGGCCTGGTGGGCTTCGAGATCGCCATCTCCGATCTGGCCGGCACCTGGAAGGTCAGCCAGAACAAGCCGGCGGCCGACCGCGCCGGCGTCCGCTCTGGCCTTCTGGAGGATGGCGCGCCGGAGGGGGCCGCGATCTCCGACCTCGTCGAAGAACGCGGCCGCCGGTAGCGCGCCGGCGCTCCTCGACCTTCCGCAGCCTAAGCCGTCCCGACCGGGGAGGCGTCGCGAAGCAGGGCGTCGACGTCCAGGCGATCGAGGGTCATCACCAGCGCACCATCGCCATCCCGCGGCCAATCGGCGGCCGGGCGGTCGCGATAGAGCTCCAGGCCATTGCCATCCGGGTCGTTGAGATAGACCGCCTCCGAGACGCCATGGTCCGAGGCGCCGCTCAGCGTCAGCCCGGCGTCGAGCACCCGGCGCACCGCATCGGCCAGGGCCGTCCGGCTCGGGTAGAGGATCGCCGCGTGGTAAAGGCCGGTATGCCCGGCCGGCGGCGGTGTGGCCCCGAGGCTCTCCCAGGTGTTGAGGCCGATGTGATGATGGTAGGGCGTCTCGGCCCCATCCGACATCGGGGCGCCGAGAAAGGCCGCCCGGTCGCCCAGCCGGGCCTGGACCTGGAAGCCGAGCACGCCCGCGTAGAAGGCGATGGCCCGGTCGAGATCGGCCACGCGCAGATGCACATGTCCGATCGAGGTGCCGGTGGGGGCGGTGTAGGCGGCGGCATGATCGCGCATTGTGTCGGGTCCTTCCTCACGGGCCACGGCGGTCGGGCCGGGATAATGCTGATCCTCCCGAGATGAGGGGCATCTCCTGGTTTTGAAGAGATGAAATTGTGATTGTCTCCATCGGTTCATATGATGGAGTATGATCGGTGCCCTGACCCTCGACCAATTGCGCGTGCTCGTCGCCATCGCCGACAGCGGCAGCTTCTCCGCCGCGGGCCGGCAGCTCGGCCGGGCGCAATCGGCCATCAGCCAGGCGGTAGCGACCTTGGAGGGGGTGCAGGGCGTCGCGCTCTTCGACCGCTCGGGCTACCGCCCTCAGCTCACCGAAACCGGGCGGGTGCTGGTCGATCAGGCCCGGCTGGTGCTGGCCAGCGCCGCGCGGTTCGAGGCGGTGGCGGCCGGCAGCCGCGCCGGGTTGGAGGCGGAGCTCACCGTCGCCATCGACCCGCTGGTGCCGAGCGCGCCGCTGATCGACAGCCTGCGCAGCCTCGGCGAGGCCTACCCGGACCTTCCGCTCTCCTTCTCGACGGAGGGGTTGGGCGGCGCGCTTCGGCGGCTGCGCGACGGCACGGCGTCCCTCGCGATCTGTCTGCTGCTGCCGGCGGTGCCGGAGGATGTGGTGGCGCATCCGCTCCTCCGCCTGCCGCTTCGCTCGGTGGCGGCGGCGCATCATCCGCTCGCCCGGGGCTCGCCCGCCCGGCGACGGCGAGCGATCTGGAGGCCCATGTCCAGCTCGTGCTCTCCGACCCGGTGGAGCCGGCGGGGCCGAACTACGGCCTGGCGAGCGCGCGTCGCTGGCGCTTCGTCGACCTTGGCCGGCGGCTCGACTTCTTGCTCGCCGGCTTCGGCTGGTGCCGCATGCCGGAGCATCTGGTCGCCGCACCGCTGGCCGACGGGCGCTTGATCACGCTTGAGGTCGAGGCAGAGACGGCGTCAACCGATCTGCTGACGATCTACGCCGCCCATCGCAGGGACCGGGCCCTCGGCCCCGCCGGGCGATGCTTGCTCGAGGACCTGATGCAGCGGGTCCGGCCTGATGTGCCGGCGGATCCGTAGCCCCGCCTATCCCTCTGCACGCCCGGCGCCCTCGCGGTCGCGGGCGTACCGCCGGGCCACGTTGAAGGACGGCAGCCAAGCCTCCCGCCGGACGGTCCAGAGCTCGTAAGTCGGTTCAAGCTGGTCGGGCGCGTCCAGCGACCCGAGATGCACCTCCACCTCATCGCCGCTGCGCGAAAAGACGGAGGAGCCACAGCGCGGACAGAAGAACCGCCCGCGATAGTCCCGCACCTCCCCGGTGATTTCCACGGCCGCCTCGGGAAACACGGCGGAAGCGTGAAACAGTGCCCCGTGGTGCTTGCGGCAGTCCAGGCAATGGCAGATGCCGACGCGAAACGGCTCTCCCCGCGCGACCATGCGCACGGCGCCGCAAAGACAACCGCCGGTATAGGGTCCCATCCCACCGCTCCTCCGCCAAACCGGGTTGGGCGTACCCTGGGCTTGGATCTTCGCTCCGGCAAGTGCCGGTTTGCATTGACGGCCCCTGCCGACTTGTCGATGAAGAGGCCCGGCGCGGCCGTCTTATCCTCACGCCCGACCCAGCGCACAGGCCGCGCGCCGGGCAGCGAGGGGGCGGCATGGACGACGATCGGGACGACGGCGCCTTGCTCGCACAGGTTGCAGCGGGCGATATGACGGCGATGCGCGCGCTTTATCTCGCCCATGCCGAGGCGGTGCGTGCCTTTGTGCGGACCCGGCTGCGCGATGAGTTCGAGGTGGCCGACATCGTGCATGAGACGATGTTCGCCGTCTGGCGCGCCGCGGCAGGCTTTCAGGGCCGCTCCAGCGTCCGCTCCTGGATCTTTTCGCTCGCCCGCAACAAGATCGTCGACCATGTGCGCAAGCAGTCGCGCGTCACGCTCGCCGAGCCGGACGAGACGATCCCGGACGAGGAACCCGACGCGGTCGCGGTGATCGCCGCGGCGGAGGACGCCCGCCGCCTGCGCGCCTGCGTCGACGAGCTGCCCGAGCGCCAGCGCGCCGTCGTCCATCTCGCCTTCTTCGAGGACCTCAGCTACCCCGAGATTGCCGAGATCGAGACTGTTCCGGAAGGCACGGTGAAGACCCGGATCTTCCACGCCAAGAAGCTGTTGATGCGCTGCCTGTCCCGCGTGGGAAAAAAACTTTGAACCGGTCGCTTGGCTGAGACGACGAAGGTCACGAGGCGCGATGGGCGCCGGGGCGAGAGCCGAGAAGGGAGCCGAGATCCATGGCGAACGCAACATTCTCGGAAGACGAGCTTCTGAACTACGCGCGGGGCCTGGCGACGCCCGACCTTTCGGCCCGGATCGAGGCGGCGATGATGGAGGATCGGGCGTTCGGCGCGGAGATTGCCGTGATGCGCGGTCTCGGCCCGGCGCTGAAGGAGGCGGAGACCGGCCCGGCGCAGACCGATCTCGGCTGGCGCCGGCTTGAGGCCGCAATCCGGCGGGAGGGGGCAGGGGCCCCGTCCTCGGCCAGCAGGCGCCCGGCGATGCTCTGGCGGGCGGCGGCGATCGTGCTCGGCATGGTCGCCCTGGGCCAGGCGGCCTATCTGGCGCGAGAGGCGACGGTCGGCGCGCCGGCCTACGACACCGCCACCAGCGTTGCGGAGGACCACGTGCTCGGGATCGCCTTCGCCGACCAGGCCAATGCGGCCGAGATCGCCGCCTTGCTCCGCGCCGCCGACGGCCGGCTGATCGACGGGCCGAGCGCCCTCGGCCTCTACCGCGTCGCCTTCCCCTCGGCCGAAGCGCTGGAGGCGGCGGAAAGCCAGTTCCGCGCCTCTCCCCTCATCGCGCTGGTCGCCGGGGAATGAGCCGTTGGAAAATGAGCCGCAAGCGCCCCGCTCCACCAAAGACTGAGAGGCCCGACATGCGCATACGCCGCCCGATCTGGACCGTCCTTCTGCTGCTCGCGGCCTGTACCGTGCCCGGTGGGCCGCAGCCTGGGCTCGAGAACGTGCGCCAGGCCGCCTCCGACATCGTCGACCCGCGCGAGCTGATCGTGCTCTCGGCCCAACCGGTCGCGCCGGTGATCGCGGAGGCTGAGGCGCGCGGCTACGTCACCACCGCGCAACATCCCTTGCCGGAGCTCGACGACGTGCTGCTGGTCTTCCGCATCCCGGAAGGGCGCACCATCCCCGAGGCCATCGAGGAGATTGAGGAGGCCTCTCCCGGCGTGACCGCCGGGGCGCACCACGTCTACCGCCTGCAGATCGGCGATGCCGGCGACAGCGGGCGCTTCTATGCCAACGCCCTGATCGGCTGGCCCGCCTCAGGCTGCCGGGCCGTGCGCTCCATCGGCATGATCGACGCGGGCGTCGGGGCGGAACATGGCGGCCTCGCCGCCGACACGATCGTCGAGCGTCGGTTCTTCGCCGGCGACGCCGCTCCGGCCAACGACCACGGCACGGTGATGGCCGATCTGCTGGTCGGCCCGGGCCGGCTGAGCGCGGCGAGGCTCTACAGCGCCAACGTCGTCGACCCGACCCGGGGCGACGGCGATGCGACCGGGGTGGTGGCGATCCTGCGCGCGGTCGACTGGCTGCGCGGGCAGGGCGTCGATCTGGTGAACATCAGCCTCGCCGGGCCACGGAACAAACTGCTCGACCGCGGCCTCGGCCGGGCGGCGGAGGACGGTCTGGTGCTGGTCGCTGCGGCCGGCAATGACGGGCCGACCGCACCGCCCCGCTATCCGGCCGCCTTTCCGTTCGTGCTGGCCGTGACCGCCGTCGACCGGGAGCTCGAGGTCTTTCCCGGGGCCGTGCGGGGCGCGCATATCGACCTCGCCGCGCCGGGGGTCGATATCCTGCGGGAGGAGGCGGGTCGCCTGCAGGTCTCCAGCGGCACCTCGGCCGCGACGCCCTTCGTCACGGCGGCCATCGCCGCCGATCCGACGCTGCGGGCGCTCGACGCCGATGCGGTCCGCCGCCAACTCGCGGCGGAGGCGCTGGACATCGGCGCCACCGGCAAGGACCCGGTCTTCGGCGCCGGTCTGGTGGTCGCGCCGCTCGGCTGCCGCGCGCCCTGATCGGCGTGCGCGCTGCGCGCCCGTTCCTCTGGCCGCGGAGCGCGCACGATCGCTGATCGCCGCAAGCCCGCCAGCCAAGCTCGCGAGAGTTCTTGGGGCCGCTCCGGGGCCGGTCGGCGATCCCTTCGCAGCTCGGCCATTGGCGCCCGCGGCACCCACTCACCGACCGTCTTTCTGTGGCGGCACTGCGCCTCAGGCTGGCACATCCCTCACCCGCGCACCGTTACTCACGCCGGATCGCGGGTGCACACCTCGTCCGCGACCGGGCGCCAGCCGCCGCCGTCGCCCACCTGCCAGACCGCCTCGAACGCTGCGTCGCCGATCCTGGTCAGTCGATGCTGCAGCCGGACCGTCGTGCCGTCGCGCTCCGTCGCCCGGCCTTGGGAGAGCAGCGTGTCCTCGGTGCGGGCGATCACGTGGAGCTCGATATAGGCTCCGCGCGGGGAGAACTGGCGACGATCGTGCAATTGGCCGTCGTCGTGGGCCCATGTCTCCAGCGAGGTGAGCACGCCGCTCTCATAGCCGCGCCCGACCAGCCAGCCCCCCGGCAACTCCTCCGTCACCACCCAGGCGAAGCTCGGACCGCCGGCCTTGGGCAGGCATGTCCAGGTGCCGACCAGGAATGCCGGCGGCGGTTCGGCCCAGGCCGGGGGCCCAAGCAGCGAGAGGCAGAGGAGGAGGGATCGCATGGACGGCGAGATGGTGCGAGCGGCCCCGTGTCAAGCGCCTGCGGGGCCTCTAGCGACGGCGATCGGCCGGCAAAGGCGCCTTTGCATCGCCCCGTGCGCCCCGGCCTTTCGCGGCGGTGGCGAGCGTCGATGTCCGAACCGGGCCGGCAGAGGCCGGGCGATCAGGTTTGCGCGAGGTCCCGCCCCCTGCCGCCGGCGCGCCCTGGAAGTGGCTGCGCCCAGCCCTTACAAACCTAGGAAATATCCGTTGATGGAGACGCTGGGGAAGGCCGCATGCGCACGCTGCTGGTCGAGGATCATCCTTCACTTGCCGAGGCCATCGCCGGCGGCCTCGGCCGGGCCGGCTTTGCCGTCGATGTGGCGGGCACTGTGGCGGAGGCGAGCGAGGCGGTGGGCCTCGCCCAATACGACCTGGCGATCCTCGATCTGGGCCTGCCCGACGGCAACGGGCTCGACCTTCTGCAGGAATGGCAAGCGCTCGGTCGCTTCCCGACGATCATCATGACCGCCCGCGGCGCTCTCGGCGACCGGATCGCCGGCCTCGACAGCGGGGCCGACGACTATATCGTGAAGCCGGTGGAGATCCCTGAGCTCGTCGCCCGCTGCCGCGCCATCCTGCGCCGTCCCGGCAATCGGGAGAGCGTGACGCTGACCGCCGGCTGCCTCAGCCTCGACACCAGCAACCGCGAGGTGCGCTGCAATGGTCGGCCCCTGCCGCTCGGCCGGCGTGAGATGAGCGTCTTGGAGGCCCTGGTGCGCCGGCAGAACGGCGTGGTGCCGCGCAGTGCCCTGGTGGAAGCGCTCTACGACCGTGACATGGAGGTGACGCCGAACGCCGTCGACGCTGCCGTCTCTCGCCTTCGCCGGGCGCTCGATGAGGCGGGCGCCGATGTCAGCCTGAAGACCATCCGGGGCGTCGGCTGGATGCTGAGCGCGCGCGCGGCATGAGCGCCGGGGCCGTCCGCCGCGGGCTGAAGTCGATCCTCACCCGGCAATTGCTGCTGATCTCGCTGGGCGTGATCCTCGCCAACATCATCCTCGTCGCGGTCTTCGACGTCTCCGACCGGCAAAACCTGATCATCGACCTGATGCGGCGGGAGCTGCTGCGGCTCGAGGCGGCCTACCTGGAGATCGAGCAGCAGCCTGACGCCCTCGCCGCGACGATCAACGGCATCTACGACGACTATCCCGAGGCCTACGCCTTCGCCGTGATGGACGCGGACGGCACGGTGCTGAACGGCAAGAACGTCGGCCTGATCCCGCCGGAGCTGCTGCGCCCCGGCGCCTTCGCCAACGACTGGCTCGCCTGGCCGAACGGCACCCGGGCTGCCCCGGTCATCGCCTCCCACAGCATCGAGGCGACGGAGCCCCCCGTCAGCCTGCTGCTGCTGGTGCTCAACGATCCGGCCGATCTTCTCGGGGCGGAGGTGTTCGACGAGTTCCGCGGCCATGTCTGGCTGCCGCTCATCCCCATCGTCGTGCTGTTGATCGGCGGCACGCTGCTGAGCATCGGCCGCGCCCTCCGCCCGGTCTCAGAGGCCGCCGCCTGGGCCCGCGCCATCCGGCCGGGGGAGCGGTTGCCGCCGCTCGAACTCACCAAGGCACCGGCCGAGATCCTGGACCTGACCGATGCCGTGCAACGCAGCCTGGAGCGGTTGGATGCGGAGCTGGTGGCCGAACAGCGCCGGGCGGCGGAGGCGGCCCACGGCCTCCGCACCCCGGCTGCGGTGCTGGTCGCCCGGCTCGACGAATTGCCCCCGGGGCCGGAGTTCGAGACCTTTCGGGAGGACGTGCGCGCCCTTTCCCGCACCGTCACCCAGTTCCTCTCCTCCTCCGGCGCGGACCGGTTGGAGGTGCCGGAGGGTGCCCGGGCCGATATCGCCGCGGTGGCCGAGCGGGTCGTCAGCGATCTCTATTCCGCGGCCGAGGCGCAGGGGGCGGAGCTGGTGCTCTCCGGCAATGGTGGGCCGAACCACGTGCACGGCGCGGCCGACGCGATTGCCCTCGCCCTGATCAACCTCGTCGAGAACGCGCTGCATCATGGTGGCGCGGGCCCGGTCGAGGTTTCGGTCGGGCCGGGCCCGGTGCTGGCGGTGCGCGATCACGGGCCAGGATTGCCGGACAAGGCGGACGGCGATCTGTTCGAGCCGTTTCGCCGCGGCACCGGCGCCCCAAGGGGCGGCGCCGGCCTCGGCCTCGCCATCGTCTCCCGCATCCAGCGCGCCCATGGAGGCAAGGTGGAAGCTGAGGCCGCCCCGGGGGGCGGCGCGCTCTTTCGCCTGAGCTATCAGCCCGGCTGATTTTTCCGCGCTCGTCAGACTGCCGTCAGAGAGAATCACCATAACCGGCCCCACAGAGGGTCGATTGATCCCTGGCTGGCATCGAGCAAACGGAGCTTTCGTCATGGAAATCTACGGCACCAACGGCAACGACATCCTGAACGGCACGGGCAACGTCGACGAAATCATCGGTCGGGACGGCAACGACGTCCTGAACGGTCTGGGCGGGAACGACGACCTCTATGGCGGCGGGGGCGCCGACACCCTCGACGGTGGCGCCGGCAATGATGACCTGAACGGTGGCGGTGGGGCCGACACCTTCATCTACGGCTCCGGTCGGGACACCATCGACGGTTTCTCAAGCCAGGACGTCATCGACCTCGACCCCGCCCTCGGCATCACCAGTTTCTCCGCGCTGATGGCCACGGCGCAAAGCGTGGACGGCGGCGACAGCACCCTCTTCGACTTCGGCGGCGGCAACACCCTGCTGCTTGAGGATGTGCGGGTCGGCCAGCTCTCTGCCGGGCAGTTCGAGTTCGCCGCCGCGCCGCCGCCCCCGCCGCCGGCTGCGGGCGACGGCACTTCCGGCAACGACAGCATCATCGGGACGGGCGGGGCCGACACCCTGGAAGGGTTCGGCGGCAACGACATCATCTGGGGCCGCGGCGGCGCCGACGACATCGACGGCGGCACGGGCAATGATCGCCTGTTCGGCCAGGCCGGCGCCGACGACATCGACGGCGGCGAGGGCAGCGACCGGCTGTTCGGCCAGGGCGGCGCCGACGAGCTTGATGGCGGCGGCAGCAACGACCTGCTGTTCGGCGGCGGCGGCCGCGACGACCTGAGCGGCGGCGCCGGCAACGACGAGCTGAACGGCGGCGGCGGGGGCGACACGCTGGAGGGCGGCGGCGGTGCCGATACCTTCATCTTCACCGCGGGCCGTGACCTGATCGAGGACTTCAGCGGGGCCGACGTGATCGAGATCGCCGCCGGGCTCGGCGTCTCTAACTTCTCGCAAGTGCTGGCCAATGCCTCCCAGATCACCAGCGACGACGTGCTGATCGACTTCGGCGGCAACAACACCCTGCGGCTGGAGGACGTGCAGCTCTCCTCCCTCAACGCCGACGACTTCGTCTTCGGTTGAGACCGGCGCCTAGGCTGAGGCGCGACAACGCGGGCCGTGAAAACGGCCCGCGCGCATCTTTTAGGCACCGCCCCAACCTCCCGCGCGCGCCCGAAGCCGGACGAGACAGGCGATATCGGCGCCTTTTTGCCGATCCGCCAGGCAAAGCCCGCGATCTCGGGCATTTCGCATGGGAGCCTTTGATCTTGATCGAAAAAACCTATCAATGGCGGTGTAGATATCACGGCGCTCCATCCTATCTCGAAACCAAAGCAACAAGCGGAACGCCGAGCTTTCGACGGAGACATGGAGGATAAGATGACGCACGCACTCGGAAAATTCAGCCTCAGGGCAGCGATGTTCGCAGGAGCCGTCGCCCTGGTGGCACCAGCCGCCAGCGCGCAGGATCGGAGCGATTGGCCGGACAGCTTCTCGGTCGGCACGGCGAGCCAGGGCGGTACCTATTTCGTCTACGGCTCGGGCTGGACCAACATGGTTTCGGACCTGCTCGACATCCCGGGCGGCGCCGAGGTGACAGGCGGACCGGTGCAGAATGCCGCGCTCGTGCAATCCGGCGATCTCGACATGGCGATGGTCACCATGGGCCCCGCTTTCGACGCGATCAACGGAGACAGCGCGCTCGCCCCCGGGCTGAAGCACGACCAGATCCGTGCGCTCTTCCCGATGTATCAGACGGCTTTCCACGCCATCACCCTGGAAAGCTCCGGCATCGCCAGCATCGCCGACATTCCGGAGGGCGCCGTCGTCGGCGTCGGCCCGGCGGGCGGCACCCCAGGCACCTACTGGCCGCGCATCCTCGAGGGGCTCGGCAAGACCGTCGAAATCCGCCACGGCGGCGCCGCGGACCTCGCCGGACAGCTGCAGGACGGTCTGATCGACGTCTATTTCTGGGCCGCCGGCGTGCCGTTCCCGGCCTTCAGCCAGGTTGAGGCGCAGAACGACGTCACCTATTTCGGCTTCACGGCCGATGAGGCGGCGAGCGTCGTCGACACGCAACCGGTCTCGCCCTTCACCATCCCGGCCGGCACGTATCCCTCGATGACGGAGGATCATTCCAGCGTCTCGATGTGGAACTTCGCCATCGGCCATGCCGATCTGCCGGAGAGCTTCGTCTATGCCGTGGTCGACGCGGTGATGTCGAACAATGCCAAGATGCTGGAGATCCACAAGGCCGCGACCGAGACGCTGCCGGAGAACTTCGACAAGAACAACATCATCCCGTGGCATCCGGGCGCCGTGCGCTGGTTCCAGGAGAACGGCTTCGACGTGCCGGCTGAGCTCCAGGGCTAAGACAGCGCACACACCTCGCTCAATGACGCGCCCGGTCCCAGGTGGCCCGGGCGCGTTTCACATTGTAGTATTCGGCAACTGCGTTTGGTGGGGGCCGTCGTGAGCAAGCTAGAGAGCGATCCAGCCGGTACCTTGTCCCTCGCCAGCGAGGGGGAGGAGACGGCGTCCGAGGCGCCGCCGCGCAACCTGCTGCAACGCGCGGTCCTGGTGCTCTGCGTCCTTTACGCGGGCTGGCACCTCTACACCCTCAACATCGCCCCGCTCGAGACCTGGACGTTTCGCATCCTGCACGTCGCCGGGGCCCTGATCCTCGGCTTCGGGCTGAGCCTGTTGTCAGTGGCGTCGGAGGCGGCGCGCACGCCCACGGTCGCCCGGGCGACCGGAGGACTCGCGCTGGCGGCGGTCGCTGTCGCCGCCGCCGCTCTCGCCGCTATGGCGACGGCGGCGGAACCGCCGGGCCCGGGCTGGGCCGTCACGCTCTTCGGCTGGTCGCTGGCGGCGGGCGCCATTGTGGCGGTCGGGACGAGCTGGCTCGCCCCCGCCGTCTCCGGCCGCGTCAGCCTCGCCGATGCAGCGCTGATCGTTGCGACATTGGTGGGGAGCGGCTTCATCCTGATCAGCCTCGATGCCTTCAGCCTGCGCCTCAGGGCCGGCACGCCGTTTGCCGATCCCAACAACGCCTGGGCGGCCTTCGTGCTCGTCCTGCTGATCCTCGAGCTCACCCGCCGCGTCGCCGGCCTCGCCCTGGTCGTCATCGCGCTCATCTTCATCGCCTATTCGTTCCTCGGCCCCTGGCTGCCGGGATTTCTGGAGCACAACGGCTACGGGCCGAAGCGCTTCTTCAGCTACATCTTCACCGACAACGGGGTGCTCGGGCCGACCACGGCGGTGTCGTCCACCTACATCATCCTCTTCATCGTCTTCGCGGCGTTCCTGCAGACCTCCAAGGTGGGCGACTACTTCGTGAACTTCGCCTTCGCCGCGGCGGGGCGGGCCCGCGGCGGGCCGGCCAAGGTCTCGGTCTTCGCCTCGGGCCTGATGGGGATGATCAACGGCACCTCGGCCGGCAACGTGGTCTCCACCGGTTCGCTCACCATCCCGTTGATGAAGCGGGTAGGCTACAAGCCGCAATCGGCCGGCGCGATCGAGGCGGCAGCCTCCACCGGCGGTCAGATCATGCCGCCGATCATGGGTGCCGGCGCCTTCATCATGGCCGAGATCACCGGCATTCCCTACACCGAGCTCGTCGTGGCGGCGCTGATCCCCGCTGTGCTCTACTTCGCCTCGATCTACTTCATGGTCGATTTCGAGGCGAGCCGGACCGGCATGCGCGGCATGGCGGCCGACGAATTGCCGAAGTTCCGCGATCTGGTGCGCCAGGCCTATCTCTTCATCCCGATCATCATCCTGATCGGGGCGCTCTTCTCCGGCTATTCGGTGATCCGGGCGGGGACGTTGGCGATCGTCGCGGCAGCGGTGGTGAGCTGGCTCACGCCCCACGCCATGGGCCCGCGGCGGGTGGTCGAGGCGCTGGGCAACGGCGCCCAGATGTCGATCCAGATCATCACGGTCTGCGCCTGCGCCGGTCTGATCGTCGGGGTGATCTCGCTCACCGGTGTGGGGGCGCGGTTTTCCGCCCTGCTGTTCGATCTGGCGGAGACGAGCCAGCTTCTGGCGCTGGTCTTCGCCATGGTGATCGCGGTGATCCTCGGCATGGGGATGCCGACCACGGCAGCCTATGCGGTGGCGGCCTCGGTTGTGGCGCCGGGCCTGATCGAGATCGGCATCGCGCCGCTGGTCGCGCATTTCTTCGTCTTCTACTTCGCCGTCGTCTCGGCCATCACCCCGCCGGTGGCGCTCGCCGCCTATGCCGGGGCGGCGATCGCGGGGTCGGAGCCGATGCGCACCTCGGTCGCGAGCTTCCGCGTCGGGCTCGCCGCCTTCATCGTGCCCTTCATGTTCTTCTACAGCCCCGGCCTGCTGATGGAGGCGCCCTGGTACGTGATCCTGCGCAACGCCGCGACCGCGCTGGTGGGGGTCTATCTGCTCGCCGGCGCGGTGCAGGGCTGGTTCCTCGGCCCGGCCTCTGCGGTCGCCCGGCTGGCGCTGCTCGCGGGCGCGCTCCTGATGATCGCCGGCGACTGGCGCACCGACATCGCCGGGCTGGTGGTGCTGGGGGCCGCCTTCCTCTGGCAGCGCCGCCGCCCGCTAGGGGTCGGCAGCGCGTCCTAGCTCTTGGCGTCGATGAAGGCTGCGAAGGCGTCTTTGTAGTCCGGATGCCAGCGGCTGAGCGGCGGGCGGTTCTCGATGATATCGCCCATCGCCCAGGCCATGCGCTTTTCGTCGAGCGCCCGGGGCACGTCGTTGTCGGGGCAAAGGATGTAGAAGTCGCCCCGCGCCATGCTCTCGAGGAAGAAGTCCGCCGTCTGCTCCGCCGTCCAGGCGGCCGGCGGTTTCTCCGCCAAGCCGGTGAGGCCGGTGTGGACGAAGCCCGGGATCAGCAGATGGGCGCTAATCCGGCAATTCTCGGTGCCCCGAAGCTCGTGCGCCAGCGCCTCGGTGAAGGCTTTGAGCGCGGCTTTCGAGACGTTGTAGGCCGGGTTTCCGGGGGGCGTGGTGATGCCCTGTTTCGAGCCGGTGTTGACGATTGCGCCAGGGCGGCCGCGGGCCACCATGCCGGGGGCGAAGACCTGGGTGCCGTGCAGGGCGCCCAGGAAGTTCACGTTGAGGATCGCCTGCCAGTCCGCGTAATCGCCGAGGCAGCTGGAGCGCCCGCCGATCCCGGCGTTGTTCATCAGCACGTCCGTCCCGCCGAACCGCGCGGTCACCGCCGCCTCCAACGCCTCGACCTGCGCCCGGTCGGCGACGTCGGTGGAAGAGGTCATCACCTCGGCCGCTCCCGCCGCCTGCACCGCGCTTTCGGCCGCGGCCAAGGCGTCCTCGGCCCGGTCGACCAGCACGAGCCGCATGCCCATCCCGGCGAATTTGGTCGCGGCGGCGAGGCCGATGCCCGAGGCGGCGCCGGTCACCACGGCGACCGCATCCGATGTGAAGGCTGGGTGGGTCATGGCATATCCCTCCGATTTCCCGGGAGCCTAGCGGTGCAGGGCGGCAGGGCAAGGGCCGAAGGCGCACGACCGCCTTGCTTATCGGAAAACCGAATAAGGCGTGGCTGACATCGAATTGGCGCGCCGACGCCACCTCTCCCACCTTCCTGGGTGAGCGAAACACACCCCTCGACGGAGAGGAGATCACCATGAGCGAGCAAGAGATCCGCACCCTGACCGAGCAATGGCTGGGCGGCTGGGACGTCGGCGACCAGACCTTCGACGGCGCCGTCTTCCGCACGCTGTTCGCCCCGGGCGAGGACGCGATCGCCGTCTTCGACAACGCCGCGGGCGGCATCGTCGAGCTGAGCAGCGTCGACGCCTATATCGACACCTGGGTGACCTTCATGGCGCCGATGAGCCACTGGGCCGTGACGCTCGAGGATCTGGAGATCCAGGTCGCCGACGACATGGCCTTAGCGAGCTTCCGGATCCGCGGGACGGACACCCGCGACGCCGACGGCGCCCCGGTACCGTTCCTGCAACGCGGCACCCATGTCTGGCGGCGATTGCCGGAACATGGTTGGCGCCTGGTGCACGAGCATCTCACCGCCTATTCGGAGGACGCGTCATGACACGCTTCTTGCTCACCTGGGCGGGGGCCTACCTCGCCGTCCTGGCCATCCTCGTCGCGTTTGGCGGTGCCATGGCGGCCTGGCCGCTCTGGCTGCGGGCGCTCGTGGTCTCCGGCCTGATGGTGGCCCTGATGCAGAGCCTGATCGGCCCGGCTCTCGCCCGCCTCACCCTGGTGCTGGAGCGGCACCGGTAGGATCCCCGGCGCCCGCCTCGGGCAAGGATGGGCGCGCAGGCGGCGCACCTGACCTCCGTCGTGGCGCGGAGCCGCCGAATGTCAGGTGTTCACGCCCTTCATCCCCTCTTCGGTGTAGCGCGCGCCGGTCACCGGGAGGCTGGCGAGTATCGCTTCGAGCGACTGCAGCTCGGCCGAGGTCAGGCTCAGATCCACGGCGGCGACGTTCTCGATCAGGTAGCGCACCTGTTTGGTTCCGGGGATCGGCACCAGATCCCCGCCCTGGGCCAAGAGCCAGGCGAGGGCGAGCTGACCCGGCGTGCATCCTTTCGCCTCCGCCATCTCCCTCACCGCCTCGACGATGCGCAGGTTCTGCTGCAGCGCCGCGTCCTGGAACCGAGGGAGGGAGCTGCGGAAATCGCCCTCGCCGAACTGCGCGTTCTCCTGGAAGCGCCCGGTCAGGAAGCCGCGGCCGAGGGGGGAGTAGGGCACGAAGCCGATGCCGAGCTCCCGGCAAGTCGGCAGCACCTCCGCCTCCGCCTCGCGGGACCAGAGCGAATATTCCGTCTGCACTGCCGTCACGGGATGCACGGCGTGGGCCCGCCGCAGGGTCGCGGCGCTCACCTCGCAGAGGCCGATCCGGTCGATCTTGCCCTCCTCGACCAGGCGCGCGAGGGCGCCCATGGTCTCGGCGATGTCCTGCTCGGGGTTCACGCGGTGGACGTAGTAGAGGTCGATCCGCTCCACCCCGAGCCGCTTGAGCGACGCCTCGCAGGCCTGGCGGGCATAGGCGGGGCTGTTGTCGATTGTGCGGGCATATTCGCCGGGCTTGCGCACGATGCCGAACTTGCTGGCGATCTTCACCGGCACGTCGCTCTCCGCGAGGAAGCGCCGCAGCAGCTCTTCGTTGTGATGCGGGCCGTAGATGTCGGCGGTGTCGAAGAAGTCGATGCCGCGGGCGATCGCCTCATGCAGCACGGTGAGGGAGGTCTGGTCGTCCCGCGCGCCGTAGAACTCGCTCATCCCCATGCAGCCCAATCCCAGGGCCGAGACCTCGAACCCCTCCGCCAATGTCCGTTTTTCCATGGGCCTGCCTTTCATGCGATGGGCGCGCCGCCGCGCCGGCGGCAGCGTCCTGCGGCGCACGTCCGGCCGGGGCGCCGCTACGCCTCCTCAGCGTCGCTGGCGATGCGCCGTTTCCAGATCTCGGCGAGCTTCTGGCCCTTGCCCGGGGTCGACCACGGGCAGACCGCGACGCAGATGCCGCAGGAATATGTCTCGTTGAAGTAGGGCAGGCAGGTGTCGAAATCGACGTAGAATTTCTTCACGCCGCGCACCCACTCCTTGTCCTTCTTGATGGCCTGGGGCGGGCAGGCGTTGCTGCAAACCTGGCAGCGCAGGCAGAACTCGTCGGCGCCGAAGCGCTGCGGGCCGTCGAGGGTGAGCGGCAGATCGGTCTCCACTGCGGCGAGGCGAAGCGCGGAGCCGTGCACGGGATGGATGATCGAGCCGTGGCAGCCCAGTTCGCCGAAGCCGGCGGCCAGGGCGGCCGGCACCAGGTTGAGCGAGCCGACCCAGGGCCCGGCGTGGGGGCGCGCCTCATAGCCCTGGGCGCGGATCCACTGCGCCAGCCAGTTGGCGACCCGGGCCCCGCGGTTGTACTGATCGGCGACCTCAAGCTGGCCCTCGACCTGCGCGTCGTCACCCGGCAGCTGCATCAATCGCTCGTGCGCCATCACCGTGCCGATCATCACCACCCTTGGCAGATCGCAGGCATGGCCTTCGTAGACCCACATCGGATCCATCTCGGCGATGCCGACGATCTCTGCCGCGCAGTTGTCGTCCTCGGAGCCCTCCGGCCGGTCCGGCGGGTCTGTCGCGAATGGGTCGAGGACGAAGGATTTGACCAGCTCGGTCCAGCGCGCCTCCGACCGGGTCACCGGGGTCGGCGCCTTCTCCGGCAGCTTGCGTGGGCCGCGGTCGGCGGTGCGGTAGACCTCGTCGAGGGCGGGCACGGAGTTGAAGCGCTCTGTCACCGCCTTCTGGGTCTCGGCGAAGGGCTGATCGCCGGGTCGGCGATGCCAGAAGATCTGGGTCGGGCGGCGGGGCGCGGTCTCTCCCACCCCGTTGATCTCGTTGCCCGAGACCTCCGGCAGATGGGCCTGCCACTCCTCCGGTGGCTGCCAGGCTTCGCCTGTCCAGCGGCGCTTCATCGGCCGTCGCCCAGGGCGGCCCGCAGCTCCTGCTTCAGCACCTTGCCGAGGGCTGATCGGGGCAGGGCCTCCACCGCATGGAAGCGCTTCGGCACCTTGAAGCCGCCGAGCCGGGCCCGGCAGTGGCGGAGCACGTCCTGCTCGTCGAACTCGGCGCCCGACAGCACCACGGCCGCCGTCACCACCTCGCCCCAGGTCGGATCGGGCAGGCCGACGACGGCGGCGTCGCTGAGCTGGGGATGGTCGAGCAGCACCCGCTCGACCTCGACGGCGTAGACGTTCTCGCCCCCGGTGACGATCACGTCCTTCGACCGGCCGAGGAGGTAGAGATACCCCGCCTCGTCGAGCCGACCGATATCGCCGGTGCGAAACCAGCCGTCGGCGGGGCTATCCGCCGGGGCCTCGGCCGACCAGTAGCCCCGGGCGACGTTGGGCCCGCGGGCCAGCACCTCTCCGCCGTCGGCGAGCTTCAGCTCCACACCCGTCAGCGCGCGGCCGGCGCTTTGGGCCAGGGCGTCTTCGCCGGCGGCGATCCGGGCGTGCTCCTCCGCCCCGAGGATGGTCAGGAGCGGCGCGGTCTCGGTCAGGCCATAGCCTTGCAGGAGCCCGACACCGGCGAAGTGCCGGCAGGCCCGGGCGATCTCCTCCGGGTTCATGGCCGACGAGCCGTAGATCAGCCGGCGGAGCGTGCCGCCCGTGGGCGCCCGTCCGGCCTCCAGGATGAAGCGGATCGCGGTGGGCGGCAGCATGGTGTGGGTGATGCCCTGGTCGTCCACCGCAGCGACGAAGCCGTCGGGGCTGAAGTCGGCGAGAAAGCCGTGCGCCCCGCCCAGCAGGGTGACGCCGGTGCCGAGCAGATCGGCGGAATGGAACATCGGCGCGACGTGCAGAAACCGGCTGTCGCGGGCAAACGCCATGTCCTCCATGACCTGAAAGGCGTTGGCCACGATATTGCCGTGGCTGAGCGCGACGCCCTTGGCCCGGCCGGTCGTGCCGCCGGTGTAGACCAGCAGCGCCGGATCGTCGGGGCCGAGCTCCGCCGCGGGGATGGGCGCGCCGCCGGCCATCTCCTCCACCTCCGGCCAGCCGAGGGTTCGGTTCTGCCAGGCGGTGGGCAGATGCGGCGCGAAAGCGTCGTCGGCGACGATCAGGGCGGGGGCACAATCCTCGATCTGCGCGGCGATCTCACCCGGCGACAACCGCCAGTTGATCGGCGCCGGCAGGACGCCCGACCAGTAGCAGGCGTGGAAGATCCGGGCCTGGGCCGGGGAATTGCGCGCAAGGATGGCGATGCGGTCGCCGGGCTGTAGGCCCTTGGTGGCCAGCCCCCCGGCCAGGCGGGCGACGCGGTCGGTGTGGGTGACCCAGTCCTCCCCACCCGTTCCCTGGTCGCCGAGCATCGCGGGCGCTCGTGGGACCTGCGCGGCGTTCCGCACCAGCGCCAAGCTCAGTCGAAACATACCGAATCTCCCTTGCGCTGCTCTTTATATATGAAAATCGTGTGATCGCATGTTTTTTGTCTTATATTGACCCATCGGCTTTGGATCGGCGATGGAAGAGGAATGGATAAGCCGCTGAATTCGTTACCTGGCGACCCGGTCTCCGAACCCGTCCTGCGGATGCGGGAGCTGATCGCCCCGCGCCTCAAGTCGCTTCTGGTGACGCTCTGGGGCGACGCGATCCTGCCCCATGGCGGCCGTGTCTGGCTCGGCTGTCTGCCGGGTCTGCTGGCGCCGCTCGGCTTCGACGAGGGCGCGGTGCGGGTCTCGCTGCAGCGCCTGGTGGCGGAGGGCTGGCTGATCTCGGAGGAGGTCGGGCGGAAGCGCGATCTCCGCCTCGCGCCGGGCCATATGGCGGAGACCCGGCGGGTGCAGGCCGCGATCTACCGCGACGCCCCGCCCGACTGGGATGGCAGCTGGTTCCTGCTGCAGGTCGCGGCCAAAAGTGCGGCCTCGCGGGAGGCGCTCCGCCGCGTCCTCTCCCAGCAGGGCTTCGCGGCTTTCTCGCCCAACGTCTATCTGCACCCCCACGCGGATTGGCCGCAGATCGCCCGGGTGCCGGGGATCGCCGCCCATCTTGACGAGGTCACCGCCGCCTTCGCGGCGCGGGAGGTCAGTGGACGGACGGATCTCGCCGCGCTCTGGGACTTGCCGGCGATCCGGGCGCGCTGGCTGGAGATCGGCGCGCTCCTCGATCTCGCCGCCTCGGCCCGGGGGGCGGAGGCCCGTTTTGCCTGCCGGGTGTTGCTGATCCATGCGGTCCGGCGCCTGGTCCTGGCCCAGCCGAGCCTGCCCGCGGCCCTGGTCGCGGCCGACTGGCCGGAGGCACCGATGCGCCGGCGCCTGGCGGAGGTCTATCCCCAGCTGGCCGAGGCCTCACGCGCCTGGCTCGACGACCATCTGCTGATGTCCGATGGCGCGCGACCGGCCTGGCACGGCTTCGAACCGCCCCGGTTCGGCCGATCGGAGGGCTGAAGCAGCCGCCTCACGGCCAGTCGGCAAAGGCGGTCGACCGCCGCCCGCCGCGGCTTTCCCGTTCCGCGCTGAGCAGGCGGCGATAGGCGCCGGGGGGCGCGCCGGCCATCGCCCGGAAAAAGCGGCTGAACTGGGCGGCGGAGCGAAAGCCGAGATGCGCGGCGATCTGATCCACGGTCTGGCTGGTGCGGGCGAGCAGTTGCTCGGCCTCCCACGCCGTACGCTCGTGCACCAGGCGGAGCGGCGGCTTGCCGACAGAGCGGGTGGCGATGTCGTGCAGCCGATCGGGGGTGATGCCGAGCGCCCGGGCATAGTCGCCGACGCCCCAGCGGTCGCGCACATGGATCTCCAGCAACTGGCGGAAGCGCTGCAGGATCTGGGTGGCGGCCGCCGCCTGGTCACGGGGCGCGGCCTGGCGCGCGGCATGGCGCCAGAGCAGCACCAGCAGGATGCGCAGCTGCGCCTCGATCACCGTCTCGGCCCCGCGGGCGGCGCCCTGCCACTCCCGCAGGATCGAGTCGAAGGCGGCCGTCGCCTCGGCCAGAAGCGTCGGGCGATCGCGCAGGTCGAGCAATGTGCGGGCCCGGGCCAGCAGGCGCAGATCGGCCGCCTCCGGACTGTGGCCGATGGCGTGGGACTGCACCCGGTCGTCGAGCTGCAGATGGGCGCCGACCGTGCCCGGCAGCACGCGGAGGCGCATCCCCGGCTCCCACGGCTGCCAGAGCAGCGCCGGGGCGCCCAGGCTCAGCACCTCGCCGTCCTCCAGGATCTCGGCCGTGCCGGCCTGCAGCAGCAGCACCCGCCAGGCCCGGGTGCGGAAGCGGACGAGCCCGCCGAGGATCCGCGGCTGCAGCCCGCACCGCACCCGCTCGGCATGGAGCGTCGGGGCGGTCGGCGTCACGCCGCGGGCCTCTTTCCCGGATTTCGTCATCACTTTCCCAGATTTTCACATTTTCATTCAGGGCGCGAGCGGGTCCGATAGCCTCAACGGTCCGAAAAACAGGGCCGACGTGACGATCATGGGGAGGACCGGGTGCTCGGGACATCGACGATCCCGGGGGTGGCGGACGCGGCCGTGGCGCGCGCGTCGGTGGAGCCGTCCCTGGCCGATGAGGCGGCCAATGCCGCCGCGGCGGCCTTCGGCGATTGGTCCGGCCGGCCGGCTGAAGCGCGGGTCGCCCTGCTCGGCGAAGTGGCCGAGGCGCTCGGCGCGGCCCGGGACCGGCTGGTGGCCCTGGCGGCGCGGGAGGTCGGCGCGGCCCCCGCCTGGATCGACTTCAACATCGCCATCGCCCAGGCCATGCTGAAGGAGACGGCGACCCTGCCGCCGCTCCTCGCCGAGCGCCGGATCACGCATGCGGGGCGGGGCACGACCTCTCTCCTCCGGCGCCAGCCGGTGGGGGTGGTGCTGAGCTTCGCGCCCTGGAACGCGCCGGTGACCCTCGCCGTTCGGGCCCTGGCCGCGCCGCTTGCCTGCGGCAACACTGTCGTCCTCGTCGCCTCCGACCATTGTCCGGAGACCCAGCGCGCCGTGGTCGAGGTCTTTCGCGAAGCCGGCCTGCCCGCGGGCGCCGCCACCGTCGTCACCAACCGCCCGGCGGAGAGTGAGGCGGTCAGCCGGGCCTTGATCGCCCATCCCGCGGTCCGGCGCATCACCTTCACCGGCTCGACCCGGGTGGGCCGCCACATCGCGGCGATGGCCGCGCCGGAGCTGAAGCGCTGCCTACTGGAGCTCTCCGGCAAGGCGCCGCTGATCGTACTGCCCGACGCTGACCTTGATGCCGCGGTCGAGGCGGCGGCCTTCGGCGCCTTCTTCAACCAGGGCCAGATCTGCATCGCGACGGAGCGCATCATCCTGGTGGGCGACGCCGCCGATGCCTTCGTGCCGCGCCTGGTGGCCCGGGCCGCCACCCTGCGTGCCGCCGATCCGGCGGAGGAGGCAGCGCCCCTCGGCCGCCTGATCAATGCGGCGGCGGGTGCGCGCCTCTCCGCCCTGATCGAGGATGCCCGCGCCAAGGGGGCAGAGCTGCTGATCGGCGGTGAGGTCGCGGGGCCGGTGATGCAGCCCGCGGTGCTCGACCGGGTCGATGCCACCATGCGGATCTACCACGAGGAGGCGTTCGGCCCCGTCGCCGCGATCCTGCGGGTGGCGGATGTGGAGGAGGCCATCTCCATCGCCAACGACAGCGAACTGGGCCTCGCGGCGGCGGTCTTCAGCCGCGACGCCGACGCCGCGATGGCCGTCGCCGACCGGTTGGAGACCGGCATCTGCCAGATCAACGGGCCCACAGTCTACGACGACCCCGCGATGCCCTTCGGTGGCATGAAGGCCAGCGGTTACGGCCGCTTCGGCGGGCCGGCGGCGATTGAGGAATTCACCGAACTGCGCTGGATCGCGCAGCACCAAGCAGGCGCCGCGACGCGCCATTCCACGCTCATGTCCTAGGGAGGGACCCATGAAACGCAGACATGCCCTGACGCTCACCGCGCTCGCCCTTGCCACGGGCCTCGCCGCCGCGCCGGCCCTGGCCCAGGATCCGGTGATGATCGGCGCCGTGGCGCCCAAGACCGGGCCACTGGCCGGCGGCGCGGCCGTCACCCACTGGCCGAACGTCCGGCTTTGGGCGCATCAGGTGAACGAGCGCGGCGGCCTGATGGTCGACGGCGTGCAGCGCCCGGTCGAGGTGATCGAATACGACGACCAGACCAACCCGGGCGAGACCATCCGCGCGGTGCAGCGCCTGGCCACCCAGGACAACGCCGACTTCATCGTCGCGCCCTACGGCACCGGCCTCAACATCGCCTCGGCCCCGATCTTCGCGCGCTACGGCTATCCCCAGATCGCGGTCTCGGCCATCACCGACCAGATTCCAGAGCTCTCGGCGCAGTTCGAGACGATGTTCTTCACCCTCGGGACCACCACCGCCTTTGCCAGCGACGTGGTGAAGATCCTGACCGAGATGCGGGAGGCCGGTCAGCTCGGCAACAAGATCGCCATGGTGAACGTGGCCGACGCCTTCGGCATCGAGCTCGCCACCGCCGCCCGGCCGCTCTTTGAGGAGGCAGGGTTCGAGATCGTCTATGACAGCTCCTATCCGCTGGGCACCCAGGACCTGTCGCCGGTGATGAAGGGGGCGGCGGCAGCAGAGCCCGATGCTTTCGTCGCCTGGTCCTATCCGCCGGACACCTTCGGGCTGACCGAGCAGGCGATCATCGAGAACCTGGACGTCGACGCCTACTACACCGCCGTCGCCACGCCCTTCCCGGCCTTCATCGAGCGCTTCGGCGGCGCGGCGGAGGGTATCCTCGGCGCCGGCGGCGTCGATCCGACGAGTGCTGCCTTCCAGGACTACGCCGCGGCGCATGAGGCCTTTGTCGGCTCGGCGCCGGACTACTGGGCCTCGGCCACCACCTACGCCTCGCTGCAGATCATGGAGCAGGCGATCGAGGCGGTGGGCCTCGACCGGGAGGCCGTGGCCGCGCATCTGCGCGAGACCACCTTCGAGACCGTGCTCGGCCCCATCGCCTTCGACGGCGAGAACAGCAATCCCGCCTTCTGGACCGTCGGCCAGTGGCAGGACGGCGTGTTCCACGGCGTCTCGGCGCGGGAGCGCGACATCCAGGTCGACGTGCGCCTGAAGGACGGCTGGGGCGCTGAGTGAGCGCATGAGGCGCCAGGGGCGAAGGGGCCGGCCCGTGCTGCTGGCCCCTCACCCGAGCCGGGGAGCGACGCCTTGGACATCCTGATCATCGGCCTGCTGCTCGGCGGCACCTACGCGCTGATCGCGCTCGGGCTCAACCTGCAATACGGCGTGGCCCGGATCATGAACCTCGCCAACGGCGAGGTGCTGGTGGCCGGCGGTTTCGCGGCCTTCTGGTTCTACACGGCCGGCCAGGTGAGCCCGATCCTGACGGTCTTCCTCGTCGCACCGGCAGCCTTCCTGCTCAACTGGCTGATCTACCGGTTGATGCTGGAGCGGCTGGTGCGCCGGGCGCGGAGCCGCGGCCAGCTCGAGGTGGATGCGATCCTGGCGACCTTCGGCCTCTCCTTCGTCGCGGTGGGCGTCATGCTGGCGATCTTCGGCGGGGACTATTTCAGCTATGCCTACCTCGCCCGGCCGGTCGAGATCCTGGGCGAGACCTATGCCCAGAACCGGGTCGTGGCCTTCCTCGCCGCCGCCATCCTGTGTCTGGCGCTCTACCTCTGGCTCAACCGCTCCCGCGCCGGATTGTCGATCCGGGCGATCGCCGTGGCGCCGGAGAGTGCGCGGCTGGTCGGCATCGACGTCCGCAGCCGGGCGGCCATCGCCTTCGCCCTCGGCGGCGCGGTGACCGCGACGGGCGGGGCGCTGGTCTCCTCCTTCCTGACCCTCGATGCCTCGACCGGGGTGATCTTCACGCTCAAGGCACTGATCATCGTGATCATGGGGGGTGTGGGCGACGTGCGGGGCACGATCCTCGCCGCCCTCCTGCTCGGCGTGGTCGAGACCGTGGTGGCCTCGCTGATCGACCCGGGGCTGACGCTGGCCGCGGCCTATGCGCTCTTCATCCTGATCCTGCTCTTCCGGCCGCAGGGCCTCTTTGGGCGGCGCCCGACATGAGCGGGCGGGAGGTGCAGGGGCTGGCCGTCGCCGTCGCGCTGCTGCTCGCGGCGGCGACGATCCCCTTCAGCGGCTCGGGCTACTGGCTGGGGCTCGGCGTCACCATCGCCATGTACACCGTGCTGGCGACCAGCTGGGCGCTCTTCTCCGGCCCCACCCATTACATCTCGCTGGCCACCGCGGCGTTTTTCGGCCTCGGCACCTATGTGGTTGGGTTGGGGTTCGAGGTGCTGCCCTACTGGTCGCTCCTGCTGATCGCGGCGGTGGCGGGGGCGGTCCTGGCGGCGCTGGTGGGCCTGGCGACGCTGCGCCTCTCGGGCGTCTACTTCGTCATCTTCACCCTCGGCCTGGCGGAGTTGGTGCGCCAGGTCATCACCTGGGCCCAGAACCTTTCGGGCCAGAAGGGGCTCTACGTCCTCACCCAGATCACCGAGGCGCAGATCTACTGGCAGCTACTGGGCCTGGCGGCGCTGGTCTTCCTGGCCGGCTGGCTGATCGGGCGCTCGCGCCTCGGCTTCGCGCTCCGCATCATCGGGGATGACGAGACGGTGGCGGCCCATTCCGGCATCCATACGGCCCGCGCCAAGATCCTACTCTTCATGGTGCCGGGGCTGGTTGCCTCCGTCACCGGGGCGATCCTGGCGCCGCGCTACGTCTATATCGAACCCGCGCTCGCCTTCACGCCGATCCTGTCCTTCCAGGTCGTCATCATGGCCTTGCTCGGCGGCGCCGGGCGGCTTTGGGGCCCCTTGGTCGGCGTGATCCCCTTCACCTTCCTTTGGGAGGCGGTGTCGTCGAACTTCCCGAACCAGACGACGCTGGTCCTCGGCCTCGCCTTCCTGTTGATCGTCTATGCGCTCCCCCGCGGCTTCGCGGGCCTGTTCGACGATCTGCGCCAGCGCGCTGCCCGGCGGGAGGCGGCGGCGTGAGGCAGGGGAGCCCGATCCTCGCGCTCCGCGGCGTCACACGGCGCTTCGGGGGGCTGGTTGCGGTCGACGCGCTGGACTTCGATGTGGAGCCGAACGCCGTCCTCGGGCTGATCGGGCCGAACGGATCGGGGAAGTCGACGACGCTCAACGTGATCTCCGGCGCGCTACAACCCTCTGCCGGAGAGATCACGCTCCGCGGCCAGGCCATCGCCGGCCTGCCGGCCCGCACCATCGCCCGCAGGGGCGTCGGGCGGACGTTTCAGCTCGTGCGCCTGCTCGCCTCGATGACGGTGGAGGAGAACGTGGTGGCCGGCGCCGTCTTCGGCCATCGCCGCCGCTGGGGGACGGACGCGCGGCGGGTGGCGCGGGAGTTGCTGGAGCGGGTGGGGCTTGCCGGGAAGGGGCATCTTCGGGTGGGCCAGCTCACCTACATCGACACCAAGCGGGTGGAGCTTGCCCGCGTCCTCGCCTCCGACCCCGAGATCCTGCTGCTCGACGAATGGCTGGCCGGGCTCAACCCGACGGAGCTCGCCATCGGCATCGAGCTCATCCGCTCATTGAAGGCGGAGGGGCGCACGATCGTGCTCGTCGAGCATGTGATGGACGCCATCCGCTCGCTGTCGGACCGTTGCGTGGTAATGGCCTCCGGCGCCAAGATCGCCGAGGGGACGCCGGACGAGGTGCTCTCCGACCGTGAGGTGATCCGCGCCTATCTGGGCGATGACGATGCTTGAGGTCGCGGGCCTCACCGTCGCCTACGGCCAGCACCGGGCGCTGGAGGATGCGGGGTTGCGTGTCGCGGCCGGAGAGATCGTCGTCATCCTCGGCGCCAACGGGGCGGGGAAGTCGACGCTGCTCAAGGCCGTCGCCGGAATCTGCGAGGGGCAGGTGGCGGGGCAGGTGACGCTGAACGGCCATGACCTGACGCGCCTCTCCCCCGACCGGATCGTCGAGGAGGGCGTCGCCCTGGTGCCGGAGGGGCGCGGCATCTTCGGCGATCTGACTGTGGAGGAGAATCTGACCCTCGGCGCCTATGCCGCCCGGGCGCGGGAGGAGGAGGCGGCGAACCTCGCCCGGGCCTATCAGCTTTTCCCCAAGCTCGCCGAGCGGCGCCGCCAGACAGTGCGCACCATGTCGGGGGGCGAGCAGCAGATGGTGGCCATCGGCCGGGCGATGATGTCGAACCCGGAGATCCTGGCGCTCGACGAGCCGTCCCTTGGCCTCTCGCCGCTGCTTTGCAAGGAGCTCTTCCAGTCGCTCCGCACCGTGCGCGATCTCGGCATCGGCATCCTTCTGGTGGAGCAGAACGCCCGCCAAAGCCTCGCCATCGCCGACCGCGGCTATCTGCTGGAGAACGCCCATATCGTGCATGAGGCGACGGCGGACGCGCTGATGCACGACCCTGCCGTGCAGGCCGCCTATCTCGGCGCCGGCGGGGCCGCCGCGCCCCATACCCACGACGAGGCGCCGGATGCCGCGGCGGAGGTCCCGCCGCCGATCGCCGTACCGCCCCGGCCGTCCGAGACCCGATCCGCTGACCAGGTGCTGGGCCTGCCGGTCGCCGATCTGGTGGCCCGCGCCTCGGCGCAGCGACCGGAGCCAGCGCCCGAAGTGCAGCAGCGCGCGGCCACCGTCGCCCAGGATCGTCTCAGCACCGTACTGGCCGAAATCGAGGAGGCCGCCGCCCGGGCCCGCACCCGCCGGAACGGCCGGGCCGAGCGGCCGCTGAACGGCGCGGCCGAGCCGCCCGAACCCGCCGCGTCCAAGCCGAAGCCGGCGGTCATCGAGGTCTACCGGGCGCCGCGCGTCGAGGTCTATCGCCGCCGTCCGAGCGGCGATTTCGAGAGGGAGGGATAGGATGCTCGACCAACCCGCGAGCCCCGCGATCAAGGGCATGTACATCGCCGGCGCCTGGCGCCCCGGCAACGGCAGCTTCGACGACCTCAACCCCTCGGACGGCGCGCTCTACGCCCGGATCCCCGACGGCGGCCGGATCGAGGCGCGCGCCGCCATCGCCGCCGCCGCCGGGGGCTTCCCCGCCTGGGCCGGCCTGATGTTCACCGAGCGTGCGGCGTTCCTGCTGAAAGCCGCCGAGGTGTGGGAACGGCGCGCGCCCGACTACGTCGCCGCCGCCACGGCAGAGGGGGGCGGCTGGCGCGGTAAAGGCCTGTTCGAGGCAGGCTACGTGGCCGAGGTCTTCCGCGCCGCCGCCGCCGCCTGCTACGCCCCCGTCGGGCAGATCCTGCCCTCGGTCCACGGCAAGCTCTCCCACGCCGTGCGCCAGCCGATCGGCGTGGTCAGCGTCATCTCGCCCTGGAACATGCCCGGCATCCTCTCCTCGCGCGGATTCGCCTTCCCGCTGGCCGCCGGCAACACGGTCGTGCTGAAACCGTCGGAAGAGACCCCCTATGCCGGCGGCCTGTTCTTCGCCGAGGTGATGGAGGAGGCGGGCCTGCCCCCCGGCGTGTTCAACGTCGTCACCTGCGGGCGGGAGAACGTGGGCGAGATGGGCGACGAGCTGGTGGAGAACCCTGCCGTCAAGGGCGTCTCCTTCACCGGCTCCACCGCGGTCGGGCGCCACATCGCCGCCAAGGCCGGGGCGCATCTTAAAAAAGCCTGTGTCGAGCTCGGCGGCAAGGACAGCCTGATCGTGCTCGAGGATGCGGAGATGGAGCGGGCGAGCGCCGCCGCCTCCTTCGGCGCCTTCATGCACCAGGGCCAGATCTGCATGAGCGTCGAGAAGGTGCTGGTGCAGGAGGCGATCTATCAGCCCTTCCTCGAGGCCTTCGTCGCCCGGGCCCGCAAGCTCCGCACCGGCGACGTGGCCGATCCCCAAAACGTCGTCGGCCCGCTGATCAACGATCGCCAGGCCGCCCGGGTCGCCGCCCAGATCGAGGAGGCGACGGCCAGGGGCGCGACCCTCGCCTTGGGCGGCGGCGTGCGGGGCCGCTACGTCGAGCCGACGATCCTCACCGGCGTCACGCCCGAGATGGCGATCTGGCGGGAGGAGACGTTCGGCCCGGTCGCCGTGGTTGTCCCCTTCCGCACGGACGCGGACGCCATCGCGCTTAACAACGACACCGAATACGGCCTCTCCTCCGGCATCATCACGGCGGACGAAGAGCGTGCGCTTGCCATGGCCGCGCGGCTCGAGACCGGCATGTGCCACGTCAATTGCACCAGCATCAACGACGAGCCCCACGTGCCCTTCGGCGGCACCAAGGCGAGCGGGCTCGGCCGCCATGGCGGGCTCTGGTCGATGGAGACGTTTACCGAGACCCGCTGGATCACCCTCGACCGCGGCCACCGGCCTTATCCGGGGGTGTTTTGATGGACTGGGAGGCGCTGCCGCTGCTGGCCGGCAAAACCATCGTGGTCACCGGCTCCGCCTCCGGCATTGGGCTCGAGACGGCGCGGATCTGCACGAAGATGGGCGCGACGGTGCTGGGCGTGGATCTCACCAAGCGCTTCGACCATGTGGAGGAGTTCTACCGCGCCGATCTCTCCCAAGGCGCCACCATCGACGCGCTGATCGACGTGTTGCCGGACGGGATCGACGGCCTCGCCAACATCGCCGGCCTGCCGCCGACCGCGCCGGCCGAGAAGGTGCTGCAGGTGAACCTCTTCGGCCTGAAGCGCCTGACCGAGGGTCTGGTGCCCAAGATGCGGGACGGCGCGGCCATCGTGAACCTCGCCTCCCTCGCCGGCTTCGGCTGGGCCGACGCGGTCGAGGCGATCCGCGCCTCCGAGGCGGTCGACATCGACGCGCCGGAGGCCTTCATGCAGCGCTTCGACATCAGCAACGAGGATGGGCGGAGCTACTTCTTCTCCAAGGAAGCGCTGCTCGTCTGGACCCTGCAGAACCGCTGGCGCTGGCGCGAGCGGGGCATCCGGATGAACGCGCTCTCCCCCGGGCCGGTGGAGACGCCGATCCTCGGCGACTTCCTCGCCACCCTCGGTGAGCGCGCGGCCGAGGATGCCCGCGTCATGGACCGCCCCGGCCGGCCGGAGGATATCGCCCCCGCCGTCGCCTTCCTGCTCTCGGACATGACGACCTGGCTTCGCGGCACCAACATCCACATCGACGGCGGCATGGCGTCGAACATCCTGTGCAATCGGCACGGGCTATAGGAGGCCTCTCACATGACCATCCTCGCCTGGATCATCCTCATCCTCGCCGTCTTCGCGGCGCTGATCGTGCTGGCCGCCTGGTTCTATGAGCGGGCAACGAACGAGGTGAGCCTCGTGCGCACCGGTATCGGCGGGCGCCGCGTGGTGATCGACGGCGGCACGCTGGCGCTGCCGTATTTTCACGAGATCACCCGGGTGAACATGGCGACGATCCGCATGAACGTCGCCCGCCGGGCCGAGGAGGCGCTGATCACCAGCGACCGCCTGCGCGTCGACGTGGGGGCGGAGGTCTACGTCTCCGTGAAGCCGGAGGCGGAGGCGATCACCCGCGCCGCCCAGACCCTCGGCCGCCGGCTCTTCCAGGGCGATCAGTTGAAGGAATTGCTCGACGGCATGATGGTCGATGCCCTCCGCTCCGTCGCCGCAAAGCTCTCGATGGACGAGCTGCACGAAAGCCGCGCCGCCTTCGTTGCAGAAGTGCGGGAGGCCTTGGCCGAGCCGCTGGCGAAATACGGATTGCAGATCGACAGCGTCTCGCTCTCGGCCCTCGATCAGACGCCCTTTGCGGCGCTGGATGAGAACAACGCCTTCAACGCGGTCGGTATGAGGAAGCTCGCCGAGGTGATCGCCACGTCGAAGAAGGAGCGCGCCGAGATCGAGAGCGACAGCGAGGTCTCGGTCCGCCGCGCGGCGATGGAGGCGGCGCGCCGGAAGCTGGAGATCGAACTCGAGGAACGAAGGGCCGAGATCGCCCAGGCCCAGGAGGTCGAGACCCTGGTCGCGGCCCAGCTGGCCGAGGTCGCAGCGCGGAAGGCGGAGGCCGAGCGCGCCTCGGCCCATGCCCGCATCCGCATGGAGCAAGAGATCCAGGCCGCCGACATTGCGCGCGAGCAGGCGATCCGGGAGGCCGAGATCGCCCAGTCCCGCGCGCTCGAGATGGCCGAGCGCGACCGCCTGATCCAGATCGCCGCGAAATCCCAGGAGGAAAGCCGGGCCCAGGCCGAAGCCGACGCCGCCCGGGCCGATGCCGTACGGGCGGAGGAGGCAGTGCGCACTGCGCGCCAGACCGCCGAGGCCGAGCGGAAGAAGGCATTGGCGCTGCTGGGTGCGGAAGAGGCGGCGGAGGCTGCGGCCCTCCGCGCCCGCATCGCCGCCGAAAGCGACCGCGCCACCGCCGCCGACCGCCGCGCGGCGCAGGAGGAGGAGGCGCTCGCCGTGAAGGCGGTAGAGCTCGCCCGGGCCGAGGCGACGCTCGCCCGGCTAGAGGCGGAGAACGCCCGCTCCGAGGCCCTGGTGGCGATGGAGCTGGAGAAGGCGCGGCTCGAAGCACTGCCCAAGATCGTGGCGGAGATGGTGAAGCCGGCCGAGAAGATCAAAGGCATCTCGATCAATCATCTGAGCGGCGGCGGTTCCGGTCAGGCCGGCGACGGCCCCCGCGCCCCGGTCAACCACGCCATCGACGCCATCATGGACATGGCGGTGCAGCTTCCCGCGCTCCGCAAGATCGGCGATGCGATCGGCGTCAACCTGGAGGAGACGCTCGGCCCACCGGACCGCGACCAGAAGCGCTGAACGGGACGCAGGCGCCGCCCCGCCAAGCCCCTCCGCGCTCAGAACCGGTCCCCGGCTTTCGCATTGACCTAAGTGTTCCCGCCGGAGGCAAACACCTCCTCCGGCACCCCGCCCGCCGGGCTCAGGCCGGCGCCGGCCGCCGTGCTGCCCTCAGATGGTGCAGCGCCAGCAGCCCGATCGCCGCCACCGCGGCCGGCAGGAAGATCGCCGGCGGGTAGCTCAGCAGCAGCGCGACGAGCAGCAGCCGCGCCGCGACCTCCCACGCCGCCAACTCCGTTCGGTCGAAACGGGCAAGGGCGCTGGCCAGCAGATAGAGGGCGAGGGCCATGCGCGGCAGCAGCGCGGCGAGCATCAGGGGCAGGTTGCGCTCCTCATATCCCGGCAGGTAGCGGGGCGCGCTGAGGCTGCTTTCGGGGTCGATCAGGGCGGCGTCGATCAGCAGCAGCTCGGGATAGAGCGCGAAGATGAACGGGATGACGAACATTACGATGCCCGAGCGTACGGCGGAAAAGCCCGTCGCCATGGGCTCCGCCCGGGTGATCGAAGCGGCCGCGAAGGCCGCGAGGGCCACCGGCGGGGTGATGGCCGAGGCGACGGCGAAATAGAAGATGAACATGTTCGCCGCAAAGATCGACAGGCCGAGCCCGGCCAGCACCGGCCCCATCAGCAGCGCCACGTTGATGTAGGCCGGCGCCGCCGGCATCCCCATGCCGAGCAGCACCGCCAGCACCATGGTGGCGAAGAGCGCCACGAGCTGGATGCCGGTGGAGCCCGCCTCGCCCAGGTTCATCGGCCGCAGCCAGCTCAGCACGTCGAGGGCGATGAACTCGGAAAGCCCGGTGAGGTTGAGGCAGAAGTCGATGATCGAGACCGCCAGGAACATCAGGTAGAGCGTGGCGATCAGTACCCCGGCATTGGCCAGCGCATCGAGCAGCCGGGCCGGCGCGCGGCGCATGGCGGGGTCGAGAAACAGCAGCACGACCATCAGCATGACGGCCCACCAGCCGGCGCTGCCGGCATCGCCGGCGGAGTTCTGCACGAGGCGTAGCAGCCACGGCAGATCCGTGGCCACGCAGCCGTTCGGCCCCTCCATCGTCGTCGCGCCGAGGAGCGCGCCGAGCAGGCCGCAGCCCACCGCCTCCTTCGACGTGAGAAGCAGCGCCAGGATCAAGAGGATCGGCCCGGCGATCATCACCAGGTTGAGGATGTCCTGGCGGGAGAGGTGCATCTCCTCCGTCAACTCGCCGATCGCCTCGATCCGCTGCTTGCGCGACTGGAAGACCACCGAGAGGAAGAGGCAGAGGTAATAGGCGAGTGCCGGGATCAGCGCGGCGATGATGACCTCGCGGTAGGGCACGTTGGTGAGTGCCGCGAGGATAAAGGCTGCCACCCCCATCACCGGCGGCATGATCGAGCCGCCAGAGCTCGCCGCCGCCTCCACGCCCCCGGCGAAGACCCGGGAGAAGCCCCGCTTGATCATCATTGGGATGGTCAGCACCCCGGTCGAGAGCACGTTCACCACCGGCCCGCCGGAGATCGTGCCGAAGAGGGAGGAGGAGACGATCGCCGCATGGGCCGGCCCGCCCCGCAGCCGCCGTGTCCAGCGAAAGGCGAGCTTGATCAGCGACTGCCCCCCGGCCGAGGCACCGAAGAGGGAGCCGAGCACCAGATAGGGAAAGATCGTGTTGAGGATGATGTCGAGGAACCGGCCCATCAGCCCGGTCGCATCGTTCACCAGGATGTCGTGGATGCGCGGCCGACCGTCCGAGAGCAGCCGCGGCTCCCCCCCGATCTTGGTCATCAGGTATTTGTTGATGTCCTCGGGCCCGTGGAAATACCAGACCAGCACCGTGGCGATGGTGTAGCCGGCCACCAGGATGGCGACGAGCACCAATGGCAGGCCCCAGACCCGGACATTGTAGGCCAGGAAGGTCACCACCGCGAGGCCGACGATCAGCACCAGCCAGCCGCCGGTGGTCTGCACGCATTTCGGGTCGTCGACGGTGGTGGGCGGCTCGAGCCCCATGAGCTCGGCCAGCTCCGCCTCCCGCGCCAGGGACTCCGCAATCAGCTCGGCGCGGAGGCCGGTCATCCGGTCGATCAGGCAGACCGCCTCGATCTCCACGAGGTAGGTGACGGAGATCAGGCCGGCCATGAAGAGCATGATCGCATCGGCCGCCAGGCCGAGCCGGCGCCGCCAGGCCGGGCCGGTGGACCAGGCGCGAAAGATCGAATGGCGCAGCACCACCGCCGCCATCAACATGAAGAAGACGAGCGGGTAGAAATACTCTGTCGGGAAGCGGTGGACGCGCAGCCAGTCGAGACCGGTCAGGTCGCGCAGGCCCGACTGCAGACCCGGGATCCCGGGCATCGCATTGGTCAGCCCAAACAGGATCAGCAGGAGGGCGAGGACGTAAAGCAGCGTCCCCCGCCGGACCGGAACCTCGTCACTCATCCCAGCTCACCGCGGCGCAGGTCCGGGGCGCAGCGTCGGCGCCCCGGACCGGTCGGCCTGCCCTACTTGGCGCAATCGGGGATGGTGAAGCCCGCCTCCTCCCACGCGGCAACCGCGCCGGGATGGTATTTGAGCGGGTTCCGCCCGCACATGCCGGTGGCGGCCGGATCGGTGTCGCCGAACTGGGCGGCGGCGGCGAAGGGCGTGCGCTGGCGCGTCTCGTCCAGGCGGGCGATGAAGGCTGCGGTCAAGGCCTTGGCGGTGTCGAAGTCCATGTCGACATTGACAATCTCGCCGCCGATGGTGGCGAGGCCGCGGAACATCTCGTCCTCAGACACCACCGTGACGCCGTCGCCGAAGTTGAGATCGGCGATCGGCATGGCGAAGGCGGCGGAGCCCGGCACCTGGGCGTAGTTCTGCGACGCCTCGCTCTCGAACGCCTCGCTTGGCATCGACCAGATCGTCATGTTGCCGGAGCCGAGGGAGCGCGACATCCGCCCGTCGGGAAAGTTCGTCGGCAGCACCATGGCATCCGCCGCGCCACCGGTGATGGTTGGTACCGCCTGGCCCCAGTTTACCTGCACGCCCTCGTAGCCGTCGCCGTCGTCGAGGCCGGTGATGATCTTGATAATGGCGCGGGCGTTGTTCAGCGCGCCGCCCCGGGGCGGGCCGTTGTAGATCCGCTGGCCCTCGATCGTGTCCCAGCCCTTCACTGGCGAGCTGTCGAAGGCGTAGAGCGTGAAGACGCCGAGATTGTAGGTGTAGAGCACCGCGAGATTGTCGGCGAGCTCCGCCCCCTGCTCCGGTCCCTGGGCGGCGTAGGGCCCCACGCCCCGCGACAGCAGAAACGGCAGGATGAACGGGGCGGCCGAGATGTCGGTGTTGCCCTCGGCCACGTTGACAATGGTGTTGGTGAGCGTCTGGCCGTCGGAGACCTGGATGTTGGCCACCCCCTCCGCCGCCGCCGCCTCCGCTAGCGAGATGGTGGAGAGATGGGCGACGCCGCCTGGCGAGGCGGTCTCGGCCGTCAGGTTGACCTGGGCCACCGCCGGGCCGGTGGCGAGCGCCGCCACCGCCAGCAGTGAAGTTGCAAGATGTTTCATTGTTTCCTCCCTCGGACACCGTCCGAGGACACCTTGCCGCGCCCCAACCGCGTTGTAAAACGCCCTGATCGACGATCCGCCCGCCTCAGCGCGCCATGCAGATGCCGCTCGGACCCTCGACCAGGGCAGCGATACGGGCGGTCTCGGCCGGCCGCAGCAGGATCAGCAGATGGCTGTCGAGGGTGCGGGCCGCCTCCTCCGCCACCCGGTTGAGCGTGGCCGGGGGTGCGCTGATCTGGCCGCGCACCTGCGCGGCGTAATCCCGGCAGAGCGCCAGGATCTGGCGCTTCCGCCGGCGCTCCACCCCGGCCAGGCGGAGCTTGCCGTCAAACTCCTCCTCGCAGCCCTCGGGCAGGGCCAGCGCCACCCCGCGGGCCGCGTCGAGCGAGGCGCCGGACCAATGCGCCGGACCCAGCCCGTGGCGGCGATAGGGCAGGGTGGGATCCAGGTTCTCGAACCGGCCGAGCGGATTGCGCCCGTCGAGCCAGACATGCAGCATCGCCAGGCGGCGCCGGCCGTCGCTTGCCAGCCGCCGATCCACCCAGGATCGGCCGAGTCGGGCCACGAAGGGCCGCACCTCACCCACCGCCGCGAGGATCTGGTCGAGGTTGTGCACGTGCCACAGATCCTCGGCGCCCTGAAAGCCCTCCGGCAACGGATCGTTCGGGCCGATCCGCACCACATAGGCGACCGCCACCAGCTCCCGCCGGCCGCCGATCTCGGCGTAGATGAGGTTGGAGGGCTGGGTGAAGTCGATCGGCTGCCCGTCGACGTAATCGGGCTCGGCGCGCCGTTTCGACCAGTGCTCCCCCATCAGCGGCACATGGGCCGTGGTGCGCCGCCAGCCCGCCGCCCGGGCTGCGGCCACGTCACGGTAGGGGGCGACGGCGGCATGCACCTCGGTGATCTGCGCTTGCAAGGCCGCGCTCTCGGCCCGGGCGAGCGGGCTGGCGAGCAGCAGACCCGCCAGCGCCAAGAGGGTCGCGAAGCCTCGCATCAGTCGCCAGACCGGAGGCGGCGCCAGGTCCAGCTCGACCCACCGCTCCGCCCGCGTGGGCCGGTCCAGGTGCGCTGACCCTGGACCTCGCCGGGCCCGATGCGCGTGGCCTCACCCGACCAGTTGGAGGTGCCGCGCGGGCCGGTCACCGTGCCCGTCCGCTGGCAGTTGCCGCCGGCGCAGGTGGTGCTTTGGTTCGAGGACCAAGTGTTGCCGCCCGCAGTCGTGCCGCTGCCCTGGCGGGTCCAGGTGCGGGTCGTGGGATCGAAGCTGCGGTTGGTTTGGCGCGTCCAACCCCGGCCGTTCGACGTGGTGCCGGTGACCGTGGTGGTGCGGCCGGCCTCCGTCCGCTGGCTCTCGGTCTCCACCACGATGGTGCTGCCGTTGGCGCCGCTCACCGTGCGCTCGCTGCGAAACTGGGCGTCCGCCGCGCCGGCCGTGGCGATGGCGACGGCTGCGGCGAGGATCAGGGATCGCTGCATCTCGGTTTCCTTCCTGCTCTCTGTTCTCGTCGGCCTGCAATCTGCATCCGCCACGTGTCCGGCGGATTTCGCCCGGACGACGTTTTGTGACGTTTTGTAAATGGCCCTGCCGCGCGCCTGGAGCGGCAGCGGCACCTCGCCTAGGCTCCAGAGGATGGCCAAGCCGACCCTAGCCCGCGTCCTCGTGGTCGAGGACGATCCCGAGATCGGGCCGCTCACCCGCGACATGCTCGCGCGGGAGGGTTTCGCGGCGGAGCTTGCCCGAGATGGAGTGGAGCTCGACCGAGCTTTGGCCCGGCAGGCGGCCGATCTGATCGTGCTCGACCTGATGTTGCCGGGGGAGGACGGCCTCTCCATCTGCCGGCGGCTGCGGGCCGGGGAGGGGCCGCCGATCCTGATGCTGACGGCACGAGGGGAGGATATCGACCGCATCGTCGGCTTGGAGATCGGCGCCGACGACTACCTCGCCAAACCCTTCAACCCGCGCGAGCTCGTCGCCCGGATCCGCGCCATCCTGCGCCGCGCCGGCCCGGCCGGGCCGGCTGTGCGCCCCGGCGCCCGCCACGCCTTTGCCGGCTTCGTCATCGACCTCGACGCTCATATCGTCACCCGCGACGGGGCGGAGATCGTGCTGACCTCCGGTGAGTTCGCCCTCCTCCGCGCTTTCGTGCGCCAGCCCCGCCGGGTGCTGAGCCGCGATCGCCTGATGGAGGAGAGCCAGAGCCGCGCCACCGACGCCTTCGACCGCACGGTCGACGTCCAAGTGAGCCGCCTGCGCGCCAAGCTCGGCGACGATCCGCGCCGGCCGGGGCTGATCAAGACGGTGCGCAACGCCGGCTATCTGTTCGCCGCAGAGGTGCGCCGGCTGTGCGACTGAGGTGGAGTCTCTTTGCTCGGGTCGCGGCGGTGGCGGCGATCCTGCTCCTTGGCACCCAGCTGCTGCTGGTCTGGCTCTACATCTCCGACCGCGGCCCTGGGAGCGAGCCGGGCTACCGCTTCCCCTTGCCCGAGCGGGTCGTGGCCATGGTCGAGCTCCTGGAGAGCGGCGCCGATGCCGAGCGCATCCTCGGCGCCCTCAACGGCCCGGATCTGCTGGTCCTGCTCAGCGACGCGCCGGTGGCGGACGAAGCGGTGGCGGAGACGACGCTGCCCCGGGTCGAGCGGGTGCTGGCGCGCTACGACGACGTGCTGGGCGGCCGCCCCTATGCCGCCTACATCGCCGTGCCCGACGGCGTGGCGGGAACGGAGCTGCAGCGCCGCGACCGCACGCTTTGGAGCCGCTATCCGCTCCGCATGGCCATCGGCCTGTCCGACGGGCGCACCCTGGTGGTCGAGACCCGGGACGATCTGCTGACCCAGATCTACTCCGTGCCGATCGGCTTCTGGTCCGGCATCTTCGGCCTGGTGAGCGCGCTCATCGTGCTTTTGGTGCTGCGGCGGGAGACCGCGCCGCTCCGCGCCCTGGCCCGGGCGGCGGAGGCGTTCTCGGCCGGGGCCGCGCCCACCCCGGTGCGGGAGCGCGGCGCGCCGGAGCTCCGCCATCTGATCGCCGCCTTCAACCGGATGCAGGTGCGCATTGCCGATCTGCTCGAGGGCCGCCGGGTGATGCTCGGCGCCCTCGGCCACGATCTCCGCACCTACCTCACGCGCTTCCAGCTCAAGGCCGACGCGGCGGGGGCGGAGAGCCTGACGCCGGATATCGCGCACATGGCCTCGATCCTGGAGAACTGCCTGGCGCTGGCCCGCGATCCCGACGGCAAGGCGCGCCTGGCCACGGTCGATCTGGTGGCCCTCGTCGCCCGGGTGGCCGCCGATCTGGCCGAGACGGGGCAAGAGATCGCGGTGGCCTTGCCGGAGGCGGAGCTGACGGTGCGCGCCAACGACCTGGCGCTGGAGCGGGCGCTCCGCAACGTCGTCGACAACGCCGTGCGCTACGGCGCCAACCCGTCGATCTCGGCCCAGCGCCAGGCCGATATGGTGGAGCTCGTGGTGGCTGACTCAGGCCCTGGCATCCCGGCGGAGGATCGGGCGCGGCTCATGCAGCCGTTCCTCCGGGGCAATGCCGCCCGCACCGCGGACGGCGCGGGCAGCGGGCTCGGCCTCAGCATCGCCAAGGCGCTGATCGAGCAGCACGGCGGCACGCTCTCCCTCGCCGCCAACCAGCCCCGGGGCCTGCGCGTCAGCCTCTGCCTGCCCGCCGCGACCGCCCCGGACCCGCCCGGCGGCTAGGACACGCGCGGCGCCTCTCCCCTGGCCGCCGTCGCCTAAGTTGACACGATGCTCCGGCGCGATCAGCGTCGATCCGAGCGCCGCCGCATCGAAGGAGGACCGCGATGAAGGCCACCGCCCATCCAGACATCGTGTCGCGTGAGGACTGGCTGCGGGCGCGCCGTGACCTGCTGGACGAGGAAAAGGCGCTCACCCGGGCCCGCGATGCGGTTGCCGCCCGCCGCCGCCGTCTGCCGATGGTCAAGGTCGAGCGGGAGTACACCTTCACCGGCCCCCGTGGCCCGCTCAGCCTCCGCGATCTCTTCGGGGGGCAAGAGCGGCTGTTCCTCGGCCATTTCATGTTCGCCCCCGATTGGCAGGAGGGCTGCGCGAGCTGCACCCACCTGGCCGACGAAATCTCCGACGGCCATCTCCGGCACTTGGCGGAGAACGACACGGCCTTCGCCTACGTCTCCCGCGCGCCGATCGAGAAGATCGAGGCCTACAAGGCCACCCGGGGTTGGCGCTTTGCTTGGGTGTCGTCCCACGGCAGCGACTTCAACTACGATTTCGGCGTGACACTCGACCGGTCCCGCGATGCGACCGAGTACAATTACAAGTCGGAGGAGGCCCTGGCCGCTATGGGGCTAACCCTGGCCGACGGCCAGTCGATGGAACTGCCGGGCTTCAGCGCCTTCCTGCGGATCGACGAGGAGGTGTTCCACACCTACTCGACCTACGCCCGGGGCGGTGAGGCGATCGGCGGGTCGCACTATATCCTCGACATGACCGTCTGGGGCCGCCGCCAGAGCTTTGAGGACTCACCCCCGGGCTGGCCGCAAGCTCCGACCTACGGCTGATCCCGCGCCGACCTGGGCGCTGCCTCCGCCGGCACCGCGCGCCGCGCCGACGCCCGCTGGATATTTATCCCAGCAAGAAAGCCCCGAGCTTTCGCAGTGACCCAAATATCCCCGCCGGAGGCATCTGATGCCGCCGCGCGCGCGGTACTAGATGTGGAGGGCGTGGCCGAGGGTGCGGAGCGCCGCCTCCTGCAATGCCTCGCCTTGGGTCGGATGGGCGTGGATGGTGGCCGCCACATCCTCGAGCCGCGCGCCCATCTCCAGCGCCAGGCCGAAGGAGGCGCTGAGCTCCGCGACGCCCGCTCCCACCGCCTGCAGGCCGAGGAGCAGGTGATTGTCCTTCCGCGCCACCGCCCGGACGAAGCCGTCGGCCGCCTCCATGGTGAGCGCCCGGCCGTTGGCGGCGAGCGGGAACTGGGCGGTGACGATCTCGTGGCCCGCCGCCGCCGCCGCATCGGGCGAAAGGCCGGCGCTCACGATCTCCGGATCGGTGAAGCAGATCGCCGGGATCGCGCGCTTGTCCCAGCGGCGGGGCTCGCCGGCGGCGATCTCGGCCACCATCTCGCCCTGGGCCATGGCGCGGTGGGCCAGCATCGGCTCCCCCGTCACGTCGCCGATGGCGAAGATCGTGCGCATCGAGGTGCGGCACTGGTCGTCGATCGCCAGGAACGGGCCGTCGAGGTCGAGCACCAGGTTCTCGATCCCGCAGCCCTCCGTCACCGGCCTTCGCCCGACGGTGACGAGGACGGTGTCGGCGGGGAGGGCCTCCTCCCCCTCGATCTCCAGCGCGCCATCGTCGCTCAGGCCGCGGGCCCGGGCATCCGTCCGGATGTCGATGCCGAGCGCCCCGGCCCGCTTGGCGACGGGGCGGGTGAGCTCCTGGTCGTAGAGCGGCAGGATCCGATCCTCCGCCTCCACGATCGTCACCTGAGAGCCGAGCTTGGCATAGGCCATGCCGAGCTCCATGCCGATATAGCCGGCGCCGATCACCGCGAGATGCTCGGGCGGCGCAGCAAGCGACAGCGCCTCGGTCGAGCTGATGATCTTGCCGCCGAAGGGCAGGGCCGGCAGCTCGATCGGGGCGGAGCCTGTGGCGATGCAGATCTGCTCCGCCCGGATCGTCAGTGGGCCGTCCTCACCCTCCACCCGCACCGTGCGCCCGTCGAGGAAGCGCGCCTGGCCGATCAGGCTCCTCACCTTGGCGCGCTTCAGCAGGCTGCCGACGCCGCCGGTGAGCTTGCCGACGATGCCGTCCTTCCAGGCCACGGTCTTGGCAAGGTCGATGGCCGGCGTGCCCGCGCTGATGCCCAGCGCGCTGCCGTTCGCGAAATGGCGCGCCTTCTCGAACTCGTCGGCCGCGTGGATCAGGGCCTTTGACGGGATACAGCCGATATTGAGGCAGGTGCCGCCGAGGGCGTCTTTCTCCACCAGCACCGTGTCGAGGCCGAGCTGGCCGGCGCGGATCGCCGCGACATAGCCGCCCGGCCCGCCGCCGATCACCAGGAACTGGCATCGCTGATCGCTCATCGCCCCGTCACTCGTCGATGAAGATGGTCGCGGGCGCCTCCAGCAGATCCTTGATCCGCTGGATGAAGACGGCGGCGTTCCAGCCGTCGATGACGCGGTGATCGAAGCTGGAGGAGAGGTTCATCATCTTGCGCGGCACGAAGGCGCTCTCCTGCCAGACCGGGCGGACGGCGAGCTTGTTCACGCCGATGATCGCCACCTCCGGGTGGTTGATGACCGGCGTGGTGACGATGCCGCCGAGCGCACCGAGGGAGGTGATGGTGATCGTCGCACCCGTCAGATCCTCGCGACTGGCGCGACCTTCCCGCGCGGCCTCGGCGAGGCGCGCCAGCTCCCGCGCGCAGTCCCAGAGGCCGAGCGCCTCGACATGGCGCACGACCGGCACGACGAGGCCCTTCTCCGTCTGCGCCGCCACGCCGATGTTGATCGCCCCGTGCTGGCGGATGATGCCTGCGTCATCATCGAACAGCGCATTGACCTCCGGCTGGTCAGCGATGGCGCGGGCCATGGCGCGCATCAGGAAGGGGATGAGGGTGAGCTTCGGCTGCTCCGTCGCCCGGTCGGCGTTCAGCTTGGCCCGCAGATCCTCGAGCGCCGTCATGTCGACCTCGTCGACATAGGTGATGTGGGGGATGCGGGACTTCGAGGTCGCCATCTTCTCGGCGATCTTGCGGCGCAGACCGACGACCCGGATCTCCTCGACGCCGGTATTGCGCACCTTGGCGGTGCCTGGGGCGCCAACGGGCAGGCCGCCGGTGGCGATGAAGGCGTCGAGGTCGTCGTGCACGATCCGCCCGGCGGGGCCGGTGCCCGGCACCCGGCGAAGGTCGATGCCGCCCTCCATCGCCCGGCGCCGTACGGCAGGGGAGGCGAGCGGGGCTTCGCCCGGCGGACGGGGCAGGCCGATCTCTGCACTGGCGGGGCGCAGATCCTCCTCGGCGAAGGCCGGGGTGAGGGCGGGCTCGGGTGCTGGGGCAGGGGCCACCGGCGCGGGGGCTGCTTCGGGGGCGAGGGGTTTGGGCGCCGGCTCAGGCTGCGGCGCTGGTTCAGGCTCCGGCAACGCCTCGCCGGGGGCGACATTTCCCTCGCCCGCGACCTCCATGCGGATGATGGCGGAGCCGACCGCCACAACGTCGCCGATGGCTGGGCCCAGCCAGAGGATCTTGCCGTCCCGCGGCGCCGGGATCTCCACCGTTGCCTTGTCGGTCATCACCGCCGCGAGCACCTGGTCCTCGCGCACCTCGTCGCCGACTGCCACTTCCCATTCCGTGAGCTCCGCCTCTGCCACGCCCTCCCCAATGTCGGGGAGCTTGATGACGTGCTCGCCCATCAGGCGACCTCGAGAAGCTGGGTCATCGCCGCCCCCACCCGGGCGGGGCCGGGGAAATAGTCCCATTCGTGGGCATGGGGGTAGGGCGTGTCGTAGCCCGTGACGCGGGTCGGCGGCGCCTCCAGGTTCCAGAAGCAATGGCGCGAGACCAGGGCGATCAGTTCCGCCCCATAGCCGCAGGTGCGCGTCGCCTCGTGCACCACCATGCAGCGGCCGGTCTTCTTGACCGAGGCGGCGATGGTGTCGAGGTCGAGCGGCACCATGGTGCGGATGTCGATGATCTCGGCATCCACCCCAGTCTCCTCCGCCGCGGCGAGCGCCACGTGGACCATGGTGCCGTAGGCGAGGACGGTCACTGCCTCCCCCGGCCGGCGGATCGCGGCCTGGCCGATGGGCACGGTGTAGTGCCCCTCCGGCACTTCGCCGAGCTCATGGCGCGACCAGGGGGTGACGGCGGCCTCGTGATGGCCGTCGAACGGACCGTTGTAGAGCCGCTTGGGCTCGAGAAACACCACCGGGTCGTCATCCTCGATGGCCGAGATCAGTAGCCCCTTGGCGTCATAGGGGTTGGAGGGGATGACGGTCTTCAGGCCGGACACATGAGCGAACAACGCCTCGGGCGATTGGGAGTGGGTCTGGCCGCCGAAGATGCCGCCGCCGGTGGGCATCCGCACCACCATGGGCGCGGTGAAGTCCTTGTTGGAGCGGTGGCGGATGCGCGCCGCCTCCGACACCAGCTGGTCGTAGCCCGGATAGACGTAGTCGGCGAACTGGATCTCGACGCAGGGGCGCAAGCCATAGGCCGCCATGCCGATCGCCGCGCCGATGATGCCGCTCTCGTTGATCGGCGTGTCGAAGCAGCGCTGCAGGCCGTATTTCTCCTGCAAGCCCTTGGTGCAGCGGAAGACGCCGCCGAAATAGCCGACGTCCTGGCCGAAGACGACGACCGTCTCGTCGCGGCCCATGGCGACGTCGTGGGCGTCGCGGATGGCCTCGATCATCGTCATCCGGGCCATCAGATGCCGGCCTCCTGGCGCTGACGGCGCAGATGCGGCGGCAGATCGCTGTAGACGTCCTCGAACATGTCCTTGGGGCTCGGATGGGGCCCGTCGTGCAGGGTGCCGTGCTTCTCCGCCGCTTTCTGGTGGGCGATGATCTCGGCGTCGATCTCCGCCTCGGCCTGCTGGTGACGCTCCTCCGACCAGGTGCCGCGGGCGATCAGATGGGCCTTGAAGCGGGCGATGGGATCGCCGAGGGGCCAGTCCGCCGCCTCCTGCTTCGGCCGGTAGCCCGAGGGATCGTCGGAGGTCGAGTGCGGCCCGGCCCGGTAGGTGACGTATTCGATCAGCGTCGCCCCGTGGCCGAGATGGGCCCGCTCCGCCGCCCACTTCGCCACGGCGTAGACGGCGAGATAGTCGTTGCCGTCTACCCGCAGCGACGGCAGGCCAAAGCCGAGTCCACGGGAGGCGAAGGTCGCGGCCCGCCCGCGGGCGATGCCCTGGAAGGTCGAGATCGCCCACTGGTTGTTGACGATGTTGAGGATCACCGGCGCCCGGAAGGTGGACGCAAAGACCAGGGCCGAGTGAAAGTCCGATTCCGCCGTCGCCCCGTCGCCGATCCAGCCCGCCGCGATCTTGCTGTCCCCGGCGATGGCGGAGGCCATGGCCCAGCCCACCGCCTGCACGAACTGCGTGCCGAGATTGCCGGAGATGGAGTAAAAGCCATGCTCGCGCGAGGAGTACATGATCGGCAATTGCCGCCCGAGCAACGGATCGGCGCTGTTGGAGTAGACCTGGTTCATCATCTGCTCGAGCGGATAACCCGCGGCGATCAGCAGACCCTGTTGGCGATAGGTCGGGAAGTTCATGTCGCCCGGTGAGAGGGCGGCCTGGAAGGCGCAGGCGATCGCCTCCTCCCCCAGACACTGCATGTAGAAGCTGGTCTTGCCCTGGCGCTGGGCCATCAGCATCCGCGCGTCGTAGGAGCGGACGGTCATCATGTCGCGGAGGCCCTTCAGCGCCTCCTCATCCGTCAGCGTCTCGGCCCAGGGGCCGACCGCCGTGCCCTCGTCGTCGAGCACCCGGACGATCTGATAGGCGTGGTCTTGGATGTGCTGGGGATCCACATCGACCGGCGGGCGGTCGACGGCGCCGGCCTCCGGCACCTCGAAGGCCGAGAAGTCCGGGGTGTCGCCCGGCCGGCACTCAGGCTCCGGCACATGCAGGGAGAAGATACGGTTCGTGGCCATGCGTGCGCTTTGGTAGCAAGAACCGCCGCGGCCCGCTAGCGCGGCTTTCGCGGGGGTTGGCGTGAGCCACGCCGGTCCCCATCACGCGCCGAGATGTCGTCAGTACTCGGGCAATAAATCCGGTCTTCGACTTTGAGAAGTACGGCACCAGCGCAGTATGTCATCCGATCTGCACATTACTTTCAACGAAGCTTCATTACCTTTCCTGCCGACAATTGGCTATCGACACGAGGGGATTGCGAAGGTGGTGCGTTTGGGCCAAAGCTTCCCTGTGCTCGGTCCCCCGGGCAAACGTTTCAAAGAAGCCAAAAGAAGAGTTGGGAGGTACCATGAGATCCCTAGCCATCGGGGCGCTTGCCGCCTGTACGACCGTCCTTTCGCCCATCGCCGCCTCGGCTGAGACCGAGGTCCAGTTCTGGCACGCCTTCACCGGCCGCCTCGGCGAGTTGGTGGCGGCCCAGGTCGAGGGCTTTAACGCCAGCCAGGACGACTACACCGTCGTCGCCGCGCACAAGGGCAACTATTCCGAGACGCTGAACGCCGGCATCGCCGCCTTCCGCGCCGGTGAGCAGCCCCACATCCTGATGGTCTTCGAGGTGGGCACCGCCACGATGATGGCGGCCGGCGGCGCCGTGCGCCCGGTCTACGAGGTGATGGCGGAGGCCGGCTCCGCCTTCGATCCGGAGGCCTATATCGGCTCGGTCAAGGGCTACTATACGACGACCGAGGGCGAGATGCTGTCGCTGCCCTTCAACTCCTCCACGCCCGTCCTTTGGGTGAACCGCGATGCGCTGAGCGAGGCGGGCATCGACCCCGACACCGATCTCTCCACCTGGCAGCAGGTGGGCGAGGTGCTGGACGCGCTGCAGGCGTCTGGCCACGAATGCCCGCTGACGACCGCCTGGCAGAGCTGGATCCACCTCGAGAATTTCTCCGCCTACCACGACGTGCCGTTCGCCACCATGGACAACGGGTTCGCCGGGCTCGGGACCGAGCTCGCCTTCAATGGCGAAGCGCAGGTGGCCCATATCTCGGCCATGGGTGAGTGGGCCCAGGAGGGCAAGTTCTTCTACGCTGGGCGCCGGAACGAGGGCGGCGCCAACTTCCGCTCGGGCGATTGCGCGCTCTTCACCGAGAGCTCGGCCGGCTATGCCGGGATCAACGCCGAGGCGGAGTTCGAGTTCGAGGTGCGCCCGCTGCCCTATTGGGAGGGGGTCGGCAACGCGCCCCAGAACACCATCATCGGCGGCGCCTCGCTCTGGGTGATGGAGGGGCACGACGCGGCGGAGTACGAGGGCGTCGCGGCCTTCCTCAGCTACCTCTCCTCGACCCCGGTGCAGGCGCAGTGGCACCAGGATACCGGCTATCTGCCGATCACCGCGGATGCCGGCGACGCCACGCGGGAGGCTGGGTTCTATCAGGAGAACCCCGGCACCGACATCGCCGTCATCCAGATGACGACGAACGCGCCGACAGCCAATTCCAAGGGCCTGCGCCTCGGCTCCTTCGACCAGATCCGCGGCATCATCGACGAAGAGCTCGAGGCCGTTTGGGCCGGCGACAAGAGCGCTGAGGAGGCGCTGACGAGCGCGGTGGACCGGGGCAATGCGCTCCTCCGCCGGTTCGAGCAGGCGAACCAGTAGCACGGGCGGGCGCGGGCGGCATCGTTCGCCCGCGCCTCACCGACGATGGAGAAGCGCGTCACCTTCAAGGGCTGGCTGCTGCCGCTGGCGCTGATTGCGCCGCAGGTCTTCATCTCGGCGGTCTTCTTCTTCTATCCGGCGGGCCAGGCGGTCTGGCAGTCGCTCTTTATCCCCGACCCGTTCGGCCTGTCGGCGCAGTTCGTGGGGCTCGGCAATTTCGAGTTTCTGTTCGCCGACCCTTTCTATCGCGCCTCCTTCATCACCACGGCGATCTTCTCCGTCCTGGTGACGCTCGCGGCCATGGTGCCGGCGCTCTTCCTCGCGGTGCTGGCGGATCGGCTTATCAAGGGGGCAGGGACCTACCGTACGCTCTTGATCTGGCCCTATGCGGTGGCCCCGGCGGTGGCGGGGGTCCTCTGGCTCTTCATGTTCAACACCCGGGTGGGCCTCGTCTCCTGGTATCTCGGCCAGCTCGGCTATGATTGGAACCATGTGCTGAACGGGACGGAAGCCATGGGCCTGGTCGTCGTCGCCTCGGCCTGGGGGCGGATCAGCTACAACTTCCTGTTCTTCTTCGCCGCCCTTCAGGCCGTCCCCCGCTCGGTCATCGAGGCCGCCGCCATCGACGGCGCCCGGTTCTGGCGGCGCTTCTTCACCATCGTGCTGCCGCTCCTCTCGCCCACCACCTTCTTCCTCTTGGTCGTGAACGTCGTCTACGCCTTCTTTGAGACCTTCGGCGTGATCCACACCATCACCTCGGGCGGGCCGCAGCAATCGACGACGATCCTGGTCTACAAGGTCTACTCCGACGGCTTCGTCGGCCAGGACCTCGGCTCCTCCTCGGCCCAGTCGGTGGTACTGCTGCTGGTGGTCGGGCTGCTCACCGTCATCCAGTTCAAGTTCATCGAGCGGCGGGTGCATTACTGATGGCGGGCGAGACCCATGGCATGGTGGAGCGGCGCGGCGCCGGGATCTGGCTCACCCACGCCTTGCTGATCCTGGGCGTGCTGATCGTCTTCTTCCCGATCTGGCTGGCCTTCGTCGCCTCGACCGTCACCCAGCCGGAGATCGTGCGCCCGCCGATGCCGATCTGGCCCGGCGACCGGTTTTGGGAGAACTACCAGGCGGCGCTCTTCTCCGGCGTCAACGTGCCGGTGGCGCGGATGCTCTGGAACTCGACGATCATGGCGACCGGCATCGCCGTGGGCAAAATCATCATCTCGCTGCTGTCGGCCTTCGCTATCGTCTATTTCCGCTTCCCGGGCCGTCCCGCCTTCTTCTGGCTGATCTTTCTCACGCTGATGCTGCCGGTGGAGGTGCGTATCGTTCCGACCTTCGAAGTCGTGGCGGGCTTCGGGATGCTCAACAGCTATACCGGCCTCATCTTCCCCCTCATCGCCTCGGCCACGGCGACCTTCCTCTTCCGCCAGTTCTTCCTCACGATCCCCGATGAGTTGGCCGAGGCGGCACGGGTGGACGGCGCCCGGCCCATGCGCTTCTTCATCGACATCGTGGTGCCGATGAGCCGGACGAACATCGCCGCGCTCTTCGTCATCCTCTTCATCTTCGGCTGGAACCAGTACCTCTGGCCCCTCCTCATCACCACGGATCCGGAGATGAACACCATCGTCATGGGGCTTAAGCAGATGTTTCCCTCGGGCGACGACACGGCGAACTGGCCGGTGATTATGGCGACCTCGATCCTCGCGATGGTGCCGCCGGTGATCGTGGTGATCTCGATGCAGCGGCTCTTCATCCGCGGCCTGATGGAGAGCGATAAGTAAGCCATGGCGACCGTCACCCTCACCGGCCTCCGCAAACGTTTCGGCCCGACCGAGGTGATCCAGGGCATCGACATCGCCATCACCGACGGCGAGTTCGTGGTGATCGTCGGGCCCTCGGGCTGCGGCAAGTCCACCCTCTTGCGCATGGTTGCCGGGCTTGAGACGATCTCTGAGGGCGAGCTCTTGATCGACGGCGCGCGGGCCAACGAGAAGGAGCCGATGGACCGCGACATCGCCATGGTCTTTCAGAACTACGCCCTCTACCCGCATATGTCGGTCGCCCAGAACATGGGCTACGGCCTGAAGATCGCCGGCCTGGCGAAGGAGGAGATCGCGAAGAAGGTGGGCGAGGCCGCGCGCCTCCTGCAGCTCGAGGCATTGCTGGAGCGCAAGCCCCGCCAGCTTTCCGGCGGGCAGCGCCAGCGCGTCGCCATGGGCCGCGCCATCGTGCGGGAGCCCTCTGTGTTCCTGTTCGACGAGCCGCTCTCCAACCTCGATGCCAAGCTCCGGGTGCAGATGCGCCTCGAGATCAAGGAGTTGCAGACCAAGCTCGGCGTCACCTCGCTCTACGTCACCCACGACCAGGTGGAGGCGATGACCATGGCCGACCGCATGGTGGTGATGAACGCCGGCCGGGCCGAGCAGATCGGCACGCCGCTCGAGGTCTATGAGCAGCCCAAAAGCCTGTTCGCCGCCCAGTTCATCGGCAGCCCGGCGATGAACGTGATGGCGGCGGAGGTGTCGGGCGGCGCCCTGCGCCTCGGCGACCGCACCCTTGGCGAGGTCGCGTGCCGGGACGGTACGGTCTCTCTCGGCATCCGGCCCGAGCATGTGGAGCGGGGCGAGGGTCCCCTGGCGATGGAGGTCCACCTCGCCGAACCCCTCGGCGCCAACACGCTGCTGCATGGGAGCCTCGACGGCGCCAGCTTCACCGCCAGCCTGCCCGGCGTGCACCGGGTGACCAGCCGGGGCGAGGCGCTGAGCTTCGCCGTCGATCCGGCCAACCTCCACCTCTTCGACCCGGCGACGGGAGATCGCTTGGGTTGAGGCTGCGTTCTTCGGGGGCGCTGCCCCCCTTGGCCTCCGGCCGTTCTCCGGGGCTTACGCGGCGCCACTGGCGCCACGGTCCCCTCCGAACCCCCGAGATATTTGGATCAGCAAGAAAGAGGCCGCTTTCTTGCTGGTCCAAATATCCCCGCCGGAGGCATTTGTCTCTCCGACTTGGGTGGCGCAGCTGACGAGGGATGGCTCGTGTTGATTGGGCCAAAAACATACGGTACGTACTGTTTGTAAAGCTCGAAGGCTGGCCGACAAAAGCGATCTGGATCAGCGGGTTGCTGATCTCAGGCCGAGCGGGTTTGACGGCGAGCCGACCACGAACGCGCTGGAGAGGGCCATGGCGCTCGACACCATCACCCAGGCTTTTCGCGACCGGGCAGAGCGGGCCGCGGCGCTGGACGCTCGGGTGCTCTTCGACATGGGCGGCGACGGCGTGGTGCTGCTCGACGGCCGCCAGAACCCGGCTGCGGTCTCCAACGCGCGGGAGGCGGCGGACTGCACCATCACCCTCTCGATGCAAGACATGCAGCAGATGCTGGCCAAGGAGGTGGACGGCCAGACCCTGTTCGGCATGGGCCGCCTCTCCGTCGATGGAGACTTCGCCGTGGCCATGCGCCTCAGCGACGTCTTCGGCGGCTGAGGCGTGATCTACCAGCAGAACACGCTGGGCGGCGATGTCGCGGCCTTCGACGAGAGCGACGGCGACCGGGAGGTGGCACGCTGGAAGCCAGGCGAGGCGCTGCATCCCGACTCCATCGCCCTATCGGCCGACGGCACCCAGCTTTTCGCCAATGCCGCCAATCGCTTCGAGACCTGGCGCGACGCGCTCGCCCCCGCCCGCAGCATTTTCGCCGCTCTCGATGCCAAGACGCTGACCGAGGATTGGCGCGTCACCCTCCCGGGTCAGGTCGAGCACTTCCGCGCTGATCCAGCGAAGCGCGTCGTCTACAACGCCCATTACGACCGCAAGATCGTCAGCGCCGTCGACACCGAGACCCGCGACGTGACGCTGATCCAGATCCCCAATATGGGCGGGCACAAGGTGCGGGTGACGGCGGACAATACCCGCGTCTATGTCGGCTCGATCATCTGGGGCTCGCTCGACGAGATCGACATCGCCACGGGCAAATGGACCCGCGGCATGACCTTCGACGACAACGTCCGGCCCTTCGTGCTCTCCCGCGACGGGCGGCGGGCCTACGTGCAGCTCAGCCGGATGCACGGCATCCACGTGGTCGATCTCGAGGCGATGAAGATCCTCGACACCGTGCCGATGCCTGGGCTCGCCGATGGCGCCTATCCGGGGCACGAGCCGCAGTATCCCTTCACCTGCGACCATGGGATCGAGATCACCGGTGACGAGCGCTACCTGATCGCCCTCGCCACCACCGGCCATTTCGCCGCGATCTTCAGCTATCCCGACCTCACGCTGGTGAAGAAGATCGAGACGGGCAAGCAGCCGAGCTACCTTACCGTCTCGCGGGACTCGCGGCTTTGCTATGTGAGCTGCCGCGCCTCCAACACGCTGCAGGTGATCGACCTGGAGCGGCTGGAGACCGACCGCGTGATCGAGCGGGTCGGCGCCTTTCCCCAGCGCGTGGCGGTCGACCACTAGTGGCGATCGCCCAGGACGATCCGGCGCTCTGCGGCCTGGCCTGGGCGACCAAGGTCGTGGCGAGCGGCGTTGCGGTGACGGGGCGGGAGGCGACGGACGTCTTCACCACCAGCTGCAACTGGATGGCCGCGCCGGATGCCATGATGCGCTCGGTGCTGGAGACGCGGAACCCCGGCCCGCTCCTCTCCCTACAGCCGGAGATCGCGGTGGACGCGGCGGCCGGCCTCACCTCGATGCAGCTCGCCGGGCGCACCGCCTGGGCAAGGCGCGTCGGCGATCAGGGCTTTTGCGTGGTCGATGGGCCGGAGATGGCGCCGCACTTCACCCCGGTGCCGGTCCCGGTGCGCGACACCACGGGCCTCGCCTGGCCGACCGGCGATCCGGCGGCGGCCGATCCCGGGGCGAGCGGCGCCGATGCCGCGTTGTTGGAGGAGGCGGCCAAACGTGCCTTTGCCCGGCCAATCGAATTCACCAACGCCCTGATCGTGCTCCACCGGGGTGAGCTGGTTTTGGAGCGCTACCGGGAACCCTTCGATCGCCAGACCCGGTTCGAGGCGTGGTCGATGGGCAAGAGCATCGCGGCGACGCTGGTCGGCGTGGCGATGCAGGACGGGCTGCTGGATCTCGACGACGATCACCTGTTCGAGGCCTGGTCGGGCAGTGCGGATCCGCGCCGGGCCATCCGGCTTCGCGACATCCTCAACATGGCGAGCGGGCTCCGCTTCACCGGCAGCTACGGCCGGGACGAGGATCATTCGGTGAAGCAGCTGGAGGGTCGGTTCCTCGACCATATCTACGTCTACGCCTCGGGCGTCGATTCCGTCGCCTTCTGCCTCGACAAGCCGCTGGCCGATGCGCCAGGTGAGGCCGGGCGCTATCGCAATTGCGACCCGTTGCTGGCGACCGCGCTGGTGCGGGATCGGGCGGTGGGAGGCGACGTCGGGGCCTTCCTCACCTGGCCGCAGGCGCGGCTCTTCGATCGGATCGGCGCGACCGGCATGCTGCTCGAGACGGATCCCTACGGCAACTTCCTGATCTCCGGCCACGATTACGGCCGCGCCATCGACTGGGCCCGGCTCGGCCTTCTGCATCTGCAGGAGGGCGCGTGGGAGGGGGATCAGATCCTGCCGGCCGCCTTTGCTGAGTTCGTACGGACCCCGGCGACCCGCGCCTGGGCCCACGATCCCTATTACGGCGGCTTTTTCCCGACCAACGCCACCGGCATCATCCCGAGCCTGCCGGCCGATGCCTTCTGGATGTCGGGCGGCGGGCGTCAGCGGGTGGTCATCGTGCCGTCGCTCGATCTGGTGATCGTGCGGATGGGGCACATGGCCGGTCAGGCCTTCGGCGTCGACGAGACGCTGAACGCGGTCTTCGGCCTGATCGCCGAGGCGGTCTCGTCATCGGCCCGGCGGGCGAGCACCGCGAGCGCCAGCACCACGAGCAGCGCGCCGGAATAGGTGGTGGCCGCCGGGGCCGGCGCGGCGAAGACGGCATGCAGGATCAGCGCGGCGGCAAGGCCGGAGAGCAGGCTCGCCCCCCGGTTCACAGTCACGGCAAAGCAGTTCTCGCGCCGGTCGAGGTAGACCAGCGAGCCGAAGGTGAGCACGGCGGCGTAAGCGAGCCCGATGGCGAGGCCGGCCTGCACCGCCGGCCCGCCCGTCGCCAGCGCCAGGACGCCCGCCCGCAAGCTCGCGTCGAAGAGCGCCGCCACGGCCAGCGCTGCGGCGAGCGCCAGGATCGCCCCGGCGCAATCGAGGGCGAGCCAGCGGGCGCGCAGCCCCGGCTCCGGCCGCTTCGCGCCCCGGGTCATCGCGGTCAGCCGCACCGCATAGGCCGTCCAGTAGAAGGCGAGGTTGAGGAGCACCAGGCCCGCCAGCGCCGGCGCCTGCCAATAGGGCAGCAGCGCCAGGCCCACGGCCGCGAGCGATAGAGCGAGGGCCGCCCAGGACGCGCCCCGCGGCCGCCGCCCGTGGGTCCAGTCGATCGCCGGGCTGAGCGCCAGGACGCCGCCCCGCATCAGCACCAGCGCGAGCAGCACGCCGACGCCGTCCATGGCCAGCGCGATCACCGTCGTCGCCGCGATCACCGCCGTGGCGAGGGCCGAGACGGCGCTCCGGCCCGGATGCGCCGGCGCTGTCGCTCCGATCCGCCGGTAGCGCCGATAGAGACCCCAGGCCACCGGCGTGGCGCCAAGCGTGAAGCCCAGCACCATGGCCGGCGCGGCCGCGAAAAGGTCGATGCTCGCGGCCTGGGCCCGCCGCACGATCAGGGCGAAGACGACGTAGACCGCGAAATAGCCGGCGCCGAGCGCCCAGATCGGCACCGGCGCCCAGGGGGCCTCCGCCTCAGGGCGCACGGGCCCGCCAGGCGGCGATGCCGTCCGAGATCCGGTCGAAGCGCAGGATGAAGATCAGCATCATCGCCGTCACCAACACGCCGTTCACGACGAAGAAAACCGTGAAGCCATAGGCATCCGCAAGCCGGACGGAGAAGGCGAGGCTCGCGGCGTAGCCCAGAAACCACATGGATTGCTGGATGGTGAAATCGGTGCCCACCTGGCTCCGCGACGTCCAGCCGATCCGCGCGGCGTAGAAGGCCATGCGGATCGGCGCGGTGCAGACCGCGCCCCAGAAGATCACGGCGATGACGAGCGCCGTGGTCGGCCCCTCGACGACGGTGAGGTAGAGGAAGGGGGGCAGCGCGAGCAATCCCACCGGGATCAGCCAGATCGCCAGCCGCTTCACCCCCACCCGCGCCACGATGCGGGAGGCGGCGAGCAGCGAGACCACAGCCCCCGCCGTCGCCGCGACCCCGATGGCGAGGCCCACCTCGCTGAGGCTGAGGCCCTTGAAGCTGAGGAAGACGCCGATGATCGCCGGCGGCATCTGCACCGCGAAGGCGAAGCAGAAGATCAGCGCAAGCACCTGGCGGTTGACCCCCTCGCGAAAATACTTGAGCGGGCTCGCCCGGTCGCCCCGGGTCCGGGCCGCGTCCGCCTCCTGCCACGGCGGGTCCTCGGCCCGCAGCAGGACGGCGAGGTTGAGGAGCGCGAAGAGCACGGCGACGAAGCTGAAGGCGGCCGACCAGCCGAAGGCGTCGGCGATGGCCAGCGTGCCGGCGAGCCCGACGATCTGGCCGATCTCCTTGCCGAGCCAGACCGCGGCGGAGCCGACCCCTCGCTGCCGACCGCGGAGCGCCTCCGCCACATAGGCGTCGGCCGCGATCTCGTGGGTCGAGAAGACGATCTTCACCACCAGGAAGAGGCCGACCATCCACCAGATGTTCTCGAGCGTCGGCTGCACCTGGGCGATGGTGAAGTAGAGGAGCGAGACCAGGAAGGCCGTCGGCAGGATCCAGCTTCGCCGCCGGCCGAAGCGGACTGAGCCGATCCGGTCGACCAGCGGCGCCCAGAGCCATTTGAGCGCCGTCACAGCGATCGGGATGGAGAACACCCAGGCGTCCTTCAGCGGTAGGCCGAGGGCGCGGGTGTAGATGATCGGCACCAGGGTCTGTAGCAATGCTGCCGGGATGTCGTGGGCGACGGAGATCGTGCCGATGACGGCGAGCTTGGCGCGGCCCACCTTCTCCGCCACCGGTGCGCTTGCCTCCTCGGCCAGCATCATCAGAGGAGCGCCCGGAGGTCGCGGCGCAGCACCTTGCCGACCGGGCTTTTCGGCAGCGTCTCGACGAACCGGACCTCGTGCGGGCGCTTGTAGGCCGTCAGCCGGTCGCGGCAGGCCGCGGCGATCCGGTCGGCGGAGAGGTTGGCGTCGGCGGAGACGACGAAGGCCACGACCTCCTCCCCTTTGTCCGCCGCCGGGCGGCCGACCACGCCCACCTCGGCCACGCCGGGCACGGCGGCGATCACCTCTTCGACCTCGTTGGGATAGACGTTGAAGCCCGAGACGATCAGCATGTCCTTCATGCGATCGACGATGCGGAGATAGCCGTCGGGCTCCAGCACCCCGATATCGCCGGTGCGGAGCCAACCGTCGAGGAACGCCTCCTCCGTCGCCTCGGCCCGACCGCGATAGCCGCGCATGATCTGCGGGCCGCGGGCCAGCACCTCGCCCGCCTCGCCCGGCGGCAGATCCTGCCCGTCGCGGTCGACGATGCGCAGGTCGACCCCCGGCAGGGGCAGGCCGACGGTGCCGAAGCGGTTGCGCTCATCCAGCGGATTGGTGGTCAGCACCGTCGTCGTCTCGGTCATGCCGTAGGACTCGGCGATCAGCGAGCCGGTCGCCGCCGTCCAGCGCTTCGCCACCGCCTCATTCAACGAGGTGGCGCCGGAGAAGGTGATCTCGATCGAGCGGGGCGGATCGGCCTTGAACCAGGGTTCTTCCAGCAGCCCGGCGAAGAGCGCGTTGACGCCGGGAAAGATGTCGGGCTGGAACCGCTCGAAGGCGGGCTTGAGGTTGGCGAGCGGTCTCGGGTTCGGGATCAGCACCACATGACCGCCGAGCTGCATGGAGCCGGCGGAGATGAAGAGGCCGAACATGTGGTAGAGCGGCAGGGCGAGGAGCGCGGTGCGCCCCGGCCGCTTCAGATGGTCGGGGCTCATCGCCGTCGCCTGCTCCATGTTCACCAAGAGGCCGCGGGCGGTCAGCTCCACGCCCTTCGAGACCCCCGTGGTGCCGCCGGAATACTGGTAGAAGCAGGGCGCGTCGCCGGTGATGGCGCGGCCGGCGAGCGGCGTCCGGCTCCGCCGACCCTCGGCCAGGACGGCGTGCAGCCCGAGCGCCGGGACGTGGAGCGGCGGCACCATGCGCCGGACATAGCGCATGGCAAGGCGCAGCAGCGTCCGCCGCGCAGGCGGGAAGAGATCGGTGACGGAGAGCAGGATGAGCGGGAGGTCGGGATGAGCCTCCACCACCTCCTCCAACACCGGGGCGAAGAGGTCGAAGCCCACCAGCAGCTTCGCCCCGCAATCGGCGATCTGACGCTTGGTCTCGAAGGCGGTGTAGAGCGGATTGACGTTGGAGACGATGGCGCCGGCCCGGAGCGCGCCGATCAACGCCACCGGATAGCCGAGGCAGTTCGGCGCCTGGATCGCCACCACGTCGCCCGTCTCGATCCCGTATCGGTCGATGAGCGTCCGGGCGAAGGCATCGGCGGCCTCGTCGAGCGCGCGGTAGCTGAGCGTCGCCGCCGCGCCGTTCGGCAGCACGATGGAAAAGCAGGGCGCCGCCCCATGCTCGGCCGCCGCCGCGACCAGCTCGGGGATCGAGGCGTAGGGCGAGCAGGTCTCGGGTGAGAACGCACGCTCCGCATCCCGATACCAGCGCAGCCACGGGCGGGCCGCGTCCGGGCTCATGTCTCCCGGTCCCAGTCCGCGATGCGGGGCGGCGGGCCATCCACCGCCTTGTTCCGGATATGCGGGGCGAGGACCCGGATCAGCGCCGCCACCTGTCGCTCGAAGAACTCCGGGTTCCGCACCAGGGGCGCATCGAGCAGGATGCCGCGAAGCGTCCACTGCACCAGGAACACGATTTCCTTGGGGTCCATGCCGTCCGGCCCCGCCGGCTCGAAGTAATGGTCGGCCGCATGGCGGTAGAGGCGGAGGCCCCGGATGGCCAGCGGGCGGAGATGGTCGGCGAGCTGGCGATCGGCCCGGGCGGCGTTCAGCAGCTCCAGCATCACCCGCCCGGTTCGCTGGTGCACCACCTCCCGCCACATGAAATGGACGAGGGCTGCAAAACGGTCGTCGTCGGCCTCGACCCCCATCGCGGTGCGCCCGGCGGCGACGTAGACTGCGCGCATCAGATCCTCCGCCACTGCCTTCATCAGCAGGTCCTTGGAGGGGAAATGATGCAGATGCGCGCCGCGGGAGACGCCGGCGACCTCGACGATCCGGCTGATCGAGGTGTTAGCGTAGCCGTCCTCGTCGAGGCATCGGATCGCCGCGTCGATCAGGCGCTTGCGCATGTCGCGGCTGCGCTCTTTCTGGGTGCGGCGCGCGCGCGGCTCCGTCAACAGATCCGTCATGGCTCTCCCAAGGCGGCGCTCTTGCGGTCCTCAGTTTCAAACAGTACGGACTGTATGTAAATGCTCGATCCGCGGGTCAGGGGAGGCACCGCATGATTCCGAGACCGCTCTTCGAGGAGGAGCACCAGGTGTTTCGCGACAGCGTCGGCCGCTTCTTCGAGGCCGAAGTGCTGCCCCGCCACGATGCGTGGGAGGAGCAGGGCTGGGTCGACCGCGACGTCTGGGAAAGGGCCGGCGCCCAGGGCTTTCTCTGCCCCACCATGCCGGAGGCCTACGGCGGCTCCGGCACCGACCGCCGCTTCGCCGCCATCCTGATTGAGGAGCAGGCGGTGCGCGGCATCAACGGCGTGGGCTTTGCGCTGCATTCCGACATCGTCGCGCCCTACATCCTGAACTATGGCAGCGAGGCGCAGAAGCAGGCCTTCCTGCCGGCCATGGCGCGGGGCGAGCGGATCGGCGCCATTGCCATGACCGAGCCCGAGACCGGCTCCGACCTCCAGGCGATCAAGACCACGGCGCGGGAGGATGGCGAGGACTACGTCATCAACGGCGCCAAGACCTACATCACCAACGGCTGGAACTGCGACTTCGCCATCGTCGCCTGCAAGACCGGCGATGTGTCTGGCGGCGCGGAGGAGATGTCGCTGATCCTGGTCGAGGCGGATCGGGAGGGGTTTCGCAAGGACAAGCCCTTCAAGAAGGTCGGCATGAAGGCCCAGGACACCTGCCAGCTGACCTTCGACGCGGTGCGGGTGCCGAAATCCAACCTGCTCGGCGGCCCGAACCAGGCCTTCGCCATGCTGATGACGGAGCTCGCGTGGGAGCGATTGATGATCGCGATCGGCTGCGTTGCCGGGGCGAAATACGCGCTCGAGCTCACCCAGACCTACACCAAGGAGCGTGAGGTCTTCGGTCGCCCCATCGCCAAGTTCCAGAACAGCCGCTTCAAGCTCGTCGAGATGAAGACGGAGATCCAGATCGCCGAGGTCTTCGTCGACCGCTGCCTGGAGCTGGAGCTGGCGGGCAAGCTGCCGATCGAGATGGCGGCGATGGCGAAATACTGGACCTCCGACGTCCTGCAGAAGGTGGTGGACGAAGCGGTCCAGCTCCACGGCGGCTACGGCTACATGTGGGAGGCGCCGATCGCCCGCGCCTATGCCGACGCCAGGGTGCAGCGCATCTACGGCGGCTCGACCGAGATCATGAAGGAAATCATCGCGCGCTCGATGTAGGCGCGCCTTTGGGGGATTTGCGATGACCGAGGCCTTTATCTACGACGCCGTGCGCACGCCGCGGGGCCGGGGTAAGCCCGACGGCAGCCTGGTCGAGGTCTCCCCGACCGAGCTCTCGCGTCAGGTGCTGGCTGCTCTCCGCGACCGGAACGGGCTCGACACCGCGCTGGTGGAGGATGTGGTCTTCGGCGTGGTGGAGCCGGTGGGCGAGCAGGGGGGCGACATCGCCCGGACCGCCGTGCTGGCCGCGGGCTACGACCAGCGGGTGGCGGGGGTGCAGCTCAACCGTTTCTGCGCCTCGGGGCTCGAGGCCTGCAACACCGCCGCGGCCAAGGTGATGGCCGGCGCCGATTTCGCCATCGGCGGCGGGGTCGAGAGCATGAGCCGGATCCAGATCGGCGACAGCGGCATGCCGCTCGCCACCGATCCATTGCTGTCGCTTCCGCATTACTTCGTGCCCCAGGGTGTGGCGGCCGATCTGGTGGCGACGAAATACGGCTACAGCCGCGACGATCTCGACGCCTATGCGGTGGAGAGCCAGAAGCGGGCCAAGACCGCCTGGGACGAGGGCCGCTTCGCCGGCTCCGTCGTGCCGGTCCGGGACGAGAACGGTCTGACCTATCTCGACCATGACGAGCATATGCGGCCGGAGGCCGACATGCAGGCGCTGGGGGCGCTGAAGCCCTCCTTCGAGTTGATGGCCGAGTTCGCGGGCTTCGGCGAGGTGGCTGTGCAGCGCTATCCGGAGATCGAGCGATTGGACTATCGCCACCACGCCGGCAACTCCTCCGGCATCGTCGACGGGGCGGCGGCGGTGCTGATCGGCTCCAAGGCGGCGGGGGAGAAGGCGGGGCTCACCCCGCGCGCCCGGTTCCGCACCTTCGCCAGCATCGGCTCGGAGCCCACGATCATGCTGACCGGGCCCGCCGATGCCGCGCGCCGGGCGCTCGACCGTGCGGGCATGGCTGCCACCGACATCGACCTCTACGAACTGAACGAGGCCTTCGCCTCCGTCGTTCTCCGCTTCATGGAGGAGCTCGACGTCGACCACGACAAGATCAACGTGAACGGCGGCGCCATCGCCATGGGCCATCCGCTGGGCGCCACCGGGGCGATGATCCTCGGCACCGTCGTCGATGAATTGGAGCGCTCGGGCAAGGAGACGGCGCTCGTCACCCTCTGCATCGGTGCCGGCATGGGCGTCGCCACCATCGTCGAGCGGGTCTGAGGGAGCGGCCATGATGCAGTACGTCACCACACGGGTCGAAGACGGCATCGGCATCATCACCTGGGACATGGAGGAGCGGGCGATGAACGTCCTCTCCGAGCCGAGCCTCCTGGCCTTCGAGGCTGCCTGGCGGGCGTTTGCGGAGGATGATGCGATCACCGGCATCGTCGTCACCTCGGCCCGCGACAGCTTCATCGTCGGCGCCGATATCGAGATGCTCTGGCGCCTGCGCGACCGGGGCGCGGCGGAGATCTTTGCCGAGAACCAGCGCCTGACCGGCTTCTTCCGGGAGATCGAGACGGCGAAGACGCCGACCGTTGCCGCCATCGTCGGCGATGCGCTCGGCGGCGGGGCCGAGCTCGCCCTCGCCTGCCGCCACCGGGTAATGGCCGAGAATGCCAAGCTCGGCTTTCCCGAGGTGATGATCGGCCTGCTGCCCGGGGCCGGCGGCACCCAGCGCCTGCCGCGCCTGATCGGCCCGGCGGAGGCGCTGCCCTACCTCACCACCGGCAAGAACCTGCATGCAGCAAAGGCCGCGAAGGTCGGCGTGGTGCATGAGACGGCACCGAAGGCAGAGGTGCTCGCCCGGGCCATCGCTGCGCTCCGCGAGGGGCAGGTGGCGCGCCAGGCGCCCTGGGACGCGAGCGGCTGGACCGTGCCGGGCGCCGCCCCGGGCTCCCGCGATTGGACCCAGACCTTCGCCGCCGGGGCCGGGATGCTGCGCAAGCAGGCCCGCGGCAACTATCCCGCGCCCGAGCGCATCATGGCCTGCGTCTATCACGGCCTGCAGTTGCCCATGGAGAAGGCGCTGAGCTTCGAGGGGCGGCAGTTCACCACCCTCTTCCTCGGCCCGGTCAGCCGGGCGATGATCCGCACCCTCTGGTTCGGGCGGAACGCCGCCAACAAGCTCGAAAAACGCCCTAAGGGCCTCCCCGCCACCCATTTCACCAAGGTGGGCGTGATCGGCGCCGGAGTGATGGGCGCGGGCATTGCGAGCTGCACCGCGATGGCGGGCTGCGACTGCGTGCTGCTGGATGTCTCGGAGGCGGCGGCCGAGCGCGGCCTCGCCCATGTGCGCGACTACATGGCCCGCCAGGTGCAGAAGCGGCGGATGACGGCGGAGGAGGCGGAGGCAGTCATCGCCCGCGTCCATCCCAGCACCGACTACGCCGACCTCGCCGGTGCCCAGCTCACCATCGAGGCGGTGTTCGAGGACCGCGATGTAAAGGCGGAGGTGACCCAGGCGACGGAGGCCGCGACGGACACGCACCACGTCTTCGGCACCAACACCTCTACCCTGCCGATCACCGGGCTCGCCAAGGCGGCGGCCCGACCCGCCGACTTCATCGGCATCCATTTCTTCTCCCCGGTGGAGAAGATGCCGCTGGTCGAGATCATCCGGGGCGCGGCCACCTCCGATCACGCCGCGGCGGTGGCGATGGACTACGCCAAGCTGATCGGCAAGACGCCCATCGTGGTGAACGACAGCCGGGGCTTCTACACCTCCCGCGTCTTCGGCACCTATACCCGCGAGGCTTTCGTGATGCTTACGGAGGGGGTGGGTCCGGCGCTCATCGAGAATGCCGGCAAGGCGACCGGCATGCCGATGGGTCCGTTCGAGCTGATCGACATGGTGGGCATCGACACGGCCCACAAGATCACCCACGAGACGATCCGCGAGGTGGGGCGGGAGGCGATGGAGGCGCGCGGCGAGCCCTTCGACGCGCTCGCCGTGCTCGACTGGATCGTCGAGGAAAGCGGCCGGCCGGGCCAGAAGGCGGGCAAGGGCTTCTACGACTACGACGAGGCCGGCAAGGTGATCCGCCTCTGGCCCGAGCTCTATGCCCGCTTCCCGGCCCGGCCCGACCCGCCCGATGTCGAGAGCCTGAAGCGGCGCTTCCTGCACATCCAGGCGATCGAGACCTTGCGCTGCCTGGAGGAGGAGGTGGTCACCGCGGCCGACGATGCCGATGTGGGCTCGATCTTCGGCTGGGGCTTCGCGCCCTGGACCGGCGGCGTGATCTCCTACGTCGAGGATCGGGGCCTCGCCACCTTCCTGGCCGAGTGCGAAGAGCTCGATACCGCCCATGGCCGCCGCTTCCAGCCGCCGAAGCTTCTGCGCGACATGGCGGCGGCCGGCGCGCGGTTCTATCCGGAGGAGGCGACCCTCGCGGCGGCGGAGTAAGGGCCGGCTGCCCGCCAGCTCGCCGATACGTCCCATGCCTCCGGCGGGGATATTTGGGCCAGCAAGAAACCGGGGGCCTTTCTTGCTGGTCTAAATATCCAATCGCGCGCTAGCGGCCGGCGCCGCTTCAGCCGTCAAGGACGCGGAGATAGCCGGCCAGGCCCGTCTTCTGGTGCTCGATCACGTGGCAATGGAAGGCCCAGTCGCCGGGATTATCGGCGACCAGGGCCACGTCCAGGGTCTCGTCGCGCTGTAGGAGCGCGGTGTCCGTCCAGTGCGGCAGCACCGTCCGCTTGTTCGACTGGATGGGACGGAAGACAAGGCCGTGCAGATGGATCGGATGGGCGTTCGGGCTTTCGTTCCTGAGCCGCAGCACCACGCTCTCGCCCCGCTGGAAGGTGGCAAGGGGCTGGACCCCGGCCACCGCGTCGCCCGGCCAGGCCTCCCGATTGACCGACCAGAAAGTGAGGCCGAGGGTGCCGCAAAGGCCGTTGTTCGGCGCGTCCCCCTCGGGCGACCAGCCGAAGACGAACTCCTCGATCCGGGCATTGGCGAGGTCCGGCTCCGGCACGGGGTTCGGTGGGAGCGGTGCCAACTCGGCCAGGGTGCGGCCGGCGTCAGGGCCGGTGGCGCGGACCCGGGCCAGGGTATGGGTGCCGCCGGGGATGCCGGTCATCACGGCGATCTCCTCGCCCTCGACTGCGGGCATGCGAAGCGCGATGTCGGCCCGCTGGCCCGGGGAGAGATGCAGTGCCATCTCCTCCGCCGCCGGCACGGCGATGGGTTGCAGGAGCGGATGGCCGTCAAGCGCGATCACCCGGCCCTCGGCCCCCGGCAGGAACACCCGATAGATCCGCGCCGTGTCGGTGGCCGCCAGGCGGAGCCGCACCAGGCCGCCCGCCGGGGCGTCATAGGATGGCTCCGTCAACCAGTTCGTGGTCATCACCGAGCCCAGCGTGCCGCCCCGCGCCGCGCCCCGCGGGGTCCAGAGGTCGAGCCACTGCCCCTCCCGATCGAGGCGAAAGTCGCGGAGGTTGAGGGCCAGGTCGGTGTCGAACCCGGGATCCTCCGGCTCCTCCACCACCAGGACGCCGGTGAGGCCAAGCGCCATCTGGTCCATCGTCATGCAGTGGGGGTGGTACCAGAAGGTGCCGGCATCGTCGGGGGTGAAGCGATACGCGAACCGCTCCTCCGGCCCGATGGGGAATTGGGTGAGGTAGGGCACCCCGTCCATGCCGTTCGGCAGGCGGATGCCGTGCCAGTGCATGGCGGTGTAGTCCGCGAGGCCGTTGGTGACGCCGGCGGTAAAGGGCTCGCCCTGCTTCAGGCGCAGCACCGGGGGCGGCCCGTCGGGGCGGGTGGAGACCAGGCCCGTCGTCTCCGGCCCCCGGATTGGGAAGGTCGCCGCCTGCACCCGGATCTCGGTGCTGCTCTCGGCCGCCAGGCCCCCGCTGCCGAGATAGGCCAGCGGCGCGGCGGCGGTGGCGCCGAGAAGGCCGAGTGCGGTGCGGCGCGAGAGGGTCATCCGTGCGTCCAGCCTTGCATCAGAGAGCGCGAGTGTAGGGCAGTCCCGCGCGGATCACACCCGTCGGCGGCGTCCTGCCCAAGACGGATGGTCGCAGATCCATCGGGCTCAACCCGGGCGCTCGTCTGCCAGCCAGGCGGTCGCGTCGAAGTCGACGAGGCTGTCGAGGTGCATGATGTCGGCGCGGTAGTGCGCGATCAGGGCCGCCCGCGCCCGGGCGCTCAGCCGCGGCACCACCGGCCAGCCGAGGCGCCGGCGCTTTTGCTCCGATGTATGGACCGGCGGGTCGAGGCCGGCGAGATCCAGGTCGCAGTCGAGGTCCAGGCGAGCGAAGAGGTCGCTCAGCAACTCGGCCGGATCCGCTTCGAGCCGGTCGTAGGGATAGACGATGATCCCGGGAAAGACCTTCTGCCAGTGGCTGAGGATCTTGCCGTAAAGCCCTGTGGACAGCATGATTTGCGCATCCGTGACCTCGTCGATCTCCGCCGTGTAGGGCAATCGCCCCATCTGGATGTGGTGGGTGTAAGCGGAGCGGTAGCGGTCCACCGGGTTGCGCAGGATCACCAGGATCCGAACCTCCGGCAGGGTATCGCGGATCTGCTGGGCGATGTCGGCGAGCGGCGAGGGCGCGTGGAAATAGTGCGGCGTGCTCTCAAGGAAGTAAAGCGCCCCGGGCTTGGCTTCTGCCGGGAACTTCGCCCGGTAATCATTTAATCTATAAAGATAATCCGGCTTTCCCCAAAGGTTCAGTTCCTTCGGCGTGGAGCCGAAGATATGGCGCGATTGGGAGAGGGTCCGGTGCATCCAGGTCGTGCCGGACTTCTGCACCCCCACCAGCAGCAGGTTCGGCCAGCGCATCAGATGGCAATCACCCGGCGGGGCTCAGCGAAGCGACGGCGGCGTTTCACCGAACATCGCCTCGTAAAGCGCTACGTCGTCGGCATATTTGCGGGAGACGATGCGGCGGAGCCCGGCGTCGTAGAGGTCGAGCAGGGCCACCGTCTTCCCCTCCGCCCGCATCGCCCGGATCTCCGCCGGTGAGAGGTCGGCGTACATCCCGGGCGCGATCGCCTCGTAGCGGTCGTTGCCATGGCCGGAGAGGGCGCGGGCGTCCATCAGCTCCAGCCCCGCGCGCTCCGCCAGCATCGGTGCGGCCTCGCTGAGGGCCTCGAGCCGGATGACGGCGTCGTAGTGCTCATAGACCAGGAAATCGACCTGGGGGCGCCAATGGATGTCGAGGGCCAGCATGTAAGGCTGCATCAGCACCTCAACGAACTTGCGGAAGGTCAGGGTGTCGGGATCGGTGCCCTCCGCCATGGTGTCGAGCAGGCCCCAGGCCTGGGGCCGGCGGGCGACGATCTTGTCGAGGTAGACGCTCGCCAACCGGGCCAGGGGATCGCGCAGGACGACAAAGCTGAAGGGGGCGCAGGCGATCTCGCGCAAGTTGGCGGCGAAGGTCGCGTTGTTCTTGTGCACCCAGGAGAAGTCCTCGGCATCAGCGATGCAGCCATTGGCCAGCGCCAGGCTGTAGCGGAGCGTGGTGCAGCCGTTCTTCGGGATGAAGGAATAGACCGCGCCGGTCCGAAAGACGAGCAGGGCGTGGGACGCCGCGAACTGGTGCGCGGCGTTGTGGGCCAGCGCCTCCCGCGTGCTGCTTGTATGGCGGAGCAGTCGTGAACGGGTGCTGGACAGCTTGACCTCCCGACCCTCGATCCTAGCGCCGTCTTGCGCGGCGCGTGTCCGGCCCAGCCGATCCGATGAGCCGGACGAAGTCAAAACGCGCCCGGCGCCCTGATCCGTCGCCCCGATCCGTCGCGCCGGTTCAGGCGTAGTGGACCGTCTTCACCTCTTGATATTCCTCAAGGCCCATGACCCCGCCTTCGCGCCCGTTGCCCGACTGCTTGTAGCCGCCGAAGGGGGAGCCGTAGTTCAATCCGCCGCCGTTGATGTGCACGGCCCCAGCGCGCAGCTGGCCCGCCACCCGCTCGGCCCGCGCCTCGTCCCCGGTCTGAAGATAGGCGGCCAGGCCGTAGGGCGTGTCGTTGGCGAGCGCGATGCCCTCATCCTCATCCTCGAACGGCATCATCACCAGGACGGGGCCGAAGATCTCCTGGCGCGCGACGGTCATGTCGGGGTCCACGTCGGCGAAGACCGTGGGGCGGGTGTACCAGCCGCGGTTCACCCCCTCCGGCCGGCCGGGACCGCCGGTGAGCAGGGTGGCGCCTTCCTCCACCCCGGTCTCGATCAGGGCCTGCACCCGGTCGAACTGGATCCGGTCGAAGAGCGGGCCGATATGGCGGCCCTCTTCTTTGGGGTCGCCGACCTGGACGGATTGGGCGGCCTCCAGCGCCAGCTCCTTCGCCTGGTCATAGCACTGGCGCTCGACCAGCATCCGGGTGGGCGCATTGCAGGACTGGCCGGTGTTGTAGAAGCACTGCCGGACGGAGGCTTTGATCCGCTTGGGCAGATCGCAGTCGGCGAAGACCAGGTTCGGCGACTTGCCGCCAAGCTCCAGCGTCACCCGCTTCACCGTGTCGGCGGCGTCCTTGGTGACGGCGATCCCGGCCCGGGTCGAGCCGGTGAAGGACATCATGTGCACGTCCGGATGGCGGGAGAGGGCGGCGCCCACCACCGACCCCTCGCCGTAGATCAGGTTGAAGACCCCGGGCGGAAAGCCCGCGGCGTCCACGATCTCGGCATAGATCGCGGCGGAGATCGGCGTGTGTTCCGACGGCTTCAGCACGCAGGTGCAGCCGGTGGCGAGCGCCGGGATGACCTTGAGCGAGATCTGGTTGATCGGCCAGTTCCAGGGGGTGATCAGGCCGCAGACGCCGATCGGCTCCCGCAGCAGGATGTCGCTGTTGGAGAGGGTCTGGCGCTCCTCCTGCTTCTCCAAAGCCTCGATGAAGCCGCGCAGGTGCCCGACGCCGGCAGTGGCCTGGGCGCTGCGGGCCATGGAGATCGGCGCCCCCATCTCCGCCGTCATGGCCTGGGCCAGATCCTCGACGCGGGCCGTCGTCTCCTCCAGCAGGCGATTGAGCAGGGCCAGACGCTCCGCTTTGGAGGTGCGGCTGTAGCTCTCGAATGCCCGGCCGGCGGCGGTCACGGCCCGGTCCACGTCCGCCTGGTTGCCGAGCATGATCGTGCCGATCTGCTCCTCCGTCGCGGGGTTCATCACCGGGAACTCTTGCTCGCTCTCCGGACGCACCCAGGCGCCGTCGATGAAGAAGGTGCGGAGATCGCGATCGGTCATCGGGGGATCCTCTTTCCAATGGCGCTCGCTGGAATTGGCTTAGCACCGACAGTGCTGCCAGCTTCCGACCGATTTATCCAGCCGACAGGCGGGCCGGGCGGGCCAAATCGCCGATCGGGCGTTGCGGCGGACCGCCGGCGCAGCCAAGTGAGGGAAGCAGCAAGGGAGGAGCGCGCATGACCGAGCAACCGGGTGTCGTCCGCCTGGCGGAGAAGTTCGCCGCCGTCGAAGAGCCCTGGTCACCCAGGATCGTCGCCGCGCTCAACGACATGCACGTCAAGGTCGCCCGGATCGAGGGTGAGTTCGTCTGGCACGCCCATCCCGACACCGACGAGCTGTTCTACGTGCAGAGCGGGGCTTTCGTCATGCGGTACCGCGACCGCGACGTGGCGCTCCGCGCCGGGGACCTGCACGTGGTGCCCCGGGGGGTTGAGCACTGCCCGAAGGCGGAGGGCCCGTGCGAGATCCTGATGATCGAGCGGGCGGGAACCCGCAACACCGGCGACGCGGGCGGCGCGCGCACGGTGGCCGATCCCGCCTGGATCTGACGCCCGATCCGGGCTGCGGGCCGTCAGCAAAGTCCCGCTGCCAGGCGGCTCTACACGGCCCGGCGGCGATTGAGTTTCGCTTTGCCTCTCCCCACGCCGGGTCCTATAAGACGCCAACGGCAGTATCGCGCGAAGAAAAACACGTCGACGGGCGCGAGAATTGAGGGCAGATCGCCATGTTGGGTGCGCTGACGGGCATGTTCTCCCCGGACATGGCCATCGACCTTGGGACGGCAAACACCCTGGTCTACGTCAAGGGCAAGGGCATCGTGCTGAACGAGCCCTCGGTGGTCGCGTTCCACGTGCGCGACGGCAAGAAGCAGGTGCTGGAGGTCGGGGAAGAGGCCAAGCAGATGCTGGGCCGCACCCCGGGCTCGATCCAGGCGATCCGGCCGATGCGCGACGGCGTGATTGCGGATTTCGACGTCGCCGAGGCGATGATCAAGCATTTCATCCGTAAGGTGAACAAGCGCGGTAAGCCCAAGGTGCTGGTCTGCGTGCCGCATGGGGCGACGCCGGTGGAACGCCGCGCCATCAGCCAGTCGGTGCTGTCGGCCGGCGCCCGCAAGGCCGGCCTGATTGCCGAGCCGATCGCGGCGGCCATCGGCTCCGGCATGCCGATCACCGATCCGACGGGCTCGATGGTCGTCGACATCGGCGGCGGCACGACGGAGGTCGCGGTGCTTTCCCTCGGCGATATCGTCTATGCCCGCTCGGTCCGGGTGGGGGGCGACCGGATGGATGAGGCGATCATCAGCCACCTCCGGCGCCATCACAACCTATTGGTGGGCGAATCGACCGCCGAGCGCATCAAGACCACCATCGGCAGCGCCCGCACACCCGACGATGGCCGCGGCCAGGCGATGGAGGTGCGCGGCCGCGATCTGCTGAACGGCGTGCCGAAGGAGACGGAGATCACCCAGGCGCAGATCTCGGAGGCGCTGTCGGAACCGGTGCAGACGATCTGCGAGGCGGTGATGCAGGCGCTCGAGGCGACGCCGCCGGACCTCGCCGCCGACATCGTCGATCGCGGCGTGATGCTGACCGGCGGCGGTGCCCTGCTCGGCGATCTCGACCTGGCGTTGCGAGAGCAGACGGGCCTCGCCATCTCCATTGCCGACGATGCTTTGAACTGCGTCGCACTTGGAACTGGCAAAGCACTGGAATACGAGCGTAAACTCTCCCACGCGATCGACTACGGCGCAGGGTAGGCTGGGGGCGAGCGCGAGGGCGGGGGCGAGGGCCCGCGGCGACGAGGGTAGAGAGGACCGGAACCGGACGATGGCGCTCGGCAACATGTCCGACGGGGGTCTGTGGCAGACCACACGCCGGGTGTTGCTCGGCCTGATGATCCTTGCCGCCCTGGCGCTGTTCGCCTTCTGGCGGGCCGACAGCCCGCGGATCGAGCGGCTGCGCATGCAGCTTACGGACATGATCGCCCCGAGCTTCGACTGGACCGTGCGGCCCTTTGCCGGGCTGGTGCGCATGGTCGAGGATTTCGAGAGCTATACCCGGGTCTACGAGCAGAACCGGGAGTTGCGCCGCGAGCTGCAGCGCCTGCGCGGCTGGCGCGAGGTGGCGGCGCAGCTCGAACAGCGCAATGCCCGGCTGCGGGCGCTCAACAACGTGCGGCTGTCGCCCCGGCTGGGCTTCGTCACCGGCGAGGTGATGGCCGACACCAACAGCCCGTTCCTGCAATCGGGCCTGCTGAATGTCGGCCAGGTCGACGGGGTGGTCGACGGCTCCGCCGTGGTCGACGACCTGGGCTTGGTCGGGCGGATCTCCGGCGTCGGGGCCCAGACCAGCCGGGTGATCTTCCTCACCGATCTCAACAGCCGGGTGCCGGCCCAGGTACGGCCGAGCGGCCTGCGCGCCATCGTCTCCGGCGACACCAGCGTGGCGCCGCGGCTCGACTTCGTCGACGCGATCGACAGCGTCTCGGCCGGCGACCGGATCGTCACCTCGGGCGATGGCGGTGTGCTGCCGCCGGATCTGCTGATCGGCCAGGTCGTGTTTGCGCCCGACGGTCGGCTGCGGGTGCGGATCGCGGCAGACTATCGCCGGCTCGAATATCTCCGGGTGCTGAAGTTCGGGCCGGATGCACCGCTCGACGGACCGGGGGAGCTGATCGTGCCGCGCGACCGCTCCGCCGCGGCCCCGGTGGAGAACTAGGGCGTGGCCGAGAGCCCGACCTCCGGCGCCGGCGCGGTGTTGCGCGCGTTTCTGCTCGCCGGCGCAGGGCTGGGCGCGATCCTGGTGGCGCTCGTCCCGGGCGGGCCGGTGCCGCAAAGCTGGGCGATGCCGGATCTGCTCTACTGCCTGGTCGTGGCTTGGGTCGTGCGGCGGCCGGAGACGGCGCCGTTTTGGCTGATCTTCCTGCTCGGCCTCACGGCGGATCTGATGATCGGCCGGCCGGTCGGCCTCGGCGCCATCCTGTTGGTGCTGGCGGCCGAGGTCTTTCGCAGCCAGCGCCGCACGGTGCTTGAGGGCGGTGCGGTGGCGGAGTGGATCGCCGCCGGCACGGTCTTTGCCCTGATCCTCGGCGCGCAGGTGCTGATGCTCTGGATCACGTTCGCCAACCTACCGGCCCTGGGCGAGCTCTTGCGCTACGGCATCGTCACCGTCGCGGTCTATCCCATCGTCGTCCTCGTCTGCCACGGGCTGTTTCGCCTGCGCCCGCATCTGCCGGCGGCCCGGGTCGTCATGCCTGGGGGGCGCTCGTGAGCTATCGCCGCTTCGCCCCCGCGCCCAAGGCGCCGCCGTCGATCACCCGGCGGGGCCTGCTGCTGGCCGGTGGGCAGCTCGGCCTGATCGGCGTGCTCGGCTGGCGCATGCGCCAATTGCAGGTCGAGGAGACGGAGCGCTACCGCCTGCTGGCCGAGGAAAACCGCATCAACACCCGGCTGATCCCGCCGGCTCGGGGTCTGATCTTCGACCGCAACGGCACGCTGGTGGCGGAGAACCGGCAGAACTACCGCATCGTCATCGTGCAGGAGCAGGCGGGCGACGCCGCGGCGATGCTCGACCGGCTCGGGCAGCTCATCCCGATCTCGGCCGATCGGCGGGAACGGGTACTGGCCGACGTCGCGTCGCGGGCGAGCTTCGTCCCGGTCTCCGTCGTCGAGCATATGGACTGGCGCGACTTCGCCCGGGTCGCGGTCAACGCCCCCTCGCTGCCCGGCATCATTCCGGAGGTCGGCCTCTCCCGCCACTACCCCTACGGCCCGGACTTCGCCCACGTCATCGGCTATGTCGGCCCGGTGAGCGAGCGCGATCTGGACGCGACGCCCGATCCCGAGCCGCTGTTGCAGATCCCCAAGTTCCAGATCGGCAAGTCGGGGATCGAGACGCGGGCGGAGGACGTGCTGCGGGGCGAGGCCGGGGCGAGCCGGATCGAGGTGAACTCCGTCGGCCGGGTGATGCGCGAGCTCGACCGCACCGACGGAAGGCCGGGCCAGAACCTGCAGGTCACCCTCGACCAGGATCTGCAATCGGCCGCGCTCGACGCGATGCAGGGCCAGTCCGCCGCCGTCGTCGTCATGGACGTGCGCAGCGGCGATCTGCTGGTCCTCGCCTCTGCCCCCAGCTTCGACCCGAACACCTTCGTCTACGGCATCAGCAGCCGGGACTGGCAGGCGCTGAACGGCGACATCTACCGCCCGCTCTACAACAAGGCGATCTCCGGCACCTACCCGCCGGGCTCGACCTTCAAGATGGTGGTGGCGCTCGCCGCGCTCGAGGCAGGCGAAGTGACGCCGGGCGACAGGGTGTTCTGCCCGGGCTTCACGCGCCTCGGCAACAGACGGTTCCATTGCTGGCGCCGGGGCGGGCACGGGCACATGAACCTGCGCGACAGCCTGAAGCAGTCCTGCGACGTCTACTACTACGAGATTGCCCGGCGGGTGGGCGTTGACCGCATCACCGAGATGGCGCAGCGCCTCGGCCTCGGCACCGCGCCCGACCTGCCGATCCCGGCGATCTCCGGCGGCCTCACCCCGACCCGCGCCTGGAAGGAGCGGATCCACGACGAGAGCTGGCAGGTCGGCGACACGTTCAACGCCGGGATCGGCCAGGGCTATGTGCTCGCCTCACCTCTGCAGCTTGCGATCATGACGGCGCGCATCGCCTCCGGCAATGCGGTGGTGCCGCGGGTGATCCGGGCGGTGGACGACCTGCCGTTGGCGCGGCCGGAGGTGGCCTCCCTCGGCATCTCGGAGCGCTCGCTCCGCCAGGTTCGGGACGGCATGTTCGCCGTCTCCAACGAGCGTCGGGGCACGGCCTATTCCTCCCGCATCGCGGAGGAGACCATGGCCATGGCCGGCAAGACCGGCACCAGCCAGGTGCGCCAGATCACGGCGGCCGAGCGGGCCCAGGGGGTCTGGCGGAACGAGGATCTGCCGTGGGAGCGGCGCGATCACGGGCTATTCGTCGGCTACGCTCCCTATGACGATCCGCGCTACGCCATCTCCGTGGTCGTCGAGCATGGCGGCGGCGGCTCCAGCGCGGCCGCCCCCATCGCCCAACGCCTGATGCTGCGCCTGCTCTACGGCGCCACCCCGCCGCTCAGCGCCTATCCCCCGGCCCAGCGCCGCGAGATAGAGGAGCGCCGGAACGCCGCAGAAGAGGAACAGCCGCAGATCGAGGAAAGCTCCGACGAGGCCGACGGGGATCGGGCATGAGCCTGCTCGACCCCTCCCGCTCCCCTAAGGTGCCCACTGGCTACCGCAAGATCCTGCACCTCAACTGGGCGCTCATCCTGCTGGTCGCGGCGGTCGCGACGATCGGCTTCCTGATGCTCTACTCGGTGGCCGGCGGCTCCTTCGATCCCTGGGCCTCGCGCCAGATCGTGCGCTTCGGCCTTGGCATCAGCGGCATGCTGATCATCGCCATGATCCACATCCGGTTCTGGCGCACCCTCTCTCCGCTGGTCTACATCGGCGCCCTCGGGCTGCTGGTGGCGGTGGAGTTCTTCGGCTCCGTCGGCATGGGGGCGCAGCGCTGGATCGACCTCGGCTTCATCCGCCTGCAGCCGTCGGAGGTGATGAAGATCGCGCTGATCATGGCGCTGGCGCATTATTACGACTGGTTGGAGCCCGAACGGGTCTCGCGCCCGCTCTGGCTGTTGCCGCCGCTCATCCTGACGGCGGTTCCGGTGGCGCTGGTGCTGCTGCAGCCCGATCTCGGCACCGCGCTTTTGCTGGCCGCCGGGGCGGTGGTGGTGATGTTCCTGGCCGGCGTCAGCCTTTGGTACTTCATCGCCGGCGGGGCGGCCGGGGCGGGGCTGGTGGCCACCGTATTCCTCTCCCGCGGGACGGACTGGCAGATCCTGAAGGACTACCAGTTCCGCCGGATCGAGACCTTCCTCGACCCCTCCCTCGACCCCCTCGGCGCCGGCTACCACATCACCCAGTCGAAGATCGCGCTGGGCTCGGGCGGCCTGACGGGGCGGGGCTTCATGGAGGGCACCCAGAGCCGCCTCAATTTCCTGCCGGAGAAGCACACCGACTTCATCTTCACCACCCTGGCCGAGGAGTTCGGCTTCATGGGCGGGATGACGCTCTTGGTGCTCTACACCCTCATCATCGCCTTCTGCCTGGTCAGTGCCTTCACCAACCGCGACCGCTTCGGCTCGCTCCTGACCGCGGGCGTCGCCGTGACCTTCTTCTTCTACTTCGCGGTCAACATGTCGATGGTCATGGGCCTCGCGCCGGTGGTCGGCGTGCCGCTGCCGCTGGTCTCCTTCGGCGGCTCGGCCATGCTGGTGCTGCTCGGCGCCTTCGGCCTGGTGCAAAGCGCCCATATCCACCGGCCGCGCTGATGCCGCTGGCGCTCTACCGCGGCGATCCGACGAAGTGGGCGGAGTTCGCGCCGCACCTCCGCACTGCCTTTGACGAGGCGGGGCTCACGGTAGATCTGCAGGAGAACGGTGTCGATCCGGGCGAAGTCGACTACCTGATCTACGCGCCCACCGGCGACATCGACGACTTCGCGCCCTTCACCCGGCTGAAAGCGGTGCTCAGCCTTTGGGCCGGGGTGGAGCGGATCCGGGCGAACAAGACGCTGACCGCGCCGCTCACCCGCATGGTCGATCCCGGCATGACGGCCGGCATGGTGGAGTGGGTGACGGGCCACGTCATGCGCCACCATCTCGACCTCGACGCGCATATCACCCGGCGACAGCCGGAATGGCCCCAGATCGCCCCGCCCTTGGCGGAAGAGCGGGGGGTCGCGATCCTCGGCATCGGCGCTCTCGGCGGGGCGTGCGCGACGATGCTCGCCCAAATCGGCTTTCGGGTGACGGGGTGGAGCCGCACGCCGAAGACGGTGGACGGCATGGCCTGCCGGGCAGGGCTCGAGACCTTGCCGGAGGTGCTGGGGGCGGCCGACATCGTCGTCCTCCTCCTGCCCGCGACGGCGGAGACGGAGAACCTGCTCAATGCCGAGCGCCTGGCGATGATGCGCCCGGGTGCGGTGCTGCTCAACCCGGGGCGCGGCACCCTGATCGACGATGCCGCACTGCTCGCGGCGCTCGACCGCGGCCATCTCGCCCACGCCACCCTCGATGTCTTCCGCCAGGAACCATTGCCGGCCGACCATCCGTTCTGGCCGCACCCGAAGGTCACCGTGACGCCCCATATCGCGTCGGAGACCCGGCCCGAGACCAGCGCCCGGGCGATCGCCGAGAATATCCGCCGCGGCGAGGCGGGCCTGCCGTTCCTCCACCTCTTCGACCCGGCGCGGGGTTACTGAGGGTGGAGCTGCGGCCCGGGCCCCGGAACGCCATCACCGACGTGCCGGGCATCCGGCTTGGCCATGCCGAGGCGCCGGACTGGGGCACCGGCACGACGGTCGTCCTGGCGGAGACCCCGGCCATCGCCGCCGCGGAGTTGCGCGGCGGTGCGCCCGGCACGCGGGAGACGGCGCTCCTCAGCAGTGACGTGCTGATCGACCGGGTCGATGCCGTGGTGCTGTCGGGGGGCTCGGTCCTCGGCCTCGATGCCGCGGGCGGCGTGGGCGATTGGCTGCGGAGCGTGGGCCGGGGCCTGCAGATCCGGGGCGCGCGCGTGCCGATCGTGCCGGCGGCGATCATCTTCGATCTGCCGTTTATCGCCGATCCCTCCCACGCCGCCGGCTCGCCCTATCACCGTTTGGGGTGGGAGGCGGTGGAGCGTGCGGGCCAGGACGTGGCCCTCGGCAATGTCGGCGCGGGCTACGGCGCGACCACCGCCGATCTGAAGGGCGGCTTCGGCACCGCGTCCGCCGTGCTGAGCGCCGGCGGCTACACCATCGGGGCAGCGGTGGCGGTGAACGCCATCGGTTCGGCCGTCATCCCCGGCACCGACCGTTTTTGGGCCGGTGCCTTCGAGATCGACGCCGAGTTCGGCGGCCTCGGCCCGCCCGCGCATTACCCGGTGGCGACCGACATCCCGGTCAAGGACGCGGCAAGGGCGGGGGAGAACACTACGATTGCCGCGCTCGCCACCGACGCGCCGCTCTCCCAACGCCAGGCCCGGCGCCTTGCCGTGATGGCGCAGGACGGCTTTGCCCGGGCGCTTTATCCCGTGCACACGCCGTTTGACGGCGACCTGGTCTTCGCCCTCTCGACCGGGGAGGGGGAGGAGGTCTCTGCCCCCATGCTGATTGCCCTCGGCGCCGTCGCGTCCACCGTGGTCGCCCGCGCCATCGCCCGGGCGATCTGGTCGGCAGAGGGACTGGGCGGGGTGCCAGGATACCGCGATCGGCGGGATTGAGCCTGCAACCTGAGATTGATGGCGACTCAGGACGACATTTCAGCAACAGCCGCCGCGAATCACGCTATAGTCACGCCATGTTGAACACCAGCCTCTCCACCAGCGATGACGTGATCCGGGCCACGCTGCTCGATTTGGCCAAGCAGCGCGAGGCGACGTTCTGCCCGTCGGAGGCTGCGCGCCGGGTCGCCGACGACTGGCGTCCGCTGATGCAGGACGTGCGGCGGGTGGCCAGCCGGCTGCAGCGGGACGGGTTTCTCGCTGCAACCCAGGCGGGACAGCCGGTGGATGCGCTCTCCGCAACCGGCCCGATTCGCCTCTCCCGTCCGCGGCATTGATCGGATCGCCCGGCGGTCCTCTGCCTCAGGGAAAATCTCGCCGAGCTAGGCGCCGCTTAGCGCGGGGGTGAGGCTGTTCCAGCGCTGTGCTGCGTCCGTGACAGCCTCGATGGACCGGTAGGTGTCCGCACCGAGGATCAGGCTGCGGGCAAGGCCGAGGGCCCGGGCCTCCGCCGTTGCGCGGACCTTGGGATCCTCGATCCACTCCAAGTCGATGTTGTGGGCGAGGCCGACGATCCGCCGGATCATCTTGGCGCCGGCAAAGCCGAGCGTGTCGGCAAACAGCCGGTCGAGATAGACCTCCCGCGCCCGCTCCAAGGCCACGGCGCCCATCTCCTCCGTGAAGAGCATCGCCGGATAGGCATCGCCCGTCGGCGCCCCACGCCAGGCCGCCAGGAACTTGGCGCGGTAGCCGGCCCAGAACTCCCGCACCGTCTCCAGCACCCAGGCGCGGTAGGCATCGCGGCCGCCCGGCGCCGCCTCATGCCCGATCTGGGAGAAATAGTTGAGGAGGAGGTTGGCGATGACCGCCCCGGTGTCGAAGCCCATGGGTCCGACGAAGGCGAATTCCGGGTCGATCACCCGCGTCTCCTCCTCCGTCACCATGACGGAGCCGGTGTGCAGATCGCCATGGATCAGCGCCTCGGCCGAGGAGAGGAACTTGAGCTTCAGCCGGCTGATCGCGACCTTGAGCTCCGCATCGGCCCGCAGCGCGGCGGCATGGCCGTCGAGATAGGGCTCGGTCCAGCGGTTGTTCTCCGCCAGCATGTAGGGCTCGGTGAAGATCAGGTCCTCGGTGATCTTGCAGAGCGCGGTGTTGCCGGCGAAGTCGGCGATCAGCGCCTTCTTCTCCGCCGCGGAAAGCGCCAGGTCTGAGGTCTGGAAATGGGTGGCCGCCGCGAAGCGGGCGATCGCCTCGGCGAAGCCCGGATAGACGGTGCCAGCGATCATGCCCTGGCGCATGATGATGTGGGGCTCGAGCAACTCCATCGCCACCAAGGCCATCTCGGCGTCGTAGTGCACGATCTCCGGCACCAGGCCGGGGGCGTGGCGGGCCTGATGCGTCAGCGCCAGATGCTCGTAATGCGCGCGGGAAAGGGGCAGGGGCCAGCTTTCCCCCACCAGCCGCACGTAAGGCAGCGCCTGCTTGACCGCGAGGCCACCGGACGGCCCGCGCACCTTGAAGACCAGGTTGAGGTTGCCGTCGCCCACCTCCTCCACCCGCCAGTCCCCGGGCGCACCGCCGAGGCGGTCGCGCACGGCGGGCACGTCGGCCAGCAGGCCCGACAGGCTCTCGACGCTCTGCGCGGTATAGCCCGGGGGCGTGTCCAGAGGGGCCATTGCAACCTCCCAAACGTTGGCCCGCGACTGTCCCCTGCCGCCGCCTCGCTGTCCAGCGCGGCCGTGGCGCGGGCAAGACCCAGTCAGCCGCCGCGCTGGGCACCGGTGACGATTGCGCCGGGCACGCAGCTACAGCTCCAGATACCGGTCGATCTGTCGGCGGCTGACCTCGGGGAGCGCCTCGCCGGCGAGCCAGGCGGCGTACCACTCGGCCGTCCAGTCGAGCGCGTCCTGCCCCGGCAGGCGATCGGCCCAGTCGAGCACCCGGCGCGCCAGGGTCGAGTCGAGGCCCAACGACTTGGCCTCGATCGAGCCCGGCACCGGCTCATGTACCCAGCCCGTGCCGCGGTCGAGGAGGGAGGCCACCGTCTCGGTCGCCTGGGCCACGGTGATCTCCCGCTCCGGATCGGGGCCCAGGTTGAGCGTTGGCGGCGCGGCCGGATCGAGGGCCAGGGTCTCGAGATACACGAGGTATCCCGCCAGGCAGTCGAGCACGTGCTGCCAGGGCCGCGTCGCCTCCGGATGGCGTAGCACCACGTCCTTGCCGGCCAGGGCGGCGCGGACGATGTCCGGCACGATCCGGTCCTCGGAGAAATCGCCGCCGCCGATCACGTTGCCGGCGCGCGCCGTGGCGATGGGGATGGAGGCGGGGCCGAAATAGGTCGCCCGATAGGACCGCACCAGCAGCTCGCAGGCTGCCTTGGAGGCGGAGTAGGGGTCCTTGTCGCCCAGCCGGTCATCCTCGGCAAAGGCGCGGCCCGATCCGTCGTTCGCATAGACCTTGTCCGAGGTCACGACCAGCACCGGCGCCCGGCATTCCTGGGCGAGGAGTGCGTCGAGCAGGCTTGCCGTGCCGCCGACATTGGTCGACCAGGTGGTGTGCGGATCCCGGATCGAGCGCCGGACGAGCGGCTGCGCCGCCATGTGCAGCACCAGATCGGGCCGCGCCGCGGCGACGATGGCCGCGACTTCGTCACGGTCGCGCAGATCGGCGATCCGACTGTCCACGCCGTCGGCCGCATCGGCGAGGGCGAAATGGTTCGCCTCACTCTCCGGCGCCAGGCCGATGCCCGTGACGTCCGCGCCCATGCGCCTTAGCCACAGCGCTGCCCAGGAGCCCTTGAACCCGGTATGGCCAGTCAGCAGGACCCGCTTCGATCTCCAAAACGCCGGATCGGGAAGCCGCGCCATCACTCATCCTCCACCCTCGACCGCCCGGCCGAGCCCTCCGGCCCCGAATGGCCACCTCGGCCGCGGAGTGCAAGCGAAAGGCGCAGCGGCCGCCGCCTAGTCTGCCCAGCCGTCCCCCTCGCAGGCGCGACGCCCGGTCATACGGCGCGGCACGTCGTTGGCGGAAAAGCGTTGATATGGCCGCCGATCCTGCCATCCTCTGGGCAAAAGGCGAGTTGGGGAGGCTGGCGTGGACCAACCACGTCCGATGATCGTGCGGCGCTGGACGGCGGGCGCCGCGTGAGCGACCGGCCGGAGATCGTGCGGGGTGATCCGGCGACCTATCCGGAGTGGTTCGCGGGGCGGCGGCGGCGGGCGCGGCCGTTGATCGTGGCCCGCTGGGTGCCGATCGCGCTCGTGGGGCTGCCGGTGCTGGTGCTCTTTGCCATCGTCATCTACCCGACGATCTGGATGTTCTACCACTCGCTTCGCGACACGAACATCACCGGCCTCTTCATGCAGAACCACCAGTACGTGGGCTTTCAGAACTACGCCACGGTGGTGAATTCCGAGCGCTTTCAGGACAGCCTGGTGCATCTGGCGCAGTATCTGACCTTCGGCGCAGTGCTGCAGGTGATGCTCGGCACCGTGCTGGCGCTGACGCTTTATGAGTTCGTGAAGTCGAACCTGTGGCGGACGGTCATTCTGATCATCCTGGTGCTGCCGATGATGCTGCCGCCCTCCATCGTCGGCACGCTCTGGCGGTTTCTACTCACGCCGTCCAATGGCGCGATCAACCAGGCATTGCTCGATCTCGGCCTGATCTCGGCCCATATCGAGTGGTTCAATGCCGGCATCTCGCTCTGGTCCATCATCATCGCCGATGTCTGGAACTGGACCGCTTTACCGCTCTTGATCGTCTATTCCGGCCGGGTCTCGCTGCCGCCCGCGGTCTATGAGGCGGCGCGGGTCGACGGGGCGAGCCAGGGCAAGGTGATCCGGCGCATCACCCTGCCGATGCTGAAGGAGGTGATCGCCATCGCCTTCATCCTGCGCTTCACCGACGCCTTCAAGTTCGTCGATCTGGTCTACGTCATGACCTCCGGCGGGCCGGCGCAATCCTCGGAGCTGCCCACCTACATCGCCTTCCAGCGCGGCATCCGAGAGTTCGCGATCGGGGAGGCGGCGGCCTACGCCATCATCATCTTCGCGATCTCGGCCGTCATCATCCTCCTCTTCCTGCAGTACATGAAGCGGGTCATGAAGACCCAGGGGATCGCCTGATATGGCGGTGGTGAGTGAGACCCTGCCGGGGGAGGCGCTGGCTGTCGATCGCTGGCGCTACGTCCGCTACCTCTTCCTCGCGTTCCTCGCGCTCTGGCTGATCTTCACGCTGTTCCCGCTCTATTTCATGGCGATCACCGCGCTGAAGACCACGGCGGAGACCAATCTGACGGTGCCCACCTTCTGGCCGCAGGAGTTCGCGTGGGGTAACTTTAGGGCGGTCTTCGCTGAGGAGACGAACTTCGACGCGCTGGTCGACAGCTTCGTCATCGCCACCACGAACACGCTCTTGGCGCTCTTCCTCGGCACCCTCGCCGGCTACGCCTTCGCGCGGTTCCCGAAGCAGGCGGGGGGTGAGGATCTGGCCTTCTGGATCCTCTCCAACCGGATGTTTCCGCCGGTGGCGATCCTGGTGCCGATGTTCTTTCTGTTCGACAGCACGCCCTGGGGAACGGACTCGATCTGGTCCCTCGTCATCCTCTACCTGGTCTTCAACCTGCCGCTGGCCACCTGGCTGATGATGGTGTTCTTCCGCGATGCCCCGCGGGAGTTGGAGGAGGCGGCCTATCTCGACGGCTGGACGCCGCTCAAGGCCTTTTTCCGGGTGACGCTGCCCCTGGTGCTGCCGGGCATGATCTCCGTCGCCATGCTCTGCTGGATCTTCGCCTGGAACGAATATCTGTTCGCCAACCTGTTCGTCGGCACCGACGTGCGGACCTACACGATCGTCATCCCCACCTTCACCCATGGGTCCCAGACGCTTTGGAACCTGCAGATGGCGTTCTCGCTCATCGCCATGGTGCCGCCGGTGGCGCTCTTCATCCTGTTGCGGCGCTACATGGTCCGCGGTCTGTCCCTCGGCGTGGTGAAGGGATGAGCGCGTTGCGGCAGGCCCCGGCCGATGCTACATATGTGCATACACATGCACATGTCGGAGCCGTCCATGCGGAGTGAGCGGATCAGCGTCCTCGTCTCGCCGGAGGAGCGCGCGGCCTTCGAGGCCCGCGCCAAGGCAGCAGGCGTCAGCACCGGCGAGATGGTGCGCCGGGCGGTGGATTTCTACGACCCGGACGTGGACCTCGAGGAGGTGAGGGTCCTGGCGGCGGAATTCGTCGCCACCGTGGATCGGATCGAGCGGCGCCTCGACGCGACCCTCGCCGAGCTTGCCGAGATCAAGGCGAGCGCGCCGAGCGAGGCTGAGGTCCGGGCCCAGGCCATCGCCGAGTTCGAGGCGGCGCCCTTCGCCTGGCCCGATGACTTTGCAGGCCTCGCTGCACCGGTACAGAGAGCGCGCGAGTGAGCTGGATCGGCGATCTCGGAGAGGGCTTCAAGCGGCTCGCCCTCATCGACCACCGGCTCGGGGCGTTAGAGGGCGAGGTGAAGGATCTTCAGCGCACGACCAACGACCACGGCACCCGGTTGACCCGGATCGAGACGCTGATCGATTTTGCGCGCGACAGGGCGAACTTGCGGAGGCTCGGCGATGAGTGAGCGTCCGGCCTGGAAAGGGACCCACTGATGGGGCGGCTCGTGGTCGAGGGGCTTTGCAAGGGCTGGGATTTTCCCGTCATCGACGATCTGAGCCTGGAGGTGGAGGAGGGCGAGTTCTTCGTCATCGTCGGCCCCTCCGGCATCGGCAAGACATCGCTGCTGCGGCTGATCGCGGGGCTCGAGACACCCGACCAGGGCACGATCCGCGTGGGCGGGCGGGACGTGACGCGCCTGCCGCCCTATCAGCGCCGGGTCGCCATGACGTTCGAGAGCTATGCGCTCTACCCCCACATGACCGTCGCGCAGAACATCGCCTCCCCGCTCAAGGCCCAGCGGGTGCCCCGGGCGGCGATCGCGCGGCGGGTGGCGGACGTCACCAAGCTCCTCCGCATCGACCATCTTCTGGAGCGCAAGCCCGGCCAGATCTCCGGCGGGCAAAAGCAGCGCACGGCGCTGGGTCGCACCCTGGTGGCCGATCCGGAGGTCTTTCTGCTCGACGAGCCGATCAGCCATCTGGATGCCAAGATCCGGCACGAACTGCGCTCTCAGTTCCATCAGCTCGAGGATCTGCGCCGGGTGGCGACGCTTTACGTCACCCACGACTACGCGGAGGCGCTGAGCCTTGGCGACCGGATCGGGGTGATGGGGAACGGTGGGCGCCTCACCCATGTGGCCGGGCCGCGGGAGCTCTTCGAGCAGCCCGCGACGCTCTTCGTGGCAGAACATCTCGGCCAGCCGACGATCAACGTGATCCGCGCTGAGTTGGCGGAGGAGGCGGGGTGCCTGATCGCCCGGGCCGGAGGGCTGACGCTCACGCTGACCGAGGCGCAGCGGGCCAAGCTGAACGGGCGGGGCGACCGGCGCGTGACCGTCGGCCTTCGCCCCCAGCACCTCCGCCCGGCTGATGAATTGCCGGAGGGCACGCCGATCGAGGGCCGGGTCGATCTGTTCGAGGCGCTCGGCTCCACCGGCGTGATGATCGCCGATGTCGGCGGGCAGAAGCTCACTGCGCTCACGCGGCCGGAGCGGGTCTTCGACCATGCCGATCCCGTCACCCTCGGCCTCGCGGTCGAGGCGATCCACCTCTTTGATCCCGAGACCGGGCGGAACCTGATGCTCTGACCATGGCCGACGTCACCCTCACCCGCGTGAACAAGATCTACGGCGCCGGCCGGGCCGCCGTGCATGCGGTGCAGGATCTGGACCTGCAGATCCGGGATGGGGAGTTCGTGGCGCTGCTCGGCCCGTCGGGCTGCGGCAAGACCTCGACGCTGCGCATGATCGTGGGGCTTGAGGGCATCAGTTCGGGCGACATCCACTTCGGCGCCACCCGGGTGAACGATCTCGAGCCGCAGGAGCGCAACGTGGCGATGGCCTTCGAGACCTATGCGCTCTACCCCAACTTCACGGTGGAGGAGAACCTGGCCTTCCCGCTCGAGGTGCGGGGCGTCGCCGATGCCGAACGGCGCAGCCGCGCCCGCCGGGTGGCCGAGCTGCTCCGCATCACCGACATCCTGGGGGAGAAGCCGCCGGCGCTCTCCGGCGGGCAGCAACAACGGGTGAGCCTCGGCCGGGCGCTGATCCGCGATCCCTCCGTCTTCATCCTCGACGAGGTGATGAGCCACCTGGACGCGCATCTGAAGTTCCAGATGCTGTTCGACCTGAAACGCCTGCACCGCGAGCTCGGCCGCACCATGGTCTACGTCACCCATGACCAGGTGGAGGCCCTGGCGCTCGCCGACCGGGTGGCGGTGATGTCGAACGCCCGCCTGCAGCAGGTGGGTACGCGCAACGAGCTCTACGACCGACCGGCCAACGTCTTCGTCGCCGACTTCATCGGCGAGCCGCCCACCAACTTCATCGAGGTGCGCCGGGACGCGGCGAACGGTGCCACGACCATGCACGCCACCGACGGCGATCTGGCCTTCCCCCTCTCGCCCGAGCGGGCGGAGGCGGTGGCGCGCCATGGCGGCGAGGCGTTCATTGTCGGCGTCCGCCCGCAAAACCTGCACCTGACCGACGCCGGCAGCCCGATCGGCGGTGAGGTGGCGATCAACGAATATCTCGGCGAACGCTCCATCCTGACGCTGAAGAACGGCGGCGTGACCTTCCAGGCCCTCGTCCCCCCGGCCACCCGGGCCGAGGCGGGCGAGGCGGTGCGCTTCGACGTCGCGCTCGGCGATGTGATGGTGTTCGACAAAGAGACGCAAGCGCTGGTCGCCTGAGGACCGCGCCAACCAGAACCGGCGCGAAGCCGGCCCGACACTGACCATAGGGAGGACTGATCATGGGTGTCTTCAGCGCGTGGACACGGCGGAAATTCATGAAGAACGTGGCGCTCGGCGCAGGGGCCGCGGCCGGCATGGGGATGCCCGGCCGGCTCGCCTGGGGCCAGGAGACGCCGAATTTCGGCGGCAAGGAGCTCACCTACTTCCAGGACTCGAACTGGCTGCACGCGCCGCTCTGGCTCTCTGACCTGATGATGCAGGAGGCGGGCGTCGGCATTGCGGGGCGGGAGAACTACGACGGTGGCGATGCGGTGGCCAAGATCCTGCCGCAGCTCCTCTCCCGCCAACCGCGCTTCGACTTCGTGCAGTACCCCTCGCTCTTCTTCGGGGCCTTCGCCGAGACCGGGCAGCTCGAGCCGCTCGATGCCTATTTCGAGCAATATGCCGGCAGTCAGGACTACCTCGACTGGGTGATGCCGGCCTATCGCGAGTTCTACACCAAGTGGTCTGGCAACACATATGGCGTGATGCTCGACGGCGACATCCACATCCTGCACTACCGCAAATCGTTCTTCGAGAACGCCGAGCTGCAGAACAAGTTCTCCAGCCGCTTCCAGCAGAACCTCGAGGTGCCGACGACCTGGGACGACTTCCTCAAGGTCACCCAGTTCATGACGGAGGAGCTCTCCTCCCAAGGCATCTACGGCACCTCGATGGTCGTGAACCCGCCGAACTTCGGATGGGGCTTCTGGATGGACATCGCGGCCTCGGCCGGCGTGAACTACTTCGACGAGAACATGAACCCGGTGATCAACCAGGGCAAAGCGGCCGAGTCCCTCGACATGTACCGCGAGATCATCAAGTTCGGCCCGCCGGGGGCCGAGGCGATGGACATCGGCACCACCATCCAGCGCTGGCAGTCGGGCTCCGACGTCATGTCGGTCTGGTGGATCGACCTCGCCGAGTTCACCGTGCAGCAGCAGGGCGTCGAGAAGGCCGAGGATCAGGGCGCCGCCATCGTCCCCGGTTGGCGCCATGATGACGGAGAGGTCGTGCACCGCGCCATCAGCCTCTGGTGCCGCACCGCCTCGATCCCGGCCAACCTGCCCCAGGACGTGAAGGACGCGGCCTTCTACTTCATCTACCGGATGTCGCATCCGGATTATTCCGACCGGATCGTCGCCGACCCCTATTGCGGCTCCGACCCGTTCGGCGCGTCGCACTACACCGACGCGGCGGCCCAGATGTATATCGAGCCCAATCCCCAGCGCGGCACGAACGACATCTACCCGACGAACGACGGGATCTTTCAGACCTTCGGGCGGGCGCGGAACCACCTGGACGCGGGGCTTGCCAACGTCGAGGTCGGCTATCCGCAGTTCTTCTGGGAGGGGGCGCCGGAATATGCCGATGCGCTCGGCCGCAACATCTCCAAGGCGATCTCGGGCGAGCTCACGTCGCAGCAGGCGCTGGACGAGGCGGCGGAGGAGTGGGTGCAGATCTCCCAACGCCTCGGCCTCGACAGCCAGAAGGCGCAGTACAAGAACTTCGTCGATGGCGCCCGCGCCCTCGGCTACAAGATCTGACACGGCGGCGCCCGCGCCCCCGGGGACCGACCCCGGGGGCGCGGTCCTTGGCGCCGACTGACGATGGCCTCACTCCTCTCCCGATACCGCGCAGGCGAGCATGAAACAGCCTGGGGTGCTTTGGTGCACCGGCTCGACGAAGCCGCCTACGGACCGGAGTTGGGGTTCACCCCGGTGCCCCCGGTCTCCGAGGATGAGCGAGACGAGTTGCTCGACGAGGTCTTCGGCCGCATCGTCCGAAATCTCCGCCGGATCGAGGCCCGGCTGCGCGACATCGGCTACCGCTTCGAGTGCGAGGAGCCGACGCCTCGGGAGGCAATTTCGGAGCTGTTCGATCCCGACGCCATCCGGAAGATCGAAGAGGAAATGGCGGCGCGCCTCGGGGCCTTGTCAGCCGAGGACCGCGCAGCTGCCGAGGCACGGTTGGGCGAGATGTCCGACTTTATGCAGGAATTCGAGCGACGGCAGCACGCTTTGGCGGCCGGCGAGCCGTCAGCCCCAATACCTCCGACGCCGACGATCTCCCCCGCCAGCGACGCGACGAAGTTGGCGATTGCTTCGGCGCGGGCCAGGCACGGCCGGTTTCCCGAGGCGCTCCAGTGGTTCAGCGAGCGTATCGGCAACGTCGATTTCCGCCAGAAGTTCTCGACGTTCGGCGCGCGCGAGGGCGTTGATCCGGTCGTCGCCAATCTCGGCGATTGGGACCCGTTCTGCTTCGATCTCGAGCTTTTCGGCAGACTTGCCGGCACTGAGGAAGATCCCGGCATCCAACTGCTCCACGAAGGCGGGCAGGGCCAGCTCATCGAGTTTGCGCCCGACTTCTGCATCAAGGCCAACGTCTCGGGCGGTGACCCGTACCACGTGATCCTGCCAAATCCCCGCGCCGATCCGGTCGTGCATCACTGGGAGAGGCGCGTGCCCTTCATGACCTTCCTCCGCGCCACGATCCTGCGCGGCGGCTTTCGCGGCGCGCCGATGCTGACCGTGGATCGCGGCCATGGCTGGCGCGGCACGGTGGAGGTCGAGCCGCGGACTTTCCTGCCGGACCATCCGGTCTTTGCCAGCCTGGCCGATGGGCTGGAGCCGTTCTGATCCAAGCACCCGGAGCTGCCCCATGAAAAAGATCCTGAACGACCCCGCGTCCTACGTGGATGAGATGCTCGTGGGCCTGACCGCCGCACACCCCGAATACTATGTGCAGCCGGAGCGGCGGGTGATCGCCCGGGCCGGTGGCGCGACGGCGGGCAAGGTCGGCATCGTGACCGGTGGCGGCTCCGGCCATCTGCCGGTCTTCACCGGCTATGTCGGCACCGGGCTGCTCGACGCCTGCGCCATCGGCGACGTCTTCGCCTCCCCCTCGGCCGAGGAGATGGCGGGGGCGATGCGCGCGGCACATGGTGGCGCCGGGATCCTGCGGCTCTACGGCAATTACGGCGGCGACGTGATGAACTTCGACATGGCCGGCGAGATGGTGGAGATGGAGGACGACATCGCCTCCACCACTGTGCTCTTGGCCGACGATGTGGTCTCCGCCCCGCCGGAGGAGGCGGAGAAGCGCCGCGGCACCGGGGGCCTGGTCTACGCCTACAAGATCGCCGGCGCCAAGGCGGAGGAGAAGGCGGATCTCGCCGAGGTCACCCGCATCGCCCAAAAGACCGCCGATGCCTGCCGCTCCATCGGCATGGCGCTCACCCCCTGCACCGTGCCCCAGGCCGGCAAGCCGACCTTCGAGATCGGCGAGAGCGAGATGGAGATGGGCATGGGCATGCACGGCGAGCCCGGCATCTGGCGCGATCAGCTGAAGCCGGCCGATGCGATCGTCGACGAGATGATGGAGCGGCTGATGGCCGATAAGGCGCCGGCGGGGCGCGTCTCCATCATGGTGAACTCCCTCGGCGCCACGCCGGCCGAGGAGCTCTACATCATGTATGCCCGCGCCAAGACCCGGTTGGAGGCAGCGGGGGCGGAGATCGTAATGCCGCTCGTCGGGCGCTACGCCACGTCGATGGAGATGACGGGGGCGACCATCACGCTCTGCCACCTCGATGCGGAGCTCGAGGCGTTGCTGAAGGCCCCCTGCGACTGCGCCTTTTGGCGCGTGGGATGAGCGGCTTCACCGCAGCCGACCTCGCGGCCGCCGCTGCCCGGATCGCGCCGGTGGCGGCGGCGTCGGCCGACGAGCTGAACGCGCTCGACGGCCAGCTTGGCGACGGGGACTTGGGCATCACCGTCTCGAAAGGTTGGGCGGAGGCTGCGGCGGCGGAATTGCCGGCGGATCTGGGCCAGGCGTTCCTAGCGCTCGCCAAGGCGTTTCAGCGGGCCTCGTCGTCGTCCTTCGGGACGCTGGTGGCGACGGGGTTCATGGCGGCGGCGAAGGCGACGAAGGGGCGGGAGGAGGCGGGTTGGGACGAGGTGGGCGCGCTCCTCTCCGCGGCCCGCGACGCGATGATGGCGCGGGGCAAGGGGGCGCTCGGCGACAAGAGCGTGCTGGACGTTCTCGACGCGGCGGCGGAGGCGGCGAGCGGGAAGGCCGAGCCTGGGGCGATCCTCTCCGCCGTCGATCAGGCGACCGACCAGGCGCTCGAGGCTTTTCGCGACCGCCCGAACCGCCTCGGCCGGGCCCGCATGTTCGGCGAGCGCAGCCAAGGCCTGGACGATCCGGGCATGCGCGCCTTTCGCCGTATTCTGGATGGGCTTGTCGCGGATCGTTGAGCGCTCCCGGTCGCTGCGATCGACTGTTAGCTCCGGGCGAGTCTGACCAGCGCGTTCAAGAGGTGAGGATCGCGCCGGACCCGAGGGTGGGCGCATCGCGCCCGCCCTGGGGGGCGGGTCGGGCGCGATCCGGTGCTGGCGCACCGGGGTGCCGGAGGTGGCGACGGAGCAATCTCCTACTTACCGGCTGGCCGCGACGAACTCCTGATCGGCCTTGTCGAGCGCCCGGCCACGACGCCCGCCGGGGGCATGGATGTAGAGGTTCTTCGGGTTCGTCTTCTTCTCCTCGGGCGGCAGGGGCAGCTCATAGCGCACCGGCCCCGCATGGTCGGCCAACAGCTTCTCCACGCTGTAGACGCTGTTGAACTTGAAGAGCATCCGCAGGAAATTCGTCTGGCCGCGGGCCAGCCGTCCGGCCAGCACGCCCGACAGCCGCCAGGCGGTCGACCAGCCGAGATGCTTCATCGCCATGACCTTCTGCGTCTCGATCATCTCGGCGTAGAACTCCGCCAGCGGCAGCTTCGTCGGCATCACTGCGTGCTGGATGTCGAACAGGCGATAGTCTCGGGTCGAGAGCGCGCGGTCGTTGGTCTGCCAGCTCTCAGTTCCCGGATAAGGCGTGTTGATGGAGATGTTGACGATCTCCGGCACCTCCAGGGCCCACTGCCGGATCACCCGGAAGCGCTCCCGATCCCAGTCCGGATCGGCGATCAGGTTGACCGCCACCTGCAGGCCGAGGGAGCGGGCGAAGGCCAGCGCCTCGTCGTTCATCTCGACCGAGGAGCGTTTGCGGAAGGTGTCGAGGCCGTCGGCGTCAATGGCCTCGATCCCGAGGAACAAGTATTCGAGGCCGAGCTTGCGCCAGAGCCGGAAGACCTCCTTGTTCCTCAGCAGCACGTCGGCCCGCGTCTCCATGTAGTACTGCTTGCGGATGCCGGCGGAGGCCACCGCCTCCCCGATCGCCATGCCTTGCTTGCCCTGGATGAAGGCGACGTCATCGACCAGGAAGACGCCCGCCTGGCGCACCGCTTTCAATTCGTCGACCGCCCGCTCCGGCGAGACGACGCGGTAGGAGCGGCCGTAGAACGTCCAGGCCGAGCAAAAGCTGCAATCCCAGGGGCAGCCGCGGGAAAACTCGACGGAGGCCGCGGGGTCCAGCATCCCGATGAAGTAACGCCGGCGGTGGCGCAGCAGGTCCCGCGCCGGCACGCTGTCATCGAGGTTCTCGATGAAGATCGGGCGGGGCCCCTTGCCCCCGGCCGTCACCATGCCGGGCACCTCGGGCAGCGCGTCGAAATCGCCGGCGGCGACGATCTCGGCCACCTGGCAGATCGTCGCCTCGCCTTCGCCCCGCAGCACGCAGTCGATGGCGCCCTCGGCATGGTCGAGGATCTGGTCCGCGATGAAGGAGACGGAGTGCCCGCCCACCAGCACCACGGCCCGTGGAAAGCGCGCTTTCAGGTCCTTCGCCAGATCCACCACCTCCGGCACGTTGGCGAGGTAGTTGCAGGCGATGCAGATCATCTGGGGCTCGAGCGCGTCGGCGCGGCGCAGCAGCGTCGTCCGGCTCTCCGCCTGCAGGTCGGTCAGGTCGACGACATGGCCGGCGCTCCGCAGGGCCCCGGCCACGACCTCGAGCCCCAGGGGCTCCAGCCGGAGGAAGATCTTGGTGTAAAGCAGCCCGCCTGGATGGATGCACAGAACTCGCATTCCGCGCCCTCTCTAGCTTTGCTCAGAAAATGCATGTCTCAGGGCGCCCGTCTACCCGGGCGCGAAAACGTTGGATTTACAATAGCACGTTTGCGGGGCCTTGAGGGCGAGGCCAGGTCACATCCCACGGGCCGGGAGGACGTGGTGGCGGAGGCCCGCCTATCCCTTGGTCACGCGGCCCTCTTGCACGACCATCTCGACCCGCTCGCCCTGGCCCGAGAGGACGGAGAGATCGGCAAACGGGTCGCCGTCGAGCAGCACCAGATCGGCCGTCTTGCCCGGCGCGACGACGCCGAGATCGTCCCGCCGGATGATCTCGGCATTGACCGAGGTGGCGGAGCGCAAGACGTCGGCCACCGGCAGTACCTGGGCGCGGAGCGAGAACTCCGTCAGCTGGTCCTCGTTCATCCAGCCGAGCAGGTCGGTGCCGTAGCCCATCCTGACGCCGGCGCGCTTCAGAATATCGAGGGATTCGAGTCCCTTCGCCCGCACCATCGCGTTCTTTGCCCGCTGGTGCGGGGCCCAGCCGATGGCCTCGGCATGGCGGTCGAGGCAGTCGTAGATCACCAGAGTCGGCACGGCATAGGCGCCCCGTTCGGCCAGGATGCCCGCCACCCGGTCGTCGATCAGGTTGCAATGCTCCAGCGTGCGAACGCCGTTCACCGCCGCATGCTCGATGGCGTCGGCGTGGTAGGTGTGGGCGGCGACATAGGTGCGGCTCATCTCCGCCACGGTGACGATGGCCTGGATCTCCTCCGCCGTGAACTGGATCCAGTCGAGGGGGTCCGACGGCGTGGAGACGCCACCATTGGCCATGATCTTGATGAAGTCGGCGCCGAGGCGCAGCTCGTCCCGCGCCGCTGCGAGACACTCCGGCACCCCGTCGACGATCCGTCCGAGGGCAGGCGTCAGCCGCCGCTGCATGTCGCCGATATCGGTACGGTTCGTGCCCCGCCCGTCCGTGTGCCCACCGGTCTGGCCGAGCGCCTTGCCGGAGACGGAGAGGCGGGGGGAGCGGATCAATCCCTCCTCCTGCGCCCGTCGATGCCCGGCATCGCCGCCGGCCACGTCGCGCACGGTGGTAAAACCCCGGTCGACCATTTGGGAGAGGTTCTGCGCCGTCCAATAGCTGACATAGCTCGCCGGCATCCCTTCGAGCGAGGCGAGCGCCGGGGTGGCGGCGGTGATGTGGACATGGGCGTCGATCAGGCCGGGCATCAGCGTCTTGCCGGTGGCGTCCACCACCCGGTCGGCCTCGGCGGTGATGGCCGTCTCCGACACCTCGGCGATCTTGCCGTCGGCGACCAGGACGTGGACGCCGCGCATGGGCTCGTCGGCCAGGCCGTCGAACAGGTCGCAATTCTCGAACCGGATGCGCATGGCCGCTCCTCCTCTGGGCTGTCCCGCGACCCTGCCCGAGGGGTCGGGGCCTCGCAAGTGCTTGCGCCGGCGGGCGGAATGGCCAAGGCTTGGGCTTATGGGTGGTGAGCCGATCCTGGCGGTCGAGGGGCTCGAGCGGAGCTTCTATGGCGTGCGCGCGCTGAAGGGCGCGAGCTTTACCGTCCGCCCCGGCACCATCACCGGCCTCATTGGGCCGAACGGGGCGGGCAAGACCACGGTCTTCAACTGCGTCTCGGGCGTCGTACCGGCGGAGGCTGGGCGGGTGCTCTTCCAAGGCACCGAGATCACCGAGGCGCGGCCGGAGGAGATCAGCGCACGCGGCCTCATCCGCACCTTCCAGATCGCCCGGGGCTTTCCCGCGCTCACGGTGCTGGAGACGCTGCTCCTGCACGGCCACGACCAGCCGGGCGAGGGTCTGTGGGCCGCGCTCACCCGCAGCGGCCGCGATCGGGAGCGGGCGCTTGTGAAGCGGGCGGAGGAGGTGGCGGCACGGCTCAACCTCAGCGCCGTCCTCGACAACCTCTCCTCCGACCTCTCCGGCGGGCAGAAGAAGCTCCTGGAGATCGGCCGGGCGCTGATGGGCGCGCCGAAGCTGATCCTGCTCGACGAGCCGGTGGCGGGGGTCAACCCGACGCTGGCGCGGGAGATCGCGGAGCAGCTCGTGGCGCTGCGCGACGAGGGGCTGACTTTCCTCATCGTCGAGCACGACATGGACGTGGTGGCGGAGCTCTGCGATCCGGTCATCGTCATGGCCGACGGTGCGAAGCTGACCGAAGGCTCCTTCGCCGAGGTCACGGCCGATGCCGCGGTGCAGGACGCCTATCTGGGCCGGCTTGCATGAGCGCGCTGGTGGCGGAGAACATCGTCGCCGGCTATGGCCGCGCCGACACGATCCTGAAAGGCGTGACGGCCGATGCGAAGCCGGGCGAGATCGTCGCTATCCTCGGCCCGAACGGCGCCGGCAAATCCACGCTCCTCAAGGTCATCGCCGGCCAACTGCCAGCGCGGGAGGGGCGGGTGAGCGTCGCCGAGACCACGCTCACCGGCCTCGCCCCCCGCGCCATCGCCCGCGCCGGCGTCGCCTATGTGCCGCAGGAGGCGAACGTCTTCCCCTCCATGACCGTGCGCGAGAACTTGGAGATGGGGGGCTATATCGCGCCAGCCGAGGCCCCTATCCGCGTCGCTGCATTGATGGACCGCTTCCCGATCCTGGCCGAGAAGCGGCGGGAGGCGGCGCGGGCGCTTTCCGGCGGCCAGCGCCAGATCCTCGCCATGGCCATCGCCATGATGGTGGCGCCGCGGGTCCTGCTCCTCGACGAACCCTCCGCCGGGCTTGCCCCCGTGGCCGCGCGGCAACTCTTCGCCACGATCCGGGAGATCGCGGAGAGCGGCGTCGCCATCCTGCTGGTCGAGCAGAACGCGCTCGACGCGCTGGACTTGGCCGACCGCGCCTTTATCCTCGCGGCGGGGCGAAATCATACAACCGGGACAGGGGCGGAGCTCGCCGCCGATCCCGATATCCGCCGGACCTTCCTCGGCGGCCCTCCAACCGAGCGAGACGACCAAGCAGAGAGGACCGACGCATGACCGATCACCTCAGGATGACCCGCCGCGCCGCCCTGGCCGGCGGCGCCGCACTGCTCGCCACACCCGCGATCCTGCGGGCCCAAGCCGGCCCGATCACCCTCGGCTCGCTCACGCCGCTCACCGGCGTCGGCGGCACCTACGGCCCCTCGATGCGCGACGCCATCGCCGGCGTGATCGACGAGGTGAACGCGGCCGGCGGCGTCATGGGGCGGGAGATCGCATTGGTCTCCGAGGACACCCAGACCAATCCGGAGGCCGCAGTGCGCGCCGCCCGCAAGCTGATCGACGTCGACGGTGTGGCGGCGATCCTCGGCACCTGGGCCTCCTCCATCACCACCGCCGTGGCGCCGCTCTGCTGGGAGAGCCAGACGATGCTGATGTGCGTCTCGGGTGCCGACTCCATCACCGAGCTGCCGCACCAGGGCTTCATCGCCCGGACCCAGCCGAACTCCAAGCTGCAGATCCGGGTGGCCGGCGGCTTCATGGTGGAAGAGGGCTCGAGCCAATGGGCCTGGATCGGCCCGCAGACGCCGTTCGCCCAATCCTCGATCGACATTCTGGCCGAGATCGCCGGCGGCGAGGGCTACGGCATGGAGAGCCTGATCTACGAGGCCGACAAGTCCACCTACCGCTCCGAGGTCGACGCGATCCTGCGCGACAATCCCGATTTCATCATGCTGGGGGGCTATGCGGCGGATTCGACCGTGCTGCTCCGCGACATCTGGCAGGCAGGGTATGAGGGCAAGATCATCGGCCCGGCCTATGCCGTGAACCCCGGCGTGATCGAGGCGCTGCCGGCAGAGGTGCTGGAGGGCGTCTACACCTGGGAGGGGGCGCCGGCAGTGGATAGCAGCGCCTATGGTCGGGTGAAGGGGATCCTCGGCGTGGACGAGGTCGATCCCTACTCGGCCCAGACCTACGACCACGCCAACCTCACGATCCTCGCCATGGCCGCCGGCGGCGACGGGACGGGTGACATGGTGCGCCAGAACCTCCGCTCGATCAGCCAAGGGGGCGGCACAGCGGTGGACAACGCCGTCGACGGCCTCGCAGCGCTGGAGGATGGGATCGACTATACCGGCGCGAGCGGGCCCTGCGATTTCGACGAGATTGGCGACATCACCGGCACGCAGTTCATCTTCAAGCAGATCCAGGGAGGCGCGGCCGAGGACTACAGGCGGGTCTGAGGCGCAACGGTGGCGTCGCCCCGCCGTCCCGGAACCCAGTGCCCGCACCGGGTGTCCGGGACCTCCAGAGCGCGCGCCTGTGCTGGGGGCGAGGTCCCGGATCAAGCCCGGGACGGTGCGGTTGGTCGGCACTCCGCCGTCCGCTCCGGCCGTGTGCGCTTTTGTCGGGGGCGAGGTCCCGGACCAAGTCCGGGACCGTGCGGTTGGCTGGCACTCCCCCGTCCGCTCCGGCCGTGTGCGCTTCTGTTGGGGGCGAGGTCCCGGATCAGGTCCGGGACGGCGTGGAGTGGTGGCGATCTTACAGCGCCGTCCCGGAAATCGGAGTTTGCTCCGATTGTCCGGGACCTCCCGCGGCCCGCGCCCTTACCGGCGTCGAGGTCCCGGATCGGGTCCGGGACGATGCGGTGGTTTGGTGAGCGGGTGACGGGGGGCTAGGTGGATCTTCTCCCGCAGTTGATCGTCAACGGGCTCGTGACGGGCGCGTTGCTGGCGATCCCGGCGATCGGCCTGACGGCGATCTATGCGGTGCTGCGCTTCCCGAACTTCTCGGTAGCCAGCCACGCCACCATCGGCGCGTTCGCGGGCTACGTCGCCAACGTCACCCTGGGCCTGCCGGCGGCCCCGGCGATCCTGGCGGGGTTCCTGGTGGCGGGGCTGATCGGCGTGCTGTCGGACGAGATCGCGCTTCGCCCCCTCCGCCCCTACGGCGCGCTGACGGCGGCCATCGCCTCCATCGCGCTCACCGTGGTGCTGGAGAACATGGTCCGCTTCGGCTTCGGCAACGAGTTGCGCGGCTACGACCTGCCCCTGGTGCGCGACTGGCGGTTCTGGGGCATCCGCATCGGGCCGCAGCAGGTGGAGAACTTCCTGCTGGCCGTCGCCATCATGGCCGCGGTCTTTGCCGCGCTCCGCTTCACCCGGATCGGCAAGGCGATGCGGGCGGTGGCGGACAATCCGGCGCTGGCCGAACTGAAGGGCATCGACCCGGTGCTGGTCGGGCGCATTACTGCGTTCGTCGGTATGGGACTGGCGGGAGCGGGCGGCATGCTGCTCGGACTCGGCACCTCCATCGACCCACTGACCGGGTTCCGCTTCATCCTGCCGATCTTCGCCGCGGCCGTGGTGGGGGGCCTCGGCTCCATCCCCGGCGCGGTCCTCGGCGCGATGATCGTGGGACTGGGGGAGGAGCTGTCGCTGCTCGTCCTGGCACCGGCCTACAAGTCGGTAGTGGGCTTCCTCGCCATCGTCATCGTGCTGATCTTCCGCCCCCGCGGGCTGTTGGGCGAGAGGGCGTTCTGATGGCGAGCTATCTCTTGGCCACCCTCGCCTTCGCCGGCTTCTACGCGCTGCTCGCCCTCGGCCTCAACGTGATCTGGGGCATGGCGGGGATGATCAACCTGGGCCTCGCGGGGTTCTTCGCCCTCGGCGCCTACGGCTCGGCCCTGGCGACGGTGGCGCTCGGCCTGCCCATCCCGGTGGGGGTCGCCGTCGCTGTGGCGGTGACGGCGCTGGCGGGCGGGCTGCTCTCCCGCCTCACGCTGAACCTCAGGGGCGACTACCTGGCCATCGTCACGCTCGGCTTCGGGGAGTGCGTGCGGCTGGTCGCGGCGAATGAGATCTGGCTGACGAACGGTTCCGACGGCATCTCCGGCATCCCGGGGCCCTGGCGCGGAACGCTCACGCCCTTCGCCTTCAACGCGCTCTTCGCCGCGATCACCGCGGTCGCGGTGCTGATCGCCTGGGGCCTGACGGAGCGGCTGCGGCGCGCGCCCTATGGCCGGGCGCTCAGGGCGCTGAAGGACGACGAGACGGCGGCGGCGGTGGCCGGGAAGGAGGTGCGGCGGCTGAAGGTGGAGGCCTTCGCCCTCGGCGCCGGGCTTCTCGGCCTCGCCGGTGCGCTCTACGCCCACTTCACCAGCTACATCGCGCCCGACATCTTTCGCCCATTGCTCACCATCTACATCTTCCTCGCCCTCACGGCGGGCGGCGCCGGCAGCACCCATGGCGCCGTCGTGGGCGCGATCCTGGTGATGGCGGTGCTCGAGGGCAGCCGGTTCCTCGCCGACGCGATCCCGGCGCTTGGTGGGGCCCAGGGGGCGGCGCTCCGCGAAATCGTCATCGGCGCGGCGCTGATCTTCGTGATGCGCGTGCGCCCGGGCGGCCTCCTCGCGCCCCGCCCGCCACCGATCGAGAGGAGCGGACCGTGAGCCGACCGGAGATCCCTCCCGACCGCCGCGACGCGCTGCTGGCCGAGATGCGCGCGGCCGCCGATCCCTGGCCGGCCCTCGATGCGGCCCTGGCGGAGGTTGTGGGCCACACCCTCTTCACCGTCATGCTGGTCGATTGGCGAACGGAGGAGGCGGCGCGGATCTACTCCAACCAGCCGGAGGCCTATCCGGTGAAGGGCCGCAAACCCCTCGGCGCGCTCACCGAATGGGGCGCCCAGGTACTGGAGCGCCAGCAGCCCTTTATCGGCTACGACGCGGACGACATCGCCCGGGTCTTCCCCGATCACGAGACCATCGCGGCACTCGGCTGCGCCTCCGTCCTCAACGTGCCCGTGATCGCCGAGGGCCAGGTGCGGGGCACGCTCAACCTATTGCACGAGGCGGGCTTCTACGCACCCGGCGACGCCGACCGGGTCCGACCCTTCGCCGAGATCGTGGCGGATCGGCTCTAGCTCTCCGCGTTCTCTAGCTCCGCATTCACCAGGGCGCCGAGCAGGATCGAGAAGGCGCTGACGAAGAGCCACAGCATCAGGGCGATCACCGCGCCGATGGAGCCGTAGAGCGCGTTCAGATCCGCGACCCGCGCGATGTAGATCGACACGGCGATCGAGGCGAGGATCCAGAGGATCAATGCGATCACCGCCCCCGGGGTGATCCAGCCCGTCCGCATCGGCCGGCGGCTCGGCGCGTAGCGGTAGAGCAGGCCGAGGCCAAAGAGCAGCAGCGCCGTGCCGATCGCCCAGCGGAGCGCCGTGACCACGATGACCGCGCTCGGTCCCGGATCGACATAGGCGACCACCGCCGGCACGATGAGCGCCGAGGCGACGGCGACCAGGCCCATCAGGATCAGGATGGTGGTGATCAGGATCGCCTTCAGCGCCGCCGTGATCGGGTTTCGCCGAGCGCTCTCGCCATAGACTGCGTTGAGGCCGGTGGTCAGCGCGGCCACCCCCGCCCGGGCCGAGAACAGCGCGAAGGCCAGCGAGATGAAGGTGGCGAGGCCCAACCGCTCGCTCGGCGCCACGGCGACGCTCTGCAAGCGATCCGAGAGGATGGCGGATGCGGCCGGCGGCAGGATCGTCGCGAAGTCGTCCACCCCCTCCCGCAACAATTCGGGATCGGCGAACAGGCCCCAGATCGACAGGGCCGCCGCGAGCAGCGGAAAGATCGAGAGAAACACGAAGAAGGCGACGCCGGCCGCGACCAGGGTCAGGTTGCGCTCCCCGATCGCGCGGAGGATGCGCAGCAGGGTGCGAAACCAGCGGCGGGCCGGGTGGATCGGGGCGGCATGTGTCCGGTCATCGCTGGCCATCTCTTGGGGTGCCCGGCCTTATGTCTCCTCGAGCGCGGCGATCACTTCGATCTCCACCAGGAATTCGGGCCGGGTGAAGCCGCCGACGATCATCAGCGTCGAGGCGGGCGGTGGGGCGACCTCGGCGAAGTAGGCGTCGCGGGCCGCCATGTAGCCCGCCATATGCGCCCGGTCCGAGACGTAGGCGTTCATCCGCACGATGTGGGAACGGCCGAGCCCGGCATCGGCCAGGATCGCGTCGATGTTAGCGAAGGCTTGGCGTGCCTGGGCCTCCGCCCCCTCTGGCAGGCTGTCGTCGGGGTCGATGCCGAGCTGGCCGGAGGCGAAGAGCAGGCGGCCCGGCGTCATCACCTCCACCGCGTGGGAGTAGCGGGCGAAGGGCGGGCGGATTCCCTTGGGCGTCAGCGCGCGCATCTCAGATGCAGCGCCCGCCGTCGATCTCCAACGCCACGCCGGTGATCATGCTCGCCTCGTCGGAGCAGAGGAAGGTCGCGGCATTGGCCAGATCGGTGGGCGTCGAGAAGCGGCCGAGGGGGATGGTGGCGAGGAACCGCGCCCGCATCTCCGGCGTGTCCTCGCCCATGAAGCTCTTCAAGAGCGGTGTCTCCCCGGCCACGGGGCAGAGCGCGTTCACCCGGATGCCCGAGGGCGCGAGTTCCACCGCCATGGTCTTCGACGCGGTGATCATCCAGCCCTTGGAGGCGTTGTACCAATTGAGCCGCGGCCGGGGCGAGAGACCGGCGGTCGAGGCGACGTTCAGGATGGCGCCCGCGCCCCGCGCCTTCATCCCCGGCACCAGGTGGCGGGCGGTGAGGTAGACGGACTTGGCGTTGACGGCGAGGACGCGGTCGAACTCCTCCTCCGTCACTTCCTCCAGCGGTTGGGGCAGGTGGGTGATGCCGGCATTGTTGACCAGGATATCGACGTTGCCCGCCGCCTCCGCCATCGCGCCCACGCTGGCGTCGCTTGCCACGTCGACCTGCTGGGGGGTGCCGCCGATCTCCGCCGCCACCTCCTCCGCGCCCGCGCCGTTGATGTCGGCGACCATGACCCGGGCGCCCTCGGCCGCGAAACGCCGCGCGATCTCGGCGCCGAAGCCGGAGGCGCCACCGGTCACGATGGCCGTCTTTCCCTGAAGCCGCATGTCGAGCCCTCCCCTTGGCGTCACCATAGCGGACCAACGCCGCTTGCCAATCGACTGCCACCCAGCGCCGTCCCGGGCTTGACCCGGGACCTCGCCCTCCGGGGCAGGGAGGCCCCGGCTCGGGGGCCGGGGCGGTGCTTGGGGCGGCTGTCCGGCTTAGCCGTGGAGGGCTGCGACGGTTTTAAGGGTGGAGAAGCCGTAGAGCGCCTCGAACCCCTTCTCCCGGCCGTGGCCGGATTTGCCGACGCCGCCGAAGGGCAGCTCCACGCCACCCCCGGCGCCGTAGTTGTTGATGAAGACCTGGCCGGAGCGGAGCGCGCGGGCGAGCCGCATCTGCCGTCCGCCGTCGCGGGTCCAGACCGCGGCGACGAGGCCGTAGTCGGTACCGTTGGCGATGGCGACGGCCTCTGCCTCGTCCTCGAACGGGATGATGACCTGGACGGGGCCGAAGATCTCGTCGCGGGCCAGTTCATGCGCCGGATCGGGGCAGGCCAGAAGGCGGGGGGCGACGTAATGGCCGGCCTCCGGCGCCTCGTCGGTAACCGTGCCCTCAGCCAGGGGGGCGAGGTCGCTGCCGCGCGAAAGAAACCCCTCGATGATGCCCTTCTGGCGGGCGGAGATCAGCGGGCCGACCTCCAGATCCGCCGTGGCGGGTCCGACGCGGAGGGCGCGGTAGCGCTCGGCCATCCGCTCCGACAGCGTGTCGAGGATGCTGCGCTCCACCAGGATGCGCGACGCGGCGGAGCAGGTCTGGCCGGCATTCTGGATGCCGGCGTTCACCAGGAACGGCAGCGCGGCGTCGAGGTCGGCATCGGCGAAGACGATCTGGGGCGACTTGCCGCCGAGCTCCAACGTCACCGGCACCACGTTCACCCCCGCCGCCGCCTGCACCCGCGCCCCGGTGGCGACGGAGCCGGTGAAGGAGATGTGGTGGATGCCCGAATGGGCGGCGAGCGCGGCGCCCGCTTCCTCCCCCAACCCCGGCACGACGTTCAGCACGCCGGGGGGCAGGCCCGCCTCCTCCGCCAAGGCGGCGAAGGCCAGCGCGGTGAGGCACGCCTCCTCAGCCGGTTTCAGGACGCAGGCATTGCCCATGGCGAGCGCCGCGCCGACGGAGCGGCCGATGATCTGCATCGGGTAGTTCCAGGGCACGATATGGCCGGTCACGCCGTGGGGCTCGCGCAGCGTGTAGACGGTGTAGCCGTCGAGATAGGGGATGGTCTCGCCCATCACCTTGTCGGCGGCGCCGGCGTAGAACTCCATGTAGCGCGCCAGCGCCACCGCGTCGGCGCGGGCCTGTTTCAGCGGCTTGCCGACATCGGTCGCCTCGAGCATGGCCAGGTCGTCGAGGCGCTCCATCACCAAGGCGCCGATCCGGGCGAGGCAGCGCCCGCGCTCCGCCGCCGGGGTGCGCGCCCAGTCCTCTCGCGCCGCCTCCGCCGCCGCGACGGCCGCATCGATCTCCGCCGCGTCGCCCCGCGCGATCCGGCCGATCTCCGCACCGGTCGAAGGGTCTTCGAGCGCCAGGGTCTCGGCCGCGCTCTGCCATGTGCCGTCGATGAAGACGCTGCCCATGTCGAACCAGAGGGGGAGGGGGCCTAGTCCGTCCATCCGAACATCCTTCGCCAGTTCTCGGCCGTCATGCCGCGCCGGTAGGCGGCGAGCATCGCCGGATCGAGCACCTCGATCAACAGACGGTCCTCGATCCAAAGCTCGATGCAGGTGAAGGGCCCGCGGTCGCAGACCCGCGCCGTCCAGCCCTCCCGCGCGCCGATGGCGCGCACGGCCTCTGCCGTCAGTGGCGAGGCGAGGGCGATATGGGCGAAGGTGGGGGCGGCGTCCGGCGCGGCGGTCTCGAAGGCGATCTGCTCCGGCCCCAGGGCGATGCGGCTGGTGAGCGGATAGACCTCGACCGCCGTACCGTCGTCGGAAGCGGCGAAGGCGATCCAGGCGCCCGGGTTGGGCGGGAAGGGATGGGCGCTGCCGCTGAGGATCTCGGCGAGGACGCCCGCCACATGCTCCGGCGCCGCCGCGCTGATCGAGACGTGGAGGAGGCTCATGCCGCGATCTCCAGCGTCGGGGCGGCGGCGATCAGTTCTTGGGTGTAGGGATGCTGAGGGGCGGAGAACACCGCCTCCGTCTCCCCCGCCTCGACGATGCGGCCGGCCTTCATCACCAGGACGCGGTCGGTGACGCGGCGCACGACGGAGAGGTCGTGGCTGACGAACAGGTAGGAGAGGTCGAAGCGCGCCGAGAGGTCCGCCAACAGATCGAGGATCTGCGCCCGGATCGAGACATCGAGGGCGGAGACGGCCTCGTCCAGGATGATGACGTCGGGCCGGATGATCAGCGCCCGGGCGATGGCGATGCGCTGGCGCTGGCCGCCGGAGAACTCGTGGATGTATTTCTCGGCATCCGCCGGCTGGAGGCCGACGCTTACCAGCGCCGTCTCCACCGCGCGCAACCGATCCGCTCCGGTCGGCGCGTCGGGCAGCAGGTGGAAGGGCTCGGCCACCAGGCGCGCGACCCGGTGGCGCGGGTTGAAGCTGCCATAGGGGTCCTGGAAGACGATCTGGATGCGGCGTCGCAGATCGTTGCCCATGGTGGGATGCACCCGCTCCCCGCCGAGCCGGATCTCGCCCGCCTGCACCGGCTCCAGCCCCAGAATGGCGCGGGAGAGGGTGGATTTTCCGCAGCCCGACTCGCCCACCAGCCCTAGGTTCTCGCCACGGCGCAGGGTGAAGGAGACGCCGTCGACTGCCCGAAACCACCCGGCGGGGCGGAAGAGGCGCCGGGGCAGGGGATAGTCGCGCACCACCTCGTCCACTTCGAGGAGCGCGTTCTCCACATCCCGCTCCGGCCCCGGCGGGGGCACGTGGGCGGAGGCGGCGAAGAGGCGGCGGGTGTAGGGATGGGCCTGACGGGCGAAGACCTCGGCCGTCTGGCCGGCCTCCACCACCCGGCCCTTCTCCATGATCGCGATCCGGTCGGCGAGGCCGGAGACGACGGCGAGGTCGTGGGTGATCAGCATCAGCCCCATGCCGTCCTCCGCCACCAGGCGCTGCAACAGCTCCAGGATCTGCGCCTGGGTGGTGACGTCGAGTGCGGTGGTCGGCTCATCCGCGATAAGGAGGCGGGGGCGGAGCGCGATCGCCATGGCGATCACCACGCGCTGGCGCTGCCCGCCGGAGAGCTGATGCGGATAGCGGTCGAGCGGGAAGCGCTCCGCCGGCAGGCCGACCCGGTCCAGCGTCTCGCGGGCGATCCGGCGCGCCTCCGCCCGGCTGGCGTTAGTGTGGATGCGCACGGTCTCCATCACCTGGGCGCCGATGGTCTGCACGGGGTTGAGCGCCGTCATCGGCTCCTGGAAGATCATGCCGATCTGGGCGCCGCGGATCTGGCACATCTCGGCCTCGGGCTGCGCGAGCAAGTCGTCACCGTCGAGGCGGATCGCGCCCTCGGCCCCCGCCCCCTCCGGCAACAGACCCATGACGGCGAGGGCGGTCATCGATTTGCCCGAGCCCGACTCGCCGATGATGCCGAGGATCTCGCCCTCCCCCACGCCAAGCGACACGTCGTCCAGGATCGGCACGCCGTGGATGCCAAGGGTCAGCCCCTCCACCATCAGCATGTCCGCCGCCACCCTCACGTCCGCACGCGCCGGATGCGGGGGTCGAGGATGTCGCGCAGGCCGTCGCCCATCAGGTTGAGGCCGAGCACGGTGAGCAGGATCGCGAGGCCCGGTAGCACGGCGAGATAGGCGTCGGTGTAGATCAGCGTCTGGCTCTCCGCCAGCATCCGACCCCAGGAGGGGATCGGCGGCTGGGCGCCAAGGCCGATATAGGACAGGCCGGCCTCGGCCAGGATGCCGAGGGAGAATTGAATGGTGCCCTGCACGATCAGGAGGTTGAGGATGTTCGGCAGGATGTGCTCGGCCGAGATCCGGAACGGTCCCTTGCCGGCCACCCGGGCCGACATCACGAACTCCCGGCTCCACAACGTCAGCGCCGCCCCGCGGGAGAGGCGGGCGAAGACCGGGATGTTGAAGATGCCGATGGCGATGATGGCGTTCACTGCGCCCGGGCCGAAGACTGCGGTGATCAGGATGGCGATCAGCAGCGCGGGAAAGGCGAAGACCAGATCGTTCGAGCGCATGATGAACTCGTCGACCAATCCGCCCCGCCGCGCGGCCGCGGCGAGGCCGAGGGGTACGCCCGCCAGGATCCCCATCCCCACCGCGATGATCGCCACGGCGATGGAGGTGCGGGCGCCCACCATGATCATCGAGAGCATGTCGCGCCCCAGATGATCGGTGCCGAGCAGGTGGTCGGGCGCGAAGGGCGGCACGAGCCGCCCCGCCACGTCCAGATCCTCCACCGCATAGGGCGTCCAGATGAAGGAGAGGAGGGCGGCGGCGAAGAACACCAGGCTGAGCAGCGCGCCGAACACCAGGCTCCGCGAGCTGAGGATTGTGCGGAGCAGGCTCACCGCCCGTGCCTCAGCCGCGGATCGACGATGGCGTAGGCGATGTCGACCAGGAAGGTGACGACGATGACCGCGAAGACCAGCAGCATCACCACGCTCTCGACCACGATCAGGTCACGCTGGGTGATGCCCTGAAAGACCAGCCGCCCGAGGCCAGGCAGGAAGAACACATTCTCGATGATGATCGCACCCGCCATCAGGAAGGAGAACTGCAGCCCGATGATCGTGAGCACCGGGATGAGCGCGTTGCGGAGGGCATGGCGCCAAAGCGCCTGGCCGCGGGTCAGTCCCTTGGCCCGGGCGGTGCGGATGAAGTCCTCCCCGAGCGTGTCGAGCAGAGCGGAGCGCATGACGCGGGCGAGGATCGACGCCTGGGGGAGAGCGAGGGCGATCGCGGGCAGGGTAAGCGCCTGCATGGCCGGCCAGAACCCCGCCTCCCACCCCGGAAAGCCGCCGGCGGAGACCCAGCGGAGGTTGATGGCGAAGACCACCACCAACAGCATCGCGAACCAGAAATTCGGGATGGCGACGCCCAACTGCGTCACCCCCATCACCCCGATATCCGCCGCCTTCCCCCGCCGCGCGGCGGCGATAGTGCCCGCCGGAAAGGCAATGAGCGTCGAGAGCGTGAGGGCATACAGCGCCAGCGGCAGGGAGATCCAAAGCCGGTCCCCCACCATCTCCACCACTGGGGTACGATAGGTGTAGGACGTACCAAGATCGCCCTGTAACAACCCGCCCACCCAGCGAAAATAACGCTCGACCGGTGTGCCTTCGAGCCCCAGCTCGGCCCGGAGCGCGGCCAGCGTCTCCGGCTGGGCATTGATGCCGAGCATCACCGTGGCGGGGTCGCCCGGCACCACCTCGATCACGAAGAAGACGATGATGGAGGCCGCAACCAGGCTGAGCGACAGCGATAGCAGCCGCCGGAAGAGATAGATGAGCATCCGGGTCCTCCCGCTGGGTGAGGGTAGCGGGGGTGTGTGCGCGAGGCTAGCGGCGGTTGCGGCTTGCGGGGGCTAGGATTTTGCTGAAAGGCGCTTGAGGGAGGCGTGTGCCTCCTCAAGACGCCTTGTCGAGTATTTGCCGGGGCGGGGCCGGGTCAAGCCCGGGCCGTGCTGCGCACGGTCGCTTCGCGAGGCTTGACCCGTCCCCGCCCCTGCGGGTCGCTATTCGCTCCAGGAGACGCGGGTGAGGTCGTTGGCCTGGGTCGGCGAGTTCTCCCAGAGGCCCTGGATTTTGGCGTCCTGGACGGACGTGCGGGCGAGCTGGAAGAGGTAGCCGTTCACATAGTCCTCGGCGATCTTGCGCTGGGCGGTCTGCAGGATCTCCGTCCGCTTGGCCGGGTCGGTGGTGAGGTTCAGTTCCTCCATCATGCCCTGAAACTCGGCGCTGTCGTACTGGAAGTAGTATTCCGGCCGGGCGTAGATGCCGATGTCGAAGGGCTCGGTGTGGCTGACGATGGTCAGGCCGAAATCCTTGCCGCGGAAGACTTCTTCGAGCCACTGGGCCCATTCGAGGTTGGAGATCTCGACCTCGATCCCCACGTCGCGGAGTTGCGCCGCGATGATCTCACCACCCCGCCGGGCGTAGGAGGGGGGCGGCAGCTTGAGCGTGGTGGTGAAGCCCTCCGGGTAGCCCGCTTCGGCCAGCAGGGCGCGGGCCTTCTCCGGGTCATGGTCGGAGATGCCGGTCAGATCCACGTAGGCCGGGTGGTGCGGCGCGAAGTGGCTGCCGATGGGCGTGCCGTAGCCGAACATCGCCCCGTCGATGATGGCCTGGCGGTCGATGGCATGGGCCACGGCCTGGCGCACCCGCACATCGGTGAAGGGCTCGGCGAGGTTGTTGGTCGACAGGATCGTCTCCCCCTCCGTCGAGCCGACGACGACCTTGAAGCGGGGATCGGCCTCGAACTGGGCGAGCGTCTCGGGCGCGGGATAGCCCGGGAAGGCGTCCACGTCGCCCGCCATCATTGCGGCGAAAGCGGCGTTGGGGTCGGAGATGAACTTGAAGGTCGCGCTCTCCAGTGCCACCGGCTCGCCCCAATAGTCGGGGTTCCGCGCGATCTCGATCCGGTCGCCCTGCACCCAGTTGGCGAAGGTAAACGGGCCGGTGCCGACGGGGTTGCTGGTGAGGCTCTCGGCATTCTCCGGCGCGACGATCACCGCATCGCCCCAGGCCAGGTTGAAGAGCATGTTGCCGTTGGGGTTGGCCAGCGTGATGCGCACGGTGTGATCGTCCACCGCCTCGACGCTCTCGATGCCGGTGTAGAGCGCCTTTTGCGCGTTGGTCGACTCCTCGCCCCGCGCGCGGTCGAGGGAGAAGACGACGTCCGCGGCCTCGAAGCTCGAGCCGTCATGGAACGTCACGCCCTGGCGGAGCGTGAAGGTGTAGATCAGGCCGTCGTCCGAAATCTCCCAACTCTCGGCCAGGCCCGGCACGATGGCGCCGTCCTCGGCGAAGCGGGTGAGCCCCTCGTAGATGTTGGCGTAGACCACCTCGTCGATCGCGGCGGCGGCGGCCGAAGTCGGGTCGAGATGCGGCGGCTCGAGCTGCATGCCGATGGTGATGTCGGTGCGCTGGGCCTGGGCGGCGCTCGCCACAAGCGCCAGCGCGGCTCCGGTCAAGAGAACGCGTCGGATCATCCTCAGTCTCCCTGTTGGCAGGGGGTCGTCGCGCCCCCGCTCCCCCGCGAAGATGCCCCGGCGGCAGGTGCAGGGGCAAGGGTTGGCGGGGACGTTGCGGTACCGACGGTGAGTGTATACCTTGAGTGCGTATTCGGAGTGCACACTATGGCGACGGCAAGCAAGCGGCGGACCAGCGTGACCCTCGACCCCGAGCTTCTGGCAGCGGCGCGGGCGTTCGGGCTCAACGTCTCCGGCATCGCCGAGACGGCGCTGGCCGAGGCGGTGCGCCAGGCGCGGGCCAAGGCCTGGCAGGCGGAGAATGCCGAGGCGATTGCCCGGCGCGCCGCCTGGATCGAGGAGAACGGCCTGCCGCTGGCAGATGTGCAGGTCTGGAAACCTGAATAGTGGCGCAGTTCTGCGTCTATGCCCTGCCGGGCGGCAACTATGTCCTCGATCTGCAGTCGGATTTGGTGGACACGCCGACACGCGTTGCCGCACCCCTTGTCCCGCGGCGGGCCGACCTGCCGCGCTTCACCCAACTCGAGCCGGAGTTCGAGATCGACGGCCTGCAGTACGCGCTCCACGCTGGCGAGATGGCGGCGATCCCCGCGCATTTCGTCCAGGGATCGCCCCTCGCCGACCTTCGCGCCGAAGACTACCGCATCCGCCGCGCCCTCGATTTCCTGTTCTCAGGCTTCTGAAGGATCGCCTTCAGCGAGGGCGTCTCCGACGAAGGCCTCCGGATCGACGGTGAAATCCCGGTAGAGCCGGAAGTGGGAGGTCTCGCGGTAGTCGACCTCTCGGATATCGCCCCGGGTGAGCTCCAGCACGGTGGCCCCGGGCACGGCCATCAGGATCGGCGCGTGGGTGGCGACGATGACCTCGGCAACGGCACTTCGTTGGATCCGTGCGAGAAGCCGCAGGAGGTCGAGCTGGCGCTTCGGGGAGAGGGCGCTTTCCGGCTCGTCCATCAGGTAAAGACCTTGGCGCTGGAACCGCTCCTCAAAGAACCTAAGGAACCCCTCGCCATGGGACATCGACAGAAAGTCGGCAGAGGTGCTGCCGACCGCATCCAGATAGCGCGCGACGGAGAAGAAAGACTCGGCGCGAAAGAACCAGCCGTCCGTCACCTTCGGCAACCAGGCTGCACGGAGCGCGCCGGCGAGCAGCCCGCCGTTCACCTCCCGCGCCCCCCGGTGGTCCACGGCGGAGTAACCCTTGCCGCCGCCGGCCTGATCATAGCCGCTGAGCGCGGCGATCGCCTCGATCAGGGTCGATTTGCCCGTGCCGTTCTCACCGACGATGACCGTGACCGGGGTCTCGAAGGTCAGCGAGAAGGTGCCGCCCCGGAGCCAGGTGAGGTCGAAGGGATAGCCGTCCGCTCCCTCCAACGCGCCATCTATGACACTCAGGCGCTTCAGAAAGGGCGCAGGCAGCCGGGTCGGTCGCCGTTTCCGCGCCATCGGGCTCTCAACCCCGCTCGCGTCTTTGCGGGCGAGCAGGGCCCGCCGCGGCATCTTCCATCCGGTCGGCGTGCGCGGCGGCGGGGTAGTGGCTGTCTGAAGGCATGACGCAAGCATCGGAAAGGACGGAGCGGGGCGCAAGCCACCTGCGCGCTTTGGTCCCTTGCCGCGCCGATCCGTGAAGGCCATTTCCCGCGTATGGCAAGCACATCGAACGCAGCGAGCGAAGTGTTTTTCGACGGCGGATGCCCGATCTGCCGGCGGGAGATCGGGGTCTATCAGCGCATGGCGGGGCTCAAGACCGTCGCCTGGACCGATATCTCGGCCGAGGAGTGGAGCAGCGCCGAGCTTGACCGCGATGCGGCGCTGCGGCGTCTTCACGTGCGTCGGGCGGACGGTGAACTGGTGAGCGGTGCACGGGCCTTCCTGGCGATCTGGCGGCGAAACCCGCGGCTCGCGCCGGTGGCCCGGCTGCTTGACCGCCAGCCCTTTGTGGCGGTGCTCGAGGGCGGCTACCGCACCTTCCTGATCGTCCGACGTCTCTGGCGCTAGGGCGGGCTTCCATCTCCGCACGCTGCGGGCTAGGCACGAAGGCGCCGCGACCGGAGCCGCCATGTCCTTCTTTGGAAAGCTCAAAGAGCGTCTGCTGAAATCGTCCTCGAAGCTCGAGAGCGACTTGGACGCGATCGTGGAGGAGGGGGCGGCTGAGGCGAAGGTACCCGAACCCACGCCCCCGGAGTCCGAGGCCCCCGAACCCACGGCCCCTGAAGCCACGACCCCCGGGCCTGCAACCCCGAAGCCCGCGCCCCCCGAGCCGGTGGCTCCGACGCCTGCAGCCGCGGCACCTTCTGCCCCCGAACCCGCGCCCGCCGCCCCCCTGCCCGAAGCGGCGCCGGCGGAGACCCCCGCCGCCCGCCCCGGTTTCCTCGCCCGCCTCACGGGTCGGCGGGTGGAGGAACCGCGCCGCGTCCTCGACGACGCCATGCTCGAAAGCCTCGAAGAGCTGCTGATCGCCGCCGACATGGGCGTCGACACAGCGCTCCGCATCTCCGCCAACCTGGCCGAGGGCCGCTTCGGCCGCCGGGTGGGCGCGACGGAGATCAAGGCGCTCTTGGCCGACGAGGTCTCTCGCGTGCTTGAGCCGGTGGCCCGCCCCATGCCGCTGACACCCGAGCGCCCCCAGGTCGTGCTGGTCGTGGGCGTGAACGGCTCCGGCAAGACCACCACCATCGGCAAGCTCGCGAGCCAGTTCCGCGGGGCCGGCAAGTCCGTGGTCATCGCCGCCTGCGACACCTTTCGCGCCGCCGCGGTGGAGCAATTGCAGATCTGGGGCGAACGCTCCGGCGTCCCCGTCCTCACCGCCCCCCAGGGCACCGACCCCGCCTCCCTCGCCTTCGACGCGCTGGTGCGGGCGGAGGAGGAGCGGGCCGATCTCCTGATGATCGACACGGCCGGCCGGTTGCAGAACCGCGCCGATCTGATGGAGGAACTGGCCAAGATCGTCCGCGTCCTCCGCAAACGCGCGCCTGATGCACCGCACAACACGCTGCTGGTGCTCGATGCGACGACCGGACAGAACGCGCTCAGCCAGGTCGAGATCTTCCAGAAGATCGCTGACGTCACCGGCCTGGTGATGACCAAGCTCGACGGCACGGCCAAGGGCGGCGTGCTGGTGGCGCTCGCCGACCGCTTCGGCCTGCCAATCCACGCCATCGGCGTCGGTGAAGGGATCGAGGATCTCGCGCCCTTCGACCCCGCCGACTTTGCCGCGGCGCTCACCGGCGCGGAGGTGTGAGCGACTGGATCCTCGCCATCGAGGGGACGGAGCGGGCGGGCACGGTTGCCCTGATCCTCGCGCTGATCTCTGCCATCGCCCATGCCGGTTTCGGAGCGCTCCAGAAGGGGCGCTATGATCCCTGGCTCACCCGCGGCGCCATCGACATCTGCTACGGCTCGATGGCGCTCGCCGTGGCATTGATCGCCATGCCCTGGCCCGAGCCGGCGCTGATCCCGGTGCTCGCCGGCGTCATCGTCATCCACACCGCCTACAAATGGCTGATGGCGATGGCCTATTCCCGGGGCGCCTTCACCGTGGTCTATCCCATCGTGCGGGGCACCGGGCCATTGGTGACGGTGGTCTTCGCCATGGCGGTGTTCGGTGAGGGCTTCGCGGCGCTGCAATGGCTCGGCATCGCGCTCCTCTCCGGCGGGATCCTGGCGCTCTCCGGTGTCAACCTGCGCTTCGCCACGGTCGATCGGCGGACCTTGCGCGCGGCCCTGGGCCTCGCCGTGGCCACGGGGGTGATGGTGGCGATCTACACGGTCTACGACGCTTGGGGCATCCGGCTGGCGGCCGATCCGCTGGTCTTCCTCGTCTGGTTCTTCGTGGTCGACGGCCTCTCCGTCTTCCCTTGGCTGGCGCTCCTGCGCTGGCGCGGGATGGCGGCGCGGCCGGCGCCTGGACCGCTGCTGCTCCGCGGCCTGATCGGAGGGGTCACGGGCCTCGTCAGCTTCGGCTGCATCATGCTCGCCACACGGATCGGCAAGGTGGGCGAGGCCGCCGCGTTGCGGGAGACCTCGACGGTCTTCGCCGCGCTCATCGGCTGGCTCTTCCTACGCGAGCATGTGGGGCCGGTCCGGGCCGCCCTGATGGCGGTGATCGCGGCGGGAGCGGTGCTTGTCGAGCTCGGCGGCAGGGGGTAGGGGACGGAGATGGCCGAGACCCGTATCCACCCCGTTCTGAAGCTCGTGCTCGAGATCGGGCCGATCGCCGTCTTCTTCCTGGCCTATCGCCTGGGCGGCGCGCCCGAGGGCGTGAGCCGGGAGGAGGCGGAGCTCTCCCGCGTGCTCTTTGCCACCGCGGTCTTCGTGCCGACAGTGCTCGCCTCCCTCGCCGCGTCCTGGCTGCTCGCCCGGCACCTGCCACGGATGGCGGTGCTGACGGCGGTCGTGGTGGTGATCTTCGGTGGGCTGACGCTGGCGCTGCGCGACGACACGTTCATCAAGATGAAGCCGACGATCCTCTACGCGCTCTTCGCCGGGGTCCTCGGCATCGGCCTCGCCCGCGGCACCTCCTACCTCGAATACCTGATGGGAGAGATGCTGCCGCTCGACCATGCGGGCTGGATGAAGTTCACGGCCCGCTTCGCGCTGTTCTTCGCGGCGGTGGCCGTGCTGAACGAGATCGTCTGGCGCTCCGTCTCCACCGACACCTGGGTGAACTTCCGCACCTTCGTCCTGCCGCTCTGCACCTTCGGCTTCATCCTCAGCCAGACGCCTATGCTGCAGCGGCATTCGACGGAGGGAGACCAGGGCTAGCGTGCCGTCGTTGGCCGGAACAGCCTTCGACCAGGGAGCGTTGCACCAACCGCCGGCTGATGGACGCCAGCCGAGTAGAGGCCTGATCGCGGCCTACGAGATGATGCGCCCCGCCCCGCCGCTACTCGGTAAGGTCTAGAGCCACGTCAACTGCTCGGAAGCGGAAAAGCCCGAAAGAAACGACCCGTACTGGTACTTTGGCACCTTGGATCGCGTCTCCAGGAGGACAAGAAGCAGATTGCCGGTGAGAAGATGATCCCACGCCTGTTTCGCGAGCATGTCGACCAGCGCCTCCCTGTGCTGCATCGGAATGTCCGACCTTCCCTCAAAGGCGCGCAGGACAAATACGAGCCGTCCAGACCCCGGGAACTTAAGGCCACGGAGGACATCGTTTAGGCCGTCGAGAGAGAAATGGAGACCGGTTGTATCGAGGTTTCGATCGTCCGTCTCGTCATAGAGTGCGCGGTTCACCGCATCGGCAGATCTGCAATCGACATCGACGATCCGCGCGCCGAGAGCCACCAGCCGAGCGACGGCTGCGTCTACAGCCTGCGCACCGACACCCACCGCAACGGGTCCCCAGGACGCAATGTCGTAGTCAAAGCTATCTTCGCCACCGTCCTGAAACGGCGCCGGCCTTTGCACTACTGATCCAGGAAGCTCCGCAGCTTCCGGCTCCGGCTGGGGTGCTTCAGCTTGCGCAGCGCCTTCGCCTCGATCTGGCGGATGCGTTCGCGGGTGACGCTGAACTGTTGGCCGACCTCTTCGAGGGTGTGGTCGGTATTCATGCCGATGCCGAAGCGCATGCGGAGGACGCGTTCCTCTCGCGGGGTGAGCGAGGCGAGCACGCGGGTCGTCGTTTCCTTGAGGTTCGACTGGATGGCCGAGTCCAAGGGCAGGACCGCGTTCTTGTCCTCGATGAAGTCGCCGAGCTGGCTGTCCTCCTCGTCGCCGATCGGCGTCTCGAGGCTGATCGGCTCCTTGGCGATCTTCATCACCTTGCGGACCTTCTCGAGCGGCATCTGCAGCTTCTCGGCCAGCTCTTCCGGCGTCGGCTCGCGACCGATCTCGTGCAGCATCTGGCGACCGGTGCGCACCAATTTGTTGATCGTCTCGATCATATGCACCGGGATGCGGATCGTGCGGGCCTGATCGGCGATCGAACGGGTGATCGCCTGGCGGATCCACCAAGTGGCGTAGGTCGAAAACTTGTAGCCGCGGCGGTACTCAAATTTGTCCACCGCCTTCATCAGGCCGATATTACCTTCCTGAATGAGATCAAGGAATTGCAGGCCGCGGTTCGTGTACTTTTTGGCGATGGAGATCACCAGGCGGAGATTGGCCTCCACCATCTCCTTCTTGGCGATCCGGGCCTCTTTCTCGCCCTTCTGCACGCTTTGTACGATGCGGCGGAACTCGCCGATGTCGAGGCCGATATGCTGGCCGATCTCGGCCATCTCGATGCGGATCTCGGCCACCTTTTCGCCTGAGCGCTCGATCAGCGTTGACCAGCCGCGGCCGGGTAGCTCGGCCACCCGCTCCATCCAGCCCGGATCGAGCTCCGCGCCGCGGTAGCTGTCGATGAACTCGCGGCGGTTGATGCGACACTGGTCGGCGAGCTTCACCATGGCGCTGTCGAGGCTCATGATCCGGCGGTTGATGCCGTAGAGCTGATCGACCAGGGCCTCGATCCGGTTGTTGTGCAGGTGAAGCTCGTTCACCAGCTCGACGATCTCGGCGCGCAGATGCTGGTACTCCCGCTCCCGCGCCGCGCTGAAGGTGGCCTTTTCGTTGAGCGCCGCGGCCATGCGCTGGTCCTGCAGGTCGCTCAGCTTGGCGTAGTCGGCGGCGATCCGGTCCAGCGTCTCCAGCACCTGGGGCTTGAGCGCCGCCTCCATCGCCGCGAGGGAGAGGTTGGACTGGTCGTCCTCATCGTCCTCCGCGTCCTCGCCTTCCGTCTTCGCCTCGCCGTCGGTGTTCTTGCTGCCCTGTTCGGCCTCGTCGTCGCCCTCCTCGTCGTCGCCGACCACGGCCTCGTCGTCATCGCCTTCGAGCTGGGCGCCGAACGTGGTCTCGAGGTCGATCACGTCGCGCAGCATGATCTTTTCTTCGAGCAGCTCGTCGCGCCAGATGGTGATGGCGTGGAAGGTGAGCGGGCTTTCGCAAAGCCCCGCGATCATCGCGTTGCGGCCAGCCTCGATCCGCTTGGCAATAGCGATCTCGCCCTCGCGCGACAGGAGCTCGACCGAGCCCATCTCGCGCAGGTACATGCGCACCGGATCGTCGGTCCGGTCGAGGGATTCGCTCGACTGGGTGGTCGTCGTCACCTCGCGCGAGGTCGACGTGGCCGCGGCCCCGTCCTTCTTCTCCTCCTCCTCGGCCTCTTCGGCCTCGACGACGTTGATGCCCATCTCCGACAGCATCGCCATCACGTCTTCGATCTGCTCGGAGCTCACCTGCTCCGGCGGCATGACCTCGTTCAGTTCGTCGTAGGTGATGTAGCCGCGCGCCTTGGCCTGGGAGATCATCTTGCGCACAGCCGCTTGGCTCATGTCGAGCATCGGGCCGTTCGGGTCTTGGCTTTCCTCGTCCTTCTTCGGCTCGATGTCTTTGGCCATGCGCGGGGCTCCTCACCTTGCTAGCGACGCGGTCACAAGATCCATAAGTGGGACCGAATCGGTGCGAATCAATAGCAGCGCGGCAATTGATTCGCCCGCCGTCTAGCGGGATTTCTGATCATTTTTTCTCCATATTTCGTTATCGATCAGCTCCTGCAATCGGCGCGACAGATCGGCGTCCGTGCTGCTGTCGTCGGCATTGTCGATATGGCCGCGGACGGCGTCGTCGCGGCTGCGCCCGGCTTCGGCCAGGCGCCAGGTCAGGCCCTCGTCATCGCTCTCTTCGATCGCGCGCTCCGCCTCGCGCACCTCGATGTCGGAGCCCACCAGGGCGATGTGGCGTTGCAGATCCTCGGCCAGAGCCCGGGCGACCTGGGCGTGCGAGGCATGCGCGGCGAGATGGCCGGTCGCGCCGGCCCGGCCGAGGGCGGCGAGGCGGGCCAGGGGATCGCTGCCGAGGATAGCCGCCACGGCGCTCGCCAGGCCATCGGGGGAGGGATCGTCTTCGGCCGCCAGGGCGCTGAGCAGGGCCGCGCGCATCGCGTCGAGCTCCGGCGTGAGGAACGGCGCCCGCTCCAGCGTCTCCTCGAACTGCAGCGCGACGGCGGGATGGTTGAAGCAGGCGAGCAGCAGCGCCGCCTCCCGCACCCGGGCCTCGGCCGTGCCGCCGGAGCTTGGATGGGCGAGGGCGGAGGCGCGGAGCCCGGCACTGGGCCGCGCGGCCAGGGTAGGCCCGCGCGCGCCTTTGGTCGGACCCGTGCCGCGCTGCTTGCCGCCTTGGCGCCCGCTCTCGGCAGGTTTGAAGAGCGCCGCCCGCCGCTCCCGCACCGCGGCCTCGTAGTGGCTGCGCACGCCGGGGTCCGGGATGGTGGCGAGCAGCGTCCGCAGCCGCCGGTCGAGGCCGGCGCGGCGTTCGGGGGTGTCGAGCGCTTGGCCCTCCACCTCCCGCCGCCAGAGCAGCTCGATGAGCGGCAGCGCCCGCTCCAGCACGCCTTGCATCGCGGCCGCGCCGTCGCTCCGGATCAGGTCGTCGGGGTCGATCCCCTCCGGCATCAGGGCAAAGCGGAGCGACCGGCCCGGGGCGAGATAGCCGAGGGCGAGGTCGATCAGGCGATGGGCCGCCCGCAGCCCCGCCTTATCGCCGTCAAGCGCGATGATCGGCTCATCCGCCATCCGCCAGAGCAGTGCCAATTGCGTCTCCGTCACTGCGGTGCCGAGGGGGGCCACCGCATGCTCGAACCCGGCCTGGGCGAGGGCGATCACGTCCATATAGCCCTCGGCCACCACCACGGTGCCGGCCTTTCCCGCCGCCTCCCGCGCCGGGCCGTGGTTGAAGAGGGTGCGGCCCTTGTCGAAGAGCGGCGTCTCGGGGCTGTTGAGGTACTTGGCCCGCGCCTCCGGCGACATCGCCCGGCCGCCGAAGGCGATGGCCCGGCCGCGGGCGTCTCGGATCGGGAACATGATGCGGCCCCGGAAACGGTCGAAGGGCGCACCGCCGTCGTCGGGCTGGATGGCGAGGCCGGCCTCGACGATCCGCGCCGGCTCCGCCCCCTGTTCGGTCAGATGGGTGAACAGGGCGGTGCGATTGTCGGCGGCGAAGCCGATCTCGAACCGGGCGATGGTCTCGGCCGTCAGACCGCGGCTGTCGAGATAGGCCCGCGCCTCCCGCGCCGCGGCGCCTTGCAGGGCCATTCGGTAGTAGCGAACGGCAATCTCCATGATCTCGGCGAGGCCAGCGCGGGCTGCGTCCCGCTCCGCCGCGCCGGGATCGCGCGCCGGCATCGCCATGCCGGCCTCCCGCGCCAGGATCTCCACCGCTTCCATGAAGCCGACATTCTCCGTCTCCCGCACGAAGGTGATGGCGTCACCCTTCGCCTGGCAGCCGAAGCAGTAGTAGTAGCCTTTGCGATCATCGACGTGGAAGGAGGCGGTCTTTTCCTGGTGGAACGGGCAGGGAGCCCAGAAGTCGCCCTTGCCCGGGTTGGATTTCTTGGCGTCCCACTGGACCTTGCGCGCGACCACGGAGGCCAGCGTGGTCCGCTCGCGCAAATCGTCGAGGAAGCCCGGAGGAAGTGCCATAGCCGCACTATCCCGCGCCGCCCGGGGCGCGGCAAGGGGGCTCACTCCGGCCGAGCGATCTCGACGGTTTGCAGGGGTGCGCCGGTCAGGGCGTGGTGGATGCGGATGCGCTCCTGCCCCGCGCGGTCCACCGTGACGACGGCGATCCAGCCGCGGCCGATGGTGGTGGCCTCGGCCGTCTCGCCTTCCGGCAGGGTGATGCTGTCGGGCACCGGCGGGGCGTCGGCGCCGGGGCCGAGGCGGATGACAAGCAGGATCACAGCCGTTACCACGGCGACGATCATGACCGATGTCAGCACGGTCACCAGCCGGCGGAGCAGGCGGAGCTGCGCGGGCTCTGCCGGTGCGTCGGTCCCGCCCGAGGTTTCCGGCCCGATGGATGAAGACACCGCAACTCCCCCCGCTGGCACAGTGTTGAGTGTGGAGCTGACCGAAGCCGCTCCGCGCCTCGACAAAGCGTTGGCCGAGGCGGTCCCGGCCGAAGCGGCGCTTAGCCGCGCACGCCTGCGCACCCTGATCGAGACCGGCGCTGTGGCCCGCGCCTCGGGCGAGACGGTCCGGGACCCACGGGCGAGAGTCAAGCCGGGCGAGGTCTGGACGATCCGCGTGCCGCCGCCCACCGATCCCGTGCCCCGGGCCGAGGCGATCCCGCTCAGCATCGTGCATGAGGATGACGACTTGATCGTCCTCGACAAGCCGGCGGGCATGGTCGTCCATCCCGCGCCGGGGGCGGAGAGCGGCACGCTGGTCAACGCGCTGCTCGCCCATTGCGGCGAGGCGCTCTCCGGCATTGGCGGGGTGCGGCGGCCGGGGATCGTGCACCGGATCGACAAGGACACCTCCGGCTTGATCGTCGTGGCCAAGACCGACCTCGCCCATCAGGGCCTGGCCGCCCAGTTCGCGGCCCATGATCTGGAGCGGTCCTACCTCGCCCTTTGCCATGGAGTGCCGGATCCGGCCTCGGCCCGGCTGCGCGGGCTGCCGGATGTGGAGCTCACCGCGGGCCGCCTGACGATCGCCGCTGCGATCGGGCGGCATCCGACGGACCGCACAAGGATGGCGGCGGTGCGCCGCGGCGGCCGGGCGGCGGTCACCCGTGTGGCGGTGGAAGAGCGGTTTGCGGCGGAGCAGCGGGCCGTGGCGGCGCTGCTCACCTGCCGGTTGGAGACCGGGCGGACGCATCAGATCCGAGTCCATCTCTCCCATATCGGCCATCCGCTCATCGGCGATCCGGTCTATGGCGCCCGCCGCCGGGCGGCCTCTGGCCTTTCGCCGGACCTCGCGGAGCGGATCGACAGCTTCCCCCGCCAGGCCCTGCACGCCGCGACCCTGGGCTTCGTGCATCCGCGAAGCCGCGCCTCCCTCCGCTTCGAGGCCCCTCCACCCGAGGATTTCGCCACGCTCCTCTCGGCCCTGCGACGGAGTGGCGCCGCCCCAACGTATAAGGACTGAGGCATTCACCCTGCGACGCCCCGCGATTTGAAGTCGGTCGCGCCAGGATCTATTCTCAAACGCCGAACGGCATGGAGACGATGCCATGAGTTACGCGAGCTTGCCTGCCCCCTCTCCCGAACAGGGATTGAGCCGGTACATGCAGGAAATCCGAAAGTTCCCGATGCTGGAGCCGGAGGAGGAGTACATGCTGGCCAAGGCTTGGGTCGATCACGGTGACCGCGAGTCGGCCCACCAGCTCGTCACCTCCCACCTCCGCCTCGCCGCCAAGATCGCCATGGGCTACCGCGGCTATGGCCTGCCGACGGCCGAGGTGATCTCGGAGGCCAATGTCGGCCTGATGCAGGCGGTGAAGCGCTTCGATCCGGAGAAGGGCTTTCGCCTCGCCACCTATGCGATGTGGTGGATCCGCGCTTCGATCCAGGAATACATCCTACGCTCGTGGTCGCTGGTGAAGATGGGCACCACGGCGGCGCAGAAGAAGCTGTTTTTCAACCTCCGTAAAGCTAAGAACAAGATCGGCGCGATCGAGGAGGGGGATCTGAGGCCCGAGAACGTCAGCAAGATCGCCACCGATCTCGGCGTGACGGAGGATGAGGTGGTCTCGATGAACCGCCGTCTGTCCGGCGGCGATGCCTCCCTCAACGCACCGCTCAAGACCGACGGTGAGGGCACGGCGGAGTGGCAGGATTGGCTGGCCGACGAGGAGGCGGATCAGGCGGAGGCCTATGCCGAGCAGAACGAGCTCGACAGCCGCCGGGAGTTGCTGATCGAGGCGATGAAGGACCTCAACGACCGCGAGCGCCACATCCTGACCGAGCGTAAGCTGAAGGATGAGCCGAAGACGCTCGAGGAGCTCTCCGAAGTCTACGACGTCAGCCGCGAACGCATCCGCCAGATCGAAGTTCGCGCCTTCGAGAAACTGCAGAAGCGCATGCGATCCCTCGCCGCCGAACGCGGGATGATCCAGGCCGTCAACTGAGCGTCGCGCGCCTACTCAGGGATCAGTGACCAACGGAAGGGCGCAAGCGCGGTCCCGGCGCCGTCAAAGGTCTCTCCAGTCCCGTCCGGGGCGATGACATAGATGATGTCCCAGCCGGGGAAAGCTACGCGCAGGCGACCGTCCGGCATCTCGTCGATGGGATTGTCCGGCGGGGCACTCCTCGTGTCGTGGAGGCACAGGCCCGTTGCGCTGACATCGCATTGCACGATCCGCGGACTGTAATCGTCGCGTCCCTCGGTCTGAACCAGCAGGCGGTTGTCGATCTCAATAAAGGGTTCCGCGGTAGCGCGTTCCGACGCTGCTAAGACAACGAACGCGCTCAGCAGCAATCGGACAGCGGCACTTCGCCTGTGGGCTTCCCGCAGGTTTGGGCTGCCGGCGCGCGTCAACTCCGGACGCGGCGGGTCGCGCCGATCAGGGCGACGAGGGCGAAGGCGCCGAGGAGGACGGTGCCGATGCCGCCGGGGAGCCGGTCAGCGTCGCTGCCGGGGGCGAGGACGAGTTCTGCGCCCTCTTCAAGCTCCACGGTGTAGGCCGCGGTCAGGCGCCCGGCGGTGTGATCCCGGATCGAGAGCTCGATGGGGCCGATGCCCGTCTCCGGCAGGCGCAGGCTGACGGTCGCGCTGGTGTCCTCGGGATAGGCCACCAATCCGATATAGGCGTGCAGGTCGGAGAGGGTCGGCGGCACCTCGGGCGCCTCGACATTGCAGACGCCGATGGCGACGATGCCGTCGATCCCGTCGCGGAGCGGCAGCTTGGCGTCAGCGGGATGCACCATCAGCGACATCGCCTCGAACCCCGCCGGGGCCCCGCCGATGGTCGCTTCAACGCCGGCAAACACCGCCTCGCCGATCTGCCAAGTGCCGCGGCGGAGCGGCTCGAAATCCACCGTCCCGTCTTCCTGCACCAGATGCTCTGGCGGGAGGGCGAAGACGTCGACCAGGCCCTCGGCGGGCAGGCCGAAGAAGATCTCCACCATGTTGCCGCTGCGCTCGATGACCACGTCGACACGGGCCGCGTCCGCACTCGCGACGGAGGGCAAAAGCAACGCGGCAAGCAGCGCAAGGGGGCGTGTCAGCCTGACCATGGCGGGAGATATATCACGCTTCGGCGGCTAAGAAAGGCGGGTGCGGCGCCCCGTCGCCGACCCCTAGGCCTCCATCGCCTCCAATTCGTCGATAAAGCCGGCAATGACGCTCAAGCCCTTGTCCCAAAAGGCGGGATCTGAGGCGTCGAGGCCGAAGGGGGCGAGCAGTTCGCGATGTTTCAGGCTACCGCCGGCCTCCAGCATGGCGAAATACTTGTCGGTGAAGCCCTCCATCCCCTCCGCGTAGACGCCGTAGAGCGCGTTCACCAGACCGTCGCCGAAGGCATAGGCGTAGACGTAGAACGGTGAGTGGATGAAGTGGGGGATGTAGGACCAGAAGGTCTCGTAACCCTCCATGAACCGGAAGGCGGGGCCGAGGCTTTCGCCCTGCACCGACATCCAGATCTGGTTGATCTGGTCGGCCGTCATCTCGCCCTCGCGCCGCGCCGCGTGCACCTTGCACTCGAAGTCGTAGAACGCGATCTGGCGCACCACCGTGTTGATCATGTCCTCGACCTTGCTGGCCAGCAGGCGCTTGCGTGCCGCCGGGTCCGGGGCGGCGGCGAGGAGTTGTTTGAACGTCAACATCTCGCCGAAGACGGAGGCGGTTTCGGCGAGTGTGAGCGGCGTGGAGGACAGCAGCTCGCCCTGGCCCGCGGCGAGGCGCTGGTGCACGCCGTGGCCGAGCTCGTGCGCGAGCGTCATCACGTCCCGCGGCTTGCCGAGATAGTTGAGCAGGACGAAGGGGTGGGCGTCCGTCACCGTCGGATGGGCAAAGGCGCCCGGTGACTTGCCCGGGCTCGCCGCGGCGTCGATCCAGCCCTGGGTAAAAAACGGCTCGGCGAGCTCGGCCATCTTCGGCGAGAAGCCGGCATAGGCGTCGAGCACGGTCCGGCGTGCCTCCTCCCAACCCACCAACTGCTCATCCTTGTCCGGCAGGGGCGCGTTGCGGTCCCAGACCTCCAGCGTCTCGAGGCCCAGCCAACGGGCCTTCAGCGCGTAGTAGCGGTGGGAGAGCTTGGGGTAGGCCGCGACGACCGCGTCGCGAAGCGCCTCGACCACCTCCGGCTCCACCTGGTTGGCGATATGGCGCCCGGCCTGGGGGGAGGGGAGCTTGCGCCAGCGATCCTCCACCTCCTTCTCCTTGGCCAGTGTATTGGTGATCCGGGCAAAGAGCGGCAGATTGGCCTGGAAGACGCCGACAAGCGCCTCGGCCGCCTCTTGCCGGCGGGCGCGGTCCTGGTCGGTGAGGCGGGTGAGCGTCGCCTCGAGCGGCAGGGTCTCGTCCCCCACGGCGAAGGTCAGGCCGGCCATGGTCTCATCGAACAGGCGCACCCAGGCGCTGGCTCCGACGACCGACTGATCGTGGAGGAACCGCTCCAACTCGTCGGATAGCTGGTAGGGCTGCATCGCCCGGATGCGCTCGAAGATCGGGCGGTAGCGGGCCAGCGCCGGCAGGGCGTCGAGATGGCCGCTCAGCCGCGCCTCCTCGATCCGGTTGAGCTCCAGGGTGAAGAACACCAGCGGCGCGCCGTGGTTGGTGAGCTTGTCCTGGGTGTCTGAGAGATCCTTCACCCGCTCGGGATCGGTGGCGTTCTGGGCGTAGCGCAGGAAGGCGAAGGAGCCGAGGCGCCCCTGCACTTGCTGCAGCCGCTCATAGCGCTCGATGCAGGTGAGCAGTCCGGCGGGGTCGAGGCTGGCGAGTTTGCCTTCGTAGTCGGCGGCGAAGGCCTTGCATTCGGCCTCGACCCAATCCAGGTCGCGCTGCCGCTCCGGCGCGTCTGGGGCGGTGTAGAGAGCGCTCAGATCCCATTCCGGCAAGGGGCCGAGGTCGGCGCCACCGGTCGGCTCCGCCTGGTCGCGGGGCACGGCGTGGCCGAGCGACATCGGGCCGGCGATGGTCGGGCAGGGGGGGATCGGCATAACGCTCTCTCCTCGACGGCGACCCCCGGCACTTAGCCCGTGACGCGCGCCCGGGAAAGGGCTGGGAGGGCTTTAGAGGTTGAGGGTGTCGTCCGGCGCTTCGTCTTCGTCTTGATCCGGTTCGGGGTCGGGCTTGCGCCGGATGATGATGTCGCCGTTCGGCAAGATCTCAGGCGCCTCGTAGCGGTCGAGCTTGCGAAGCTCGTCCAGCAGTTCTTCGACCTCCGGCGTCAGCTCATCGAGCAGGCTTTCGAGCTGCTGGCGGAGCGACTCGCCCAACTCGTCAAGCGGGCCCGGCGGCTCGTCCTCGCGCGTCTGGGCAAGACCCGGCGAGGCCGCCAACAGCAGCAGCGCGGCGAGGAGGGAACGCACGATGTACATGGGAGAAATATAGTCGGTCGGACCCGCCCTGTCAGCGTCCGGCTGTCGCCCCGCGGCGGAAAGCCCGCGAGCCAATAAAAGACCCAATAGAAAAGGCCGCCGCGAGGGTCTCGCGGCGGCCTGCTTGAGCAGAAGAGAGTGGTGGAGCCTTACTCCGAGATCGCGATCGTCACCCGGCGGTTCAGCTGCTCGCGCACGTTGTCACCGGTCTGCACCGCCAGGTCGTTCTCGGACCGGCCGGCCGTGGTGATCGTGCCGCAGTTCACGCCGCGGGCCCGGCAGTGGGAGAGCATCGAGCGCTCAACCGTCGCCGCGCGCTGCTCAGAGAGGCGCTGGTTGAACTCGACCGACGCCACGGTGTCGGTGTGACCGACGAGCGACACGGTCGGGTTGCTGAAGCCCCGCAGGATCTCGATCGCCTGGTGGACGACCTCGTGGCCTGCCGCGGTCAGAGCCGCCGAGCCGAAGTTGAAGTAGACGATCAGGTCGGAGACGCCACAGGCGGCCAGCGCCTCATCCAGCGCGGCCCGTGCCTCGTCGGTCGACAGGCAGGTGCCCGAGCGGAGCGTCTGGCTCTCAAGATAGGCGTCCCACATGGCCTGCAGCTTGGCGCATTCGGCGGGGCGGGCGGCCTTGTTGGTTTCGATCGTCGAGAGCACCGTCTGGTACTCGCCATCGTCGGCCAGACCGAGCTCGGCCGGCGTCCACGGGCCGACACCGCCGCCGGCGGCGGCCTTCGACTTGTTGACGTAGGCGGTGGCGTCCATCCAGTGGACGTCGCGGGTGGCGCTGCGGTTGGCGAGCGCCTGATATTCGCGCGACAGGGCCGAGTCGAAATCCTCGCCGCCAATCGGCTGGCTCAGATAGCTCTCGGCCGTGAACGTGTCGAAAAATCGTGCGCCGGGAAGCACGCTACAACCGGCGAGTGCAAGCGCCGCACCGGCCATCATCATCCGGTTAACCAGTTTCATCCCTCTCTCCGTCTCCATGTCAGGCGACGCTTGGACGCGTGCCTCAAGAATTGTCTGCCGGCCTGACCCATGGCCGATGTGCGATCTATGCGCATGATCCAGGGGTTACGGCAAGCGCAGCAACGGCAGGATCCTGCCCATATCCTTAACTTACACGGCAGCGTCTCAGAAAAACAACAGTCGCGGACCGTGGTGAATTGGTCGGAACGGCGCGTTTGTCGGGGCTTCAACGTGCGGCTCGGAGCACGGGAGCCCTTGTCGGCGACGGGTCGGGGGCAGCTGACACTCCCGCCGCGGGCGGAGGACGGCGCCGGTCGTGGTGCCGCGGTCCTGTAACCCCAAGATATGGTGTGCCGGTGAGGGTGCGTCCTGGCGCCGTACCACGCCCGGGCCGCGTCAGGCCATGCCGCTGCCGGACCACCGGTCTCGGCACGGTGAAAAATTCAGATCAGGTCTGAAGCGCCGTACGGAACCCTCTCTTTTTCCGCCGTTTCTGCGAATCACACTTCGGAGGCCTGTCGGGCCGCCAGAATCTCCTCCCAGGCCCGGTTGATGCTGCCGAGCCGCTTTGTGGCGAGCTTCACCGCCTCCTCCGGCAGGCCCCGGGCGATCATCCGGTCGGGATGGGTCTCCCGCACCAGCTCACGCCAGCGCGCGCGGATCTCGTCGAGGCCCATGTCGGGGTCGACGCCGAGCACGTCATGGGGGTCGGGCTCGGCATCCGGCACGTGGCGGGCGCGGAGCGTGCGGTAGAGCCGCGGCTCGATGGCGAAAAGCTCGGCGACCCGTTCTAGGAAGGCGTCCTCGTCAGGGTGGTAGACGCCGTCGGCCACCGCGATGTGGAACAGCCCCTCCAACAGATTCTCCAGCATCGCGCCGTCATCGGCGAACATGCTGCCGATCTGCTCGGCATAGGCCTCGAACCCGGCCGCGTCGCGGCGCGCCAGGTTGAAGACCCGCGCCGCCTTGCGCTCATCGGCCGGGGCGATGTGGAAGACCTCGCGAAAGGCGGTCACCTCATCCCGGGTCACCCGCCCGTCGGCCTTCGCCATCTTGGCGCCGAGGGCGATGATGGCGATGGTGAAGGCCACCGAGCGCTCCGGCGGCGCGCGCAGATGATCGAAGACCTGCGTCAGGCTTTCGCCGGCCGAGAGGGCGGAGATGGCATCGACGATGCGGGACCAGATCGACATGGGCCGAGTTTAGCGCCCTCGGCGGGGCGGCGCATCTCCCGAACCGCGCCCGGGCACGCGGCTTGCCCTCCGCCAATCGCTCCGCCAAGACTGAGCGCCGCGCGCGCCGTCGGCGCCGCGGGCCGGGGAGCGTCGCATGGATCGCTGGGATTTCTGGATCGACCGCGGCGGGACCTTCACCGATGTCGTGGCGCGCGATCCCGGCGGGGCGCTGCACGCGGCGAAGTACCTCTCCGACAACCCCGATCAGTACGAGGACGCGGCGCTGCACGCCATCCGCCGGTTCCTGGACGTCGCCGGAAGTGAGGCGATCCCGGCCGACCGGGTGGGTGCGGTGAAGATGGGCACCACGGTCGCCACCAATGCGCTCCTCGAGCGGAAGGGGGAGCGGGTGGCGCTCGTCATCACCCGCGGTCTCCGCGACCAGCTGCGCCTGGCCTATCAGCACCGTCCGCGCCTCTTCGACCGCCATATCGTGCTGCCCGAGATGCTCTATGAGACCGTGGTGGAAGCGCAGGAGCGGGTGCGGGCCGACGGCACCGTCGAGCAGCCGCTCGACATCGACCATCTCCGCACCGAACTGAACACGGTGCGGGAGGCCGGGATCGCCGCCGTCGCCATCGTCTTCGTCCACGGCTATCGCCATCCGGCGCATGAGGCGGAGGCGGGGGCGCTCGCCCGACAGCTCGGTTTCACTCAGGTCTCGGTGAGCCACGAGGTCTCGCCGCTCATGAAGATGGTGAGCCGGGGCGACACGACGGTGGTCGACGCCTACCTCTCGCCGATCCTGCGGCGCTATGTCGATCGGGTGGCGGCAGCCTTCGACGGCGATATGGGCGGCAAGCTGATGTTCATGCAGTCCTCGGGCGGCTTGACCGACGCGACGCTGTTCCGGGGAAAGGACGCAATCCTCTCCGGCCCGGCGGGCGGCGTGGTGGGGGCCGTGCGGACCTCGGAGATCGCGGGGCACGGCAAGATCATCGGCTTCGACATGGGCGGCACCTCCACCGATGTCTGCCACTATGCCGGCGCGCTGGAGCGGGTGCTGAACACCGAGGTGGCGGGCGTTCGCATCACCGCGCCGATGATGAACATCCACACCGTGGCGGCGGGCGGCGGCTCCCTGCTCACCTATGACGGCGCGCGCATGCGGGTGGGGCCGGAGAGTGCCGGCGCCGATCCGGGGCCCGCCTGCTACGGCCGGGGCGGCCCGCTCGCCGTCACCGACGCCAACGTGGCGGTGGGCAAGCTGCGCCCGGAGTTCTTTCCCGCGATCTTCGGGCCGGAGGCTGACCGGCCGCTCGACGACGCCGCGACCCGCGCCCGGTTCGAGGGCTTGGCGGAGGAGATCGGCAAGCCGGCCGAGGCGGTGGCCGATGGCTTCCTGAAGATCGCCGTCGAGAACATGGCGAACGCCATCAAGAAGATCAGCGTGCAGCGCGGCCACGACGTCACCGAATATTGCCTGAACGTCTTCGGCGGGGCAGGGGCGCAGCACGCCTGCGCCATCGCCGATACGCTGGGGATGGAGACCTGCCTGATCCATCCCATGGCCTCCCTCCTCTCCGCCTATGGCATGGGGCTCGCCGATATCCGGGCGGCGCGGACCGAGGCGATGGAGCGGGTGCTGGACCGGGAGAGCCGGCTCGAGGCCGCCTCCCGCCTTGACCGCCTGTCGATGGGCGCGGCCGACGAGGTCCTGGCCCAGGGCGTGGCCGAGGCGCGGCTGCAACTGCAGATGACCCTGCACCTCAAGGTGAAGGGGACGGACACGGCGTTGCCCATCCGCTTCGATGCCGAGGATCGGATGCGGGAGGCCTTCGCCGCCGCCCACCGGGCCCGCTTCGGCTTCGATCCGGGCGATGCAGCCCTGGTCATCGAGGCGATCGAGGTGGAGGCGATCGGCATCGCGGCGGATGTCGAGGAACCCGAGCACGCGGTCGCGGAGCGGGCGGAGGAGGCCTATCCCACCGCGCTCACCGCGCCGATCTTCAGCGACGGCGCCTGGCACGATGCGCGCTTCGTCCACCGCGGGGGGCTCCGCCCCGGCGATCGCCTGACGGGGCCGGCGGTGCTGGTGGAGGAGCATACCTCCATCGTGATCGAGCCAGGCTGGCGGGCCGAGATCACGGGCCACGACCATGTGCGCCTCACCCGCGCCGTGCCGCGTCCGGACCGCGCGGCGATCGGCACGAAGGCCGATCCGGTGATGCTCGAGGTCTTCAACAACCTCTACATGTCGATCGCCGAGCAGATGGGCGCGGTGCTGGAAAACACCGCCGCCTCCGTCACCATCAAGGAGCGCTTGGATTTCTCCTGCGCCGTCTTCGATGCGGCCGGCGACCTGATCGCCAACGCGCCGCACATGCCGGTGCATCTCGGCTCCATGGCCGCCTCGGTGCGCACGGTGATCGCCCAGAACCCCGAGATGGGGCCGGGCGATGTCTATGTGCTGAACGCGCCCTACAACGGCGGCACCCATCTGCCGGACATCACCGTGGTCACCCCGGTCTGGGACGACGCGGGGCGGGAGGTGCTGTTCTACACCTCCGCCCGCGGGCACCACACCGATGTCGGCGGCTTGACCCCGGGCTCGATGCCGCCGGACAGCCGCACGATCCATGACGAGGGCGCCTATATCGACAACTGGAAGCTGGTGGATGCCGGCCGGTTTCGGGAGATGGAGACGCGGGAGCTGCTGCTCTCGGCCGAGTATCCCGTGCGCTCAGTCGACACCAATATCGCCGATCTGAAGGCCCAGGTGGCGGCGTGCGAAAAGGGGGCGCAGGAGCTTCGCGCCATGGTCGCCCATTTCGGGCTCGACGTGGTGCAGGCCTATATGGGCCACGTCCAGGACAATGCCGAGGAATGCGTACGCCGCGCCATCACGGCGCTCTCGGACGCCGACTACGTCTATCACATGGACCCGGGCTATGATGGGGAGGACCGGGCGATCCATGTGAAGATCCGGGTGGATCGGGCGGCGCGCTCGGCGGTGGTGGACTTCACGGGGACGACCGCACAGCTCGCCACCAACTACAACGCGCCGGAGCCGGTGACCCGGGCGGCGGTCCTCTACGTCTTCCGCTGCCTCGTCGACGATGCGATCCCGATGAACGAGGGCGTGCTGAAGCCGCTGGAGGTTGTGCTGCCCCAGGGCACGATGCTGTCGCCGGAATACCCGGCGGCGGTGATCGCGGGCAATGTGGAGACCAGCCAGGCGGTAACCTCGGCCCTGTTCCTCGCCCTCGGCGTGCAGGCGGCGGCGCAGTCGACGATGAACAACACCACCTGGGGGAACGCGCGCTACCAGTACTACGAGACGATCTGCGGCGGCTCGGGCGCCGGCGTGCTGAACGACGGCAGCGGCCATCCCGGGACGGGTGGGGTGCACACCCACATGACGAACTCCCGCCTCACCGATCCCGAGGTGCTGGAATGGCGGTTCCCTGTCGTGCTGGAGGAGTTTGCCCTTCGCCGGGGCTCGGGCGGCGGCGGGCAGTTCCGCGGCGGCGACGGGACGGAACGGCGGATCCGGTTCCTCGAGGCGATGACGGTCGCCATCCTCTCCGGCCACCGGGTGGTGCCGCCGCCAGGGCTGGGCGCGGGGGAAGCGGGCGGCGTCGGGCGCACCCGGATCGCGCGGGTGGATGGCGCGGTGGAGGAACTGGCAAGCGCGGATCAGCGGGAGGTCGAGCCGGGCGATGTCCTGTGGCTCGAGACGCCGACGGGCGGTGGCTATACGCCGGACTAAGGTTGCCGGAGGTGAGGCCCCTTTCTTCCTCGGCCGGCGGTGGCTGTGGTCGACGGGTCGGGGATTTGCTGGGGAGGCGCTTGAGGGGCGGGTCTGCCCCTCAAGACGCCCTGTCGATCGTGATGCGGGGCGGAGGGGCGTCAAGGGCAAGCCGCGCTGGCGCGCGGTCGCGGATGCGACCCTTGACCCCCCTCCGCCCCGCGCGCTGTCTGTAGGCGGGATTTAGTGGGAGAGCTGGGATGGCGGATGCGGCGGCGGCGATCTGGGGGGCTTATGTGGGGGACGCGGCGAGCCTGGGATTTCACTGGCTCTACGATCCCGATCGCTTGCGTGCGTTGGTGGGGACGAGTGCCGCCTTTCGCCCGCCCAATCCGGCGGATTTCGAGGGGGCGCGGGGGATTTTCGTTCACCACAGCAAGATGAACGGAGATCTCTCCCACTACGGCATGCAGTTGCAGGTGATGCATCGAGCGTTGCTGGACGCCGGCGACTACGACCGGGGCGCCTACCAGGCGGCCTTCGCCGCCGCCTTCGGGCCCGGCGGCAGTTGGCGCGGCTATATCGACAAGGCGACCAAGGGCACGCTCGCCGGGATCGCGGCGGAGCGACAGCCGAGCGGGGCGGATGACGATCAGTTGCCCGCCATCTCCAAACTGCCGGCCCTGATGGTGGCGCTCCGCGGCCGCGCTGACGCGGCGGACGTGGCGATGGATGCGGTCGAAGTCACCTCGGCCAACGACACGGCCCGGGCCTGGGCGCCGGCGGCGATCGCGGCGCTTGCCCGGGTGCTCGACGGCGGCTCGCTCCACGACGGTCTGATGGCGGGGATCGCCGCCAGCTCTGGTGAGGTGGCGCTGGCCCTCCGCCAGGCGATGGCGGCGGCAGAGCGGGACCCGGTGGAGTTCGCGGGTGAGGTCGGGCGCGCCTGCCCGCTCCCCCAGGCAATGCCGGTGATCTACCAGGTGCTTGCCCGGGCCCACGACTACCCCCAGGCGATCGAGGAGACCATCCGCGCCGCCGGCGACAATTGCGGCCGGGCGGTCTTCGTCGGCGCCATGGCCGGTGCTGCCTTCGGGCGGACGGCGATCCCGCTCGCCTGGTCGCTGCGCCTGCGAGGAGGCGCAGCGCTTTGGGAAGACTGCCAAACCCTCGCCAGTTGAGGGCCAGAGAGGGCTTGCAACCCGGCGGAGGACCGGTCACACGGAGCACCACCGCATGCCCGGCAGGGAGGAACCCGGCATGAACCAGATGGCCACGCTCGACGACAAGGCCGCGATCGAAGCGGCGATGCCGATCGAGGATCGCTGGACCGCCCGCACCGTCTACGAGCAGCTATCCGCCACCACCGCCCGCGTCGCCGGCCGGCCGGCGATCAGCTTCCAGATCAAGAGCGGCCCGCGTGACAAGGCGGAGACGCTGAGCTGGGGCGACCTCAAGGCCCAGGTCACCCAGGCGGCCAACATGTTCCGCAGCCTCGGCGTCGGTGAGAACGACGTGGTGGCCTATCTGCTGCCGAACGCCAACGAGACGGCGGTGACCCTGCTCGGCGGCGCCACGGCCGGCATCGTCAACCCGGTCAACCCGCTGCTCGACGCCGAGCAGATCGGGGCGATCCTGCGGGAGACCGGGGCGAAGGTGCTGGTGACCCTCGCGCCCATGCCGAAGACCGACGTCGCGGCCAAGGCGGCGGCGGCCTGTGCCCTCGCCCCCAACGTCAAGACCATCCTCGAGGTCGATCTGGCGCGCTACCTCTCGCCGCCGCTCTCCTGGATCGTGCCGCTAATCCGGCCCAAGGCGGTGGGCGGGCATGACGCGAAGGTCCTGAACTTTCGCACGGAACTCGCCCGCCATCGGTCGGAGGCGCTGGACTTCGCGGAGACCCACGACGACCGGATCTGCGCCTATTTTCACACCGGCGGCACCACCGGCATGCCCAAGGTCGCGCAGCACCGCCATTCCGGCATGATCTACCAGGGCTGGTGCGCCTCCGAGCTGTTGGCGACGGAGGAGGACGTGCTTTGCTGTCCGCTGCCGCTCTTCCATGTCTTCGCGGCCTATCCGATCCTGATGGCCTGCCTCGCCTCGGGCGCGCACATGGTGATGCCGACGCCCCAGGGCTATCGCGGCGACGGCGTCTTCGACAATTTCTGGAAGCTGATCGAGCGCTGGGGCGTGACCTTCATGGTCACGGTGCCGACGGCCGCGGCGGCCTTGATGCAGCGCAAGGTCGATGCCGACGTGAGCTCGCTGAAATATGCGCTCTGCGGCTCGGCCCCCCTGCCGGTCGAGTTGTTCAAGCGGTTCGAGGAGGCGACCGGCGTCACCATCCTCGAAGGCTACGGCATGACGGAGGCGACCTGCCTGGTCTCCTGCAACCCGGCCCACGGTGAGCGCAAAGTGGGCTCGGTCGGGCTGCCCTTCCCCTACACGGATGTGCGCATCCTCGACTGTGCAGCGGACGGCACGATCCAGCGGGAATGCGGGGTCGACGAGATCGGGGAGATCTGTGTGGCCAACCCCGGCGTGCTGACCGGACGCACCTATACCGAGGCGGAGAAGAACAGCGGCCTCTTCGCCGGGGGCACCCATCTTCGGACCGGCGATCTCGGCCGGATCGACGGCGACGGCTATGTCTGGATTACCGGCCGGGCCAAGGACCTGATCATCCGGGGCGGGCACAACATCGACCCTGCGCTGATCGAAGACACCATGCTGTCGCATCCGCAAGTGGCCTTCGCCGGCGCGATCGGCCAGCCGGACCCCCATTCCGGTGAGCTGCCCTGCGTCTACGTCGAACTGGTCGAGGGCGCGACGGCGACCGAGGCGGAGCTGTCGACCTACGCCGCGGAACACGTGAGTGAGCGCGCGGCGGTGCCGAAGCATGTGGAGATCATGGCCGAATTGCCGAAGACCGCGGTCGGCAAGGTCTTCAAGCCCGACCTCCGCCGCATGGCGATCACCCGGGTCTACGACCACGCGCTGAAGGAGGCGGGGCTCACCAAGGTGAGCGTCGCTGCTGTGGTCGAGGACAAGAAACGCGGTCTGGTCGCGCATCTCGACAAGGCCGATCCGGGTGTGACCGACGATCAGGTGCAGGGCGTCCTCGGCAGCTTTGCCCGGCCCTGGGACTGGACGCGCTGATCCGGCGGGACCTGCCCGATGCGGCGGGCCCTCGGCACCTGCTACTACCCTGAGCAATGGGCGCCGGAGCGCTGGCCGCTCGATGCCGGGCGCATGGTCGAGCTCGGCCTCAGCTGGGTTCGCATGGGCGAGTTCGCCTGGGCTGAGATCGAGCCGGAGCCGGAGGTCTTCGCCTGGGACTGGCTCGACCGGGCAATGGAGGTGTTGGGGAGCGCCGGCCTCTCCATCGTGCTCGGCACGCCCACGGCCACGCCGCCCCGCTGGATGCTGGAAAAGCACCCCGACATGCTGGCGGTGGGGGCCGACGGCCGGACCCGCGGCTTTGGCTCGCGCCGGCACTATTGCTTCTCCCATCCGGGCTATCGGGAAGAGGCGGTGCGGATCGCCGGGCTGATGGCCGCGCGCTACGGCGACCATCCCCATCTCGGCGCCTGGCAAATCGACAACGAATATGGCTGCCATGACACCACCCTCTCCTACAGCGCTGCTGCCCGGGTGGGATTTCAGCGCTGGCTGGCGGCGAAGTACGGCGCGATCGGCCCGCTGAACGCGGCTTGGGGCAACGTCTTTTGGTCCATGACCTACCGGGCGTTCGAGGAGATCGGGCTGCCGATCGCCACCGTCACGGTGCCCAATCCGACCCACGCCATGGACTTCCGCCGGTTCGCGGCCGATGAGGTGACGGCCTTCAACGCGGCCCAGGCGGCTGTGCTGCGCGCCCACTCCGACCGGCCGATCAGCCACAACTTCATGGGGCGCGAGCTTTCGTTCGATGCCCATGCCGTGGGCGCCGATCTGGAGATCGCGACGTGGGACAGCTACCCCCTCGGCTTTCTCGAGGATCGGGTGGCGGCGGCGCCGGATTGGAAGCGTCGGTTCGCCCGTCAGGGGGATCCGGATTTCCAGGCCTTCCACCACGACCTCTACCGGGGTGTGGCGGGCGGGCGCTGGTGGGTCATGGAGCAGCAGCCCGGGCCGGTGAACTGGGCGCCCTACAACCCCGCGCCCCTGCCGGGCATGGTGCGGCTTTGGACGTGGGAGGCGTTCGCCCACGGGGCGGAGGTCATCTCGTACTTCCGCTGGCGCCAGGCGCCGTTCGGGCAGGAGCAGATGCACGCCGGCCTCCGCCGCCCCGACGACGCCCCGGCGTCAGCCTGGGAGGAGGTCGCGGCAGTGGCGGCCGAGATCGCCGCGCGGCCCGACGTCGCGACCGGGCGGGCGCCCGTGGCGCTGGTCTTCGACTATGCCTCCGCCTGGGCTTGGGAGGTCGAGCCCCAGGGCCAGGATTTCAGCTATTTCGACCTGGTCTACGACGTCTATCGCGGGCTGCGCCGCCTCGGTCTCTCGATCGACATTCTGCCGCCCGACGCGGAGGACCTGGCGGCGTACCCCTTGGTTCTTGCCCCGGGGCTTTGGACGCTGGGCGAGGCGTTCCTGCGCAGCATCGCCGCCGCCAAGGGCCAGGTCATCCTCGGGCCGCGTGCCGGCGCGAAGACGATGGACTTCCAGATCCCGACAACGCTCCCCCCCGGCATCCCCGACCTCGAGTGCCGCGTCGCCCATGTCGAGAGCCTGCGCCCCGACATGGAGCTTCCCCTGGCCGGCGGCGGTGCCTTCCGGCATTGGGCCGAGACGCTCGAGGGCACGGCCGAGGTCGTCTTGCAGCGGGCCGATGGCGGTGCCGCGGCGATGCGGAGCGGCGCCCTCACCTATCTCGGCGGCTGGCCCGACCGAACAGCGCTCGACCGGATCCTGCGCGCCACGTGCGCCGAGCTTGGGATCGAGGTTGTCGATCTGCCGGACGGCGTGCGCCTTCGCGATACCGGGGCCGAGCGCTTCCTCTTCAACTACGGCCCTGAGCCCGCCGAGGCCCTCGGCCACACCCTGCCGCCCGCTGGGGTCGCGATATTGGCGCGCTAAGGGCCGGCGCTGGCCCGGACGGCACCGGCGCTATCTGGATATTTGAGCCAGCAAGAAAGCGGGCCCGTCTTTCGCAGTGACACAAGTATCCCCGCCGGAGGCATCCGTCTCTTCCGTCGTGCCGCCGGCCGAGCGCCCCGGCTATTGCAGGCGCGCCTCGGTCTTGGCGTCGAAGAGCAGCGTATCCTCCGCCGCAAAGGCGATGCCGGTCTCGTCGCCTTCGCGGAGCGGCGCGTCGCCCCGCACCTCGACGATCAGGCGCTCGCCGGTCTTGGCCATCAGGTAGGCGTAGGAAACGCCGCCGAGCTCCTCCGTGATGTCGACCCGGTGGCTCTGCCCGCCTGGTTGCAGGGTGATGTTCTGGGGGCGGAGGCCGACCAGCACCTCGCCGTGGGCGGGGCCGGCGGCAGCGGGGCCGATGGCGCCGTCGGACAAGCCCTCGGCCACGATGCCGCCATCGGTCGCGCGGGCCGAGACGAAGTTCATGGCCGGCGAGCCGATGAAGCCCGCGACGAAGCGGTTGGCCGGGTTCTTGTAGAGCTCGAGCGGCGCACCCACCTGCTCCACCCGTCCGCCGCGCAGCACCACGATCTTGTCGGCCAGCGTCATCGCCTCGACCTGGTCGTGGGTGACGTAGATCATGGTGGCGCCCAGCTCCTTGTGCAGGCGCGCGATCTCCACCCGCATCTCGACCCTGAGCTCGGCATCAAGGTTGGAGAGCGGCTCGTCGAACAGAAACACCTCCGGCCCTCGCACGATCGCCCGGCCGATGGCCACCCGCTGACGTTGCCCGCCCGACAGCGCCTTGGGCCGGCGGGTGAGGTAGGGGTCGAGCTTCAGGATCTCCGCCGCCTTGGCCACCTTCTCCCCGATCTCGGCCTTGGCCACGCCGTTCATCTTGAGGCCGAAGCCCATGTTCTCTTCCACCGTCATGTGGGGGTAGAGCGCGTAGGTCTGGAACACCATCGCGACGCCCCGCTTGGCCGGGTCAAGCCGGGTGACGTCGCGCCCGCCGATGCTGATCGTGCCGTCGGTCGTCTCCTCGAGCCCCGCCACCATGCGCAGCAAGGTGGACTTGCCGCAGCCCGAGGGGCCGACGAAGACGCAGAACTCGCCGTCGGCGATGTTCAGATCAACACCGTGGATCACCTGGGTCTCGCCGTAGCGCTTGATGACCTTGTCGAGCGTCACGCCTGACATGCGGGGTCTCCTTCAGATCGGGGCGATAGGGGTGGGGGCCGGGGCCGCATCGGGGAAATGCCAGGTCTCGACCAGGGCCGCGATCTCTGCCGCGGCGGTGGCGAGCGCCGGGACATGAGCGGCCAAGTCTGCCGTGTCGGTCGCGGCGGTGCTGCCGGTGACGGAGAGGCCGGCGAGCAGCCGCCCGGCGGTCGAGAGCACCGGGACGGCGGCGCAGACGATGCCGGGCTCGTGCTCCTCGCGGTCCAAGGCGAAGCCGGCTCTCCGGATCTCGGTTAGGTCGGCCCGCAGCGCCTCGGGGCTCGCCAGGGTGTTGGGGGTGTAGCGGTGGAAGGCCTGCTGGGAGATGGCGCGGGCCTGGGCCGCCTCGCCGAGATGGGCCAGCATCGCCTTGCCGACGCCGGTGCAGTAGGCCGGGCCGATCTTGCCGGCGGCGCTGAACATCGGGGCCGCCGCGGCCGCACTGCGCTTGTCGAGGTAGAGCACCTGGCCGGCCTCGAGCTGAGCGAGGTGCACGGTCAGCCCCAGCCGCGTCGCCAGGCGGTCGAGCACCGGCCGGGCGAGCGGCGCGATGGAGGCCTGGCTCCACGCCGTGTGGGCCAACCGCACCAGCCGCACGCCAAGGCTGTAGAGCTGGCGGTCCGCGTCATAGGCCAGCATGCCCTGGGCGGTCAGGGTGCGCAGCAGGCGGTAGAGCGTGGCCTTCGGGAAGCTGCTTTGGCGCAGCAAGTCCGTGAAGCGCACGGGCCGGCCGAAGGCGGCGACGGCGTCGAGCACGTCGAGCGCCTTGCCGACGGTGCCGTCGGCGGCGGCCTTCTCAGACGTGCTGGCGTCCTTCGGCATCCTCCTCCCCTTCATCCGGCGCCTCTTCGGACGCTTGATGGTTGACAGGATAGGTGAGTCGCGGGATATTTTTCAATAAAAGAAACTAAGTCTCAAATAATGGAACCGCCAGGGAGGACACCATGCGTTCCATCACCACCGTCTCGGCTGCGGCGCTGATCGCTGCATCGCTTGCGGGGCCTGCGGCTGCAGAGGGCCTGAGCGGCGATTTCCGCATCTTCCTCGACACCTCTAATCCGGCGCCGCGGGCGACGATGGAGGCGATGATCGAGCGCTTTCAGGCCGAGCACCCGGATCTGAACATCGAGACCACGGTCATCGACCGCGAGGCCTACAAGACCCAGATCCGCAACTTCCTGACGGCCAACGCACCGGACGTCGCGACCTGGTACGCGGCCAACCGGATGCGGCCCTATGTGGATGCGGGACTGTTCGAGGATGTCTCCGACCTCTGGGCTGAGCCCGAGATTGCCGAGAACCTCGCCTCCACCAAGGGCGCCTTGACCATCGACGGCAAGCAGTGGGGCGTGCCTTACACCTACTACCAGTGGGGCGTTTACTATCGCGAAGACATCTTCGCTGAGCTGGGCCTGGAAGAGCCCACCACCTGGGAAGAAGAGCTCGCCAACTGCGAGGCGATCGTCGCCTCCGGCCGGGCCTGCTACACCATCGGCACCAAGTTCCTGTGGACCGCCGGCGGCTGGTTCGACTACCTCAACATGCGCACCAACGGCTTCGATTTCCACATGGCGCTGGCCGCGGGTGAGATCGCCTGGACCGACGACCGGGTGCGCCAGACCTTCGCGAACTGGCGCACGCTGATCGACATGGGCGCCTTCATCGACAACCACCAGTCCTATAGCTGGCAGGAGGCGCTGCCGTTCATGGTGAACGGTGAGGCGGCGGCCTACCTCATGGGCAATTTCGCCGTGGCACCGTTGCGGGAGGCCGGGCTGACCGACGACCAGCTCGACTTCTATCAGTTCCCGGCGATCAACCCGGACGTCGCGCTGGCCGAAGACGCGCCGACCGACACCTTCCACATCCCGGTGAACGCCAGCAACAAGGAAGCGGCGCGGGAGTTCCTGCGCTACGTCGTTTCGGCCGAGAACCAGACGATCATCAACGGCGGCGACGCCCTCGGCCAATTGCCGGTGAACGCCCAGTCCTCTGTCGACGATGACGAGTTCCTGATCCAGGGCTTCGAGATGCTGTCGGCCAACAGCCCCGGCGGCGTCGCCCAGTTCTGGGACCGGGATGCGCCGGCCGAGATGGCCAAGGTCTCCATGGAGGGCTTCCAGGAGTTCATGGTGCTGCCTGACAACCTCGACCAGATCCTCGACCGGCTCGAGCAGGCGCGCCAGCGCATCTACTGATCGGGCTGCTGATCCAGGTCGGGGCGCCTGCCCGGGTGCCCCGACCCCGCCCGTCCCCGCGCGGGGACGGGCCAGCCAAGCGCACCGGGGAGGTCTCAGATGGCCGATAGCGCGCTCCACACCAGCCGGGTCGCCGATCTCGACGGCGGCAGCTGGTGGTACCGAAATCAACGCCAGCTCGCGCCAGTGCTGTTCCTGGCCCCCGGCGTGCTGTTCTTCCTGGCCTACGTCATCATCCCGATCTTCCAGTCCTTCAATATCTCGTTCTACGCCTGGGACGGGCTGGGCGCGCCGGAGTTCGTCGGGGTCCAGAACTACGCCGAGCTGCGCAACGATCCAGCCTTCTACACCTCGCTCTGGAACAACGTGCTCTGGCTCGTCCTCTACCTTCTGGCGATCCCGGCGGGGCTCTTTATCGCGCTCTTTCTCAATCAGACGGTGACGGGGATCCGGCTCTACAAGTCGCTGTTCTTCTTCCCCTTCGTGCTCTCCCAGGTGGTGGTCGGCCTGGTCTTCACCTGGTTCTATCTGCCGAACGAGGGCTTGTTGAACGCCATGCTCGGGGTCATCGGGCTCGGCCCGGTGAATGTCCTCGGCGATCCCGGTCTGGCGACTTACGGCATCATCGCCGCGGGGCTCTGGCCGCAGACCGCCTATTGCATGATCCTCTACCTCACCGGCCTCAACGCCGTGGATCCCGAGCAGGTGGAGGCCGGGCGGCTCGACGGCGCCAGGGGCTGGAAGATGCTCTGGTACGTGATCCTGCCGCAGCTGCGCCCGGCGACCTTCATCGCCTTCGTGGTGACGATCATCGGGGCGCTGCGCTCCTTCGATCTGATCTCCATCATGACCCAGGGCGGACCCTTCGGCACCAGCCGGGTGCTGAGCTTCTACATGTTCGAGGTCTCGCTCTCCGAATACGGGTTCCGCATGGGCTACGGCGCGGCGATCGCGGTGGTGCTGTTCCTGATCATGCTCTGCTTCATCGCCTACTTCCTCTGGTCGATGTACCGCGACGAGCGGGGGCACTGAGATGTTTCCAAGACCGATCCAATCGAGCTCCCGCACCGCCCAGGTCGGCTACCAGGCGTTCCTGCCCTTCGCGCTGCTCCTTTGGCTCGCGCCGCTCGTGGCGGTGGCGATCTTCTCGGTGAAGCCGGATGCGGATTTCACCAGCGGCAATTACTGGGGATTGCCGTCGTCGTTCGAGTTCGCGGCGAATTACGGGCGCGTCTTCTTCGACAGCGACATGCCGCAATACCTGATGAACTCGGTGCTGATCACCGTGCCGACGGTGATCGGAGCCGTCGCACTCTCCTGCATGGCAGGCTTCGCGCTCGGGGTTTACCGATTCCGCGGCAACCTCCTGGTCTTCTTCCTGTTCGTCGCCGGCAACTTCGTACCGTTCCAGATCCTGATGGTCCCGGTGCGCGACCTGACGGTCGATATGGGGCTCTACAACACCAAGCTCGGCCTCGTGCTCTTCCACGTCGCCTTCCAGACCGGGTTCTGCACGCTCTTCATGCGGAACTTCATCCGCGCGCTGCCCCACGAGCTGATCGAGGCGGCGCGGGTCGAGGGGGTGAGCGAGGTGCGCATCTTCTGGTACGTCGTGCTGCCGCTGATGCGCCCGGCGATCGCGGCATTGTCGGTGCTGATCTTCACCTTCATCTGGAACGATTTCTTCTGGGCGATCGTGCTGACCCAGGGGGTGGAGAGCCAGCCGGTGACGGCGGGCATCACCTCCTTCAATGCGCAATACCGGGCGGCCTATCACCTGATGAGCGCCGGCTCGATCGTCGCCGCCCTGCCGCCGGTCCTGATGTTCTTCGCCATGCAGCGCCACTTCATCGCGGGCCTGACGCTTGGAGCCGTGAAATGACCAAGATCGCCTTCATCGGCGCGGGCTCGACGATCTTTGCCAAGAACATCCTCGGCGACGCGCTCTGTCGGTCGGCGCTGGCCGACGCGCATATCGCGCTGATGGACATCGACGCCGGACGGCTGGCGGAGTCCGAGATGGTGGTGAGCAAGATGGCCGCCACCCTCGGTGCACCGGCCCGGGTGACGACCCATACGGAGCGGCGGGCGGCGCTCGACGGTGCCGATTTCGTCGTCGTCGCCTTCCAGATCGGCGGCTACGATCCCTGCACGATCACCGATTTCGAGGTGCCGAAGCGCTTCGGCCTCCGCCAGACCATCGCCGACACGCTCGGCATCGGCGGCATCATGCGCGGGCTCCGGACCGTGCCCGTCCTCTGGGACGTCTGCGCCGACATGGCTGCCGTCTGCCCCGACGCGCTCCTCCTGCAATACGTGAACCCGATGGCCATCAACACCTGGGCCATCGCCGCGCGCTTCCCCCGGATCCGTCAGGTGGGCCTCTGCCATTCCGTGCCGCTCACGGCGGAGCTGCTGGCGCGGGAGGCGGATGTGGCGGAGGAGGATCTCTCCTACACCGTCGGCGGCATCAACCACATGGCGTTTTTCCTCAAGCTAGAGGCGGAGGGCAGGGACCTCTACCCCCGCCTGCAGGAGGGCTATGCCGCCGGCCGCCTGCCGAAGAGCCCCCGCGAGATGCCGCGCTGCGCCAACCGCATCCGCTTCGAGATGATGCGGCGCACGGGCTACTTCGTCACCGAAAGCTCCGAGCATCTTGCCGAATACGTGCCCTGGTTCCTGAAAGGTCACCGCCCGGATCTGGTGGAGCGCTGGGAGATCGCGCTCGACGAATACCCCAAACGCTGCGTCGAGCAGCAGCTCGATTGGGCCGCCCGGGCGGCGGTGTTGCACCAGGCCGACCGCCTCGACCACACCCCGTCGAACGAATACGCCTCCCGCATTATGGAGGCGGTGGTGACCGGCCAGCCCACCCTCATCTACGGCAATGTGCGAAATGACGGCCTGATCCCGGCCCTGCCGGCGGAGGCGGCGGTGGAGGTGCCGTGCCGCATCGATGCGGACGGCGTGCACCCGGTCTCACCCGGGCCGATCCCCACGCACCTCACCGCGATAATGCGCACCAACGTGGGCGTGCAGGAGCTGGTGGTCGAGGCGCTGCTCACCGAGAACCGGGAGCGGATCTATCACGCCGCCATGCTCGACCCGCGCACGGCCGCCGAGCTCGACCTCGACCAGATCTGGGCGCTGGTGGATCAACTGATGGCCGCCCACGGCGATTGGCTGCCCCCTTGGGCGCGGAATGGGGTCGAGGCCGCCGCCTGATGGAGCGTTTTGCGAGCTTTCACGACCTGGCCGGCCAATCGGTCTTCATCACCGGCGGCGGCTCCGGCATCGGCGCGGCGCTCACGGAGGGGTTCCTGGCCGAGGGTGCGAAGGTCGCTTTCGTCCAGCGCTCCGACGCCAGCGCCTTTGCGGCGGAGATGGGCGAGCGCTACGCCTCCGCACCGCTCTACATCCCCTGCGACATCACCGATGTCGCCGCGCTGCAATCGGCGATGGAGCAGGCGGCAGAGGCCCACGGCCCCATCACCGTCGTCGTGAACAACGCCTCCAACGACACCCGACACACCCTCGCCGACCTCACGGCCGAGGGCTGGGACGGGGCGATGGACGTGAACCTCCGCCCCCATGCCTTCACCGCCCAGGCCGCGGCGCCGGGCATGAAGGCGGCGGGCGGCGGAGCGATCATTAACTTCTCGTCGATCTCCTACATGATGGGGAATGCGGGCTACCCGGCCTACGCGACCGCGAAGGCCGCGATCACCGGCCTGACGCGCGTGCTGTCGCGGGAGCTCGGGCCGGACGGCATAAGGGTGAACGCGCTCTTGCCGGGTTGGGTGCTGACCGAGCGGCAGATGGAGCTTTGGGCGACGCCCGAGGATCTTGCCGCCCATCTCGACCGCCAAGCCTTGAAGGAACATCTCGCCCCGGCCGACGTGGTGGCGGCGACGCTTTTTCTGGCCTCGAAGGCGAGCCGGATGATGACCGGCCAGGCCCTCGTCGTGGACGGCGGCGTCGTGGTGACGGGCTAGGGCCATGGCGGAGGGCGCGAACCCGGAATGGATCGCCGTCGATTGGGGGACGAGCCGCCTTCGCGCCTGGGCGATGCGGGGCGCCGAGGTGGTGGGCGAGGCGCAGTCCGATCTCGGCATGGGCGCCATTTCGACAGAGGCATTTCCGGGGGTCTTGGCGGACCTGACCGCCGCTTGGCGCCGCCCCGGCGCAACGCTTCCCGTCATCGCCTGCGGCATGGTGGGCGCGCGGGAGGGCTGGGTACAGGCCCCTTACCGCCCCGTCCCTTGCACGCCGCTCGCGCCCGAGGCGGCAGTCGCCGTCCGCGCCCCCGGCCTCGACGTGCGCATCCTGCCCGGCCTCTCCCAGCGCGAACCCGCCGACGTCATGCGGGGCGAGGAGACCCAGGTCGCGGGCTTCCTCGCCGCCCAGCCGCAGTTCGACGGCGTGATCTGCCTGCCCGGCACCCATTCCAAATGGGTGCGGGTGAGCGCGGGGGAGGTGGTGAGCTTCGCGACCTACGTCACCGGAGAGCTGTTTGCGCTGCTCGCCGATGCCTCCGTCCTCCGCCACAGCCTCGCGGGCGGCGGGTTCGACGCGGCGGCCTTCGATCACGGCGCCGAGGAGGGGCGGGCGCGGCCGGAGCGGGTGCAGGCGCGGCTCTTCGGCCTTCGCGCCGCGGCGTTGCTTGAGGGGGAGGGGGCGACGAGCCTCCGCTCCCATCTCTCGGGCCTTCTGATCGGGGCGGAGATCGCGTCGGCGCGGGGCTATTGGCTCGGCCAGCCTGCGGCCGTGATCGGGGCGGCGCCGCTCGCGGACCTCTATCGCCGGACCTTGGCGGCGGAGGGTGCGGACGCGCTGCTGGCCGACGCTACTGAGATGACCCTGGCCGGGCTCACGGCCGCCCACGTCGCCCTCGGCGCAACCATATGCGCCCAGAGCTGATCGCCATCCTCCGCGGCCTCACGCCGGACGAGGCGGTGGAGATCGCCGGCGCCCTGATCGCCGCTGGTATCCGCACCATCGAGGTGCCGCTGAACTCGCCCGAGCCGTTCGACAGCATCGCCCGGATCGCTGCGGCCTTCGGCACCGAGGCGGAGATCGGCGCGGGCACCGTTCTCACGACGGCGGAGGTCGGGCAGGTGGCGGAGGCCGGCGGCCGTCTGATCGTCTCCCCCAACACCGATGCCACGGTGATCGCGGAGACCAAGGCGCGCGGCCTCCGCTCGGTCCCCGGCGTGCTGACGCCGAGCGACTGCTTCGCGGCCCTGGCGGCCGGGGCCGATGCGCTGAAGATCTTCCCAGCGCAGATGCTCGGCCCCTACGGCCTCCGCGCGCTGAAGGCGGTGCTGCCGGCGGAGGTCCCGGTCTACGCCGTCGGCGGCGTCGATGCGGAGCATTTCGCCGATTGGACGGCGGCCGGCGCGGCGGGTTTCGGCATCGGGTCTGCCCTCTACAAACCGGGCCGCAGTGCGGCAGAGACCGGGGCCAAGGCCGCCGCTCTCGTCGAGGCCGTCGCCGCGCTCACGGCGGCTCAGGGGTAGGTCCGCCCCTTCCACCGCCCGCCCTGTCCCCGCCAGTGCTGCAGCGCCGAATCGACCGTCATCGCGGTGTAGAGCACCCCGGCAAGCGGCAGCAGCAGGCCGTGCCAGGCGCCGAGGCCATAAAGCCGCAGCGTCGGCCGATAGGCGACCAGCATCAGCGCCCAGGCGGCGAGCCCGAGCACCAGGAGCATCGGCTGGGAGAGCAGCCCCACCGCAACGGCCAGCGGCGGCGCCAGGTAGATCAGCACCATGCCAAGCACCGTGCCCAAAAGCTGCAGCGCCGAGTGGTCGAGCTGGGTGAAGGCCGACCGCGCCACCATCGTCCAGATCGAGCCGAGGGGGCGGTTGTCGCGCCTGCTCACCATCTCCCCGTCGGCGAGGCCGAGCCAGATGGCGCGGCGCGGCGGCCCGGTCTTCAGCCGGGCGGCAAGGGTGCAGTCGTCGATCAATGCGCCGCGGATGGCGGCGATCCCGCCGATCCCGCGGAGCGCCTCAGCCCGCACCAGCATGCAGCCCCCGGCGGCCCCGCCCATCATCCGCTGTGGGTCATTCACCCATCGGAAGGGATAGAGCTTCTGGAAGAAGAAGATGAAGGCGGGGATCAGGAGCCGCCCCCAGAAGCCCCGCGCATCGAGCCGCGCCATCAGCGAGACGAGCGCCAGATCCCGCGCTTCCCCCATGGCGACGAGGCGCTGCAATGTCTCCGGCGCATGCACGATGTCAGCGTCGGTGAGCAGCAGCCAGCGGAGGTCGGGCATTGCCTTCTCCGCAGCTGCGACGCCGCTCGAGACGGCCCAAAGCTTGCCGGTCCAGCCGGGCGCGAGCGGTGGGGCCGCCACGACCTCCGCCCCCGCCTCCCTTGCCGCTTCGGCGGTGCCGTCGTCGGAGCTGTCGTCGACCACGAACACCCGCACCGCGCCGGGATAGGCGGTGGCGCGATGGGCGGCCACAACCTCCGCGATCGTCTCGACCTCGTTCCGGGCGGGGATGACGACGGCGATCTCCGGCCAGGCCTCAGGCGCCGGAGGCACCCCCAGGCGCTGGTCCGCGCGCCAAAAGCCGCCGCGGCCGAACAGCAGGACGACCCAGAGCACGAGGGAGAGACCGGCGAAAATGAGCATATCTCTCCCGTAGGTTCCAAGCGCAGCATTGAAAGCGCGGCGGCGCCCCCGTAGATTTCGCCGCCATGACGTTGGGCGCAATCCAAAAACAGCCGTCGGGCGGGCTGGCGCAGGCGGTCGAGCCGGCGGCGGTGGAGACGCCCTCCGGCAAGGGCGCGGGCGACGAGAATTTCCCCGTCGGCTCTTTCCTGATCGCACGGCGCCTGCGCCCCCACGTCGCGCGCTACTACGCCTTTGCCCGCGCCGCCGACGACATCGCCGACAACGCTGCTCTGCCGGCGGCGGAGAAGATCCGGCGCCTCGATGCGTTCGAGGCCGCGTTGAGCGACGGCTCGCTCGAGACGCCGGCGCGCCTGGCCGAAAGCCTCTCGGCGACCGGGGTGGATGTGAGCTGCGCCTCCGACCTGCTGATCGCCTTTCGCCGCGACGCCACCAAGCTGCGCTATCAGACCTGGGAGGAGCTGCTCGACTACTGCCGCTACTCTGCCAATCCGGTCGGGCGCTTTCTGCTGCAGGTGCATGGGGAGGATGCGGCCGCGCTGCCCTATTCCGATGCGCTCTGCACCGCGCTGCAGATCCTCAACCACATGCAGGACATGGGCGACGATCGGCGGGACTTCGACCGGATCTACATGCCGCGGGCGATTCTCGCTGCGCACGGTGAGGAGGTAGAGGCGATCGACCGGCCGGCGCTCTCCCCCGGCCTTCGCCGGGCGCTCGACGACGTGCTCGACCGGACCGAGGTGCTGATAGAGAAGGCGCGGTCGCTTCCGGTTGCACTCAAGTCCCGCCGATTGGCGGCGGAAAGCGCGGTGATCGTTCGCCTCGCAGCCCGGCTCTTGGCGCTGCTTCGCGCCGGCGATCCGCTCGCCCGGCGGGTGGCGCTTCGCAAGACCGATTTCGCCGCCGCGTTCCTGCTGGCCGGCCTGCCGCGGCTGCTTGGCGGAGCGCGGGCGTGAGCGACGCGGCGCGCGATCTCGCGCCCACGCCGGTGCCCGACGGCACCAACATCACGGCGGAGGTCGAGGCGATCGTCGCCGATGCCCGCACCTCCTTCGCCGCCGGGATGCGCATCCTCACCCGTGACCGGCGCCAGGCGATGTACGCGATCTACGCCTTCGCCCGGGTGGTAGACGACATCGCCGACGGCGACCTGCCGTCGGCCGAGAAGCACCGCTTGCTCGATGCCTGGCGAGGGGAGATCGAGGCGGTCTATGCCGGCACCGCCAAGTCGCTCGTCGGCCGCGCCCTGACCGGCCCCATCGCCCGCTACGAACTGCCGAAGGAGGAGTTCCTGCTGCTGATCGAGGGGATGGAGATGGACTGCGACGCACCGATCGTCGCGCCGTCGCTGCCGACGCTCCTCTCCTACACGCGGCGGGTCGCGGGGGCGGTGGGTCTCCTCTCCATGCGCTGCTTCGGGGCCTGGATCGGCCCGCCCTCGGCCCGCTTTGCCCTGGCGCTGGCCGATGCCCTGCAACTCACCAACATCCTCCGCGATGTGGAGGAGGATGCGGCGATCGGGCGCCTCTACCTGCCGCGCGAGATCCTGCAACGCTATGGCATCACCTCGGAGGATCCCATGGAGGTTGCGGCGGACCCCCGGCTGCAAGGCGTCTGCGCCGAGATCGGCGCCCGGGCGCGCGCCGGCTTTGCCGCGGCGCGGGCCGAGATGCCGGCCCACTCGCGCACGCGCCTTGCCCCGGCGATGATGATGATGGGGGTTTACGAGGGCTACCTGAACCTCATGGCGGCCCGCGATTTCTGCCGGGCGCCGGAGCCGATCTCCCTCTCACGCCGCCAGAAGATCGCGCTGAGCCTGCGCTACGCCCTGGCGCCGCCACCACTCGCGCCCAACGTGCGGCGGGCCTGAACCGGCATGGCCGGCGGCGCCGTGCATGTGGTGGGCGCCGGTCTTTCGGGGCTGGCGACGGCGGTCCGGGCGACCCGGGCGGGCTGGACGGTGCACCTCTACGAGGCGACCGACCATGCCGGCGGGCGCTGCCGCTCCTTCCACGATGCGCGCCTTAACCGCATGATCGACAACGGCAATCACCTGGTGCTGACGGGCAATACCTCGGTCGCCGCCTACTTGGGCGAGATCGACGCGAAGGACGGGTTGAAGCCCGCGGCGGAGGCCGCGCTACCCTTCGTCGACGTCGAAACCACGAAGCGCTGGCAGGTGGCGATGAACGATGGCCCGCTGCCGTGGTGGGTCTTCATGCCGAGCCGCCGGGTGCCGGAGACCAGGCCGCTCGACTATCTCGGCGGTCTCGGTCTCGCCCGGGCGGGCGCCGATGACACCGTCGCCGATGTCATCACCGGGCGCGGGCCGCTCTGGCGCCGGTTCTGGGAGCCGATGGTCATCGCCGTCCTCAACACCGTGCCGGAGCGGGCCTCGGCCAAGCTCCTCTGGGCTGTGATGCGCGAGACCTTCGCCCGGGGCGGCGGCGCCAGCCGGCCGATGTTCGCGCCGGAGGGGCTCGGCACCGCGCTGATCGCCCCGGCCGTTCGCTGGCTCGAAGCCGCCGACGCGACGCTCCGCTTTCAAGCACCGCTGAAGGGGGTTGAGGTCGAGGATGGACGCGCCGCGACCCTGCGCTTCAGCGACGGCGATATCGCCGTCGGGCCGGAGGATCGCGTGGTGCTCGCTCTGCCACCCACGCGCCTCCGCGCTGTGTTGCCGGAGGTGGAGGCGCCCGACGACATCGCGGCCATCGTCAATGCCCATTTCCTGCTGGACGACGCCGACGACCTGAAGGCGGCCCCGCCGATCCTCGGCGTCCTCGGCTCCAAGACCCAGTGGATCTTCTCGCGCGAAGGGGTGGCGAGCCTGACGATCTCCGCCGCCCACGACCTCGGCCTAGCGGAGGTGCCGTCGGACGAGCTGATCCCCGAGCTTTGGGACGAGACCCGCCGCGCCCTCGGCCTCCCGGCGGATGCGACCTATGCAGCGGCCCGCGTCCTCCGCGAAAAGCGCGCCACCTTCGATCAGTCGCCTGCCGGGGTGCGCCGCCGGCCCCAACCCCGCACGCCGCTCACCAACCTCCTCCTCGCCGGGGACGCCACCGACACCGGCCTGCCGGCCACCATCGAGGGCGCGGTCCGGTCCGGCCATCGGGCGGCATCGCTTCTGAATGGAAACTGAACTCGGCTGATCTTCGCCAAAAGGGCCCCAAGCCCTTGTCAAATAGAAGGAAATGGCCGAGGTAGAGTCGCGCGTGTTTGGGTTGGGGGACTGTGGGCGATGGGCGAGACGGCACTGGCCGAGGACCGAGCCGATCCGGTTGACCGGGCGGCCCTGAAAGAGGTCATCGGCGAGCAGCACGACCGGCTGTGGGACATGCAGTCCGAGGACGGCCATATCGTCTTCGAGCTTGAGGCCGACTGCACCATCCCCTCCGAATACGTCCTGCTCCGCCATTTCCTGGGAGAGGTCGACGCCCCGCGGGAGGCGAAGATCGCCCGCTACCTCCGCCGCATCCAGAACGACGACGGCTCCTGGCCGCTCTTCCATGACGGCGCCGGCAATATCTCGGCGACCGTGAAGGGTTATTGGGCGCTGAAGCTGATCGGCGAGGATATCGACGCGCCCCACATGGCAAGGGCCCGGTCCTGGATCCTTTCCCAAGGCGGGGCGGCGACGGCCAATGTCTTCACCCGGATCGCCATGGCGCTGTTCGGTCAGGTGCCCTGGCGCGGCGTGCCGGTGATGCCGGTCGAGGTCATGCTGCTGCCGGAGTGGTTCCCGTTCCACATGTCGAAGATCGCCTATTGGTCGCGCACGGTGCTCGCACCATTGCTGATCCTGATGGCGAAGCGGGCCCAGGCGGTGAACCCGACGGGCCGCGACATCCGCGAGCTCTTCATCGTGCCGCCGGAGGAGCATCGCCGCTACCAGGTGAACCCCACCGGCACGATCGTCGGCGACGCTTTCCTCGGCCTCGACGTGGTGCTGCGCAAGGTCGAGCCCTTCGCGCCGAAGGCGACGCGGAACCTGGCGATCGAGCGAGCGGAGGCGTTCTTTGTCGAGCGGCTGAACGGTGAGGACGGCCTCGGCGCCATTTACCCTGCCATGGCCAACGCTGTGATGGCGCTCCGCGTCCTCGGCTACGGCGACGATTCGCCCGAGATGACCATTGCCCGGGACGCGGTCGAGAAGCTGATCATCGAGACCGAGGACGAGATCTACTACCAGCCCTGCCTCTCGCCCGTCTGGGACACCTGCCTCGCCGCCCATGCCTTGATCGAGGCGGGCGATGCGGACGATCCGCGGCTGATCCAGGCCCTGGACTGGCTGAAGGATCGCCAAATCCTCGACGTGCGGGGCGATTGGCAGGTGCGCCGGCCCGATATCCGCCCGGGGGGCTGGGCCTTTCAGTACGAGAACCCGCATTACCCCGACGTTGACGACACCGCTGTCGTCGTCCTGGCCATGCACCGCCAGGGCAACCCGCGCTACGCCGAGGCGATCGAGCGGGCCTGCGAGTGGATCGTCGGCATGCAGTCGAAAAGTGGCGGCTGGGGCGCGTTCGAGCCGGAGAACGAGCACCTCTACCTCAACGCCATTCCCTTCGCCGACCATGGCGCGCTGCTTGACCCACCGACGGTGGACGTCACGGCCCGTTGTGTCGGCTGCCTCGCCCAAGTGGATCGGGAGCGCTATGCCTTCGCCATCCGCCGCGGCATCGAGTTCATCAAGCGCGAGCAGGAGGCCGACGGCTCCTGGTTCGGGCGCTGGGGCGCGAACTACGTCTACGGCACCTGGTCGGCGCTGGTGGCATTGAACGGCGCGGGCGAGGATATGAACCAGCCCTATATCCGCCGCGCCGTCGCCTGGCTGAAGGCGCGCCAGCGCCCTGACGGCGGCTGGGGCGAGGGCCTGGAGAGCTATGCCGAGGACGGCAAGGGCTTTGCCCGAGAGTCAACCGCCTCGCAAACCGCCTGGGCCATGCTCGGCCTGATGTCGGCAGGCGAGGTGGATGACGAGACCGTGGCGCGTGGCGCCACCTACCTCGCGTCGGCCGAGCGGGAGGGTGTGCGCTGGCATGAGGCGCACTGGACCGGCACCGGCTTTCCCAAGGTGTTCTACCTGAAGTACCACGGCTACCCGGCGTTCTTCCCGCTCTGGGCCTTGGCGCGCTACGACACGCTGATGAGCTCGAACAGCCGCGAGGTCTCCTGGGGGATCTAGGGCGCGCGCCGCTGCTGGGCGTCGTCTGCGGCGTCCGGGCGGAGCTTGGCGCCCTCGGCCGCTGGCGGGACGATCCCCGCATCGTGGTGGCGGTCGCCGGGGCCGATGCTGGCCGGGCTGAGGCCTTGGCCGAGGAATTGATCGGGCAGGGCGTGCGGGCGCTGGTCTCGCTGGGCCTGGCCGGTGGTCTCTCCCCTGATCTCAGGCCGGGCGATCCGATCTGGCCGGCGGAGGTGCTGGCGGCGGACGGCGCTCGGCTGGCGCTCTACGCTGGGGCACACGCCCTCGCCGGGACGCTTATCGAGGCGTCCGCGGTCGTCGCGACGCCCGGGGACAAGGCGCGGCTTCATGCGCAGACCGGCGCCCTTGCTGTCGATATGGAGACGGCGGCCGTCGCGCGTGCCGCCCGCGTCGCCGATCTGCCGGTGGCAACGATCCGGGCGATCGCCGATCCGGCCGACCGGGCCCTGCCGCCGACGGCGACCGTGGCGGTGCTGGAGGACGGAACGATCGCCTACAGACGGTTGCTCGGGAAACTCGCGGGCCGGCCCCAGGACATCGCACCGCTCATCCGCCTCGGCGGCGATACGAAGGCTGCGATGGGGACGCTTAAACGCCAGGCGGAGGAAGTGATCCCAGCCCTTCTGGAGACCTTCGGAGAGGGATAGGGGCGTTACTCCGCCGCCACCTTCTTGGCCTGCTGCAGCCGGGCCATCTCCTCCGCCACGATCCGCTCGTGATGCTCCTCGCCTTTGCGCGCGCGGGAGAGATCGATCTCGGGCGCCATCGGCCCTTCGGTCCTGAGGCCCCGGAAGGCCAGCTTCAGCATTCTGAGCGGGTTGGAAAAGGCGATGTTGGCCGCCGTCGGCTCGTAGCCGCAATGGGCCATGCAGTCGGCGCACTTCTCGTAGTTGCCGGTGCCGTACTTGTCCCAGTCGGTGGTCTCCATGAGCTCCCGGAAGCTTTTGACGTAGCCCTCGCCGAGGAGGTAACAGGGCTTCTGCCAGCCGAAGACATTCCGGGTCGGCATACCCCAGGGCGTGCACATCATTTCCTGGTTGCCGAGGAGGAAGTCGAGGAAGATCGGGCTGTGGGAGAGCGACCAAGATTTCGCTGTGCCACGCGTCTCGCCGATTTTCCAAACCTCGCGGAAGAACTCCTTGGTGCGCTTGCGGTTCAGGAAGTGCTCCTGATCCGGCGCCCGCTCATAGGCGAAGCCGGGGGAAATGGAGATGTTGACGCCGAGCGACGTGCAGTAATCGAGATAATCGGCCAACTCGTCGGCTGGATAGCCCTCAAAGATCGTGGCGTTGACGTTGACCTGAAAGCCCTTGTCCTGCGCCGCCTTGATGGCCTTCACCGCCTTCTCAAAAACACCTTTCTGGTCGACCGCCTTGTCGTGGTGCTCCTTTAGGCCATCGAGGTGAACCGAGAAAAAGAGATAGGGCGACGGCTCAAAGAGCTGCAGCTTCTTCTCTAGCAGGAGGGCGTTGGTGCAGAGCGAGACGTAGAACTTGCGCTCCACCAGGCCGCGCACGATCTCACCGATCTCCTTGTGGATCAGGGGCTCACCGCCCGGGATCGCCACCATCGGGGCGCCGCATTCCTCGGCCGCCTGCCAGCACTCCTCGGGGGTGAGGCGGCGGTTCAGGATCAGGCCCGGATAGTCGATCTTGCCGCAACCCGGGCAGGCCAGGTTGCAGCGAAAGAGCGGCTCCAGCATCAGAACCAGCGGATAGCGCTTCCGGCCGCTCAGCTTTTGCTTGAGCAGGTAGTAGGCCACGGCCATTTGCTGACGAATTGGTACGGCCAATGCTCTTCCCCGTCGTTGGTCCTTAGCGGACGCCCTTCTGTCTCATTTCGGCTGGCTTGGCTAGGCGACCCCGGCCTGGCGTGCCTCCAGATCCCGCGGCAGGCGGAAGTGCTGGGTCTCGACCACGCCTGCCCGGTTTTCGATCCGGAGCGGGCGAAGCGTGCCGAGGCGGTCCAACGCCTCGCGCACCAGCGATTCCGGTGCCGACGCCCCCGCAGTCATGCCCACCCGGTCGACGCCGTCAAGCCAGGCGGGGTCGATTTGCTCTGCCGTCTCGATCAGCTGGCTCGGCACGCCCGCATCCTCGCCGATCTCTCGCAACCGGTTGGAGTTAGAGCTGTTTCGCGCCCCGACCACCAGCAGCAGGTCGATCTCGCCCGCGATGGCGAGCACCCCGGCCTGGCGGTTTTGTGTCGCATAGCAGATGTCGCGGGTATCCGGCCCGACGATGGCCGGAAAGCGTTGGGTGAGCGCGTCGATCACCTCTTGGGTGTCCATCACGCTCAGCGTCGTCTGGGTGATGTAGGCGACCCGCGCGGGATCGCGGACGGTGAGCGCTGCGACCTCCTCGACCGTGGCCACCAGATGGACCTGGCCCGGGATCTGGCCGAGGGTGCCCACGACCTCCGGATGGCCGGCATGGCCGACGAAGACGATGTCGTAGCCCTTCTTGGCGTAGTGCCGCCCCTCATTGTGGACGCGCGAGACCAGGGGGCAGACGGCGTCGATCACGTCGAGCCGGCGCTCCTCCGCCGCCCGCTCGACCTTCCGGCTGACGCCGTGGGCGCTGAAGATGGTGACGGCGCCCTCGGGGATATCGTCCACCTCTTTGACGAAGACGGCGCCCATCTCGGTCAGTTCGCTGACCACGCGGGCGTTGTGCACGATCTGGTGGCGGACATAGACCGGCGGCCCGTATTGCTCGAGCGCCCGAACGACGATCTCAATGGCCCGCTCCACTCCGGCGCAGAAGCCCCGCGGATTGACCAGGATGACGCTCAGAGGCTTGCGCGTCTGCATCATCCCGTCGTCCCCCAAAGGTTGTTCTTGCCACGCGACGCGGTCGCGCGCGATTGCCGCAGTGTCGCCATAGCTAGTCATGGAGGATGGCTCGGTCAAACCTCGGCCGGCGGGAATCTGCCCTTGTTTGCCGCGTCTTAGCGAGAAGCGTGGCGCAGCGGACACGGTCGGGGCGTGTTCGGTTCCGGCCTGCTACTCAGCCGGGGCCGGCGCCTCCCCTTCCTCGTCGAAGATGTCGGGCAAGGCCTCTGCGTCCGTCCCCTCATTCACCAGCGAGCGGCGGTTTTGCAGGTAGAAGGAGCGCAGCGTGACGTAGCTGTCGGGAGAGTTGTAGAACAGATCGTCGATGAAGGCGCTGTTGGCCGTCCGCGCGTCGACGCCCGAGAGCACGGCGACGCCGGGCCCGATTCCGTTGACCGAGGTGAAGATGCTGACATAGGTGGTCGGCCGGAAGGCGCGGTCGACGACCGAGCCCACCAGATCCCGCGGCGTCGTCGGGCCGAGGACCGGCAGGACGAGGAAGTTGCCCTCGCCCACCCCGTACTTGCCGAGGGTGATGCCGAAGTCCGTTGTGCGTTTCGGCAGCCCGAACTCCGTCGCCGGGTCGAGCAGGCCGCCGCCGCCGAGCACGGTGTTGAGGCCGAAGCGCCCGAAGGTGGCCATCGCATCCAGGAACTCGCCCTGCAGCAGATGGTTGGCGAAGTCCTTGGGCAGGGTGAGGTGGCTCAGCCCGTTGCCGATCAGGAACTGCACCAGATCCGGCGTCACCGTGTCGTAGGCGCGCGAGACCGGGCGGATCACGTTGCTGTCGAGCCGGACGTTGAAGTTGTGGTTGGAGCGATTGAACTCCTCGTACGGGTCCTGCGGATTGTTCGGATCGGCGCAAGAGGCCAGCACGAAGACTGCCAGCGCCAGCACCACCCGCCCAGCGGAGCGCCTGTCGAACCGCATACGCCGTACTCCCTCGTCCCAGCGATCGAGCAAACAGTTTACCCGACTTGCCGAGGACGCTATTGCAACGCAGCGCGAAAAACCAGCCGCCTTTTCCCTGCGTCGGCGAAAAGTCAGCTAGCAATCGCTACGATCGGCAGGACCGAGCCGGCGAAAAATTGCTGTTTGCAATCAAAAGGTTGCAACGCGATACGCAAAGAGGGGACGGGATGGCGGGAGAGGCGGGGCGAACGGATCCGGCCGGGCGGGCGCTGGCCGCTTGGGTCGACCTTATCGGCGGTGCACCAAGGCGGGCGCTGGCCGTGCTCGTCGCGCTTTGCCTCGGGGCTGTGGCCCTGGCCGGCAATGGGTTGAGCGTCGACACCGACAGCTCCCGTATGCTGAGCGACCGGCTGCCGTTCCAGATCCGGGCCAAGGAAGTGAACGCCGCCTTCCCCGACATCAAGAACGCCATCGCCGTGGCGGTGCGGGCGCCCGACACCGACACGGCCGACGCTGCGGTGGCCCATCTGGTGGAGCGGATTGGCGCCCGGGATGACGTGGTGGAGAGTGTCTTCGCGCCGTCCGTCGATCCGTTCTTCCTGCGCCACGGCCTGTTCTACGGCTCGCTCGAGGAGGTGGAGGGCCGGCTCACGGCGCTGTCCAGCGCCTCCAACCTGATCGCGCGGCTGCGCACCGACCAGACACTGCCGGGCTTCATCTCCGTCCTCGATGAGGCGCGAGCCCTCGCCGCCGGGGGCGGCAGCGACCCCGCCGCGCTCGATGCCCTCTTTGCCGAGGCGGCGGAGGTCTTCGCCGCCCATGCCGACGGCGGGCGCCGGGCCTTCAGCTGGAACCGGGCGCTGCAGCCCGACACGGTGGAGGAGGGGCCGGCGCTTCGCACCATCTCGATCCTGCCGACGCTCGACTTCACGCGCCTGAACCCGGCTCGCGCCACGATCGACGCGGTGGCGGAGGAGATCGCGGCCCTTCCCCCTGCCTTGGCGGCCGGGGTGGAGGTCGGCGTGACCGGCGACCCGACCCTGCGGGCGGAGGAATTGCGCTCCGTCACCCGCAATATCGGGCTGTCGCTCGGCCTGTCGCTGCTCGCCGTGGTCGTGTTGCTGCGCATCGCCTTCCGATCCACCGGCCGGGCGCTGCTCGCCTTCGCCGCGCTTTTGGCGACATTGGTCCTGACCACGGGCGCCGCGGCCCTGCTCACGCCGGCGCTCAACCTGGTCTCGGTCGCCTTCGTGGTGCTGATGGTGGGCCTCGGCATCGACTACGCGATCCACTTCGTGCTGCATGTCTGTGAGGCGACGGCCCGGGCACCGTTGGCGGAGGCGCTGCGGGGCACCGGGCGGGCGCTCGGCGCACCGCTTGCCTTGAGCGCGGCCACCACATCGCTCGCCTTCCTTGCCTTCACCACCACCGATTTCGTCGGCATGGCGCAGTTGGGGGCGATCGGCGGTATCGGCGTGCTGATCGCCTTTGCCGTGGCAGCCACCGTGGCGCCGGCTGCCATGGCGATCTGGCCAGGGCTCGCCCAGGCGCCAGCGTCGCAGCCCGGGCGCGGCGGGGCGGGCCGCACGCTCGCCCGGGTGGCGCCGGCATTTGCGCTGATCCTCGGCCTTCTCGGCGTCGTTGGCGCAAACTCCGTCCGGTTCGACGCCGATCCAATGAGCCTCCGCGACCCGCTCGCGCCTTCGGTCGTCACCTTCGGCTGGTTGGCGGAGCGGCAGGCGACCTCGCCTTTCCGCCTGAGCGTGATCGCCGAGGACCGCGCCGACGCCGAGGCGACAGCGGAGCGCCTGCGTGAGACCGATCTGGTCGCGCGCGCCGTCTGGCTCGGCGACTTCATCCCGACCCGCCAGGATGAGAAGTTCGCAATTTTCGACATCGCTTATCCGGGGATCGAGCGTGCGGTGTCCGGCACGCCCGATCAGATCGTGGGCGACGTCGTCGATCAGCCGGCAGCTTTGGCCGATCGGCTCGACGGTGGATCGGCGGCGGCCACGGCGCTGGCGGCGGCGCTTCGCGACTACGCCGCCTCCGCCGCCGCGCCTGACGCGATTGCGGGGGATCTCTTCCAGCATTTCCCGGCCTTCCAGCAGCGCATCGCCTACATGCTGGAGGCCGATTTCGTGAGCGAGGAGGCGCTGCCGGCGCCCCTCGTCCGCCGTTTCCAAGCCGAAGACGGCCGCCTGCGGGTCGAGATCACGCCGAGCGAGGACCTGCGCGATCCCGACGCGGTGGCGCGCTTCGTCAGCGCGACCGAGGGGGCCGAGCCCCGGGTCGCCGGCGGCCCAGCTCAGATCGCCGCGGCAGGGTCCACGGTGGCCGGCGCGATCGCCCAGGCAACGATCCTGGCGCTCGCCGCCACGGCGATCCTGGCCTGGCTGACGCTCCGCCGGGTGGCCTATGTGCTGGCCATCCTTGCGCCCCTGGTGCTCGCCGGAGCGATCGTGGCAGGGGCGAGTGCCGTGCTCGACATCCCCTTCAACTACGCCAACGTCATCGTGCTGCCATTGATGATCGGCATCGGTGTCGACAGCGGCGTGCATTTGGCCATGCGCAGCGTCTCGGTCGCGGCAGACGAGAGCGTGTTCGAGACCTCAACTCCCCGTGCGGTGATCTTCAGCGCATTGACCACCGTGGCTGCCTTCGGCACCCTTGCGCTGTCCGATCATCGGGGAACCGCAAGCATGGGCATCATGCTCGCCATCGGCCTGGGTGCTGCGCTGCTGACCGTGCTGTCGCTGACGCCGGCGCTTATCCGCTGGGCCCGGCGCTGAAGGGTCTTTTCCGTCACTTAAGAAAGAGTGCATAACGACATGATCCGAAAAGCTTTTCGAGGTGCCATGCTCGCCGCTGCCTTGGCTTTACCGGGTGCCGTCCAGGCCCAGTCCGCTGACGAGAGCGCGGCCGTCGGCGCGGCGACGGCCATGGCGACCGATGCTTACGATGCCTTGACCGGCGGCGGCGGCGATGCCGAGCGCATCGCGACCCTCAGCACCGTGGTCGAGCAGCATTTCGCTTTCGACGTCTGGGAGCGCTTCCTGCTCGGCGACGCGGCCGAGCAAATGTCAGCCGACGAGATCGCCGCCTTTCGCGAGCTTCTGCCAGGATTTCTCGCCCGGCTCTACGCCAACAACTTCGGCCAGGGCCTGTCCCAACCGCCGGAGATCGGAGAGGCGCGCACGGTGCGGCGCGACGTGCTCGTCGCCGCGGCGATCCCGCGGGAGCGTGGCGCTCCGTTGCCGGTGGAGTATCGGATGCGGGCCTTCGACGGCGCGCCCCAGGTGGTCGACGTGATGGTCGCGGGGGCATCGTTCCTGCTGTTGAAGCGGGACGAGTTCAACGCCCTGCTCGACCGCGGCGGGGCCGACGAGCTGCTCGGCTATATGCGCGACTTCGTGGCGACGCCGGGGGCGTAGGATCTAAAGCCGCCCGGTCTCGCGCAGCCAGGCGACGGCGCCGGCGATGGCGCTGTCGATGGGAGCGGGGGCAAAGCCCAGCTCCTCCCGCGCCCGGGCGTTGCTGAACCGGCGGCGGCGGAGCGCCAGGCGCACGCCGGTGAGCGGCGCTTGGGGCGGGCGGCCGGTGATGGCCGCAATCCCCGCCTCCACCCGCGCCGCGGCGAGCGCGACGGCGCCGGGCACCCGGGCCCGCGGCGCCTTGACGCCGGCCGCCGCCGCGATGCGCCGGGCAAGCTCCGCCATCTCGATATCCTCGCCCGTCAGCAGATAGCGCCGCCCGGGCGCACCCCGGCCGAGCGCCGCGACGATCCCGGCCGCCACGCTCGCGGCATCCACCACGTTCATCAGGCAGTCGAGCACGGCCGGCAGCCGCCCGGCCGCCGCATCGCGCAGCATCCGCCCGGGCGGTGTCAGGTTGCGGTCGCCGGGCCCGATGGGTGCCGAGGGCTGGACGATGGAGACGGCGAGGCCCTTGGCCGCCATCTCCTCCGCCACCAGCTCCGCCCGGCGCTTTGAGGCGGGGTAGGGGCCGAGCATCGCCTCCGGCGGGTGCACGACATCTTCGGTCAGGGGCGCGGTCGGCTCCGCCGTGCCGCCGGCGACGAGGGTGGTGTAGCTCGAGACATGGACGGCCCGGGCGATGCCCATCTCCGCCGCGGCGTTGAGGACCGTCCGCGTGCCCTCGACGTTCACAGCCTCGTAGCGGGCCGAATCGCGGACCCAGAGATCGGCGATGGCTGCTGCGTGGACCAGGCCGTCGGCCCCCTGCAGAGCTTCTCGGACGATCGCTAGGTCCGTGACCGAGCCGGTGATCGCCTCGACGCCAGCGAGATGCGGCGCCACCAGATCGAGGCTGCGCACCGTTTCCCCGCGCGCCAGCAGCGCCTCCGCCACATGGCGGCCGAGGAACCCGGCCGCGCCGGTGATGACGACTGTCCTCACACACCGTCCCCGCACACCAGGATGCCGCGATCCGTCACCGAGCCGATGTAGAGCCGCCCCGCGTGCATCTGCCCGACGGTGGCGGCCGAAAACACCTCGCCCGTCGGATCGTCGAACAACCCCTCGACGGCGCCGCCCTCGATCCGAACCACTCGCGAGGGCGCCCGGGGCGCGAGCCCATAGCGGTTGAGCGCCAGGCGCAGGATCGACGGATGCAGCGCCGCCACGATCCCTGCGCCATCCACCGTCAGATTGTCGGGCCCGCCGGGGAGCGCGATGCTGCCCTCCGGCCCCGAGATCCGGTTCGCCCGCGTCTCGGCCACCCACCAGGTACCATCCTGCACCACGATGCCGTTGGCGAAGGCCAGACCCTCCGCAACGATCTCCGGCGGCGCGGTTGGGAGCGGGTGCGTGAGGACGCGCCCGTCGCCCGCGCGGAACCGGCCGAGCGTTCCCGCCTCACACCCCGCCCGGTCGAGCGTCACCAGCAGCGCGCCTTCAGAGGCGGCGAGATCGTTGGCGGCGCAGTAGCTGTCGACGGTGTGGGTCTCGATGCGCCGGATCGGCCGCGCGCTCGCATCGAGGAGGTCTATCGAGGTCTGCGGCTGCCAGCCGTCCGCCGTCTCCACGAACCCCCGGTTGATGACGGCGAGGCCCCAGGGCGTCGCGGCGATCCCATGCGGGCGGAAGCCGCCCGAGAGCGTCGCCGGCTCGACGAGCGGCGTCAGCCCGTCTTCCGACACGGCCCAGAGGTTGCCATCCGGCGGCCGCCCGCTTTCGTCGGGCCCGGCGAGGCGGCCATAGGCGGAGGCGACGAGGGTGCCGTCGGCGAGGACCGCCATATCCTCTGCCCCGACGATCTCGGGCCCGATGCGCCGGCAATCCTCCGGCCCCCAGCGAGCGGCGATCGGCGTGGGCGGCATCGTGTGGAACCAGAGGAGAGCGGCACCGACGCCCAGGACCAACGCGCCGCCGAGCCAGGCGAGCAGCCTCACGCCGTCTCCGGGATCGGATAGCCCCAATGCTCGATGAAGGGCGCCCAGGCCCGCTGCACCTTCTCGACCACCTCGGCATCGCGGCGAAAGGCGTTCTTTTTGAACGACTTGACGCCGGAGAGATAGGCTTCGAAGCGCGGCGCCGCCTCCGCGAACCCTGGCAGCTCCAACGTGGCGTAGATCTGCTCGAGCGCCGCCATCGGCGCGGCGTCGAGGTCGGCATAGGCGATCTCGATGAAGTCGGGCGCGGCGAGCTCCGCCGTCTCCTCCCGATAGCGCCGCATCATCTCGGCATAGGTCTCGAGGACGGCGGCGTCGATATCCACCTCCTCCCACGGCTGCAATGCCATCACCGGGAAGAGCTTCCGGTAGAAGTTCCGCATCGAGACGAAGACGTCGAAGGGATTGCGGTGAATGTGGATGAATTTCGCCCCCGGAAAGATCTCGCGCAGCATCGCGACCCGGGCGGTATAGACGGGGTTTTTGATGAGCAGCGGCGCGCCCTGGTGCAGCGCGAGCTTGCGCATCAGGTAGGTGAAGGTCTCGCGCCAACCCGCTACCTCCGCCTCCGTGCAGTCCTCGAAGAACAGGCCGCGGGCGAGGTGGTGGCGGAAGCGGCGCGGGAAATAGATGCCGTGGTAGAAGGAGAGCGGCGTCATGTTGGCGAGCGCGATCTCGTCTTCCTGGGGGCTGGTGGGGGTGACGGGGATGTTGTCGATGAACCGCCCCTCCGGCAGCATCCGGTCGAGGAAGGGCCGGGCCAGCGCGCCGATGCCGAACAGGTCCCAGGGCAGCCCGGTGGCGAGCGGTGGCACGTAGCCGAAGCCGCCCTGCACCATGACGTTGTAAAGATGCGTGGTGCCGGAGCGCCAATGGCCGAGGATGAAGATCGGCGGTGGCATCTCCTCAAGGCGCGGCAGGCGGCGGGAGAGCCAGAGCCGCTCCAGCGTTGTGGCCGGCCAGCGCCCGAGGGCGGCGCCCCAGATCGCCGCGGCCTGACCCCGTCGGCCGATCCGGCCGGCATCGCCAAAAACGGCCGACAGCGTCGCCAGATCCGCACCGATCAGGGGATGTGCCACGCAGCCTCCGTTACCGCTTCGCCGGTGATAGGAGGGCGCCGGGGCGGAGGCAAGGCGGCGCAGGCGTCCGGCGTCCCGCCAGAAGAGCGATGTGCCTCCGGCGGGGATATTTACCCCAGCAAGAAAGGGCTCTCTTTCGCGTTGGTGAAAATATCCCGGAGGGTGAATTCGCGGAGCGAAGCGGGGGGCAGCGCCCCCCGAACGGCGGTATCGCAAAGACCGGACATGCTCTAGCCTCAGCGCCATGACGGCGGACATGCAGGCGCTTTTCGGTACGGCCAAGCCGGTGATCGCGATGGTGCATCTCGCGGCACTGCCCGGCACGCCGCTCTATGACGCAGAGGCCGGCATCGAGGGCCTGGTGGCGAGCGCGGCCGCGGATCTCGATGCCTTGCAGGCGGCCGGGGTCGACGCCGTGATGTTCGGCAATGAGAACGACCGGCCCTACGAGCTCTCCGTCGATACCGCCTCCACCGCCGCGATGGCCCATGTGATCGGGCGGCTCCGCGACCGGATCCGCGTGCCCTTCGGCGTCGACGTGCTCTGGGATCCGATGGCCACCGTGGCGCTGGCGGCAGCCACGGGGGCGGTCTTTGCGCGGGAGATCTTCACCGGCACCTATGCCTCCGACATGGGGCATTGGGCGCCGGATGCAGGGGCGGCGCTGCGTTACCGCGAGCGGCTGGGGCGGCGGGATCTGGCGCTTTTCTTCAATGTCTCGGCGGAGTTCGCCTGGTCGCTCGACCAGCGCCCGCTCGCCGATCGGGCCCGCTCCGTGGTCTTTTCCTCGATCCCCGACGCGGTGCTCGTCTCCGGCGCCATCACCGGAGAGGCGGCGGCGATGGAGGATTTGCGGGCGGTGAAGGCGGTCCTGCCCGAGACCCCCGTCCTCGCCAATACCGGCGTGCGTCAGGAGACCGTGGCCGACGTACTCGCCATCGCCGACGGCTGCATCGTCGGCACGGCGCTCAAGGCGGGCGGCGATACCTGGGCACCGGTCGACCCGGCCCGCGCCGCTTCGTTCATGGAGACCGTCCGGCGGGCCAGGGGATGAGCGATCGGCTCCGCGATCTGACGCTGGAACTCATGCGCATCCCGGGCCTTTCGGGGCATGAGGATCGGGTGCGGGCGCGGATCGCGGCGGAGCTTGACGCGCTCGGCCTGGCGCACCGGACGGATGTCCTCGGCAATCTGATCGTGACGCTGCTGGGGGATGGGCCCGCCGTCATGCTGATCGCCCACATGGACCAGGTGGGGCTGATGGTGCGGCGGGTGGAGGTCGATGGTCTTCTCCGGGTCGAGCGGGTGGGCGGCGTGCCGGTCCGCACCCTGCTCGGGCAGGCCGTGCTGATCTGCTTGAGCGAGGGCCGGGACCTGCCGGGGGTGATCGGCGCAAAAAGCCACCACGCGACGACCGCGGAGGAGCGGATGGAGGTGCCGGCCCTCGCCGATCTCACCATCGACGCGGGCTTCGCCTCGGCAGAGGATGCGTGGGCCGCCGGCGTGGAGATCGGCACCCCCGTCGTTTGCCAGCCCCAAGCCTTGCAGTTGGCGGGCGGGCGGATCGCGGGCACGGCCGTCGACGACCGGGCAGCCTGCGCCGTAGCGCTGGAGGTCGCACGGGCGTTGGCCGATGGCGCGGCGCATCCGACAGTGCACCTCGTCTTCTCGGTGCAGGAGGAGTTCAACCTCCGCGGCGCTCTGCCAGCCGCCCAGGCCCTGCGGCCTGATATCGCCCTGCAGTTCGACCTTGCATTGGCCGCCGACACGCCGGAGATGGCGGGGAGCGGCGAGGTGCATCTCGGCGCCGGCCCGGCGCTGAGCCTGATGAGCTTTCACGGGCGCGGCACGCTGAATGGCCTCCTCCCCCATCCGGCCCTGGTGCGTTTGGCGGAGGCGGCGGCGGGGGCCGAGAGCCTCGGCCTCCAACGCGCGCTGCACATGGGGGTGCTGACAGAGACGTCCTACGTGCAACTCGTCGGCGAAGGCGTCGCCTGCCTCGACCTCGGCTTTCCCTGCCGCTACGCCCATGCGCCGGTGGAGGTCTGCGACCTCTCGGATCTCCGGGGATTGGCCCAGCTCGTCCTCGCCATGCTTGCCCGCATCGGCCCGGATTTCGAGCTCACCCGCTAGCCCCCGCACCGTCCCGGAAATCGGCCAAGGCCGATTGTCCGGGACCTCCCCCCGAGCGCGCGAGGCCCCGGATCAGGTCCGGGGCGGTCCGCCTCTTACTTCACCGCCCCCGTGGCCATGCCGCGAATGATATAGCGCTCCAGCACCACGCCCACGACCACCAGAGGCGCAATCGCGGCGGTCGAGAGCGCCGCCATTGCCCACCAGTTGATGCCCTGCGAGCCGGTCTGGCTCGCCACCATCACCGGCAGCGTCTTGGCGTCGGTCGAGGTGAGGAGGGCGGCAAAGAAATACTCGTTCCAGCAGAGGATCAGCGACAGGATGAAGGCCGCCACCATCCCCGGTAGCGAGATCGGCAGGACGATCCGGAAAAACGCGCCCCAGGCGGAGAGGCCGTCGACCAACGCCGCCTCCTCCAACTCCACCGGGATCGCGTTGAACTGGTCGCGCATGATCCAGATGACGATCGGCAGCGAGATCAGCGTGTAGAGAAGGGTCAGCCCGAGGGTGGTGTCGAGCAGCGCCAGCTCCTTATAGAGCACGAGAAACGGCAGGGCGAGGACCACCGGTGGCAGGATCAGCTGACTGAGGAAGAAGAACGAGATGTCTTTGTTCCGCATCGGCCCGAAGCGGTAGCTGAACCGGCTGAGCCCGTAGGCCGCGAGGGACCCCAACACCACCGCCAGCAGCGAGGCGCCCACCGAGGTGACGACGGAGTTCTGGAAGCGCTTCAGAAACTCCTCCCGGACCGTGGAGACCCGCCCGATGGTCTCGGGCGACAGCCCGAGGGAGCGCCAGCCGAGCCATCGCGGCTCGTAGTCGACGAAGGGCACCAGATGCCCCTGCATCACGTTGGGCGCCGCCTTGAACGACGTGGTGACGGTCCAGTAGATCGGAAAGAGGCAGATCGCCGCCCAGGTGAGCAGCGCGCCGTAGATCAGGACGCGCCGCACCCAGATGCCGGTGCGGAGGCCCGCCGGCACCTCCTCGACCAGTTCCTCCGCCATCACCGCCATCTCAGGTCATCCGCCGCATGGAGCGGGAGAGGAGGTTGAGGAGCAGCGTGACGAAGACGATGATGATCACGAGGTAGACCACCGCCAACAATGTGCCGTAGCCGACGTTGGAGCGGTCGCGATATTCGCGGAAGATGAAGCTCGTCACCGTGTCGGTGGCGCCCCCCGGCCCGCCGAGGGTCACGGTGATGACGATGTCGGCGAGCTTCAGCTTGAAGATGATGCGGAGAATGATGGCCGTCACGCTCACCGGCAGCATCAGCGGAAAGACGATCTTCCAGAAGCGCTGCCAGGCGCTGGCACCGTCAACCTCGGCCGCCTCCAACACCTCCCGCGGCAGGGCCTGCAGACCGGCGAGCAGGATTACCATCATCAAGGGGATCCAGGTCCAGGCATCCATCGCCATGATCATCGCCCGGGCGATCATCGGGTCGGAGAAGAAGGCCGGCTGCTCCCAGCCAAGCCACCGCGCTAGGTTGGCGAGCGGGCCGAAGCGCGGCTCCATCATCGATTTGCCGACCATCCAGCTCACCGCCACGGGGGAGAGCATGAGCGGCATCAGGAAGACCACGCGGAAGAATTTTCGCGCCCGGATCTGGGCGTTGAGCAGCAATGCCAGGCCGAAGGCGATGGCGTACTCCACCAGGATCGCCGCCACGTAATAGACCATGTTTTTCAGTGCGTTCCAGTAGAACGGATCGGCCCACATCTGGCGGAAGTTGTCGAGGCCGTTGAACCGGCGCCCATCGAGTGAGGAGAGGTTCCAGTCCGACAGCGCGATGGAGACGCCGAAGGCCAATGGAAAGACCACCATCGCCACGGTGAAGAGCACCGCCGGCAACACGAAGAGGTTGCGCCAGCCGACCTCGCCCTTCACCAGCACCTGCGAGGCACAGAGCGCCGTGCCCCAGAGCAGATAGGCGTAGAGCAGCGGCCGCCAGGTCTCGAACCCCAGATCCGGCCCACCGGAAGACTGGGCGATCTGCAACAGCGCCACGGCCACCAGCACCAGGCTCGCCCCGCGGAACAGCCATTGGCCTAGGCGCCGGCGCCCCGGGCTGATGTCGTCGCTCTCGACCGTGTGGAGGAGATCGCCCTCGGACATGCTCATGGGGCGAGCCTAGCGAGGCGGCGCAGGGCTGCAAAGCCCGCGCGACGCTTGTCGCCCCGCCCCGCAGTTGATAGCCGGGGCGAGAGGCATGGGGAGACGGCGATGCTGATCGGCGGGCGGCGGCGGCAAGGAGAGGCAAAGGCGGATGCCGGGGCGCCGAAACCGCCGGCGCGCAATCCCTTCGCCGGGGACTATCCGGTGGCCGAGGACATCTCCTACATCGCCAGGGTCGGCGGGCAATCGGTGTTCTTCCTGACCGACGACCGCTACAGCCGCAGCTGGTTCTATCCGCGCTATCTGGGCGGCAAGCTGCACGAACCCTTCGCCACCCGCTTTCTGCTCAACCGATTGCCGAAGGACGGGGTGTTCGTCGATGTCGGTGCCCATCTCGGCTGGTTTTCCCTGATCGCGGCGGCCAAGGCGCGGGCGGTCTTCGCGCTCGAGGCCCTGGAGTTCCTGATCGGGCGCATCCACCGCAACGTGGCGGCAAACCACCTGAGCAACGTCCAAATCCTGCTCGCCGCCGCCGGGGCCGCGCCGGGCTTCGCGCCGATGCCCAAGACCGGCGGCCCGGGCAGCGAGGTGTCGGCCGAGGGCGTGACCTCCCTCGTGCCGATGGTGCGGCTCGACGACTATTTCACCGGAGAGTTCGCCCCCGACGTGGTGAAGATCGACACCGAGGGCTACGAGTTCCACGTCCTCGAAGGTGCCCTTCGGATGCTCGAGAAGAAGCCGGTGCTGATGGTCGAACTGCATCGCAAGATCGAGCATTTCGGCAAAGCGCGGGAGGATGTCTTCGACCTGCTCTCAGACCATGGCTACCGCATCCACGCCGCCAGCCACCGCGATCCGAACGCCAAGCTCCGCCAGATCGCGCGGGCCGATGTGGCGCAGATCAACGACGCGATGGTGTTCTGCGACTAGCGTGCTTCAGCCTGCATCGCCGCGGTCGACGGTGGCGATCCACGGTTTGATGTCGAGAAGCGGCGTGCCGTCGAGGCAGTCGATGGCATCGATCCGCACCGTGCCGGCCGCCTGGTCGATGGCCTCGATTCGCACGGTGGCGAGTGCGATCGGGTTCGGCCGGACCGGGGAGCGGAGGGCGAAGACCCCGGCCGTCCCCTCCCGATGGCGCGGCGCTTGCACCAGCAGGTCGCGGCGCGAACGGTCCATCCAGTAAAGCGCGATGATCGTGTCGCCCGGGGCGAGCCCCTGCAGGCCGCCCTCGTAGCCCGGCGCGAGTTCCAGCGTGCCGCCGCCGCCCCGCTCCCGCGCCTGGCGGAGGTTCTTCGGGCACGTCGCCGGGTCGCTCCAGGGGGAGCGGATTCGGCCGATGAAAGTGATCGTCGCATCGACCTGGGTCGCCGGGTCGAAGGGCAGCCTGACCTCGCCCGGCCGCGCATCCATCTCTGCCATGGCCATCGCCCTCCGCTCCGATCGGCCGACCTTTCCAGTTGCGAGGCCGCGCGGCAATGGCGCGTCGGGCGCGCGGTGCGCCGGGTGGGATCGACCGGTGCTTGCCCGTGGGCGCGCGTCCTGCCTAGGCTCGCGGTCTTTGGCGGAGGAGGGTGCGATGCGGGTCGGCTTTATCGGTCTCGGCAATGTGGGGGGAAAGCTCGCGGGCAGCCTGGTGCGGAATGGCTTTTCCGTCCTGGTGCATGATCTCGACGAAGAGGCGCTGGTGCGGCTCGAGGCGCAGGGGGCGGCGCGGGCTGCGGGGCCGGCGGAGATGACGGCGGCGGTCGATGCGGTCATCACCTGCCTGCCGTCGCCCGCCGCCTCCGACCAGGTGGTTTCGGGCGCGGGGGGCGTGCTTGAGGCGATGGGGCCGGGCAAGCTCTGGCTCGAGATGTCGACCACCGATGCGGAGGAGGTGCGCCGCCTCGGCGCCCGGGTCGCGGCGGCTGGCGGCGCGGCGCTCGACTGCCCGGTCTCGGGCGGCTGCCACCGGGCGGCCACCGGCAACATCTCGATCTTCGCCGGGGGCGAGCGGGCGGCGTTCGAGCGGGCGCTGCCGCTGCTCTCCGCCATAGGCCGGCGGATCCTGCACACCGGCGGGCTCGGCTCCGCCTCCATCCTCAAGGTCATCACCAACTACCTCGCCACCGCCAATCTGGTGAGCTGTGCCGAGGCGCTGGTGACGGCCAAAGCGGCCGGCATGAACCTGGCGACGGCCTATGAGGCGATCCGCATCTCCTCCGGCACGTCGTTCGTGCATGAGACGGAGAGCCAGGTGATCCTGAACGGCTCCCGCGACATCAACTTCACCCTGGGGTTGGTCGCCAAGGATGTGGGGCTGTTCCAGGGCCTGGCGGAGCGCCATGACGTGCCCCTCGACCTCAGCCCGCTCCTGCTCAGCCTGATCGAGGACGGCGTCGCGCGCTACGGCGCGGACGAGCATTCGCCCAACATCATCCGGCGGTGGGAGGAGGCGACCGGCCTCGACATCCGCGCGCCCGGTTTTCCGGCGGAGATGACGGATGACGAGCCGGAGGTGCCGGGGGCCGAGGTGACGGCGACCCGCTAAGCTCAGTCCGCGAGGTCGGTTTCCGGCAGCACGATCGCGGCCACCTGATCGTGGATCGGATCGGTGGCGAGGGGGTGGCGGTTGGGCTCCACCGCCATCGGGTTCTCCACCACCCGCCAGGTGCCGTCGTGGTAGATCTCGAACGGCTGGAAGCGGGACTTGTAGTCCATCTTGCCACTGCCCGGCACCCAATAGCCGAGATAGACGTAGGGCAGCCCAGCCTCCGCCGCGATGGCCACATGGTCGAGGATGATGAAGGTGCCGAGCGAGCGATGCTCGAGCGTGGGATCGAAGAAGCTGTAGACCATGGAGAGGCCGTCCGACAGGATGTCGGTTAGGCAGACGCCGATCAGGCGCCGGCGATGCGGCGCCTCGGGCTCGGGCAGGTAGTACTCCACCACCCGGCTGCGCACCGGGGTCTCTTCGATCATCGCCGCGAACTCGAACATGTCCATGTCGGCCATGCCGCCGTCGGCGTGGCGGGCGTCGAGGTAACGGCGGAAAAGGGCGTAATGCGCCTCCGTCGCCCAGGGCGCCGTCCCCTCCCGCTCGATATCCTCGTTGCGGCGGAGGACGCGGCGCTGCGACTTCGTCGGCTCGAAGGTATCGACCTGGATCCGGGCGGAGAGGCAGGCATTGCACTCCGCACAGGACGGCCGGTAGACCACGTTCTGCGAGCGCCGGAAGCCCTGGCGCGACAGGGCGTCGTTCAGCTCCGCCGCGTTCTCCCCCTGCAGGGCCGTAAACAGCTTACGCTCGACCCGCCCGTCGAGGTAAGGGCAGGTCTGCGGCGCCGTCACGTAAAACTGCGGCGAGAGCGAAGACAGATGACGCATAGAACGTTTGTGTGCCGGCCAAAGGTTGCGCGCCGCTTAACCGTAGCAGAGCGTGCCGAGCGTCAACAGAATTTTCCTGCCGTGGCGCCGCCGGTTGCAGCGAATGCGATGCATCTCGGGCACCGCCTCAGTGCAGCGGCCGGTTGATCGCCACGGTGTCGAGCAGCACGTCCGGCAGGCCCTGGCTGCGGCGCGAGCCGAGCATCATCACGATGCTGACCACCTGCAGCACGAAGAAGGCGATGCAGACGCTGTAGAGCAGGGTGTGCCAAAGCGCGGTGCGCGCATCGAAGCGGTGCCCGCGCTGATCGCGAAGCTCGATGCCCATCAGCTGCATGCCCCAGGTGGCCGAGGCGTTGCCGATCGTCCAGGTCCGGTAGACCACGCTCATCAGCAAGAGCGTGAGGGGAAAGAGGATCAGGCCGATGCCGAAGCTGGCGATGCCGACCAGGAAGGCGGCAATGCCGACGATCACGGTGTCGACCACCCAGGCGAAGAAGCGGCGCGAGGGGACACCGGCGTAGAACTGCGCGTCCTGGATGGGGTCGGGATGGTTGGGGTTGTCGATGGGACTGCTCTGCATCGTGGCCATGACGGCGCGATCCTAACACTATGGCGAGGGCTTACGGCGTTTGCGAGGGGAGGGGGCTTGGATCTGCGACCGCACCGTGGGGTGCGGCCGCGGGTCGCGGACCGGGCGCGGGCGCCCGGATCAGGCCGGGGCGGGGGTCGGGCCGCCCATCGGGCCGCGCTCGTCGCCCGGGCTGGCCGGCGGCGGGGTCGAGGTGCCGCTGCGTCGCTCGTCCATGAACTGGTCGAACTCGGCCTCGTCCTTGGCCTTGCGCAGCCGGTCGAGGAAGCTCTTGAATGCCTCCTGCTCGTCTTCCAGCCGGCGCAGCGTCTCCTCGCGGTACGCGTCGAAGGCGGCGTTGCCGGTCGAGCTTCGGGCGTGCCGGTGAGAGTGGCGGCGGGACTTGTGCGAACAGCGCATGCGATTGCTCCAGATCATGTAGAAGAGAAGGGCGAGGCCGATCGGCCAGACGAAGATGAAGCCGAGCACCATGGCGGCGATCCATGCGCCCTTGCCCCGTGCGTCGAGCCAGGCTTCCGCTTGCCTCAGCCAGTCAGCGATCGTGTCCATTCCGGCACCTTTCCTGTCACTTGTCGAATGTGAATGTTAATCACATTAACATATTTGGGGCTGCATGAGTGCTGGTTCAAGGGGGTGTAGTCGTATTTCGGCCGATCGAGCCGAAAGACCCCTCCGGGCTCGAGATAAGGGGTCCTGGCCCGCCGCGCTACGGTCGTCGGACCGACAAGAGCTCGTAATGGTTGGTGCCGTTCGTGAACGTTCCGTCCTTAGGATAATGGCTGATCTTGACCTTGTTGCTTTGGTTCCCGCCGAGCAACTCGATGCGATCGCCCTGGTCCGACAGCCAAAAGCCTACGTGACCGCCCTTGACCTCGCCCGACGGCCCGCCGGCGCGGCGGCGGAACACGGCGATGTCGCCTTCCTTGGGATGGGCGCTGACATCGTTGCCCCACGCTTCCTCGTGCCAAGACATGGCCCGGGCGCTGTCGGTGCCGATCCGCCCCGACTGCTCGACGCAGAAGTTGACGAAGGAGGAGCACCACGGGACCTCGTCCTTCTCAGCCGCAAGGGTGGTGGTGCTGTGGTAGAGGATGATCCGCGGGTTATGGGCTGAGCCTGCGATTTCCGAGACACCCATTTCGCCGCGGGCAACGTCGATCGGCCTTAAAGTGGAGCCGACCGGCGGTGCGATGGCCAAAGGAAAGCCGCCAGAGAGCGGTTTGAGGAACTCGCCGGACATGAAGCCGTCGGCCTGGCCGTCCCCCTCCAGATCGACCTTGATCCAGCCATCGATCTTGCCGATCGCGTGCACGATTGCACCGAGGGGGAGGGAGGTGATCGTCGCGAACTCCGTCCCCGGCCCGCCCCGTAGGCGGAGGCCCGACCGGGCAGAGATCTCCATCAATGTCGTTGCCGGCACCGGGCTAGGGGTTGGAAGCGGGCGATCGGCAAAGCCGCGCGCAACGACGCGCGCCGCGCCATTGCCGATGGTGAACTGGCCGTAGTCGGGAAAGGCTGCGCCCACCACGTTGCCGTCGAAGCCGAAGGCGCCGCCGTCCCACGTCTTGTGCAGGCTCTGCTGGAAAAGCGCCCATTCATCGGTCTGCAGGATGTCCTTAGTGCCCGACCAGCCGGTCGCGCCCGCCACCCAGATCAAGTCGACAAGGCCAGCGTTCCGCATCGCCCGTCCGACCTTGCCCGAGCTATAGCAGCCGACACGCCAGCGATCGCCCAATGCCTTTCGTGCTTCCTCGAAATACGGCGTGATCGCCGCGATCTCACTGGCGCGGAAGTAGTCGTGATCGACGGCGAAGTAGATCGCCGAGCCCTTGGGCTGCTCGAGCTTCTCGGCGAGTTCCACGGCCCGGGCTGCGTCCTTCTTGCCGCTTTCGCGGTCGAGATCCTCGATATGGCCACCGGCGCCGCCGCGCTGTTGGAAGACGACGGCGAGCGCGAGACCGGCATCGACCAACCCCTCGGCCTCCGACTTCTCGAGCCGCTTGGTGGGAAGGCTGTTGCTGTTCTGGCGGTTGTAGTAGCGGATTACGGTGTGGATGCCGCGCGCTGCGATCTTCTGCGCGAAGTTGGCGACGTTCTGCGGAACGTCGATGACGGGTTCCATCATGTCCTCCGAAAGCACTTGCTGAGCAATCAATGGGCCGGGGGCCGGCCAAGCGCCGTCATGGTATCAAAATGAGACTGAAATGTCGCCCATCCCGGCGCAGAGTGCGGCCGTCAAGCCTCGTCCTTCGGAATGAGGCCGAGACCGCGGAGGTAGATGCCGGTGCCGGTTTCCAGCAACTCCTCGGGCGAGAAGGGTGCGCGGGCACCGGGCTCGCCCCGGGCGAACAGTTCGACCACGCCGTGGGAGAGGGCCCAGATATGGTGGCTGACCATGCTGGCCGGTGGGCGCCGGTCTGGTGGCAGATGTGCCGACAGGGCCTCCGCCGCGTGGGTTAGCACCGACATCGCCCGCTCCGCCGCGGGGGCGAGGTCGGGATCGCCTGCGACGCCGATACCGCTCTCGAACATCGCGATGTAGTGGCCGGGCTGGCGCCGGGCGAAGGCCAGGTAAGCGCGGCCCACCGCCTCGAACGCCGCCAGCGGGGCGGGGTGGTACTTGGCCCATGCGTGTTCCATCAGATCGGCGAAGGTCTCGAAGCCCTGGCGCGCCACCTCTGCAATCAGCTCTTCCCGGCCGGAGAAATGGCGATAGACCGCGGCCGGAGAGACGCCGGCGCTGCGGGCCGCCTCGGCCAGGGTGAAGCCGTGGGGCCCCTTCTCCACGATCAGGTCGAGGGTCGCCTCCACCAAGGCCTGGCGCAGGTTGCCGTGATGGTATCCGCGCCGGCCCGGGCGGTCGTCTGAGCTGTCTCTGGCGGCCATGGCGGGCACTATAGCCTATTGCGTCTCCGCGCCCAGCGCGGCCGACAGGATCTCCGGCCCGCCGCAAATGCCGGGATCGGGGGTGCAGGCCGCCTCCGCATCGCGGCCGTCATAGTCGAGCTGGCAGAGCACCGCGCGCATCGCCGCTAGCCGCGCCCGGCGCTTGTCGTCGCTGCGGATCACCGTCCACGGGGTGACGGGGGTGTGGGTGCGGGCAAAGGTCTCCTGGATCGCCTCGGTGTAGGCGTCCCAGCGGGCGAGGCCGTCGACGTCTATCCGCGAGAGCTTCCAGTGCTTCAGCGGATCGTTCTCCCGCGCCAGAAAGCGGCGAAGCTGCTCGGCCCGGCCGACCGAAAGCCAGATCTTCAAGAGCTTGATGCCGCCTTCGATCAGCATGGTCTCAAACGGCACAACCTGGCGGAAGAAGCGGGCCCGCTCGGCCGTCGAGCTGAACTCGAAGACATGCTCGACCACGCCGCGATTGTACCAGGAGCGGTCGAAGAACACGATCTCTCCGGCCGAGGGCAGGTGGGTGATGTAGCGCTGGAAGTACCACTGGGCGCGCTCGACGTCGGAGGGTTTGGGGAGCGCCACGACCCGGGCGCCGCGGGGGTTCAGGTTCTCGCGAAACCGCTTGATGGTGCCGCCCTTACCGGCGGCGTCGCGCCCCTCAAAGACGATGACGATGCGCTCTCCGTTCGCCTTTGCCCAGGCCTGCATCTTCACCAACTCGATCTGCAATGCTTCGTAGGCGTCGTCGTAGGCCTTCCGCCCCAGCCGCTCATCGTATGGGTAGGAGGGTTCGAGGATCGTGTCCTTTTCGGCCCCGGCGATGGCTTTGCGCACCTCTTTCGGGGCGCCGTCCCGGTAGTAGGCGCTGATCGCGCCGCCGAAGGGTTTCGTCGCGGTGCTCTTGGCCATATCGCTCCCCCTCTCGCGCCGCTCGACCGTGCCCGCTCCCTCGCTGGCGGGCAAGGGATCAGTCGATGGCGGCGGCGAGGCGGCCGAGGGCTGCCAGCACGGCATCCGGTCGGCTGTGCTGCAACATATGCCCCGCTCCCTCGAGCGCCACGACGTTGGCGTGAGGGACCTTCTGGCCAAAGGGCAGGGAGTGCACCCGCATCGGCACGATGATGTCGGCGGTGCCGTGCAGCAATTCGATCGGCATGGTGAGATCGGGATAGTGCGCAACCGCTGCCCGCAGATGAGCTTTCAAGGCGGTGATGTCCCGGGCGTTCGCCCGTATGGTCTCCGGCCGCAGCGCCAGGCCGGTGCCGACATGGGCACCGTAGCCCTCCGGCACCGGGTCGGGCGCGAAGATCCGGGTGAGCGTGCGGTCGACGGCGCGGTCGCCGGCCATCCAGGCGATGAGGTTCGAGAGCAGCGGGCCGGTCACACGGTTGGCCGCCAGGTCGTAGAAGGTGCCCGCACCCCCCTCCCACGGATGGCTCGGCGCACCGAGCAGGAGGAGGCCCGCCACACCCTCCGGCGCGTCGACGGCCCAGGCGAGTGCGACGGAGCCGCCGTAGCTATGCCCGACCAGGATCGCCCGCTCGATGCCGAGGGTGGCGAGCGCCTGGCGCAGGATGCGGGCCTGGACATGGGGGTTGCTGCCGTCCTCCGCCGCCCGGTCGGAATAGCCGTGGCCGGGGCGGTCGAAGGCGATCACGTCGTGGGCCGCCGCCATCTCGTCGAAGATCCGGAAGGTCCAGTCGCGGAGATTGCCGCTCGCCCCGTGGATCAGCACCACCGGCGGCCCCTCGCCCGCCCGGACATAGTGGACGCGCTGGCCCTCTACGTTGAGGAAGGCGCCGGTCGGCGGCCAGGTCTGTTCGATATCCTTCACCGACACCTCCACCCGCCAGACGGCGGCCCCCACCAGCAGAACGACCAGAACCAGCGCAGCGCGACGCCAGGTCCGCCGCCTTAGCACGCGCGCGCCTCCTGCCCGATCTTGTCGAGGGTGAAGGGCGCGGTCTGGTAGATTTCGTTGATCCAGTTGCCGTAGAGCAGATGGGCGTGGCTGCGCCAGCGGTTCTCGGGCTCGGCCGTGGGATCGTCGCCGGGGAAATAGCCCCGGGGCACGACGATCGGCTTTCCCGAGGCGACGTCGCGCTCGTACTCCTCGCGCAGTGTGGTGGAGTCGTATTCCAGGTGGTTGAACATGTAGAGCGCCCGGTGCGCCGGATCCTCCACCAGGCAGGGGCCGACCTCGGCCGACGACATCAGCAGCTTAAGGCCCGGCCGGTCGAGATCGTCCTCCCGCACCTCGGTCCAGCGGCTGACGGGCACCGTGAAGTCGTCGGAAAAGCCCCGCAGATAGGGTGAGGCGGGGGCGAGGTTGCGGTGGCGGAAGCAACCGAACGCCTTGGCTGGCAGGGTGTGCTTGGGCACGTCGTGGAAATGCTTCAACATCGCCTGGGCGCCCCAACAGACGGCGAAGGTGGCGTGTACGTGGGTCTGCGTCCAGGCGAAGATCTCGCAGAGCTCGGGCCAGTAGTCGACCGCCTCGAACTCCAACAGCTCGATCGGTGCACCGGTGATGATCAACCCGTCGAAGCGTTCCTCGCGGGCCTCGGCGAAGGTGCGGTAGAACGCCTCGAGATGGGCGGGCGAGGTGTTCTTCGGCTGGTGATCGGTCATGCGCAACAGCGTGAGTTCGATCTGCAGCGGCGTGGCGCCGATCAGCCGGGCGAACTGCGTCTCGGTCTGCACCTTCTTCGGCATCAGATTGAGCAGCGCGATGCGCAGGGGCCGGATGTCCTGGCGCTGGGCGGTCTCAGCCGACATCACCATCACCCCTTCACGGCGCAGCACGTCGTGGGCCGGAAGCTCCGCAGGGATCTTGATGGGCATAGGGCAGTCGGGCTCGCCATGCTGGGTCGGAGCGCTCTAGGTAGCCGCGCGGGGCCCGTGCGGCAAGGTCGGCGCCCGGCTGCGCGACCCTATGGCGCCGCCTCGAGCGTCCGCTCGATCAGCTGGCCAAAATCGTCGGCGGTGCGCACCTTGGCCACATCGCTGGCGGCCAGGGTTATGCCCCAATTGGCGGCCATCGCGGCGTAGCGCGGCCGGCGGAGCGGCAATTGCCGGCGAAAGCCGTAGCGGATGAAGTCATCGGGATCGACCGCGTCGGGCGCGACGCCGCGTTCGGCCAGATAGTCGGCCCAGAAGGTGTCGAGTTCCTCCCGGCGGTAGTACATCGGCTTCGGCGCCTGATCGAAGCGGTGAGCCAGTTCCTCCGCATCCGCATCGCTCTCCTGGATCCAGATGAGGAGGAGGTGGGCCGCCAGCGCGCTCAAGACCGGATCGTCGGGATCGTCGGAGTCCACCACCTCGCAGATCGAGCCGCCGGTGTCGCAGACGAAGTGGTCGTAGCCGTAGATGGTGCGGGCCTTCTCGATGAAGGGCACGGTGTCGAGCAGCGCGTTGATCTCCGCCTCCCGATGCTCCTCCTGTCGGGAGACGTAGGTGGCGTAATCGATGCCCCCCTTCTCGGCATCGCCGGGTTTGCCGAGATAGGTCGAGAGGGGGGAGAGGTTGTGGAAGGTGATGTTGGAGGCGATGTGGATCGAGTCCGAGCGCAGCAGCTCCCGCAGGAACGGCGTCTTCATCGCCTCTCGCTTGAAGTTGTCGGCGATGTACTCGCCCATGTAGCGGGTGCCGATGCGGTAATCGACGGAATAATGAAACCACGCCCCGGACTGCCGCAGCAGGTTCGAGCAGGTGGTCTTGCCGAGGCCGGACATGCCGAAAAGGGCGATGCGCTTCTGGCCTGCGGCCCGCCAGGCGGCGGCGTCGGGGTAGATCAGCGTCCGGTGCATCCGGCACCCTCCTCTCCCGGACGCTTAGCCAAGGCTGGCTGAAATGGAAAGGTGGGGTTAGCCCGTCTGGCGGCGCCGGGTGCGGCGGAGGATGCGGCCGTCGATGACCAGGAGCCCGGCGCCAATCAGCAGGAGGCCGAGGAAGGCGCTGACGCTCAATCGCTCCGCCAGGAAGGCGGCGCCGAGCAGGATGGCCGTGGGCGGGATGAGCAGGGTCACCAGCATCAGGTTCGCCGCCCCCGCCATCGCCAGCACCCGGTAGTAGAGCAGGTAGGCCCCCGCGGTTGCCACCACGGCGTAATAGCCGATGGCGAGCCAGGTGCCGGGGGCGAGCGCCAGGCTCGGCGGGCCGTCGACCAGGGTGGCGAGCGGCAGCATCACCAGGCTCGACCCGCTCAACATGCCGGCGGCCGCGACCTCCGGCCGGAGGCCACCGAGCCGCAAGCGCGCCCAGACGCTGGCGAAGGCGTAGGAGATCGTGCCACCGATCACCGCGATCTGAGCGAGGGAGCGGATGTCGAGGTCGGCCAACGCCTCCGCCCCGATGGCCACGACCACACCGGCGAAGCCGAGGCAGATGCCGGTCACCTTGCGCAGGGTCAATCGCTCATCGGCGAGGAAGAGGGCCGCGACCAAGGCGCCGAAGATCGCGGTGGCGGCGTTCAGGATCGAGGTGAGGCCGCTCTCGATATGGGTCTGGCCCCAGGCCATCAGCGAGAACGGCAGGACGTTGTTCAGAAGGCCCATGACGAAGAACGCGGCCCAGACCCGTGGGTCCCGGGGCAGCGGATAGCCGCGGGCCAGCACCACGAGCCAGAGGACGAGCGCGGCCCAGAAGACCCGGTGGGCGACCGAGGTGAAGACCGGCACCTCCCGCAACGCGATGGCGATGGAGAAGAACGAACCGCCCCAGATCAGGGCGAGGAGCATCAGCTCGGCCCAGGCGCGGCCGGAGATCGTGCGTTGCGGTGTCATGGCGCCTGACTAGCCGGCGGGTCGCGGCCCCACCACCCGGAAAGCGCGACGCTTGACGGGCAGGGGCTGCCGGCGGAGACTGATCGGGTCATGCCCCTAGGGAAAGCCTATCTCTCGTCGGAGGAGATCCGTCCGCTTGCGGAGCGCTCGGACCTGATGGGGGCGTTGCTTCTGCTGCATTGCTGGGGGGTGATCGCGGCGGCGCTGGGGCTCTTCGCCCTCTGGCCGTCGGTGCTGACCTTCGTGCTCGCAGTGATGCTGATCGGCTCGCGCCAGCTTGGCCTGGCGATCCTGATGCACGACGCGGCCCATGTGGCGCTCTTCAAGACGCGGCGGTTGAACGAGGTGGCGGGCGAATGGTTCTGCGGCTGGCCGATCCTGGCCGACATGCGCGCCTACCGGCACTACCACCTGACGCATCACCGCTTCACCCAGACGGAGGACGACCCGGACATCGTCCTCTCCCGTCCCTTCCCGACGACCCGGGCAAGCCTGATCCGCAAGTTCGTCCGGGATCTGACGGGGCAGACCGGGGTGAAGCAGCTCTTCGCGCAGATCGTGCAGTCCCTGCGCCTCGCCGGAGACCACGACGCGATCGAGGCGGCGGAGCGGGATCGGATGGCCCAAAGCTTCAAGGGTGCGGGCCTCGGCCGCGGGATGCTGGCGGCGGGCGTGGTGATGATCCTGATGGGGTTGGCCGGGGAGTGGTGGTGGGGCTTTGCCTTCTGGCTGCTGCCGTTGCTCACCTGGTTCCAGCTCGTCCTGCGCATACGCAATATCGCCGAGCATGGGGCGACGGATTTCACCGACGATCCATTGCGCAATGTGCGCACGACCCGGGCCCGCCCGCTGATGCGGTTGTTCGTGGCGCCCTACTGGGTGAACTATCATCTGGAGCATCACCTGGTGATGCATGTCCCCTGCTGGCGGCTGCGCAAGCTGCACGATCTGATGGTGGCGAAGGGGCACGGCGCGCGGATGCGGGTCGCCGACAGCTATTGGCGGGTGTTGGGCGAGGTCGGCTGGCACCGCCGCGCCCCGGCCTGACGGATGAGCTGTTAGATGGCGACGCCCCAGAGCGGGCTCTGGGGCGTCACACTTTCCTCTCGGCGCCCTGACCGGGCACCTCGGGTGGGTGCCCTAGGCCGTCACCGCGTCGAGGGAGGCTTGCAGGATGCTCACGGCCTCCGCCTTGTCGCCCCAGCCGATGACCTTGACCCACTTGCCTTCCTCGAGGTCCTTGTAGTGCTCGAAGAAGTGCTTGATCCGCTCCCGGGTCTTCTCGGGGATATCCGTGAGGTCCTGGATGCCGGCCTGGAAGGGGTCGACCTTTTCCACCGGCACGGCGATCAATTTGTCGTCCATGCCGCCGTCGTCCTCCATCTTCAAAACACCCACCGGTCGGCAGCGGATCACCACCCCGGGGGCAAGGTCGAAGTCGCAGAGGACGAGCACGTCGGTCGGGTCGCCGTCGGCGTGCAGGGTGTTGGGCACGAAGCCGTAATTGCAGGGATAGAACATCGGCGTGTTCACGATGCGGTCGACGAAGACGGCGCCGGAGTCCTTGTCGATCTCGTACTTCACCGGGGCCCCGCCGCCCGCGCCGCCGGTGATCTCGATCACCACGTTGATGTCGGTGGGCGGGTTCTTCCCCGCGGGGATTTTCGTCACGTCCATGGCGGCCTCTCACAGTCCCATCGCTCGCGGGCCGGTTAGCACGCCTCTCGCACGTGCGAAAGGGGCGGCCGGCCGAGCGATCGAATGGCCGGGAATGCTCGGCGATGGCTCCAACAAGACTGCCGGTATGGGCCGAGGCACTGGATTCTCCCATGTCGGCGCGTCAGACTGCCACAATAAGTGGTCCCTGGTTCTCTCCTCTGTCGCGGAGCCCAAGGGCCAAAGAGCAAGCAGGCATCGAACCTGCAGGGAGGAGATCAGATGACCGGAGACCGGGCCACCATTGAGCCGTCGCGCGCCCCGTGAGCGGGGAGATGGACGGGCGTCAGTACGTTCACCGCGACGATGCGCACCGTGCGCTGTGCTTGGGCGAGGAGCGTCCGAAAGGTCGCGCGATGCGCGCGACCCTGGTGGTTCGCTGAGATGCGTGCCGTGTCCCTCACCCTGTCTGCCCTGGCCCTGTGGCTCGCGCTGACCGAGGCGGTCACGGCGGTCGAGGTCCGCGCGGCTGTCATCCGGGTGGACTATCCCCGTATCGCCCCGATCTCCCGCCTCGAGGCGGCGCCCGAGGATCTGGCATTCGCCGGCGCAGCCCTGGCGCTGCAGGACAACGAGACGACGGGCGGCTTTCTCGGCCATGTCTATCTGACGGAGACGGTGGCAGTCCCGGCCGAGGAGGTGGCAGACGCCTTCACGCGGCTACGGGCGGAGGGCTTTGACATCTTCGTTGTCCTGGCCCAAGCGGACGATCTGCTCGCCCTGGTCGATCAGGCGCCCGATGCGTTGTTCCTGAATGCCGGCGCGCGGGAGGTGCAGCTCCGCGACGCTGCCTGCCGGGCCAACCTGCTGCATGTCACGCCGAGCGACGCGATGCGGGCCGATGCCGTCGCCCAGTTCGCCGTGCTGAAGCGTTGGCCGCGCTGGCTGCTGGTGACCGGCTCCAACCCCGCCGATGCGCTGCTGGCTGAGGCCTATCGCCGGGCCGCCGGCCGCTTCGGCGCCGAGCTGGTGGAGGAGCGGGAGATCCGCGACACCGGCGGTTCGCGCCGGGCCGATACCGGCCATGTGGCGGTGCAGCGCCAGATCCCGGTGCTGGTCCAGGGCGCGGCGGAACACGACGCGGTGGTGGCGGCCGATGCCTCCGACGTCTTCGCCCCCTACCTGCCTTTCCAGGTTTGGGATCCGCGCCCCGTCCTGGGATCGGCCGGCCTTCGCCCTGTCAGCTTCAACCCGGCGATCGAGTCCTGGGGCGGCACCCAGTTCCAGCGCCGGTTCGAGCGGGTGGCCGGCCGCCGCATCCTGGAGGAGGACTACGACACCTGGCTTGCCCTGCGGGCCATCGGAGAGGCGGTGACGCGCACCGGCAGCGGCGCCGCGGCAGAGTTGCGCACCTACCTCCTCGGCCCCGAGTTCGAGCTCGCCGCTTTCAAGGGTCAGCCGCTCACCTTCCGCCCCTGGAACGGCCAGATGCGCCAGCCGGTCCTGCTTTATGACGGTCGGATCACCGCGAGCGTGTCCCCCCAGGAAGGGTTCTTGCATCCGACCTCGCCCCTCGACACCCTAGGGCTCGACCGGCCCGACAGCGCTTGTACGGCGTTCGAGTAGGAGAGACCGAATGACGCGAGCCACGATCGGCGCAGCCCTCCTCACCCTCGGCCTCGCGGGGGGTGCGGAGGCCTACACGGTGTTCGTCAGCAACGAGCGGGGCAACACCATCAGCGTCATCGACGGCGCCACTTGGGAGGTGGTGCACGAATTTCCGGGCGGCCTCCGCCCCCGCGGCATCACCGTCAGCCCCGACGGCAGCAAGCTTTATGTCTGCGCCTCCGACGACAATTTGGTGCGGGTCTTCGACACCGAGACCTTCGAGGAGCTCCACACCCTGCCGTCCGGGCCCGACCCCGAGCTCTTCGTGCTGGAGCCCGATGGCCGGCGCCTGTTCATCGCCAACGAGGACGACAATCTGGTCACCGTCGTCGACACCGAGACGCGGGAGGTGCTGGCCGAGGTGCCCGTGGGGGTGGAGCCCGAAGGCATGGGCATCAGCCCCGACGCGCGCTTCGTCGTCAACACCTCCGAGACGACGAACATGGCCCACTTCATCGACACCGAGACCTACACGATCCGCTACAACATGCTGGTCGATCAGCGCCCGCGCTTTGCCCAGTATTCCGACGACGGTGCCCGGCTCTACGTGACCGCAGAGATCGGCGGCACCGTCAGCGTCTTCGATATCGGAGAGGACGGCGCGCCGAGCGAGGTCGGCAAGATCAGCTTTGAGGTGGCGGGCGTGCAGGCCGAATGGCTGCAGCCGGTGGGGGCCCGAGTGACCTCTGACGGCAAATGGCTGTTTGTGGCCCTCGGTCCGTCCAACCGGGTGGCCGTGGTCGACACTGAGACCTTGGAGGTCGAGCGCTACATCCTGGTGGGAGAGCGGGTCTGGCAGCTCGCCTTCACCCCGGACGAGGAATTCCTGCTCACCACCAACGGCAACACCAACGACATCACCGTGATCGACGTCGCGGCGCAGGAGGCCGTGCGCTCCATCCAGGTGGGGCAGCAGCCCTGGGGCGTTGCCGTCACCCCGAACTGACGTTGAGAACAGGCGGCTCACGCCGCAAGGGACCGGAGGACCAGATGACCCGCACCCAGATGAGCCGCACCGTCGCGGCCGCGATGCTCACCCTTTTCGCCACGCCGGCCGTGGCTGCGCCGCTGTGCGACGATCTGGGCTTTGCCGGCCTATTGGCGAGCTGCAATCGGGGGGAGGAAATCGAGGTGACCCTCGCCGCCGGTCAGCCGCTGGGCGAGGATGTGGTGCTGCAGTCCGGCGCCTATTACGAGATGCTGATCACGGCCGACGGCAGTGCCGAGCTGGCGCTCTCCGGCCCCGGCTTCTTCCGCGCCATCTGGATGGACGAGATCGTCATCAACGATATCGAGATCCGGCCGATGGCGATCGACAGTCTGGAGTTCGACGACGCCGGCACGGCCGAGATCTCCTTCGTCGCGATCAAGCCGGGGTCCTATAGCCTGAGCATCCCGGGATCGACCGGTGCGGCCCAGCGGATCGGCATTCAGATCCAATGACGGCCCGGCGGGGGAGGCGGCGATGGCCTGGATGAAAGCCCTGCTGACGGCTCTCGCCGTGGCGCTGCTCGCGCTGCTGCCGGCCCGGGCGAACGATCTGCCGGAGATCCGGGTCGCGGTGCTGGAGATCGGCACGGTGAATTGGGAGCTCCGCACCATCAAGGAGCGCGGCCTCGACACCCAGAACGGCTTCGAGCTGGTGGTGCAGGGCTATGCTGGCAACGATGCCACCCGCGTCGCCTTTGCCGGTGGTGAGGCCGATGTGGTGGTCGCCGACTGGATCTGGACGGCCCGGCAGCGGGCGGACGGGCGCGACTACGTCACCTTCCCCTATTCCACCGCCGTGGGCGGCATCGTGGTGCCGGCGGAGAGCACCATCCAGACGCTCGCCGATCTTGACGGTGCCACCCTCGGCATTGCCGGCGGGCCGCTCGACAAGAGCTGGCTGATCCTGCGGGCCTATGCCGAGCAGGAGCACGGCCTCGACCTTGCGGCGGCGACCGAGCAGGTGTTCGGCGCCCCGCCCCTGATCTTTCGCGCCGGATTGAGCGGCGATGTCGATGGGGTGATCAACTTCTGGCATTTCATGGCCAAGATGCGCGCCGCCGGCATGCGCCAGATCGTCTCCGTCGCTGAGGCGTCGGAGGCGCTTGGCCTCGACCCGCGCGTGCCGCTCCTCGGCTACGTGATGACGGAGGCCTTCGTGGCCGAGCAGCCCGAACTTGTCCGCGCCTTCCAGGACGCCTCCCGCGCGGCGAAGGACCTGCTGGCGGAGGATGATGCTGCCTGGGAGGCGCTCCGCCCGCATATGAATGCCGACAGCGAGGCGCAGTTCGTCGAGCTGCGCGACGATTGGCGGGCCGGCATCCCGGCGCCGGGGCCGGTGGATGAGGCGGCGGCCAACCGGCTCCTCCAGGTCATGGCTGCGCTTGGGGGCGAGAAGCTGGTCGGCCAGGCGACGTCGCTGCCCGACGGCACGTTCCTTACCCTCGACTAGCGCGCGCCCGTGAACGCGACGCCACTGGTCCAGGGACTGTCGATCGCACTTCTCCTTCTGCTGTGGGTCCTGGTCGCGGCCCAGTTGGCCGATCCGTTGATCCTGCCGGCGCCGGGCGATCTGATCGCGCCGTTCTGGGGCGAGCTGGTCTCGGGCGACCTGCTCTTCCATCTCGGCCAGACCCTGATCCGGGTGGTCTGGGCCTTCGGCCTCGCCATGGCGCTTGGCCTCGCCATCGGCTTTGCCATGGGGCGCTCGCCATCGCTCAACCGCTGGCTCGATCCCTGGCTGGTGGTGTTCCTGAACCTGCCGGCGCTGGTGCTGATCGTGCTCTGCTATCTCTGGATCGGCTTGAACGAGACGGCGGCGATCGCGGCCGTCACCCTCAACAAGGTGCCGAACGTGGTCACCGTGATCCGGGAGGGCGCGCGGGCGCTTTCCCCCGACTTCGACGCCGTCGCCCGGGTCTATCGCCTCGGCTGGTGGGCGCGGCTCCGCCATATCCATCTGCCCCAGCTTGCGCCCTTCATCGCCGCCGCCTCCCGCAACGGGTTGGCGGTGATCTGGAAGATCGTGCTGGTGGTGGAGCTTCTCGGCCGCTCGAACGGGGTGGGCTTTCAGATCCACCTCTATTTCCAGCTCTTCAACGTCGGCCTGATCCTGGTCTATGCCCTCTCCTTCATCGCGGTCATGTTGCTGGTCGAGTGGGCCGTGATCCAGCCGTGGGAGCGGGCGGCCGGCCGCTGGAGGCAGGCGTGATCCATGTCGATGTCCGGCAAAAGCGCTTTGGCGACCGGGCGGTTCTCGCCGATATCGCCTTCGCGCTCGAGCGGGGGGAGACCTTGGCGATCGTCGGCCCCTCCGGCATCGGCAAGTCGACGCTTTTGCGCATCGTCGCCGGTCTCGATGTGGCGTTCGAGGGGACGGTCAGCGGCGCCCATCGCATCGGCTTCGTCTTCCAGGAGCCGACGCTGCTGCCCTGGCGCCCGTTGCTCGCCAATCTGATGATCGCCCATCCCAAGGCCGGGGACGGGGCGGCGCGGGAGATGCTCGCCGCCGTCGGCCTTGCCGGGCGGGAGGCGGAGCTGCCCCGGCAGCTCTCCCTCGGCCAGCAGCGGCGGCTGTCGCTCGCCCGGGCGCTGCTCGGCGCGCCGGAGCTGCTGATCCTCGACGAGCCCTTCGCCTCCCTCGACCGCGAGACCCACGGCGAGATGTTGCGCCTGACCGAGCGATTGATCGCGGAGCATCGGCCGGCCACCCTGCTGGTCACCCACGACCCCGGCGAGGCGAGCCGTCTGGCCGGCCGGGTCGGCACGCTGGCGGGCAGCCCGGCGCGGCTCGAGGGCATGACGTGAACCCGGCGCTCGCCATCGAAGGCCTCACCTACGCCTACGGGCCGAAGGTTGCGCTCCGCGACGTGACCTTTGCCGTCGAGGCTGGGCAGTTCTGCGCGCTCCTCGGCCCGAACGGGGCGGGGAAGTCGACGCTTTTCTCCCTGCTCGTGCGCCTGCTGGTCGCGCGGCAAGGGCGGATCGGCGTCGCCGGGCACGATATGGCCCGGGCGCCGCGCGCCGCCCTGGCGGCCATGGGCGTGGTGTTCCAGCGCCCGACCCTCGACCTCGACATGACGGTGCTGGGCAACATGCGCTACTTCGCGGCGCTGCATGGCCTGAGCGGCCGAACCGCTCAGCAGCGGATCGAGGCGGCGCTCGAGCAGCTGGAGATGGCGGAGCGCGCCGACGAGCTTGTGCGCGCGCTGAACGGCGGCCATCGCCGGCGGATGGAGATCGCCCGCGCCCTGATCCACGCGCCCCGCATCCTGCTGCTCGACGAGCCGACCGTGGGCCTCGACGCCCAAAGCCGCCGGGCGATCACCGCCCACGTCCACCGCCTGGCCGACGACGGCGTGGCGGTGCTGTGGGCCACCCATCTGGTGGACGAGATCGCGCCCGAGGATGCGGTGGTCGTGCTGCATCAGGGTGAGGTCCTGGCGCGCCAGCTTGCCGGCGAGCTCAGCGGCGCGCGCCCGCTCGCCGATGTGTTTCTGGAGATGACCGGCGCGGGGCAGGGGGCATGAGCGCCTATCTCGTCGCCTTCCAGGCCATCGCCCGGCGCGAGCTTCACCGCTTCGTCGCCCAGCGCGGGCGCTTCCTGTCGGCCTTGGTCCGCCCGCTCGTCTGGCTCTTGATCTTCGCCGCCGGGTTCCGCGCAGCCCTCGGCGTCTCGATCATTCCGCCCTACCAGACCTACATCACCTACGAGGTCTACATCGTGCCGGGGCTCTGCGGCATGATCCTGCTCTTCAACGGCATGCAGTCCTCGCTGGCGCTGGTTTACGATCGGGAGATGGGGGCGATGCGCCTCCTTCTGACCGCGCCGCTGCCGCGCTGGTGGTTGCTGTTTGCCAAGCTCGCGGCCGGCGCCGGGGTCGGGATCCTGCAGGTCTACGCCTTTCTCGCCATCGCCGCCGTCTTCGGCATCACCCTGCCGGCGCTCGGCTACCTGCTCGCCCTGCCGGCCCTCGCGCTCGCCGGGCTGATGCTGGGCGCCATGGGACTGCTGATCTCCTCCACCGTGCGGCAGCTCGAGAACTTCGCCGGCGTGATGAACTTCGTGATCTTTCCGATGTTCTTCCTCTCCAGCGCGCTCTATCCGCTCTGGAAGATGGCGGAGAGCTCGGAGTGGCTCCGCGATATCTCGGCGGTCAATCCGTTCACCCATGCGGTGGAGCTGATCCGCTTTTCGCTCTACCTCACCGCCGCTCCCTCGCCGGCGCTTTACACCACGCTCTACGCCGCCGGGTTCTTCGTGCTGGCGCTGGCGGGCTACAATCCGGCCATCGGGCTGCGGCGGGAGGCCTGAGGGGCGCTGCCCCTCTTGTCCCTCCGGGACAATTCACCCCGGGATATTTGAGCCAATGCGAAAGGGGTTGGGGCCTGCGCTGCGCTTACCTGTCGGTGGCGGCCTGCGGGAGCCGTGCCGCGCCGATGCGGTGCCGGCAGGGGCCGAAAAGGCAGGCCAGCGCCAGGATGAGGCCGGAGACGGCGGCGATCATGCCGGCGGCGCTGACCGCGTTCTCGGCACCCAGCCAGAGCGGCCCATAGCCGGCGAAGACATAGCCGAGGATGGCGGAGAGGAGGGCGAAGACCACGCTCCACGCCACTTGATGGCCGAGCCGGTTGGTCATCAGGCGGGCCGCGGCCGGCGGGCAGATGAACATGGCGATGACGATGATGGAGCCCACCGCCTCGAACGCGGCGACGGCGGCAACGGCGGCGGTGACGACGAGGAAAAGGCCGATGGCGCGGACCGGCCGGCCGAGGGTCTGGGCGAACCCCTCATCAAAGGTCGAGATCTTGAGCGGGCGCCAGAAGAGCGCGGTGAGCGCGATGACGAGGGCGGTGACGACGGCGATCCGCCCAAGCTCCTCCGGCAGCGCGGCGAGGGCGACGGGATCGGTAAGGGAGGCCCAGCCGTCGGCCTTCAGCCAGATCAGGCTTTCGAGGTTGCCCATCAGGGCATGCTCGACATCGAGATGGACGTTCGAGGTGTCGGACTGCTCCAGCAGCAGGACGCCGCCGGCGAAGAGCGAGGTGAAGGTGACGCCCATCGCCGCGCCGGGCTCGATCCGGCCGAGGCGCTTGATCGCCTCGATCAGCAGCACGGCGACCAGCGCCGCGCCGGCGGCGCCGAGCAGCATGGGGATCGCCTCGACGGCGGCGGTGATCAGGAAGGCCACGACGATCCCCGGCAGCACCACATGGCTGATCGCATCGCCGATCAGGGCCTGACGGCGGAGCAGCAGGAAGTTGCCCGGCAGCGCACAGGCGACGGAGGCGAGGGCGCCGATCAGCATCGGCGTGAGGGAGAACTGCACGAACTCCGCGCCCATCAGCCCTCTCCCACCATGCGGGGCGGTCCGATCCTAGCGTCGAAGGCGGCGATCTCGTCCGGTGTGAAGACCTGTTCGATCGGCGTCAGCCCGTCATAGCGGCCGGTGAGGCCGGCATCCTGGTGCATCTCCCGCGCGATGTCCCAGCGATGCTCGTCCCGGGCGACCTTGGCGGCCTGGGCCCGGCCGGCGAGGGTCGGCACGCCGTCGGGGCGGATCAGGCGCTCTGCCCCCAGGACGCGGAGGGTGTAGGGCTCCAGGATCGGCTCGGCCCGTGCCATGGCCAGCAGGCCCTGGCGAAGATGGACCCGGCGTTGGAACCGGCGATGGCGCCAGAGCGCGGCCGCCACCCCCCGGGCCGGGGCGAAGAGCAGCGAGGTGGCGAAGATCGCCGTCGAGACCAGCACGATGATCGGCCCCGTCGGCAGGGCAGGGGCAGAGGCGGAGATCGCCGCCCCGACATGGCCCGAGAGCCCGCCGATCCCACCGGCGAGCCAGATGATGCGGCCGCTCTTCTCCGTCCAGAACCGGGCCGTCACCGGGGGGATGATCAGCATGGCCACGATCAGGATCAGGCCGACAAGCTTCAGGCCGATCACCGTCACCGCCATCACCAGGCCCATGATGGCGAGGTCGATCTTGCGCACGTCATAGCCACGCGCCGCCGCATATTCGGGATCGAAGGCCACCACCGTCATCGGCCGGCGGAGGACGAAGGTGGCGAGCACGGCGAGCAGGCCGCCGACAGCGATCACCAAAGCGTCCTGCAGCAGCATGCCGGCGGTGGAGCCGAGCAGAAAGCCCTCCAGCCCCGCCTGGCGCCCCGCGCTCATGCCCTGGATTACGGTCAGCAGCACGATGCCGATGCCGAAAAAGACGGAGAGGACGGCGCCGATCGCCGCATCCTCCGACAACCTTGTGCGGCGGGCCATCCACTCCACGATCAGCAGGCCGATAGCGGCGCTGATGGCGGAGCCAGTCAGCAGGCCGAGGAGCGAGCGGCCGTCGCCCCCGAGGGCCACCATGACGATGAAGGCGAGGCCGACCCCCGGCAGGGTAGCATGGGCGACAGCGTCGGAAACCAGCGCCCGTTTGCGCAGGAACAGAAAGGTGCCCGCTGCCCCCGCAGCAAAGCCGAGCAACGCCGCGCCGATCGCCACTAGGGCGGAATTGTAGCCCGCCGACAGCGTGAGCGCGTCGAGAAACGGCCCCATGGGCTAGATCGCAGCGAGGTCGAGCTGGTCGATATGGGCGCTCGCCAATCGTCCGCCATAGGTGGCGGAGAGGTTCGCGGCCGTAAACGCCTCCTCCACGGATCCCTCGGCGATGCGGCGGACGTTGATGAGGAAGACGTGGTCGAAATAGCTTCGCACCGTCGCCAGGTCGTGGTGCACGGCGATGACGGTCTTCTGCTCATCGCGGAGCAGCTTCAGCACATCGACGATCGCCGCCTCGGTCGCGGCATCGACGCCGGCGAAGGGCTCGTCCAGCAGATAGATGTCGGCCCCCTGGGCCAAAGCGCGGGCGAGGAAGACCCGCTGCTGCTGACCGCCGGAGAGCTGGCCGATCTGGCGATCGGCGAAATCGGCCATGCCGACGCGGTCGAGGCAATCCCGCGCCGTGGCGCGATGCTGGCCCGTTAGGCGGCGCAGCAGCCCGACCTGGCGGTAGAGGCCCATCAGCACGACGTCGATCACGGTGGTCGGAAAATCCCAGTCGACGCTCGCGCGCTGGGGCACGTAGGCGATCCGGTCGCGCATCGCGGCCATGGGCTGGCCGAACATCGCGACCTCGCCCGAGAGCCGGGGGATGATGCCGAGTGCCGCTTTCAGCAGGGTCGACTTGCCCGCGCCGTTCGGCCCGATGATCGCCGTCATGGCGCCGGCCCGGAAGGTCGCGTCGACCGAGAAGATCGCCGGCTTCTCGCCGTAGGAGACGGTGAGACCGCGCAGCATCAGCGGGCTGTCGGCCGGCCGGATGAAAGGCGCCAGCCGCGCCTCCGGCGCGAGGCTGAGGGCGGGCTGATCGAACGGCGGGGTCATCAGTTCAATGCCAGGCGGTCGGCCATGCCGCGGGGCGGGGTCTCTCCCCCAAGGGCCCGGGCGATGGTGGTGGCGTTGTGGTCGATCATGCCGAGATAAGTGCCCTCATACGTCCCCTCCTCCCCCATGGCGTCGGAGAACAGGGTGCCGCCGATCTCCACCTGATGGCCCCGCGCCGCAGCCCCCTCGATCAGCGCGCGGACATTGCGGTCGGAGACGGAGCTTTCGACGAAGACCGCGCGGATGTCGCGGTCAACCAGCATGTCGACCAGATCCTCGATCCGGCGGAGGCCCGCCTCGCTCTCGGTCGAGATGCCTTGGATCCCCATGACCTCAAAGCCATAGGCCGAGCCGAAATAGTTGAAGGCGTCGTGGGCCGAGAGCAGCACCCGGCTCTCTGCCGGAACGGAGGAGAGGACCTGGGTGGTGTAGCGCGCCAGCTCCTCCAGCGTCTCGAGATAGGCGGTGGCGTTGGCGCGGAACTGCGCCTCTTCCGCCGGTTCGGTGGCGATCAATGCGTCGCGGATGGTGAGGACCACGCGGCTCCAGAGATTGGGGTTCATCCAGACATGGGGGTCGTGCTTGTCGTCGTAGTCGTCATGGCCGATCAGCAGGTTGGTCGGCAGGCTCTCCGCCACCGCGACGACATTGCCGTCCTCGGCCAGATCCCGCATCAGCTCTTCCATCTGGGCTTCGAGGTAGAGCCCGTGCCAGAGCACCAGATCGGCTTCGGCGAGCGCCACGATGTCGGAGCGAGTCTGGCGGTAGGCGTGGGGATCGACGCCGGGGCCCATCAGTGCCTTGACGGAGACCAGATCTCCCCCGACCTCCCGCGCCGCGTCGGCGATCATGCCGGTGGTCGCCACCACCTCGATCGGTCTCTCCGCCACCGCCGGCTGGGGCATGGCGAGCCCTGCGGCAAGTGCCAGGGCAAGAAATCCCCGTCGTGCGACCATGCCCATTCAGATCTCCGCGTGAGGGACGATATTCGGTGCTTCTGCATCTCAATATGCGTCTCACTCGCAAGAGTCAATGGTATTGAGACTTATTCTCAATAAGAAGTGTTCCACTTGCAAATGCGAAGCAAAAAGGTAGTTTCTCAGCATGGTGGCGGACGTGGATGACAGCCGGATCCAGGCGATGGAGGAGGCTCTCCGCGCCACCGGTATGCGGATGACGCGGCAACGCCTGGCGCTGCTCCAGGTGCTGGATGAGGCCGACGACCATCCCGACGCCAACGAGTTGCACCGCCGGGCGCAGGAGGTGGATGCGACCGTCTCCCTCGCCACGGTCTATCGCACCTTAAGCGTGCTCGAGGACCGCAACATCGTGCACCGGCACGCCTTCGAGGGGGCACCGGCCCGGTTCGAGACCACGGATGCGCCGCACCACGACCACATCATCGACCTCGACAGTCGGGAGATCGTGGAGTTCACCTCGCCCGAGATCGAGCGCCTGCAGCGCGAGGTCGCCCGGCGCCATGGCTACGAGGTGGTGTCGCATCGGCTGGAGCTTTACTGCCGCAAGATCAAGTCTGGTTCGGCTTAGCCTGTCCCGGCCGGGGGTCGTGGCCGGGATCGGCCGTCTGCTCGACAGCCGAGAACCGCCTTTGTATAGGAAGGCCGTCGCGATCAGGTTTCGAGGAGCACCCATGGCCCTCGGCACGCTCAAGCTCCTCGGCCGGCTCGGCGCCCATGCGCGGCGCATGGCCGCGCTGGTGATCGCGGGGGTCTGGCGCAAGAACACCTTCGCCGAGACCGAGCGCCGGCTCGCCGCCCTGCCGATGCGCGATCAGGTGATGGTCACGGCCGGGGTGTTCGGGGCGCTGATCTGCCTCTCCTACCTCTTCGGCCAGTTCGGGGTGACCGGCTTCCTGTTGTTCCTGCTGCTCGTGGTCGTCGTCGTGAACTGACACCTCTGTCAGTACAGATTTACGCGATGGAGAAGCCAGCGGCCGCAGAACGATCTATTGTCAACGAACTGTCATGGGAATGGCATGCGATTGCACACGGCTGCTTGCAAAGTTTTTTCGGAAAATCGTAATCCACTTTGAATTGTGCTGCGTAACTCTTCCCGTAACACAAACGGAAGAGGTACTGACGATGGAAGCTGCACTGGGATTTCTGCCCTTTGGCACCATGAGTATCTTTGTTGTTCTCGCGTATCTGTCGATCCGGGCGATGGAGAAGTCGCGCTCGGACGCGGGCGAAAAGTCAGCCCTGTCGCGCGATGGCATCGCCAAGCGCCGGGCCGCGATGACCGCCGCCGAATAATTCTCTCGCGGGCGGCGTCGGGAACGTCGCCCGTGCATTTTTCGCCGGCGCCCGGGGCGCTGGCGCGCTCAGAACTCACCCCCTTGCAGCGCCGACCGACCCTGACCCGAGCTCCGGGCGGGCTGGCATCCGTTCCAGCGGAGCACGCTCGCGCCGCCGATGGGCGAGCAGAACGCGCACCTCCCGCGGTTTGAGGAAGGGTCGGGCCCGACGACCATAGCCGTGATCGGGATCCGCGCGGAGCGCCGGGTGCAGGGCATAAACCTCCTCCCGCTCCTCCGCGCTCAGAAGCGTCATGCCCTGGGGACCGGGAAAGAAGCTCTCCAACGCCACACCCTCCGCCCGGATCACCTCGTGCCGGTCGAAAAGGAGGGTGAGGTAGGTGATCTCCCGACAGCCCTTGAGCTGACGGACCTTCGGCCAGGCGACGAAACCCTTGGCCGCGCCCAGCGCCTCCGCCTCTCCGGCGCACGCCCAGACATCGCCGCCGCGGAGCAGTATGCGGTGCTGGGGCGAGACGATCAGGTCGCGCCGTGGCCGACCATTGCCGAGCGCCCCCGCGGGAAAAAGGATCGGCTTCGAGCGATGGGCCGCGCGCGTGAAGCGGAGCGTGCGCCGCCCGATCCAGCGGATCGGTTGCGGGCCGCGATCCAGGGTCTCGACCAGATCGCCGACGCTGAGATCCTCCACCCGCCGCTCCCCACCTGGGGTCGCGATCAGCGTGCCGAGGCCGAAACAGACGAACTCCAGGTCGTCCCGCGTCGTCTGGTTCATGCCCGTGTAGGAGCGCGAGGAGACGGCGTTCACCTGCACGCTGTCGATCGGCTGGGAGCCGAGCAGACCCTGGCTGTCGCCGATCGCCATGAAGGCGTTGCCGGCATCGTCCTGGAAGATCGCGACGTTGCCGGTGGCGACCGAGCCATCCTCGAACGTCACGGTGACGTTGGCGAGCGCGGCGGAGTCGAGCTGCTGCGTCACCAGCCCGGCCCCGAGGTCGTAGCTGAGCGTATCCGACGTGCCGAAATTGTCGGCGGAGATGGTGTCGTCGCCGTCGGTGCTGTCGGTCGTCACATCGACGATCGACCGGCTGATCGGGTCACTGGCCGAGCCGTAAGTGCCGATCAATGCGTTGGGATTTTCCTTCGCCAGCGTGGACTCGTCGGTGTCCATATCCGCCAACTGGCCGAGATAGAGCGTCGACCAGGTTACGCCCGCTGCCATCGTCACATCCCCCTGCGCGACCAAAGGGGTCGCTGCCATGGCGCTGGACGTTAAGCTTGGCCGGTTTCTCTTGGTTAAACCGGCTCAACCAATATGCGAACGATTTTAGGAGGTTATGTCACGACTTTGCTATGCCGCTGCGGCGAACAGACCCCGCGCGGCCTCGGTGATGCGGGTGGCGTCGGGCAGGTAGATCTTCTCCAACTCCCGCGCGAACGGCGTGGGGATCGCCGGTGGGGCGACCCGGGCGATGGGCGCCTTTAGCGCGGTGAAGGCCTTCTCCGCCACGAGGGCCGCGACGTCGTTGATCGAGCTGCCGCGCTCCACCGCTTCTGAGACCAGCACCAGGCGACCGGTCTTGCGGACGGAGGTCAGCACGGTTTCCTCGTCGATCGGCGCGATGGTGCGGAGGTCGACCACCTCGGCCGACGGACCACCGGCCTCGGCCAGCGCGTCGGCCGCCGCAAGCGCCCGGCGCAGCATCAGGGCCGAGGCGACGATGGTGAGGTCCGTGCCCGACCGGGCGATCGCCGCCTTGCCGAGGGGCACCACATGGTCGCCCTCCGGGATCTCCGCCCGACCGGCATGGTAGAGCGCCATGTGCTCGAGGAAGAGCGTCGGGTTGTCGTCGCGAATGGCGGCACGCATCAGCCCCGCCGCATCGGCAGGGTTCGACGGCGCGACGATCTTCACCCCCGGCACGTTCATCAGCCAGGAATGGTGATCGTAGGCATGGCCGTGGAACGGGCCGACGCCGTATTTCGCCCGCACGACCAGCGGCACCCGTGCCGTGCCGCCGGAGTAATAGTGCATGGCGCCCGCATCGAGGAACTGCTGCATGACGAGGGCGAGGAACTCCAAAAACATCAGATCGACCACGGGCCGCTTGCCCTGGAGCGCGGCGCCCACACCGACGCCGACGAATGTGCCTTCGGAGATCGGGGTGTCGATCACCCGACCCTCCGCCCCGAACTCCTCGAACAGCCCGGCGTTGGAGCGGAGGGGGCCGCCGAAGCGGCCGATATCCTCGCCCATCACGAAGACATCGCGGTCGCGGCGCATCTCGGACGCGATGGCGTCGACGACGGCCTGCTGAAAGGTCATCCGGCTCATGCCGCTGTCTCCGCAAAGGCTGCGGTGGGGGCGAGGTCGTCGGCCTCGGGCAGGGGATCGGCCTCCGCCGCCTTGAAGGCCGTATCGACCTCTGCCGTGACGTCCGCGTCGATTGCGTCGAGATCGGCCTCTTCCATCACCTCCTCGCGCACCAGGTACTGGCGGTAGCGGGTGATCGGATCGCGGTCGCGCCAGGCGGCGATCTCGTCGGCGTCGCGGTAGTCCTCGGCGTCGGAGTAGAAGTGGCCGGCCACCCGGTAGGTGGCGCATTCGATCAGGCTCGGCCCGTCGCCGCGGCGGGCGCGGGCGAGCGCCTCGTCCATCGCGTCGCGCACGGCCACGACGTCGTTGCCGTCGACCGTGACGCCGGGCATGCCGACCGCCGGGCCCCGCGCCGCGACGCTGCCGCCGACGGCGGCGCCCACCTCGGTCGAGATGGCGATCTGGTTGTTCTGGCAGACGAAGATCATTGGCAGCGACATCACCGCCGCCATGTTCATGGCCTCATGGCAATCGCCGCGGGAGGAGGTGCCGTCGCCGAAGACCCCCACCGCCACGTCGTCGCGCCGGTCGAGCTGGGCGGCCAGCGCCCCGCCCAGAGCATAGCCGAGCGGCGGGCCGAGGGAGCCGGCGTAGAGCCCGATCGTGCCGAATTCCGGCGGGCCACAGATGTCGCTGCGATGCCGCCCGCCGTGATAGGCCGTGCGCCGCCCGAGGCAGCCGGCGAGGATGGTGCGCAGATCCGCGCCCTTGGCGAGCGCGGCCGAGACCATGCCGCGGTAATGCGGCGCCACCACATCGCCCGGGCGAAGGCCGTAGTAGACGCCGGCGATCGTCGCCTCCTCCCCCTCGAGCCCGTGCCAATGCCCGTCATGGGCGCCGATCACCCGATCTAGCGTGCGGGTGAGGGTCATCAGCCGGTAGAGCCCCGCGTGAGTTTCGTTGGTGCGCATCACTGTCCTCCCGCTGCCTTCGGGTCGATCCGGCAGATCACGGCGCCGACGCGGACCTCCTCATCCACCGGCACGACGATCTCGGCCATGGTGCCCGCTGCTTCCGCCTCGATCTCCATGTTCACCTTGTCGGTCATGATCTCGACGATGGGCGTACCGGCGTGGACCGCCTCGCCCGGTTTGACGAGCCAGGAGACGATGGTCGCCTCCGTCACGCCCTCGCCGATCTCGGGCAGGGTGATGTCGATCATTGCGCTGTGCCTCCGTCGAGGGGTGCCGCGAGGGTCTCCGGGTGGGCCAGGACCTCGGCCAGGGTTTCGAGGAAGGCCGAGGCCTCCGTGCCGTTCACCGCCCGATGGTCGAAGCTGAGGCTGACCGGCAGCATCTTCGCCACGGTCACGGCCCGCTCCCGGACGGCGGGCACGTCGCGAATACCTGCGAGCGCCAGGATCGCCACCTGCGGCCGGGGCACGATCGGCGTGGTCCAGCGGGTGACCTGGGCGCCCACCACGTTGGAGAGGGTGAAGTGCCCGCCCCGCACGTCGCCGGGCGCGAGCCCGCCGGTCCGCGCCTTCTCCGCCAGATCCCGTGCGGCGGCGGTGAGCATCGCCAGATCCATGCTCTCCACTCCGCGCAGCACCGGCGTGATCAGATCGCCGCTCGGCAAGGAGACGGCGAGGGCGATGTCGAGACCCTCGCCAAAATGCAGCACATCGTCGTGCAGATGGGCCGCGAGGGCCGGGTATTGCGGCAGGGCGAGCGCCAGGGCGCGAAGCACGCAGTGCGAGACGCTCGGCCGCGACGGACCCTCTGCCAATGCGCTGCGCCAGGTGAGCAGCGCCCCCACGTCGATCTCGCCGAAGATGGTGACGACCGCTGTTTCCGCCTGGCTGGCGGCGAGGAAGCGCGCGGCCTGGCGTTGGGCCGGCCCGAGGCGCCGCGTGGCGCCGGCGATGGCGGCCGGATCGCTCACGATGCGTCTCGATCCTCGCGCGCCATGACTGCTCCCACCTGCCATTGCCGATGCGTCAAAATGATCGACGAGATGTAACGTCTGATATATTGTCTAGTCTGTCAATGCAGCCTGGAAACCGCTGCAAGCGATTTGGGGAGGGAAGGAAATGCGTGTCATGAAGCAGGCTTACGCCGCGATCTTCGCAGGATCTATGCTGCTGGGCGGCGCCGGGCAGGCGCAGGAGATCAGCCTGACGCTCGGCCATGTGGCCCCGGCGCAGACCACCTATCAGGACGCCGCCGTGCGCTTCGCCGACCATTTGGCGGAGCTTTCGGGCGGCAGCATGGGCGTCGATATCGTGCCCGGCGCCGCGCTCGGCGGTTTGGCCGAGCTTTGGGTGCAGACCCGCACCAATGCCCTCGATCTGCATCTGATCGACATCGGCGGCATCATCGCGATGCAGGAGGCGCGGCCCTTCCTCGTCCTCTGGGCGCCCTACCTCTTCCGCGACCAGGCGCATTTCCACGCCTACGTCGAAAGCGACATCTTGACCGAGATGATGGCGGAGGTGGAGGAGGCAACCGGCGTCGTCTACCTCGGCTATGCCGGCGACCGGCCGCCCCGGGTGGTGACCACGGCCCAGACGCCGGTGACCACGCCTGCCGACCTCGCCGGGCTGAAGATCCGCACGCCGCAGCATCCCTTCATCATCGGAGCGTTCGAGGCCTGGGGCGCGGCGCCCACGCCGCTCGGCGCGGCTGAGTTGCTGATCGCGCTCAAGACCGGGGTGGTTGACGGCCAGGACAACGGCGTCATCGACTTCGTTGGCGCGGGCTACGCCGAGGCCAACAGCTACTTCGCGCCGATCGACTACATCCACTCCGGCATCGGCGTCTGGATGTCGCCGGAGCGCTGGGCCGCGATGAGCGAGGAGCAGCAGGGCTGGTTGCGCGAAGCCGCCGCCCGCGCCGGCGCCGACGGCCGGACGCTTCACACCGCGCAGATGGAGGAGGCCTTCGCCGCCCTCGACGACATCGGTGTGACCGTGACCGAGCCCGACCTCGACGCCTTCCGCGCCGCCGTCGCCCCGATGGTCGAGGGCATGGACGGCAATGCCTGGCCCGAGGGCTTGTTCGAGCGGATCTCCGGCCTCTGAGCATGGGCCGGTGAGCATGAGCCGGGTCGCCGGTCTGGCGGTGACCGCGCGCGCAGCGCTGATCCAGGCGCTGCGCGTTCTGCTTGGGCTGTTGCTGCTCACCATGGTAACGCTCGAGACGGTGCAGGTGCTGCTGCGCTATCTCTTTGCCGACAGCCTGCTTTGGGGCCGGGACGTGGGCCTGCTTCTGCTGCTCAGCCTCGCCTGGCTCGGCGCGCCGCTCCTCTGGGCGAGCCAGGGCCATATCGCCGTCGATGCCCTGCTGCAGCGCCTCCCGGCCCGGGCAGAGCGCATCGTTGCCGTGGCGGTCGATCTGCTGGCCATCGCGGCGGCGATCGGCCTCGCCTACGTCACGGTGCTGGCGATCGAGGCGTTTTCGCTGATCGACATGCCGTCCCTCGGTGTCTCGGGCGCCGTGCGGTTCTACCCGGTGCTGCTCGGCGCGGCGCTTTGGAGCCTCGCGGCCCTGCTCAACCTCGCGGCGGAGAGGCGATGACCGGCATCGCCCTCGTCCTGGTGGTGATGCTCGCCCTCATCGCTTTCCGGGTGCCGGTCTTCCTGGCGATCGGGCTTGCCACGGTCGCCTTTGCCGCCGCCTTCTGGCCGATCATGCAGCCGATGGTGGTGGCGCAAAGCGTGCAGCGCGGCCTCGACAACACCGCCTTCACGGCCATTGCCTATTTCTTCCTGGCCGGCGCCATCATGAACGCCGGCGGCATGAGCGCCCGGCTGCTCCGCCTGGCGCGGGCCCTGGTCGCCCACATCCGCGGCGGCCTGAGCCATGCCAACATCGCGGCGAGCATGGTCTTTGCCGGCATCTCCGGCTCTGCCGTCGCCGATGCGGCCGCCGTCGGCTCCGTGATGATCCCGGCGATGAAGCGGGACGGCTATTCCGGCGCCTATGCGGCGGCCGTCACCGGTGCCTCCGCCACCATTGGATTGATGATCCCGCCGTCGATCCCGATGGTGGTCTTTGCGCTTTTTACCCCGGCCGACGTCGTCGATCTGTTCGTCGCCGGCGTCCTGCCCGGCTTGCTGATGGGTGTGGTCCTGCTCGTCGCCTCCGTCGTCGTCGCCTACCGCCGCGGTTATCCGGCGGAGGTCTGGGCCGGCTGGCGGGAGCTCGGACAAGCCTTCCGCGGCAGCGTGCTCGCCCTCTTAATGCCGGTGCTGGTGATCGCGGCGCTGGTGGGCGGGGCCGCGACGGTGTCGGAGATCGGCGCGCTCGCCGCCGTCTACGCCGCCTTCGTCTCCCTCTTCATCTATCGCGAGGCGCGCCTCGTGGAGCTTTGGCGCGCCACTGTCGAGGCGGCCGTCGATGCAGCCCGCGTTCTGATCATCATCTCGCTTTCGGGCGCGCTCGTCTGGATCGCCGCCCGCATCGGCGTCGCGCCGGCCTTGGCAGAAGCGCTGTCGAGCCTCGCCCTGCCGCCGGCCCTGACGCTCCTGGTGATCGCCGTGGGTCTCCTGGCCCTCGGAACGGTGTTGGAGCCGGTGACGATCCTGGTGGTGGTCGCGCCGATCCTCGCGCCGGCGGCGATCCTCGCTGGGATCGACGTGACCCAGCTCGGCATCGTCTTCGTGCTGGCCTGCGCCATCGGCCTCGTCACCCCGCCGGTGGGTGTTTTGCTTTACCTGACGGCGGCCCAGGCCGGGGCCGGGGTGGCGACGGTGGCGCGGGAATCGCTCGTCTTCCTCCTCGCCCTCATCGCGCTCCTGATCGCCGTGGCGCTCTGGCCGGCGCTCACCCTCTGGCTGCCGGGGATCGTGAATGGCTGAGGCATCGGGCAGGGCGGAGGGCGAGCGGCGCGACAGCGCGATCCTCGAGACATTGACCTTCCGCCTGATCGTGCTGATGAACCTGATGACCCGGCCCTTTGCCGAGACCCATGGGGCCTTGCATGGCCTCTCCCTCTCCGAATGGCGCTGCCTAATGTGGCTGGCGGGCGTGCCCGGGGTGTCGGGCGAGGACACGGCGTCGGGCACCGGCATGGACCGGATGTCGGTCAGCCGGGCGCTGCGGGCGCTGGAGGGACGAGGGTTGCTCGAGCGTCGGGCCGATCCGCGCAACCGCCGCCGCTCCGAATGGCGCCTGACCGCGGCGGGCTGGGCGATCTACGAGGCGATCGCCCCCGCCGCCCTGGCCCGCGATCAGGACCTGACCGCGGGCTTGAGTGCTGAGGAACGGGACGTTCTTCACAATGCCATCGAGGCTGCCATCGACAGCCTGCGCCGGGCCCAGGGCTGACCATCCTCGGCGGGGGTCGGCGTCGGCATCTTTGGATATTTGGATCAATGCGAAAGCCATGGGGCTTTCTTGCTGGGTCAAATATCCCCGCCGGAGGCCATCGTCTCTTTTGGCGAGTCTGCGGCAGTCGAAAAGCCCGCTCAGCCGAAGATCGCCTTGAACCGTGCGATCGAGGCGCGAAAGCCGGCCTCGAAGTCGCCATTCCCCGGGTGGTAGACGCTTTCGAGGGAGATCGCCCCGTCATAGCAGTCCGCCCTTAGCGCCGCGGCGATCGGGGCGAGGTGGGGCGCCAGCTGCCCCTCGCCGAGCGCTTTCACCTCGAGAAAGGCCCGCGGCGTGTCGACCACCACGTCCTTGATGTGGATATGGCCGAGATGGCCGCCGCGAAGCGGGGCGTAGCCGTCGGGATAGGGCTGCTCGTGGCACCAGCAGGCGTTGGCCGGATCCCAGAGCACGCGGAGCACGTCGCGGGCCTGCAGCTCGTCGATCAGTCGCCGTGCCGTGTAGCTCGAGTTGATCATCGTGCCGTTGCCGGTCTCGATGACCAGGCCGACGCCCTCTTCCCGGGCAAGCTCGACGGCCGGGGCGATCAGCGGGCCGAGGCTTGCCCAGGCGCCTTGGGCCACGTTCCAGGTCTCCGCCCCGCCGGCGCCCCAGAGGATCTGCTCCTTCCGCGAACTCATGATGCGGACGAGCGGCCCGCCAAGCGCCTGCGCCATGGCGATCACCCGCTTCAGGCCGTCCATATGGCGCCGGTGCGCGGCGTCGCCCGGCCGGTTCTCGGCGCTCAGCCCGGCGAAGACATGGCGGGAGAGGCAGGAGACCGTCATGCCATGGTCATCCACCAGACGGGCGATCTCGGCGATTTCGGCGGGGCTGTGATCGCCCACCTCCTTCTCGCCGACGAACTGCAATTCGGCGTGGGTCAAGCCGAATTCCGCCATCAGCGTCAGGGCGTGGCCGAGGTCGCGGTTGATGCCGTCGCAGATCACGCCGAGCTTCATCGCCCTCTCCTCAGCGGTGCAGTTCGGCGCCCACGATCTCCTCGATCACCCGGGTGACGATCCAGTTGTCGCCGTCGGGGTACTTGGTCTTGCCCGCCTGGAAGAGCTGCATGGCCGCGGCGGCCGTGTGCATCGGCACGCCAAGCGCGCTGGCGAGGTCGAGGGAGATCGTCAGGTCCTTGTACATCGTAGCGATATGGCTGCCGGTCCCCTCGAACCGGCGGTCGATGATGTTCTCGAGCGCCGTGGTCGCCGCGCCGCAGCCGGCGCTGGAGGAGGCGACGACCCGGTGCAGCACCTCCCCCGGCACCCCGGCCTTGGCGGCGAGGGCGGCCGTCTCGAACACCGAGGTGAAGATGCCGCCGATCAATGCCTGCAGGCAGGCCTTCACCGTCTGCCCCATGCCCGGCCGGTCGCCCACATGGTGGATGTTGGCGGAGACGGCCTGCATCACCGGCCGGGCGGTCGCGAGCACCTCGGCTGGGGCTGCGGCCATCATCGTGAGCGTGCCGTCCTGGGCGCCGGGATAGCCGCCGGAGACCGGACTGTCGATCAGGTGGAGGCCGGTGCCGGCCAGGCCCGCCGCGATCTCCTCCGCCTCGGCCGCCTGGATCGTGGCGGTGAGCAGGATGAGACCGCCGGGCGCCATGCTCTGCGCCAAGCCGTCGGTGCCGAGGATCACGTCCTTGGCCTGGGCGCCGGTCATCACCATGACGAAGACTGCTTCGGCCCCGCGGCCGACCTCTCCCGGCCCGTCGGCCACGGTCCCACCCATCTCGCGAAAGGCGGCGAGGCGCTCGGCCGAGAGATCGAAACCGCTGACCGAAAAGCCTGCCGCGATCAGGTTCTTGGCGAGGCCGCTTCCCATGTCGCCGAGACCGACGACGCCGACAGTGGACATCACGCATTCCTCGCATGGCCCGGCGCCCCCGCAATGAAAGCGCGTGGTGCCCGGTTGAAACGAAAAGGGGCCGCGCCCTGGCGCAGCCCCGTTTGGTCTTGCGGTCTGTTGAGGGCCCTAGGCGGTCAGGCCCATCTCATCGACTTCGGCCCAGATCTCCTCCCAGGCGTTGCGGGCGCGACCGCGCTGGCGCACCTCCTGGGCGGCTTCGAGGTTGTCGAGCATGCCCTCGCCCTCGACGATCACCAGGCCCACCATGCCGACCGTCTCGTGCGGCGTGCAGGCGTAGCCGTAGATGCCGGGCTGATCGAAGGTCAGCTCGAAATCGTCGTTGATGCGGCTCTCCCAAGGCTCCACGCCCTCGGGGATCATGCCCTCTTTCGATGCGGCGTTGTGGCCGGGATCGACCGAGAGCCACTTCACCGTATCGCCCGGCTGCACCATCAGGACGCGCGGCAGGTAGACCATGCGCTGGCGCGGGTTATCGGGGTCGCGGTTCAACATCTGCACTTCGTGCGTGGTTTGGCCCAGCGCCGGGCGTGCCGCGGCAAAGGCCGTCGCGGCCACGAGGAGGGTTCTGCGATTAAGCTGATGGATCATGCCAGCATCTCCGATAACGTCCGTCTCATTCTGCTCTGTCGTTGTGCGCAGATCCCACGCGGAGAGCTGGGACACTGATCGCCGCATGAGTCGTACGCACTTCGTGAACAGAAGCCAACTCAATAACTTTTGTTCCCGCCAGCGGCAAAATCGCCACAGATCGGCGGTCATCCGCCCCAAGCATATGGGCAGAAGGGCTGCGGCCGGGTGACCCGCCCACCGCCGCCCGTCTTTTCTTTGCCAAAATTTCCTATAAGTACGCTCAGGAATTCAGCGCCCGGTCTCTTCGGGCCTGGACCCGTGAGGCAGGCGATCGCATGACCGCACTTCGGCTCGAACGGCAAGTAGATGAGGCGCCGCCCGCGTCGCCCTCGGTCGATCCGCGCCTTTTGCCGCTGCTCAATCATCTGCGTCTGGTGGCGCTTGCTTGCCGTGTCGCGGCGCGGAGCGATCTATACCAAGCCTGCGCCGTGCTGTCGGCCAATGCCGCCGTGGCCCGCGACGCCTACGCCGAGACGCTGATGCGCTCCCTTGCCCAGGCCCTGGGCCAGACGCCGATCTTCCATCGGCCGGGCGTGCACGACACCTCCTTCGACGAGGCTTGGCTGATGCGTCTGTTCGCCGCGGCGGCGAACGGCGATCAGGCGAGCTTTCACTTCTTGATCCGGTCCCGCGTGGCCCGGCCGGCCCGGCGCAATCTGGCCTATCTGGTGTGGACGATTTCCGAGCAATTCCCTCTAGATTAGAATAATTCTAAAAAGTGCTTGGCTTCCTGTCTGGGGGCATTATGTTCTGGCCGCGCCGGGGCGTTGACGCCCTGCGCAGACCGAAATTTGCCCATGGAGGGATATCACGTGACCCAGCAAACGGCCCTGACGCTGACGCCCGATGCCAAGGCCGAAATTGCCGAGGCGCTGAACCAGTCCGTTGCCGAGACGGCAGTGGCGACGATGCTTGCCCAGAACTTTCACTGGAACGTGAAGGGCATGTCATTCGGCCCGCTGCATGCGATGTTTCAGGAGATCTATGAGGATCATTTCGAGGCTCAGGACGATTTGGCTGAGCGGGTCCGGGCACTGGGCGTGCACGCCGAGGGAACGCTGGCCGGCATGATCAGCCGCTCCAAGATCGACGAGCACGACGGCCACGCCACTGCCGAGCAGATGCTGCAGGTGATGCTGGCGGCCGAAGAGACGCTGGCCTCGACCCTTGCCGGCTGTGCCGAACTGGCGGCTGGTCACGGCGATCCGCTGACCGAAGATCTCTGCATCAACCGCGGCCAGAGCCACGAGAAATTCGCCTGGTTCCTGCGGGCCCATCTGAACTGAGGCCGCGCGGCGGCTCGGCCCCCTTCTTCAGGCATTTGCGGGCATAGGCAGGCGGCCAGGCACGATACTTACCCAGCACGGCCTGCTGTGCGACGAGCATCGTGAGGAATGCCTCACGGTGCTCGTTCTTTTTCAGGCGCTTGAACAGCGACTTCTGGCTCTTGGTCATCGAGCAGCCGATGCAGTGCCCGGCCCGCTTGAACTTGCAGACGTCGATGCAGGGGCTGGGGAGCTTGCTCATCCGGTGCCTCGCTGGGGCCGCTGGGGCCGGCTGGGTGACGTGCGCACAGGCTGATGCCGCCCGGCGGCGAAAGAGTCGAGGGGGTGCGCGCGCTTTCGATCCCGGTGGGTGATAAATCCTTGCTGGCCGCGCCGCACGCCGCCCGTTTCGCCTGCGCCCATCCGGCTTGGCGCGGCCGGGGCGATCGCGCTACGCATCGTTGCCGCGCCGCCTTCGCAACGGGCGGCGGATGGAAGGGACCTGACGATGCTCGACGGCCTTGAGCGCAACCATCTGGCAGCCGGCCTGCTGACCGCCCCGGGCGAGCGCATCTTCGCCGAGATGCCGGAGGGCGGGACGGTGAGCTACGCCGCGCTTGCGGACGAGGCCGCGTGCCTCGCTACTGTTCTGCAAGGGGCAGGCCTCGCGCCGGGGGAGCGGGTGGCGGTCCAAGTCGAGAAATCGCTGCCGGCCCTTACCCTTTACCTCGCGACGATCCTGGCGGGCGGCGTCTTCCTGCCGCTCAACCCCGCCTATACCGGTGCCGAGGTCACGACCTTCCTCGCCGATGCGGAGCCGGCCATCGTCGTCTGCGATCCGGCGCGGCAGGCGGCCTTTCAGGCGATGGCGGAGGTGGCGTCGGCCCGCGCGCTCTTCACCCTCGACGCCGCGGGGGCGGGCAGCCTGATGCAGGCCGCAACGCCGGTGGAGCGGTTCGAGGTGGTGGCGCGCGGCCCGGATGATCTGGCGGCGATCCTCTACACCTCCGGCACCACCGGGCGGTCGAAGGGGGCGATGCTGAGCCACGAGAACCTGCTCTCCAACGCCCGCACCCTGGCCGAGATCTGGCGCTTCGGGGCGGAGGATCGGCTGATCCATGCGCTGCCGATCTTTCACACCCACGGCCTGTTCGTCGCCACCAACGTGGCGCTGATCGCCGGCTGCAGCCTGATTTTCCTGCCGAAGTTCGACGCCGAGGCGGTCCTGGCTGCCATGCCCCAGGCCACGGCGTTGATGGGCGTGCCGACCTTCTACACCCGGCTCCTTGAGATGCCGGATCTGGGCGCGGCGGCCCGGTCCATGCGGCTCTTCATCGCCGGCTCGGCGCCCCTTCTCGCCGCGACGCATGAGGCCTGGCGCGCGCTGACCGGCCACGCGATCCTCGAGCGCTACGGCATGACGGAGACCGGCATGATCACCTCCAACCCCCATGATGGGGAGCGGCGGCCGGGCAGCGTCGGCCCAGCCCTGCCGGATGTGGAGATCCGCGTCACCGGCGCCGACGGCCTCCCGCTGCCGGCGGAGGAGATCGGCGCCGTCGAGGTGCGCGGCCCCAACGTCTTTCAAGGCTATTGGCGGATGCCGGAGAAGACGCGGGAGGAGTTCCGCGAGGACGGCTTTTTCATCACCGGCGATCTCGGCCGGATCGGCGCGGACGGCTACCTCACCCTGATCGGCCGGGCGAAGGACCTGGTGATCTCCGGCGGTTTCAACGTCTACCCGAAGGAGGTGGAGGCGGCGCTCGATGCCCTCGACGGCGTGGTGGAGAGCGCCGTGATCGGTCTCCCGCACCCCGATCTGGGAGAGGCTGTGGCCGCCGTCGTGGTGGCCGAGCCCGAGGCCGGGTTGAGCGAGGATGCGGTGCGCGGCGCCCTGGCCGAGCGCCTGGCCCGCTTCAAGCAGCCCCGCCGGATCTTCTTCGCCGACGCCCTGCCGCGCAACGCAATGGGCAAGGTCCAAAAGGTCGCCCTGCGCGCCGACCACGCCGAGACCTTCGCGGCCAAGGCCGACCGCTGAGCCCAGCGCGCCCTGACCTGGCCCGCGCCGCGTGCTAAGCTGACGGCGCAACGGGGTGAGACAGGGTGGGCAGCAGCGCATGGGACGGTTGATCGTCGCCTCCAATCGAACGGCGACACCGGGGGAGCCCCGCGCCGGCGGCCTGGCCGTTGCCCTTTGGGATGCCCTGGTGGAGCGCGGCGGCGGCGTCTGGTTCGGCTGGTCGGGCGAGGTGCTGGATCGGGAGACCCGCGGCGTCCGCGTCTTCGTCGACGGAGAGATCGACTTCGCCCTCGCCGACCTGACGGAGGAGGAATACGAGGGCTACTACCTCGGCTACGCCAACCGCGCGCTCTGGCCGGTCATGCACTACCGCATCGACCTCGCCCAGTTCAGCGACAGCGCCTTCGCCCAGTACGAGGCGGTGAACCGGCGCTTCGGGCGCCTCCTGTCTCAACTGCTGCGCACCGACGACGTGGTCTGGGTGCACGATTACCACTTCCTGCTGCTCGGTCGGGAACTGCGCTATAACGACTGGCGCGGGCCGGTGGGCTTCTTCCTCCACATCCCCTTCCCGCCGCCCGAGGTGTTCTCGGCCCTGCCGAACCACGCCCAGATCGCCCGGGGCCTCGCCGATTTCGACCTCATCGGCTTCCAGACCGAGCGCGATACGGAGAACTTTCGCCGCTACATGGTGCAGCAGCATCAGGCCAAGCTGCTGAAGGGCGGCCGGCTGAAGGTGCATGACCGCACCGTCCAGGTCGCGGCCTTCCCCATCGGCATCGACCCGGCCGAGATCACGCGCTTCGCCGCCGATACCGAGGCGCGGGCCGGCGCCGATCGCCTGGGCCGGGTGATCGACAACCGCGCCCTGGTCCTCGGCGTCGACCGCATGGATTATTCCAAAGGCCTGCCCCAGCGCCTGCAGGCCTTCGGCCGATTGCTGGATGAGCACGAGACGCTGCGCGGTCGGGTGAGCTACGTGCAGATCTCCCCCGTCTCCCGCGGGGAGGTCGACGCCTATGCTGAGTTGCGCGAGGAGGTCGACCGTCTGGCCGGCCGGATCAACGCTGACCATGCCGATCTCGACTGGACGCCGATCCGCTATCTCGCCCGCTCCTATCCGCGCCAGATGCTCGCGGGGCTCTACCAGCTGGCGCGGGTCGGCCTGGTCACACCGCTCCACGACGGCATGAACCTGGTCGCCAAGGAGTTCGTCGCCGCCCAGGATCCAGAGGATCCGGGCGTGCTGATCCTCTCCGAATTCGCCGGCGCAGCCGAGCAGTTGCGGGAGGCGCTGCGGGTGAACCCCCACGACATCTCCGGCGGGGCCGACGCGGTGCGGCGGGCGCTCTCCATGCCGTTGGATGAACGCAAGGCGCGCTGGACCTCTCTGATGGAGTGCGTGCGCGAGCAGGACATCGCCTGGTGGCGCAACCAGTTCCTCGACACGCTCGAGGCGACGGAGCAGGAGGCGTGAGGTTGCTCGAGGCGCTGCAGCTCACGCCCGGCGATGCCCTCTTCCTCGACTTCGACGGCACCCTCGTTGATCTGGGCCCTGACCCGGATGCGATTTGGCTGCCGGGCGGTATGGCGGAGGTGCTGACGGATGTGGCGGCGGCGCTGGATGGCGCCCTGGCGGTCATCTCGGGCCGGGACCTCGCCGATCTGGCGCGCCGCGTGCCGTCGGACCTCTGGCGGATCGGCGGGCACGGCCTGGCCGTCGCCGCCCCCCGGGCGCCGCTGCCTGAAGCACTGCCGCCGCCTGGGGCGGAGGTGCTGGCACCGCTTGAGCGGGCGGCGGCGCGGCCAGGCGTGCGGCTGGAGCTGAAGGGCCCGGTCGCCGCGCTCCACTACCGGGCAGCGCCGGAGGCGGAGGCAGCCTGCCTCAGCGCCGCGCGGGAAGCGGCGGGGGAGGCGCTGATCGTTCAGCACGGCAAGTGCGTGGTGGAGGTGAAGCCGGCCGAGGCCAACAAGGGCCGGGCGCTTGCCGCCGCGCTCGCCCACCCGCCCTTTGCCGGCCGGCGACCGATCATGGTGGGCGACGACACGACGGACGAGGACGCGATGGCTGCGGCCCAGTCTTTCGGGGGTCTCGGCGTGAAAGTGGGCGAGGGCGCGAGCGCCGCCAACCACTACACGCCCGATCCGGCGGCGCTGTCGGCCTGGCTAAGGACGATGCAACAGGTGCTCTCCGGTTGAGCATGGTCACGCGCCGCGGCGTCGCGCCAGGGCCACGAGGAGAAAGACCCAGCCGAGCACTCCCCGCCCATGCTCGGCCAACGTCGCGCGTCCCTGAAAGCTCAGCACCTCCGCCAGCTGCAGCGGTCCGGGCGGCGGCCATTTCACCACGATCTGCCAGGGCAGCCCCGGGATCAGCGTCTGATAGAGCAGGTAGTAGAGTTGCGGCGTCAGCCAGAGCCACAGCCAAAGTGCCAGAAGGCCGAGCGCCGCCCGCACGGGCCACCGCCCGCGCGCCGCACGGCGCAGTACCACCACCAAAGCTGCAGCCATCGCAAGCGACAGCCCGACGACCGCCGCCTGCCCGGCCGGCGCCAGCGTGAACAGGCTGTCGCCCTCGTACATCGGCCACCCTTACTAACACCGCTGGCGTGGCGGGGCCGCCGGGCAAGGCCGCGCCGCCTTACCGGATTTCGAACAGCGAGACGCGGATGTGGCGCAAGTGCCGCGGCTTGTCGAGATCGCTGCCGACCCGCCATTGCAGCCGATCCCCCCGCTTCAGTCGCAAAATCGTGCTCGCCGCGACCGAGTTTCGCGCGGCCTGGGGCTGATCCCCGTCGTGCAGGTAGAAGACGTTGCGCACGATCCCGTCAGCGCCCTGGGCGTAGAGCCGGAGATAGCTGTCGTCATGCTCCGCCTGGTCGTAGCTGTCGCGCATGTAGCTCATCGAGACGGAGTAGAAGCCGTCCCGCGCCACGACGTAGATGCTGTCGGCGATCCACGTCCCCGGCGGCGACCAGGCGGTGATCTGGCTTGTCGGCACGGTGAGGAGCGCCTCCTGCCCGGAACTCGCATGCTCCCCCGCGATCACCGAGAAGAGCACCGGCGCCTCCGGCCCAGCCTCCCCCACCGTGCCAAGCGCATCCGCAATCAACCCCTCAATCGCCTGCGTCGCTGTCTGAAGCTCCATAAAACTATCCTCCAATGAAAAGGCGTTCCTATCTGCGTGGCGGACCCTGCCCGGAACGCTGAGAAAAGTCCGTGACAACGCCGACACTTAAGGCGGGAGGACGCAGCCGCTGTCCTGCGTGAGCGCTAAGAAACGGAGAAGAAGCCGGGTAGGGCAGCGGCGCGACGATCGAAGGTGAGCGTCTCTTCCGCCCCGGCCTCTCGGTTCGAGAGTGCCAGGAGCGCATCGGCGAAATCGGCGCCGCCGCGGTAGAGATCGAGCGCCCGCCAGGCGAGCCCCTCGTCCTCGACCCGCAGATCGGCTGAGCGCAGCAAGGCCTCCAGCACCGGTGCGATCTGCTCTCTCCCATAGCCATAGGCGCGGTCGAGGACCCAGACCAGTTCGCAGAGCACGATGCGGTTGAGATATCCCGGCACCTCGGTCGTGCAGGCGTCCAGGGCTGCGCTGGCCCGGGGCGATTGTTCGGGATCGTCCTGGATCAGATGACGGACGAGGACGTTGGTGTCGAGCCCGATCATCGCCGCTTAGCGACGCCGGCGGATCGCTGCATCCATGTCTTCGAGGTTCACGGGCTGCTTGGGCGCCGGCAGCATTCCCTTGAGCTCCGAGATCCGCCGGCCAGCGGCGACGATGCGCACGCCGGTCTCATCCTCCAGATAGAGGATCCGGTCGCCTGGCCGGACATCCAATCGCTCCCGAATGGCCCGGGGGATCGTGGTCTGTCCTTTGGCGGTGATCGTGGAATGCTGCACGAGCTTCTCCTTACTTTCAGCAAAGAGTATGGCAGTCGGCCCGATGCAATGCAAGTCAGCTCACACCAGCCGGCTCTGCTCCACCGCGGCCTGCACGAAGCTGGCAAACAGCGGATGCGGGGCGAAGGGTTTGGATTTCAGTTCCGGGTGGAACTGGACGCCGAGGAACCAGGGGTGGTCGGGGATCTCGACGATCTCGGGCAGGCGGCCGTCGGGCGAGAGGCCGGAGAAGGTGAGGCCGGTTTCCTCCAGCTTGTCGCGGTACTTGATGTCGACCTCGTAGCGGTGGCGGTGACGTTCGGAGATGCGGCAGGCTTCGTAGATCTCGGCCACCCGGCTGCCCTGGGCGAGCTCGGCGTCATAAGCGCCGAGGCGCATAGTGGCGCCCTTGTCGTCGGTGATCTCGCGCTTCACCGTGCGGTTGCCCTCGAGCCACTCCTTCAGGTGATAGACCACGGGGGTGAAACGCCGGGCGCCGGCCTCGTGATCGAACTCCTCCGATCCCGCGTCGCGCACGCCCGCCAGGTTTCGGGCGGCCTCGATGATGGCCATCTGCATGCCGAGGCAGATGCCGAGATAGGGCACCTTGCGCTCGCGGGAGAATTGGGCGGCGCGGATCATCCCCTCCGTCCCGCGCTCGCCGAAACCGCCGGGGACGAGGATGGCGTGGAAGCCCTCGAGATGGGGCGCGGGATCCTCCCGCTCGAAGATCTCGCTGTCGATCCACTCGGCGCGCACCCGGACGCGGGCGGCGATACCGCCGTGGGTGAGCGCCTCGGCGATGGATTTGTAGGCGTCCTCGAGCTCGGTGTATTTGCCGACGATGGCGACGCGGACCTCGCCGTCGGGGTTCTCGATGCGGTCGACGATCTCCTCCCAGGCGTCGAGCCGCGGGGCAGGGGCCGGAGCGATGCCGAAGGCGTCGAGCACGGCGGCATCCAGGCCCTCGGCGTGGTAGGCCACCGGCGCCTCGTAGATCGACTTCAGGTCGCGGGCGGCGATCACCGCCTCCGGCCGCACGTTGCAGAAGAGCGCGAGCTTCGCCCGCTCCTTCTCCGGGATCGGTTGCTCGGATCGGCAGACCAGGATGTCGGGGGCGATGCCGATCGAGCGGAGCTCTTTCACCGAATGCTGGGTCGGCTTGGTCTTCAGCTCGCCCGAGGCCGCCAGGTAGGGCAGCAGCGTGAGGTGCATGAAGATGCACTGGCCCCGGGCCCGCTCCTGCGCGAACTGGCGGATCGCCTCGAAGAACGGCAACCCCTCGATATCGCCGATGGTGCCGCCGATCTCGCAGAGCATGAAGTCGACCTCATCCTCGCCGATGGCGATCCAGTCCTTGATCTCGTTGGTGACGTGCGGAATGACCTGGATGGTGTTGCCGAGATATTCGCCCCGCCGCTCCCGCTCCAGCACGCTGGTGTAGATCCGGCCGGAGGAGACGCTGTCGGTGCGCCGGCAGGGCACGCCGGTGAAGCGCTCGTAATGGCCGAGGTCGAGGTCCGTCTCCGCCCCGTCGTCGGTGACGAAGACCTCGCCATGCTCGAAGGGCGACATCGTGCCGGGATCGACGTTCAGATAGGGGTCGAGCTTGCGGAGCCGGACCGAATAGCCGCGGGCCTGCAAAAGCGCCCCGAGCGCGGCTGACGCGAGCCCCTTGCCGAGGCTCGAAACCACGCCTCCCGTGACAAAAATATAGCGCGCCATGCTGCCGCTGCCCCCCGTGGTGCGGGCGCTCAATCGCCCCTGGATGTCGTTCCACGGGAGAAGAGCGATACTAGATTCGGTAGGGCGCGGCAACGTCGCGCGCCCCGCTCAGGGCATGTGAATGTCGCGCGGGCGCCGCAGGAACCAGAGATTTCGGGCGTAGACGACAAAGCCGAAGGCCTGGGCCGCGATGATCACGATGTCCCGGCGAAGGATGCCGTAGAGCAGCAACAGCACGGCGCCGCAGAGCGACAGCCACCAGAAGGCGACGGGGATGATGGAGGCCCGGGCCCGCTCCGTGGCGATCCACTGCACCAGCATGCGCGCCATGAAGACGGCCTGGGCCGCGAGGCCGAACAGCGCCAGCCAGACGCCCGGCCAGCTGTCGACGAGGAGGGCCGCCATCAGCCAGTCGCCGGCGGCCTCGCTCATCCGCTGTCCTCCGGCGTCAGGGTTGGGCGCTTCCTGCGCCGCATCAGCCACCAGACGCCGATCAGATCGAGGGCGCCCACCATGGCCCGCCCGAGATTGCTGTAGTGCGAGCGACCGGCCCGACGCGGCCGGTGATCGACGGCGATCCAGGCGACCGTCCAGCCCTCCCGCCGCACCAGAGCCGGCAAGTACCGGTGGATATGGTCGAAGTAGGGAAGCGCCAGGAAGACCGCGCGGGGAAAGGCCTTAAGCCCGCAGCCGGTGTCGCGGGCATCATCGTGCAGCAATCGGCGGCGAAGCGCATTGGCAGCGCGGGAGGCGATGCGGCGTGACATCCGATCCTCGCGGATGCCGCGCTGACCGGCGACCAGGCCGAGATGGCCGTCAGCATCGTCGAGCAATGGCTGCACCATCGCCGGGATCTCGGCCGGCGGGTTTTGGCCGTCGCCGTCCAGGGTGACGCAGACCGGCGCCTGGGCCGCGCGCACGCCGCTCAGCAGCGCCGCCGACTGGCCGCAGCTTTCCCGGTGATGCAGGACCCGCAGCCAGGGGTGATGCGCCTGGGCCGCGCGGATGCTGCCGGCGGTGTCGTCGCGAGAGCCGTCGTTGACGAAGATCGCCTCGAACGGGGCGAGGCTGGCGCAGGCGGCGCCGATCTCGTCGGCCATGGCAGCGACGTTCGGGGCCTCGTCCTTCATCGGGACGATCACGCTGAAACGGGGAGACGGGCGCGACATGGCGACGGGCTAGTCCGCTTGGGCGAGGGCCGGGCAGGCGGTGAGCATCGGATCATCGGCCCGGGCGAGCAGGGTGATCACCACGTCGCGGCCCCAGTTGTAGTTGTAGCCCGCGACCGTGGCCACCGGTTGCAGGGGGGCGGCGACCGTGTCCTCGAACGCCGTCAGCGTGATGCCGCGATGGGGGGCGAAGAAGACGAGCCAGCCGTCCTCATCGCGGAGGCGCGCGGCCGCGTCCTCGACAGTGGGCAACTCGGTCCCGATGCCGCCGACGAAGACCAGGCTCGGCTCACGGTAGCCGACGGAGGTGAGCGGGCGGTCGCTGCATTCGGCGAAGGTGGCGTGGGCCGCAGCCATGCGCGGGCTGAGAAAGGCCGTGTCCAGGAGGGGCAGGGTGTAGGCGAAAAGCGCCGGGTAAAGCGCCAGGGCGGCCAGCGTCGAGGCCCCGAAGAAGGCGATGCGCCGGGCGGAGAACAGGGCCCGGGCGCCGACCAGGATCAGCACCAGCGCAAGACCGCCGAGGCTGATCGCGGTGAAGGAGCCCGTGCCCTCCACCACCGCCGGCCCGAAGATCGCGAAGAGCGCCAGGGCGCCCCCGACCACGAGGTAGACCGCTGCCGCCAGCAATCGGCGCGGCCAGCCCGCCATGCCCGCCTGGGTCTCGATCAGCCAAAGCGAGAGGAAGGCGGCGAGCGCCGGGAAGACGGGCAGGATGTAGTGCGGCAGCTTGGTCGCCGTCAGCGCCAGCACGAGCCAGGTGGGGATGATCCAACCGAGCAGGAAGCGCACCTCCGGCCGCCGACGCTCCCGCCAGGCGAAGGGTGCGGCGAGCAGCAGCAGCGCGGCCCAGGGCCAGAACGTGCCCCAGATCGTCGCCAGGTAGTAGCCCGGCGGCGCCCCGTGGCTTTCGGCGCCCGCCGTGACCTTCGAGAGCAGATCGCCGACCAGGGCGTCCTCAAAGAACGCGCCCCCCGTGCGCTCGGCGATCGCCACATACCAGGGTGCGGCGATCAGCAGGGCGAGCAGCAGGCCCCGGCCGGGGGAGAGGGCGCTCAGCAATCCCAATCGTCGCTCGAACGCGATGAGCCAGAGCACGGTGCCGAGCACGGGGAGCAGGATGATAGGCCCCTTGATCAGCGCCCCCACCCCGATCGCGGCCCAGAAGAGGACGTGCATGCGCCCAAAGCCGCGGTCGTCGCTCTGCCAGATCCGCACCAGGGCGCCCTGGGCCGCGACGATGGTCAGCAGCAGCATGGCGTCGGTCTTGGCGATATGGCCTTCGACGACCACGAGCACCGAGGTGACCGTCATGATCGCGGCCAGCACCGCGCCCCGCCGGCCGACCAGGGGGCCGACGGCCCAACCGGTCAGCATTGCAGCCAGGAGCGCGCCGAGGAAGGAGGGCAGGCGGTAGGCCTGGATCGGTGCCTCCGCCCCGCCATAGAGCCAGGCGGAACCCGCCTGCAGCCAGTAGATCCCGGCCGGCTTCTTCCAGCGCGCCTCCTCCTGCAAGCGGATGTCGATGAAGTCGCCGGTCTCGAGCATCTGGCGCGAGGCCTGGGCGAAGCGGGCCTCGTCCCGGTCGGTCACCGGCAGGCTGACGAGCCCGGGCAAGAGAACGAGGAGACCGACGAGGATGACCACAAGGCTCCGCCGCGCGCCCGAGACCTCGGCAAAGCCGACGAGGGCGATGAACGCCCGTTCGATCTGGCCGAGAAGCGCACCCACGGCGGCCGGCCCTCCCCCCTCTTTGGTACCCCGTGACTTCGTACCCCGTGATGGGGCGCCCGACTAGTCCTCGGCCGGCGGCAGCGCCGGCAGACCCGGCGTCAGCGGCGCGTCGGCCCCGCCACCGATGGGCGGGATCGGCGTGCCGCTCTCGCCCGCAGGTTCCTCCACCTCGCGCAGCCGGTCGAAGACGCTCTCTTCGGCGCTGCGCTGGGTCGCGATGATGGTGAGGGTGAGCGAGGTGGCGAGGAAGCTGACGGCCAGCATCCACGTGACCTTGGAGAGCGCGGTGGCCGAGCTCCGCCCCGAGGTCAGGCCGCCGCCGCCCCCGCCGATGCCGAGCCCGCCGCCCTCTGAACGCTGCAACAGCACGACGGCGATCAGCGCCAAGGCGATGATCAGGTGAACGGTCAGGATCACATTTTCCATTGGGGTGCTCGTCCCTCGGCCCTGCCGCATCCGACACGCGGCCCTGCCATATCTGTTGGGCGCGGGTTCTAGCGAAGCGTCGCGGCGATGTCGAACGGGAAATGCGGCTGGGCCCCGTGGGGCTGACGGCATGCTTCGCCGCAGAAACCGCTCAAGCGGAATCGGCAATCGCTTCCTCACGATCAGCAAGGTGCTGATCGTGAACGCAATTTCCGATACGAGGTGATTTCATTGGGCGCGCTTTCGCGCTAGCGTCCCGCCACGTGCTTCAGGGAGTGGCTCGGATGCCAGGATTATCGCCGCGCGACCGGTTGGACGGCCTCGCCCTCTTGATCATGCGCTTCGGCATCGGCTGGTTCATCTTCGTCTGGGCGGTGAACAAGATCATCGTGCCGCAGCAATATGTCGAGTTGGTGCAGTGGATCGACCAGGTCGAGATCAGCCTCGCCCAGGTCTATCTGGTGGCGAGCCTGCAGGTCCTGGTCTGCCTGCTGGTCTTCGCTGGCGCCTTTCGGATCTTCAGCTACGGCACGCTGTTGGTGATCCACGGCTTCACGATCTACCGTGAATTGCCGCGCTACCTCGCGCCGTTCGAGATCAATGACCGCGGCTTTCCGGTGAACCGCAACCTGACCGACAGCCTGGCGGTGTTCGCGGCGATGATCGCGCTGCTGCTGCTGATCAACCGCGACCATATCTCCGTCGGCGGTTGGTTGCGGCGCAATTGGGATCCTGACGCCTGGTGGGCCTGAACGGCAGGGGTCGTGCCTGAAGCAACCCTGGCCTCCGGCGGGGAAACTCAGGTCAATGCGAAGGCGCTGGCTTTCTTGCTGGTTCAAATATCCATAGGGCGGCGCCGGCGGATCAGCGCCCTGTGGGTGGGCGGCTCTGCTTGACTGCCTTCCCCGGCGCGCGGGCAACGGGGGAGCGGCGGGTGAAGACCCGGACATAGTCGCCGGGGGTGCTCGCCACCCAGGCGACGCGCAGGCGGAACGGGTCCTCCGGGTCGATCCAGACGCTGTCCTCGAACTCCAGGCCGCGGAGGGTGGCGTTCAGATACTCGACCTCGGTGTTCGCCAGATAGTCGCTCGCTGCCAGGTTACCGGTCGAGGTGGCGATGCCGAAGATCGGTGCGTCGAACTCGACATAGCCGGTCTGGCCGGTGCCCCAGGCCGGGTCGAAGAACACGTAGTGGCTCGCCACCACGTCGCCTTTCTGGGGCGAGATGCCGATATCGACGGCGATGGGCGCGTCGATCTCGATGTTCTGATCCTCGTCGAAGGCATAGAGATGGGGCGTCTGGAACGTGTCGAAGCCGACGGCGAAGCGCTCTTGCGGATCGAGGAGGGTGAAGGTCCCGCCGACGGTCAGGGCGCTGCCGCCGGTCACCTCGCCGCCAATGACAGCGGCCTGGGCCGCCGGGGTGGCGAGGAGCAGGGCTATCAGTGTCGCGTGGCGCATGGGATCTCCGCCCAACCACCGCTCAGCATCGGGGCTGGGCGCGCCACGTCAAGGTCGTCAGTTCCGGTCCTTGTCCACCAGCTTGCCGGCGCCGATCCAGGGCATCATGGCGCGAAGCTTGGCGCCGACCTCCTCGATCTCGTGGGCGTCGTTCATGCGGCGGGTGGCCTTGAAGTAAGGCTGGCCGACCGCGTTCTCGGCCATGAAGTCGCTGACGAAGCGGCCGGATTGGATGTCGGCCAGCACCGCCTTCATCCGCGCCTTGGTCTCGGCGTAGGGCAGGATGCGGGGGCCGGAGACGTACTCGCCGTACTCCGCGGTGTTGGAGATCGAGTAGTTCATGTTGGCGATGCCGCCCTCGTAGATCAGATCCACGATCAGCTTCACCTCGTGCAGGCACTCGAAATAGGCCATCTCGGGCTCATAGCCCGCCTCGACCAGCGTCTCGAAGCCCATGCGGATGAGCTCGACCAGGCCGCCGCAGAGCACCGCCTGCTCACCGAACAGGTCCGTTTCGCATTCCTGGCGGAAGTCGGTCTCGATGATGCCGGAGCGTCCGCCGCCGATGGCCGAGCAGTAGGAGAGGCCGATCTCCAGCGCCCGGCCGGAGGCGTTCTGGTGCACGGCGACGAGGCAGGGGACGCCGCCGCCTTTGGCGAACTCGCCGCGCACGGTGTGGCCCGGGCCCTTGGGCGCCATCATGATGACGTCGACGCTCTCCTTCGGTTCGATCAGGCCAAAATGCACGTTCAGGCCGTGGGCGAAGGCGATGGCAGCGCCGTCGCGCAGGTTGTCGTGGATGTGGCGCCGGTAGGTGTCGCCCTGCAGCTCGTCGGGCATGCACATCATGATGACGTCGGCCCAGGCGGCGGCCTCGTCGATGGCCATGACCGCAAGCCCCTCGGCCTCCGCCTTCTTGGCCGAGCTGGAGCCGGGGCGGAGAGCCGTGGCGAGGTTCTTGGCGCCTGAATCCCGGAGGTTCAGCGCATGGGCGTGGCCCTGGCTGCCATAGCCCACGATCGCGACCCTCAGGTCCTTGATCAGATTGATGTCGCAGTCGCGATCGTAATAGACGCGCATTCCTCGCCCCCGGTCCCTGGTTCTCGTTGCGTGAGCGGCGGTAGACCAATCATCGGCACTTGGCAACGGGCGGGGCTGAGGATGCGGTGGCGCGTGCCGCGCCGAGGGGGTTCTCCCCAACCCGCCCGGGGGCGGGCCGGGGCCCGTTTGGGCCGCTGAGAAGACCGGCCAGGGGCCGGTCTCAGCCGAGCGTTTGGCGCGTTCGCCACGCCGTCAAGGCCAAGCGGGGCGTGCGCCCCGTGCTGCGCAGCCTTGACGGCGCGCCGAACGCGCCGCGGGATTAGAGATGGCGTTCGGTCAGGACCTGGTCGATCAGGCGGCCGGCGATGGCGTAGTGCTTGCGGAACCGGCCGACCTCCTCAAAGCCCATGACGCGGTAGAAGCCGAGGCCGGAGACGTTGTCGGCCCGGATGCGCGCGATGATCTTGGCGTAGTCGAGCGACCGGGCCCGGGTGAGGGTGGCTTGCATGAGCGCGCGACCCACGCCCCGGCCGGGCGCGTCGATGGCCGCGAAGGTCGCGATATCGCCGACATGGGCCGAGGCGCCGCTTAGGGGGTCGAGCCATTGGAGGCCGAGAAGGGTGCCGTCTGCGTCCTCGGCCAGGTGGTAGATGTGGCGCGGGCTCATGCCCCGAAGGAACGCGCGCTGCTCGGCCTCGGCGATTGCCTCGGTGATGGCCGAGTTTTCGCCCCGCGCGATGATCGGGTTGAGGAGGGCGACGATAGCGCCCGCATCGTCCAGCGTTGCGGGGCGAACGCCGACGGTCACTCCACGCCGCGTCGGATCGCGGCGACCCCCGTTCGGGCCATCTCCACTAGACCGAGGGGGCGCATCAGATCGGCGAAGGCGTCGATCTTTTCGGGGGCGCCGGTGATCTCGAAGATGAAGCTCTGCAGCGTCGTGTCGACCACGCGGGCGCGAAAGACCTCGGAGAGGCGCATGGCCTCGACCCGCTTGTCGCCGGTGCCGGTGACCTTGAAGAGGGCGAGCTCGCGCTCCACCGCCGGGCCCTCGACCGTCAGGTCGTGCACTTCGTGCACCGGCACCATGCGGCCGAGCTGGGCCTTGATCTGCTCGATCACCGCGGGCGTCCCGGTGGTGACCACGGTGATGCGGGAGCGGTGGCCGGTATGATCGACCTCGGCCACCGTGAGGCTGTCGATGTTGTAGCCCCGCCCGGAGAACAGGCCGATGACCCGCGCCAGCACCCCCGCCTCGTTGTCGACGAGCACCGCGAGGGTGTGCGTCTCCTCCTGATCGGCAAGGGGGTTCTTCAGGTCGTAGGCGCTCTTGCGCGAGGCGCCTTTTTTCAGCGATAGAGCCGCCATGGCGTCCAACCCTCTCCCGCATCCTGAGGCTGAGAGGCCCCTTGTATATGCGTGCTTTGGGATGGCCAAGGGCGGAAGCACGCTCGCCTTCCAGCTCACCCGGGCGATCCTGGAGGCGGCGGGCCATCTCCAGCCCAAGCTGCGGGCCGGGGTGCCGGCGGAGAAGAAGATCAACTTCATGCAGGCGATGACGCCGCAGCTTCTGAACCCGGCCTTGCGGGAGATCGAGCGGCGCCAGCTCAGCCTGGTCGCCATCAAGACCCATGGCGGGGTGCGGTCCTGCTCGCTGAAGGCGCTCCGGCGGGGGCAGATGATCGGCCAGGCGGTGGCCCGGGACCCGCGCGACATCGCGCTCTCGATGCTGGATGCGGCGGCGTCGGGCGGGGCCTGGGGGGAGCGGAAGGGCGTGACCAAGGCGACGCTCGAGGATGCGATGATCCACGTGCGCGGTCATATCGGGCGGTTCGAGGAATGGGCGGCGCATGCCGAGATCCTCACCCTCGACTATGAGCGGTTGGCGTTCGATACCGAAGCGGCAGCCGGAGAGATCGCCGGGCAGCTTGGCGTCGACGTCGATCTGGCGGCCTGCACGGCGCAGGCCAAGGCGCGGTTCACCCAGTTCAACAAGGGCGTCCCGCATCGCCATCGCCAGGAGATGGCGGCCGAGGATATCGAGCGCTACAGCCTGGAGTTCGCCGAGTTCATCCAGCGCTGGTGCTAGGCGGGTGCCGGCGTGCTAGGTTGCTGAGATCAGCGGTGGGAGGCGCGGCCATGGCGCTCGACACTTGGCAAGAAGAGGTGAGCCCGGCGTTCGCGGACGCCGAGGTCGCGGCTGCTTTCGCGGCGTTTTCGGAGGAGGTGCGCCCGGGCCTCCTCTCGCTCCGCCGGCTGATCTTCGAGACGGCGGCCACGACGCCGGGGGTCGGCCGGCTGCAGGAGACCCTGAAATGGGGAGAGCCGGCCTATCTGACGGCCGAGAGCAAGTCGGGATCGACCCTCCGCCTCGGCCCGGCGAAGCAGGGCGGCTTTGCGCTCTACGCCCATTGCCAGACCACCATCATCTCAGACTTCCGGGCGCTCTTCCCCGATGATTTCCACTTCGAGGGCAATCGGGCCGTGCGCTTCCACGCGGCCGCGCCCCTGCCGCAGGAGAAGCTGCGCCTGCTGATCGCCAGCGCGCTCACCTACCACCTGAACAAGCGCCGGGGCTGAGGGCTCGGCGGGCGGCGGGAAGCTGCCGGGGCCGCTTGGCCGCATGGACCACCGTTCGCAGTTGCAATATGTTGCCCGGAAGAAACGGAGAGACGGATGCAGCTTGGGCTGATGGCGCTTGAGATCGTCGGGCTTTTCCTCGCGCTCTATGCGGCGAGCGTGGCGGTGCTGTTCAGCCTCGGCGCGGCCATTACCTGGCTCAATCGGCGCCATCCGGAGCGGCGGATCCAGACCCGGGTGGCCGACCACAAGATCGCGGCCGACATCCGCTCCTCCCTCGGCCAATTGGCGGTCACCTCGGTTTGCCTCACCATCGGGCTCTACCTACAATATCGGGGCTGGACCCTGTTTGCGCCGGTGGAGCTGTCGTGGTGGTCGGTGCCGCTGTTCTTCGGCCTCTCCGTCGTGCTGCACGATGCCTGGTTCTACTGGGGCCACCGGATCCTGCACACCAAGGCGTTCTATCGCTTCCACAAGCCACACCACCTGAACATCACGCCGACGGTCTGGTCGAACGACGCGGGCTCCTCCGTCGATACGATCTTTGCCCACAGCTACTACGCGTTGGTGCCGCTATTGCTGCCGATCCCGCCGGTGGTGCTGCTCCTGCATCGGCTGTTCGATCAGGTGACGGCGATGATCGGCCATTGCGGGCATGAGCATTTCGCGGGGCCTGCCGCACGCTCCCCGTTCCCGTTCATCTGCACGGTCTACCACGACCAGCACCACTCGGCCTTCGTCTACAACTACGCCAACTACTTCTCGTTTTGGGATCGGATCTGCGGCACGGTCCACCCGGACTACGACCAGAGGGTCGAGCATTTCGAGGAGATCGAGAAGGGCGGCAGCGTGGCCAAGCAGACCCCGGCGGAATAGCGCCGGAGCGGCCCTTTCACTCGCTCTCCGGTTGACCGGCTGCATTCCGCTGCTTCATGCTAGCGCGCCCACCTAGACGGCAGGGGAGATGCTGGCATGAACGTGCAGCATATATTGGGGTCAAAGCCCCCCGGCACCGTGGTCATCGCACCGTCGTCCGCGGTCATGGAGGCGGTGGAATTGCTGTCGGCCCGGCGGATCGGCGCCGTCGTGGTCTCGGAGGACGGCGTGCGGGTGGAGGGTATCCTGTCGGAGCGCGACATCGTGCGGGAGCTCGGCCGCCGGGGCACGGCCTGTCTGCGCGAGCCGGTCTCGAGCCTGATGACCACCAAGGTCGTGGCCTGCGAAGTCCGCGACAGCGCCGTCTCGGTGCTGGAGCGCATGACCGCAGGCCGCTTCCGCCACATGCCGGTGATGGAGGGGGAGGCAATGATCGGCGTGATCTCCATCGGTGACGTGGTGAAGGCGCGGATGACCGAGATGGAGCAGGAAAACGCCTCCCTTACCGACCTGATCAAAGGGTACTGAGCCGGCGAACCGGCAAAACCCAGCCATGCGGGGCCTGGCGCACCGCTTCGCGCTTGACCCCGGGCGCACAATCCCGTTGCGTGCGCCCATCCCGACGCGACCGGGAGCTATCGAGCAAAAGGCAGGGAAGGTGCGATGCGCGTCGGGCTCTACCCAGGTACATTCGACCCAATCACCGTGGGCCATACCGACATCATCCGCCGGGCCTGCGCGCTGGTCGACAAACTGGTGATCGGCATCGCGATCAATCGCGACAAGGGCCCCCTTTTCACGCTGGAGGAGCGGGTGGCGATGGTAGAGACCGAAAGCGCCGGCATTGCGCGCGCCCAGAACGTGGAGATCGTCGCCCATCCGTTCGAGAACTTGCTGATCCACTGCGCCGAGGATGTCGGGGCGGGCGTGATCATCCGGGGGCTTCGCGCCGTCTCGGACTTCGAGTACGAATTTCAGATGGTGGGGATGAATCGCGCAATGAACGATCGGGTCGAAACCGTCTTTCTGATGGCTGAAGCCGATCATCAAGCGATCGCCTCCCGCCTTGTAAAGGAAATCGCCCGCCTCGGCGGCGATGTGAGTAGATTTGTACCGCCCCGTGTGGCGGATGCGTTGGCGGAGCGGTTGGCCGCGGTTGGCTGACCCCTGCGCCTGAGACGAAGGAGAGTTTCCATGCGTTCCAACCGGAGCATCGCGGCCTTCGCAGCCGTCCTGGTGCTTGCGGCAGGCGCCGCGGTCTACCAGTTCAGTGGCCGCGAAACGTCCGAGCCATCGCCCGAAATCCTGGCACTGGAGAGCACCGTGAGCACAGGCGCCGACACCGAGACCATGATCATCACGCTCGAAAGCGGTGAGGTGCATATCGAATTGCTGCCCTCGATCGCGCCGCAGCATGTCGAGCGGATCAAGACGCTGGTATCCCAGGGTGCTTATGACGGCGTGGTCTTCCACCGGGTGATCGACGGCTTCATGGCGCAGACCGGCGACGTGCAGTACGGCGACGCGACCGATGCGGGCTTCAATCTGCGCCGGGCCGGCACCGGCGGCTCCGACATGCCGGATCTGCCGGCGGAGTTCTCCACGACGCCGTTCGAGCGGGGCACGGTCGGCATGGCGCGGTCACAGGACCCCAATTCCGGCAACTCCCAGTTCTTCATCATGTTCGACGAGGGTTCGTTCCTGAACGGCGAATACACTGTGTTCGGCCGCGTGGTGCAGGGCATGGAGCACGTCGACAGCATCAAGAAGGGCGACCGCGCCTCGAACGGTGCGGTGGACGATCCCGACCGCATGGTCTCCGTCCGCATGGTGAACTGACCGCCTAGGGCGGCGGCCTGGGCTCTACGGGTTCAGGCGCTGCGGATCGCCGGTGAAGAGCGTCCCGAGCGCGGGATCGACGCCGTCGCGGAAGACCATCTGGGGAATGGTGATGGAGATCGGCCCGGCGCTGTTCGGGGCGACCTCGAGCGCCGAGAAGTGGAAGGTCACGCCGCCGACACCCAATGGCCCGGTAGAGGGCGCCAGGGTGAAGTTCTGCAACACGATCACATCCGGCACCGTGGCGCGCACGACGGGCCCGGTCCAGGTCTCCCCCGGCGCGCCGTCATGCACCTCTGAGACCAGGGCGATGCGCAGGTTGCGCGCAATGGCGCCGAGCGCGCTCCGCCCCTGACCGCCGCTGGCCAGGAACGCGTCGAGGCGCACGAAGTCCTGGGTCGTGCGGTCCCAGGTCAATCCCTCCACCAGGTTGAGCGGACCGGCGCCGCCCGTCTCCTCAGTGATCTGGCGCAGTACGGAGATGAAGCGCGGGCCGGCATAGGTGGCGCGGTCGCGGATCTCCAGCTGCCAGGCCGCGCCGGCGGATTCGGCCGCGCGGGCGGTGTAGTCGGCAACGATCGCCTCTGCCTCCTCCCTGAGGAAACTGGCGAGCGCCGGATCGGCCTCCACCTCCGGGCTGAGGCTGACGGAGGACTCGAGCGGTGCCGCGTGGGCTGGGGCCGCCAGGGCGAGGAGAGCGAGGAGCGGGAGAAGTTTCATCGGGTTGACCAATCCGGTGTGCGTTTCTCGAGAAAGGCGCCGATGCCCTCCTCCGTATCGCGGTGGAGCATGTTCTCGGCCATTACCCGGCCGGTATAGGCATAGGCCGCATCGAGGCTCATCTCGGCTTGGGCATAGAACGCCTCCTTGCCCACCCGCACTGCGCTGGAGAGCTTGGCCGTCACGGTCTCGGCCAGCGCCCGGGTCTCCGTCGCCAGATCCCCCGGCGCGACTACCCGGTTCACCAGGCCGAGGGCGCGGGCGCGCTCGGCATCGAGGAACTCACCGGTCGTCAGCATCTCGAAGGCATGCTTGCGCGGGATATTGCGGCTGAGCGCCACCATCGGGGTCGAGCAGAAAAGCCCGATATTGACGCCGTTCACCCCGAACCGGGCATCCGAGGCGGCGACCGCCATATCGGCGGACGCGACCAGCTGGCAGCCCGCCGCGGTGGCGATGCCGTGCACCTCTGCGATCACCGGCTGGGGCAGGCGGGTGATCGTGGTCATCATCCGGGCGCATTGGGCGAAAAGTGCGGTGAAGTAGGCCCGCCCGCCGTCGGGTTGCTGGCGGTGGCCCTGCATCTCCCGCAAGTCGTGGCCCGCGCAGAACGCCTTGCCGGCGCCGCGGAGGATGACGGCGCGCACGCTGGTGTCGGTGAGCAGGGCGTCGAAGCTCTCCTGCAGCGCCGCGATCATCGCCTCCGACAGGGCATTCAGCCGCGCCGGCGCATTGAGCGTCAGCCTCGCGATCCCCGCCGCATCCTCCCGGATCAGGATGTCGTCCATGGCCCAGCCCGCCCGATTGCCTCCGTCGGCGCGATCCTAGGCCCTTGCCGAGGCCCCTTCAATGCGCTGAACGTGCGCCGTTGGTTGGACGGCGGGAGGATGCCATGGACCTGGCGATGGATGCGGCGGAGACCGCGGCCTATCTGGCGGAGGTCTATCCGGTCGCCGCCGAGAAGTTCACGATCGAGGCCCTCGCGCCCCTCTCCGCCCAGGTGCGCCTCAAGGTCGGGCCGGAGGATCTGCGCCCCGGCGGCACCGTGTCCGGCCCTTCGCTCTTCATGCTGGCCGACTGCGCCTTCTACGTCGCGACGCTCGCGATGATCGGGCGGCGGGCGCTGGCGGTGACGACGAATTGCAGCATCGACTTCATGCGCAAACCGGCGGCGGAGGCGGATATCCTCGCCGACGTCAGCATCCTGAAGCTCGGCCGGGTGCTGGTGGTGGGCGATGTGCTGATGCGCTCCGAAGGGCAGGAGGCGCCCGTCGCCCGGGCGAGCGTCACCTACTCGATCCCGCCAGCGGGCTGAGGCCGCGCGAGGGCGCGGGCGGTATCATTGGATACTTGAGCCACTGCGAAAGCCATGGGTTTTCTTGCTGGCCCAAATATCCCCGCCGGAGGCATCCGCCGCTTGCGCAGCGCCAACTTCAGCCCGCAATAGCCGCGACGTAGCCCGGCAGCGCAAAGGCGGCGAGGTGCACCTCGGGCGTGTAGTAGCGCGTCTGCAAGCCGGCCCCGCGGAAGCGCGCCTGCAGCGTCGCCAGGTCGACATGACGGGCCCGCCCGTCGCTCCCCCAGCCAAAGGCCATCGGCCCGCCGGCATAGGACGGCACGGTCGCCAGATAGCAGTGCGCATCGGTGAAGAGGGCGCGGAAGGCGCGCAGCGTGCCGGCAAGCTCCTCGGCCTGCAGGAACGGCACGCCGTTCTGGGTGACGAGGATGCCGCCCGGGGCAAGGCAGGCCCGGGCCCGGCCGTAGAAGCTGTCGGTGAACAGGACCTCACCCGGGCCGACGGGATCGGTCGAATCGACGATGATCACGTCGTAGCGCTGCTCGCTCGCCGCCACGAAGGCCGCGCCGTCGTCGATCACCAGCTCAAGCCGGCGATCCTCGAACGCGCCGGCCGAGAGGGTGGGCAGATAGCGCTTGGCCAGGTCCACCACGGCGCGGTCGATCTCCACCATGGTGACGTGAGAGATCGACCGGTGGCGCAGCACCTCCCGCGCCATGCCGCCGTCGCCGCCGCCGATGATCAGCACGCGCGAGACCGCGCCATGGGCCAGGATCGGCACATGGGTGAGCATCTCGTGGTAGATGAACTCGTCCCCCTCGGTGGTCTGCACGACGTCGTCGAGGGTGAGCACCCGGCCGAAGCGGGCGTTCTGAAAGATCTGGATCCGCTGCGCGTCTGTCCGGCTGTCGTAGATCATGCGGTCGACGGCGAGGGCCTGGCGGTATTCCGGGTGGAGCGTCTCGACCGCCCACTCCGTCGCCGGTCCCTCCGTCGCCGCCCCGTCGCTCACGGCGCCGGCCCGACCAGTCCGGCGCCCCGGCGCAGCTCCTGTACCCGGATCTCGTCGGCGTCGAAGCTGGTGCGCAGCACCTCGACCGCGGCCCAGGGATTGGCGTCGCCGCACATGAAGACGTCGAAGGCGCCGTAGCCGATCTCCGGCCAGGTGTGGACGGAGATGTGGCTCTCGGCCAGCACCGCCACGCCGGAGACACCCTGGGGCGAGAAGCGGTGGGTGTGGATATGCAGGAGCGTCGCGCCGGAGCGGTCGACAGAGGTGCGGAACGCCTCCTCGATCAGCGCCGGGTCGTCGAGGCCCTTGCCCCCGATCACCTCGATGATCAGGTGGGTGCCGGCAAAGACCTCTCCGTCGCGCTCGACGAAATGGTCGTCGCGATCGCGGTCCATGAGGCCGGTCGCCCCGTCCAACTCGCGCACGGTCGCGCCGTGCTTGGCTTCCGCATGGGTGGCGCCTGTCTCCAGGTCCATCCCCAGTTGGAAGAGGTGTGCGTCCTTCACAACGCGCCTCCCCACCAGCAGATGAAAATGGCGGCCCTTAGCGCCCCCCCGAGCAGGCTCGAAGTTGGGATCGGTGCCGGGGTTGGCGATACGCGATCGGCAGCATTGGCGCAAGCGCCGAGATGCGCCAACTGTCGCGTTCTGTCTTGCTAGGAAATCGCGGTATCTGGATACCGTGCATCTAGCGCTCGGATTCAAAATGCTTTTTCACGCCGTTTTGCGCTTGACCGGAGCAGCCGGATGGCTAGAACCCGCCTCCAGTCACGGGACAATAAAACGACGGATGCAGCCATGACCACGTTTTCGGCGCGACCGGCCGATATCGACAAGCGATGGATCCTGATCGACGCGGAGGGCCTGGTCCTCGGTCGGTTGGCGACCATCGTTGCGATGCGGCTCCGCGGCAAGCACAAGCCGACCTACACCCCGCATATGGACATGGGCGACAACGTCATCGTCATCAACGCGGACAAGATCCAGCTCACCGGCAACAAGCGGGCGGAGAAGACCTACTACCGCCACACCGGCTATCCAGGGGGCATCAAGTCGCAGACGGCGGCCCAGATCCTCGAGGGCCGGTTCCCGGAGCGGGTGGTCGAGAAGGCGGTGCAGCGCATGATGCCGGGGGGGCCGCTGGCGCGCAAGCAGCTCTCCAACCTCCGGGTCTATGCCGGGGCCGAACATCCGCATGAGGCCCAGAACCCGGAGGTTCTGGATATCGCCTCGATGAACGCCAAGAACACGCGGAGCGCCTGAGGACATGAGCGACGACATCAAGAGCCTGGACGATCTGAAACGCGCCGTCGGCGCGGAAGACGCGGTCGAGGATACCCCCGAAGTTGCGCCGGAGACCCCGCGGGAGCCGGTGCGCGATGCGCTCGGCCGCTCCTACGCCACGGGCAAGCGCAAAGACGCGGTGGCCCGGGTCTGGGTGAAGCCCGGCAGCGGCAAGATCACGGTGAACGGCCGGGAAGTGGAGAAGTATTTCGCCCGCCCGGTGCTGCAGATGGTGATCGGCCAGCCCTTCCAGGTGGCCAACGTGGCCGGCGAGTTCGATGTGATGGCCACCGTGAAGGGCGGCGGGCTGTCTGGGCAGGCCGGTGCGGTGAAGCACGGCATCTCGAAAGCACTGTCGCTCTACGAGCCGTCGCTTCGCCCGCCGCTCAAGGCCGCCGGGTTCCTGACCCGCGACAGCCGGGTGGTGGAGCGCAAGAAGTACGGCCGCCGGAAGGCACGGCGGAGCTTCCAGTTCTCCAAGCGCTGAGGCGCCGGCGACGCAATCGAGCGGCCCGTGGGTTCCCGCGGGCCGTTTTCGTGCCGGCGTCCTGACCGCCGGCCTGGGATCGAGGGAGGGACTGTCATGGGCTTTCGTTATGTCGATCTGGCGGAGGCGCAGACCCTCGACGGTCTCCGCATGGTGGTGGTGAGCGGTGCGCCGAGCCTTTGGGGCGAGGCGGCGAAGGGCCTCTTCCAGGTCAAAGGTCTCGATTTCGCGGCGGTGCGGCTCACCTACGACGACCCGGCGCTGAAGGCCTGGGCGGGTCAGCGCAACGCCCCGGTCGTGGTCTACGGGCAGGAACGGCCTCGCGCCGGTTGGGTCGACATTCTGCTGTTGGCGGAGCGCCTGGCGCCTATGCCGGCGCTGTTGCCGGCCGATCCGGCGCTCCGTGCCCTCACCCTTGGCCTGTCTCACGAGATCTGCGGCGAGGAAGGGTTGGGCTGGACCCGGCGTCTGCAGTTGATCCACGGCGGGCTGACCGGTGGGGCTGGGTTCCTGGCGCCCGTCGCGCAGTATCTCGCGAAGAAGTACGGCTACCGGTCGGAGGCGGCGGCGGGCTACGGCGACCGCACCATCGCGCTCCTCACCATGCTGGCCGAACGCCTCGCAGCCCAGAAGGACCGCGGTAGCAGCTACTTCGTCGGCGATGGCCTGACGGCGGTGGACATCTATTCCGCGACGGCCATGGCGATGTTCGATCCGTTGCCGGAGGCCGACTGCGCCATGGACCCGGCGACGCGGGCTGCCTTCTCCACCCTCGACGAGGCGACCCGGGCCGCGCTCGACCCCATCCTGCTCGACCATCGCGACCGGATGTACGCCGAGGTGCTGGAGCGCCCCCTCTCCCTCTGACCCCCGCCGATTGCGCCGACGCGGCGCATCCACTAAGCCTGCGCGCCTCAAGATGGAGGGAGCGGGGACGATGTCGGGCAGCTATCGGTGCGCAATCCTGGGGGCGAGCGGCTATACCGGGGCCGAGCTCGTCCGCCTGATCGCCACCCATCCTGCGCTCGAGATCGCGGCGCTGGCCGCCGATCGCCGGGCGGGGCAGGAGATGGCGGCTGTGTTCCCCCATCTCCGCCATCTGGATCTGCCGACCATCGGGACGATCTCGGAAATAGATTTTCCCAATATCGACATTGCTTTCTGCGCGCTTCCTCATGCGACATCGCAGGAGGTGGTCGCCGCCCTGCCGCGCGACCTGAAGGTCTGCGATCTCTCCGCCGACTTCCGCCTCCGCGATCCGGAGGTCTATGCCCGCTGGTACGGCCATCCGCACCACGCCGTCGATCTGCAGGCGGAGGCGGTCTATGGCCTGACCGAGTTCTACCGGGCCGAGATCGCGGCGGCGCGGCTGGTCGCCTGCACCGGCTGCAACTCGGCGACGGCACTCTATGCGCTGTTGCCGTTGCTCGCCGCCGGGGCGATCGCACCGGAGGAGATCGCGATCAACCTGGTGACCGGCGTCTCCGGCGCCGGACGGGGGGCGAAGGAGGGGATGCTGCACGCCGAGGTCTCCGAAGGCGCCCACGCCTACGCCATCGCCAACCACCGCCACATGGCCGAGTTTGATCAGGAACTGCCGATCGCGGCGGGCGGGCCGGTGGACTACACCTTCGTGCCCCACCTCATCCCCCAGAACCGCGGCATCCTGGCGACGATCTACGTCCGGGGTGAGGCCGAGGCGCTGCACCAGACCCTCGCCACGCGCTACGCGGAGGAGCCGTTTCTGCACGTTCTGCCGCTCGGCGAGGCGCCGGCGACCCGGCATGTCAGGGCCTCCAACCACGTGCATCTCGGTGTCGTGGCCGACCGCCGGCCCGGGCGGGCCATCGTGTTCTCTGCCCTCGACAACCTCACCAAGGGCTCCTCCGGCATGGCGGTGCAGAACGCCAACCTGATGCTCGGCCTGTTGGAGACCATGGGATTGGAGGCCGCGCCGGTCTTTCCCTGAGCCGCGCCCTTCTCTCCACGCCTGCACTTGCCTATTTTCGGGGCCGAGGGACGGAGGAAAGGAAGCGCGTGCAGGTCGCGGGGCTGAGAAAACGCCAACGGATCCGGTTGATCCTGATCGCCACGGGGTTGCTGGTCGTGGCGACCGGGCTGGTCGGCTACGCGCTTCGCGACGGTATCGAGTTCTTCCGCACGCCGAGCGAGGTCCTGGTCGACCAACCGGGACCGGAGGAGCGCTTTCGCCTCGGCGGTCTGGTGGAGGAGGGGACCTGGCAGCCGGGAGCCACCCATATCTTCTTCGTCACCGACGGCTCGGCCCGGCAAGAGGTGCGCTATACCGGCCTCCTCCCCGATCTTTTCCGCGAGGGTCAGGGGGTGATCGCCACCGGTGCGCTTCTCGACGACGTTTTCGTCGCGGCCGAGGTGCTGGCGCGCCATGACGAGACCTACATGCCTCGCGAAGTTGCCGACGCACTGAAGGAACAGGGCGTCTACCGCGGCGAATAAGCCGCGCTCATCCGAATTTTAAGCAAATGCCGGGAGACTGCGCGCGCGATTCGCGCCATGGCGCGCACAACCGATTGGATTTGCCCCATGCTTTCTGTCGATGAGATCGCGACCGGAATCGTCCGGCGCGAAGGTGGATTTGTGAACGATCCCGACGATCCCGGCGGTGCCACCAACTATGGCGTCACCATCGGCACCCTGCGGTCGGTGGGCCTGGACAAGGACGGCGACGGCGATGTGGACATCGACGATATCCGCGCCCTTACCCCGGCCGACGCGGTCGAGATCTTCAAGCGTGACTACTACCGCCGGCCCGGCCTCGACCGGCTGCCGCCGGTGCTGCAGCCGACCGTCTTCGACATGTACGTGAACGCCGGGTCGCGCGCCGTGATGATCCTGCAGGAGCTGCTCGGCCGTTACGGCCATCCGGCGGCGGTCGACGGCATCATCGGCCCGAAGACGCTGGCCGCCGTCGATGCGGTGACGACGAGCGCCGGGGCCGGCAACCTGGCCGACGCCTACAGCATCGAGCGGCGGAACTTCTACTACCGCCTCGGCGATCGCCGGCCGTCGCTGCGCAAATTCGCGCGGCGCCGCGACGGCGGCAAGGGCGGCTGGATCCACCGGGCAGAGGAATTCATCTCCGCCCGCTTCCATCTGTCGGAGGCCGAGCATCGCGCTCGGGTCGCCACATGGGCCTGATCGGACGGATCTTCGGGCTCGGCCGGGCGGCCGAGGGCGTCGGCCAGGCCGTGAGCTCGGTTGCCGAAGTGTTCGTCGGCAACCGGGCGGCGCGGGAGGCGGCGGACCATACCGAGTTCGTCGCCGCCATGGGCCAGTTCGGGACCGAGTTCGCCCAGCCCCGCCAGGGCTGGTTCAGCGCCTTCGTCGACGGGCTGAACCGCCTGCCGCGCCCGGCGCTCGCCTCCGGCACCCTCGGGCTCTTCGCCTATGCGATGGCCGATCCGGTGGGCTTCGGCGAGCGGATGCAGGGCCTCGCCCTGGTGCCGGAGCCGCTTTGGTGGCTGCTCGGCGCCATCGTGTCCTTCTACTTCGGCGCGCGGGAGCTGCATCATCTGCGCACCTCCCGCCCGAGCGTGAGCCGAGAGGCGGTGGCGACAGCGGTCGAGAACATCGCGGAGCTGCGCAAGCTGCGGCCGGCGGAACCGGCCGAGCCGGCTGCTGAAGCGGCACCGGACGTCGCTGCCGATGCCAATCCCGCGCTGGCCGAATGGCGGGCGGAGCGGATGGCGGCTGAGTGATGCGTGTGCCCGGCGCGCTGGTTTGACGGTGCGCCGGGTAAAGCGTCGGTTTCTTTGCTGGGGAGGCGCCTGAGAAGCAGGCTGCTTCTCCGGCGCCCCTTCCAGCATGGGCCCATCGCAAGGGCGGTCAAGGCCAAGCGGCGCTGGCGCGCCGTCGCGTGCCGCGAGCCTTGACCGCCCTTGCGCTGCGCGGATGTGAGGTGTTCCGGCGGTTGGCCGGCTGCTAGGGTCGCGGGTGAGCGTGGGTGGTTGGAGCGCGACCGTGGCGAGCTATTCCTTCGATTGGGTGGACGCGTTCACCGACCGGGGTTTCGGCGGCAATCCCTGCGTCGTAGTGCACGACGCCGAGGACGTGTCGCTCGAGGATCGGTTGGCATTGGTTCGGGAGACCAGCCTGTCGGAATGCGCCTACCTCGTACCCTCCGACCGCGCCGATTTCGGGGTGCGCTACTACCTCGCGGATCGGGAGATCTTGTTCGCCGGGCATCCCACCGTCGCCACCATCGTCTCGCTGGTCGCGCGGGGAAAGATCGCGCTCGATGAGGCGCCGGTTCAGTGCACGCTGGAGGTCGGCTCCGGCGTCATCCCGATCGAAGTGGCGCGCGACGAAGCGGGCCGGCCCGTGGTGACCATGACGCAGGCGCGGCCGGAGTTCGGCCGGCGCCACGATCCCGGGGCTATCGCCGCGATCTACGGCCTGTCGGCCGACGAAATCGTCGGCACGCCGCAGACCGTCTCCACCGGCACGCCCTTCTGCATCGCCGTCCTGGCGAGCCGGCAGGCGCTCGACCGCGCGGTGCTTGATCCTGCGGGACTGCAGGCGTTTCGGGCGGCCGACGGCCATGCGCTCGCCGATCTGATGGAGCCCTTTCTCGTGGTGCGGGAGGGGGCGACGGCGGCGGGCGACACCTATGCCCGCCTCCTTCTCGCGCCGCCCTTGCCGGCGGAGGATCCCTTCACCGGCTCGGCCACCGGCTGCATGGCCGCCTATCTTTGGGCGAACGGCCTGATCGACCGGCCGGGCTTCATCGCCGAGCAGGGCCATGGCATGGGCCGCCCCGGCCGGGCGACGGTCGAGGTGCTGGGGCCCAAGGACGACATCGCCGGGATCCGGGTCGGCGGCACCGGCGTCGTGCTGATGCAGGGCACCCTGACGCTCTGACCCCATCCTCCGACTGGCGAAAATGTCACGGCGCCCCGGCTGGTCGCCGGAGGCCGCCGCGACTACTCTCCTGCCCAGCAACGCGAGGCCAAACGTGACGGCGGAGCTCGGCCATATCAGTCTTATCCTGGCGCTGTTTGCGGCGCTGACGCAGGCGACGCTGCCGATGGTGGGGGCGGCGCGGGGGTGGAGCGACTGGATGCGCTTGGCGACGCCGGCCGCTGTCGTGCAATGCACACTGGTGGCCGTCGCCTTTGCCGCGCTCACCCGGGCCTTCATCCTTTCGGACTTCTCGCTGGCGGTGGTGGCGGCGAACTCCCACTCCGCCAAGCCGCTCCTCTACAAGGTGACCGGGGTCTGGGGGAACCACGAGGGCTCGATGCTCCTCTGGGTGCTGATCCTGGCGCTCTTCGGCGCGATGGTGGCGGTCTGGGGCCGCAACCTGCCGCCGGGGTTGAAGGCGCGGGTGTTGGGGGTGCAGGCCTGGATCGGCGTGGCGTTCCTGGCCTTCCTGCTCTTCACCTCGAACCCGTTCAGTCGCCTCGCCGTGCCGCCGCTCGATGGCGGGGACCTCAATCCGCTCCTCCAGGACCCGGGCCTCGCCCTGCATCCGCCGTTTCTCTATCTCGGCTATGTCGGCCTTTCGATCGTCTTCAGCTTCGCCATTGCGGCGTTGCTCGAGGGGCGGGTGGACGCCGCCTGGGCCCGCTGGGTGCGGCCCTGGACGCTGGCCGCCTGGCTGTTCCTGACCGTCGGCATCGCCCTCGGCTCCTGGTGGGCCTATTACGAGCTTGGCTGGGGCGGCTGGTGGTTCTGGGACCCGGTGGAGAACGCCTCCTTCATGCCGTGGCTGGTGGCGGCGGCGCTGCTGCACTCGGCCATCGTGGTGGAGAAGCGGGAGGCGCTGAAGAGCTGGACCATCCTGCTCGCCATCCTCGCCTTCTCCTTCTCGCTCCTCGGCACGTTCATCGTGCGCTCGGGCGTGCTGACCTCGGTCCACGCCTTCGCCAACGATCCAGAGCGGGGGATCTTCATCCTGGCGATCTTCGCGATCTTCACCGGCGGCGGCTTGACGCTTTTCGCCGCGCGCTCGGCGGCGATGCAGTCGGGCGCTGCCTTTGCCTCGGTCAGCCGAGAGTCGGCGCTGATCGCCAACAACCTGCTCCTGCTGGTCTCTGCGGCCGTGGTGCTGATCGGCACGATGTGGCCCCTGGTGATCGAGCTTGCGACCGACGGCGCCACCAAGCTCTCGGTCGGCCCGCCGTTCTTCGACATGGCCTTCACGCCGTTCATAGTGATGCTGGCGATGATCCTGCCGCTGGGCGCGGTGCTGCCGTGGAAGCGGGCGAAGCTCGGCCGCGCCATGCGCCCGCTTTGGGGCGCGGCGGCGCTTTCGGTGGCTCTCGGCGCGCTGGTCTGGTCGCTCAACACCGGGGGGCGGATGCTCGGACCGATCGGCACGGTGCTCGCCGCCTGGCTGGTGCTCGGCGCGGTGGCGGAGCTTGGCGCCCGCGCCCGGGCCGGGTCGGTGCCGCTGGGTGAGACGCTCCGCCGGCTCGCCCATCTGCCGCGGGCCGATTGGGGCAAGGCGGTGGCCCATGCGGGCCTCGGCCTGCTGATCTTCGGCATCGCCATGATCACCGCCTTCGAGACCGAGGATATCCGCAGCGCCCGCCCCGGCGACGTGATCGAGATCGGCGGGGCGACCCTGGAATTTGTCCGGGTCGAGCAGGTGGCGGGCCCGAACTACGAGGCCGAGCGCGGTGTCTTCCTGATGCGCGAGGACGGTGGGGCCGCCCTCACCCTGACGCCCGAGCGGCGGTTCTACCCTGTGCAACGCATGACGACGACGGAGGCCTCGATCGACTACGGCCTCACCCGCGACATCTACGTGAGCCTCGGCGAGCGTCAGCGCGACGGCGGCTGGGCGGTGCGGAGCTACCACAAGCCGTTCGCCACCTGGCTTTGGATCGGCTCCCTGGTCATGTCCCTCGGCGCGGCGCTCAGCCTGACCGACCGGCGCTACCGCGTTGGGGCGGCGGGGCGGAAGACCCAGGCCGCCCCTCCCGACGCCGTGCCGGCGGAATGAGGCGCGTTGCCTGCCTCCTCCTGATCGCGGCGCTCGGAGCCGCACCGGCCCACGCCGTGCAGCCCGACGAGATGCTGGCCGATCCGGTACTGGAAGAGCGGGCGCGCGAGATCTCCCGCGATCTGCGCTGCGTCGTCTGCCGCAACGAGTCGATCGATGACTCGAACGCCACCATTGCCGGCGACATGCGCCTGCTGGTGCGCGAGCGGCTGCTGGAGGGCGATACGGATGAGGAGGTGCGGGCTTTCCTGGTGGCGCGCTATGGCGAGTACGTGCTCCTCACCCCCCGGGCGACCGGCGCCAACCTGATCCTCTGGATCGCCGGGCCGCTCCTGCTGCTGATCGGCGGCGCCATCGCCCTTCGCCGCACCCGGATGCGGCGCGCACCCGTGGCGCCCCTGACGCTGGAAGAGCAGGCGCGGGTCGAGGAACTCACCCGCCGCTAGCGTTGCTGGTGGATCGGTGGCGGAGTAGGCTCCACGCCGGACAAGATCGGGGCGGGACCAGCCATGACGAGCTACGAGACGATCCTCTTCGACATCGCCGACAACGTTGCGACCGTGACGCTCAACCGGCCCGATGTCATGAATGGCCTGAACGCCCAGATGCGCGCCGAGGTGGGCCACGCCATGCGCCGCGGGGCGGAGGAGGCACGCGTCGTCGTACTGACCGGCGCCGGGCGCGGCTTCTGCTCCGGCCAGGATTTGGGCGACCGCCGTAACGCCGCCGACGTCGATCTGGAACGCACGCTCCGCGAGGAATACGAGCCGCTGCTGCGCACCATCTACGAGGCGCCGGTGCCCACCATCGCCGCGGTGAACGGCCCGGCGGCCGGGGCGGGGGCCAATCTGGCGCTCGCCTGCGACGTCGTCTTCGCGACCGAGAGCGCATACTTCCTGGAGGCCTTCGCCCGCATCGGTCTGATCCCGGATGCCGGCGGGACCTACTGGCTCCCCCGCTCCATGGGCTTTGCCAAGGCGATGGGCGCGGCGCTGTTCGCCGACAAGATCTCCGCGCGGGATGCCGATGCCTGGGGCCTGATCTGGCAATGCTTGCCGGATGACAGCTTCGCTGAGACGGTGCAGGCCCGGGCCCAGCAGCTCGCCAACGGCCCGACCGTCGGTTATCGCTTGATCAAGCAGGCGGTGCGGGAGAGCTTCGCCAACACCCTCGACGACCAACTGGCGCTCGAGGCGCGGCTGCAGGGCGAGGCGGGCCGCACCCGCGACTTCACCGAGGGCGTGCTTGCGTTCCTCGAAAAGCGCCCGGCGTCGTTCGAGGGGCGGTAGGGGCGGCGCCGGTGGATGGCGTCGCGTCGTGGATATTTGAGCCCGCAAGAAAGATGGGAGACGCGGGCGGCTCGGGCCGCGCATGGCTTTGCTGTGCGGTGGCGAGATGCTACGCGGGGAGCTTAGCCAGACCTTTCGTCCAGCCAGCGCAGTGCGGTGACATGGGTAGACCGACGGGATGGACGAGCGGGAGGCGGCGGGGCTGCGCACCTTTCTGGCCGAGCGGCGGCGATTGATCGGGGTGGCTCAGGCGGTGGTTGGCAGTCGTGCCGTGGCTGAGGAGCTGGTGCAGGAGAGCTGGCTGCGCTGGCACGGTCGCAACTATGCCTCCGACGAGGCGCCGTCGATCTTTCGCCGGATCGTGCGCAACCTGGCGCTGGATTGGGTGCGCCGGTCCCAGAGCGAGCGCCGGAGCCTGGACGCCGCCCTGCTCACCGGCCTGGAGGTGCCGACGGCGGAGCGGCTGGCGATCGGTCGGGAGGATGTGGCGATCGCCGATGCCGCCTTGGCCGAGTTGCCGGAGCGCACCCGGTTGGCCTTTCGGATGAACCGGATCGAGGGTCGGACCTATGCCGAGATCGGCGAGGCGCTCGGCATCTCGGCCCCCCGCGCCCATCAATTGGTGCGCCAGGCCCTGCTGCATGTCGCCGTCCGCCTCGATCGCTGACGGCGCTGGCGTGGTGGTGTACGGCCATGGCGGCGCCTGAACGGCCGCAGGGAGAGGGCACCGACCCCGGGGCGGCGCGCCTGCGGGCGGAGGCGGCGGACATCCTGCTCCAGCTGCGGGACCGGCCCGATGACGTCGCGTGCCGGGGCGCGCGCGATGCCTTTCTGCGCCGCGGCCCGGCGGAACGGGCGGCCTATCTGCAGGTGATGCGCGCCTGGGATGCGACTGCCCCGAAACGGCGGTCGCGGCTGCGCCCCGCGCTGGCCGCCGCGGCATTCCTGCTGCTCGCGGGCGCCCTGGCGCCGGAGTTGTGGCTGCGGATGCGGGCCGACCACCGGGCCAGCGGCGCACCCCTCGCCCTGACCCTCGAAAGCGGCGACCGTCTGCACCTCGACGCCGGGACGGCGCTGGCCGATGGCACGGGCCCCGACGCGCGGCGCATCGACCTCCTCCGCGGCGCGGCGTTCTTTGCCGTGGAGGAGGAGGCGCGGCCCTTTGAGGTGACCGCCGGCGAGACCACCGTCCACGTCCTCGGCACGGCCTTCGAGGTTTCGCGGAACGGCCCCGAGGTCGCCGTCACCGTGCTGGAAGGCGAGGTGCGGGTGAGCCGGGCCGACCGGTCCTGGACGCTGGCCCCGCTCGACCGGCTGAGCCTTGGCCCGTCGGGTCGGATCGCGCTCGACCGGCTGGCCGAGCGCGCCATCGCCGCTTGGCGCCAGGATCGCCTGGTGGCCGACGACACGGCCCTGGCGGAGCTGGCAGCGGTGATCGACCGGCGGCTGCCGGGCCGGGTGCTGCTCGTCGGATCCGCGGTGGAGGAGGCCCGGGTGACCGGGAGCTTCGACCTCTCCGACCCGCTGTCGGCGCTCCGGGCGGCCGCGGCGGCGGGGCAGGCCCGGGTGATCGCCGCACCCCCGGCGCTCACCCTGGTTCTCGCCGCCGACTGATTTTCTTCGCCCCCAACCTTAATTTTCGGCGGCCTGATCCGTTCTCTCCAAAACAGGGGCGCCGCACGCGCCCGGCGACGAGTTTGGGGACAGCATGCGCGTGATCGGTGGCCGTCGGACTTTGCTCTCATTCGTCTCGGCCGGCGCGCTCTTCGCTGGCGCTGCCCTGGCGCAGGAGGCGCAGCCGGTCGACATCCCGGCCCAGCCGCTCTCCACCGCGTTGGCCGAGCTCGGCGAGGAGACCGGGTTGCAGGTGAGCGCGGATGCCAGCCTGGTGGCCGATCTGGAGAGTGCGGCCGTCAGCGGCCTGCTTACGCCCACCGAGGCTTTGCTGGTGTTGCTGTCGGGTACCGGGCTCAGCTTCCGCTCCCTCGGCCCGGACGGCGTGGTGCTCGAGGCGGCGCGAGGGACGGCGTCGGCCGAAGATGCCGTGCTGCTGCCCGAGATCACGGTGACGGCCCGCCGGACGGAGGAGCGCGTCCAGGACGTGCCCGGCACCGTGGTGGTGTTGACGGAGGAGGAGCTCGAACGCTCCGTCATCGAGGACACCGATGACGCGATCTTTCGCCTGCCGAACGTGAACTTCACGGGCAATGCCAGTCCCATCGACCTTGGGGTCTCGGTCCGCGGCATAAGCAATCTGAGCGGGCTGAGCGCCAGCGGCCCGACTACAGGCATCTTCGCCGACGGTTTTCTGCTGAACCCCACGGGCGGCACCACGGCGATCAACCCCGAGCTTCTGGATCTGGAGCGGGTGGAGACGGCCTTCGGTCCCCAGGGCACGGCCTTCGGTCGCGGCGCCATCGGGGGTGCGATCAACTTCGTCACCAAGAAGCCGTCGCCGGAGTTCGAGGGATCGCTGACGGCCGAGGTCGGCTCCTTCCCCGACGGCCGCGGTCGGGCGATCGTCAACGTGCCGTTCACCGACGCGCTCTTCAGCCGCTTCGTCGCCTTCGGCGATATCTCCGACGGCTTCATCGACCTGGTGACGGTGGACGAGCCGAACGCCATCGGCCGCTCCAGCACCGGGGTGCGGGGGAGCCTGCGTGCCCTGCCGACGGAGCGGCTGACGCTCGACGCCAGCATCTCCTTCGACCACACCGATTTCGACGCCACCAACTCCGCCACCCAGGCGAGCATCGCGGCGGGCGATCCGATCTCCGAGATCGACTTCGTGGGCGAGAACGCCCTCGACCGATTGCTGGTCACCGGGGAGGCGGCCTACGACTTCGATGTCGGGCTGCTGACCTCCAAGACCTCGTTCCTGGATACCGAGAGCTTCGGCATCAACGACACCGACAACACCCTCGGCGCCTTCTCGATCGGCGAGCTGCTGATCGAGGAGCGGGCGGTGGCCCAGGAGCTGCGGTTCGAGAGCGAGGAGCTGTTCCTGCCCCGCGCGCTCGGCCGGGTGAGTGTGAACGGCGGCCTCAGCTTCAGCTTCAACAGTCTTACCTTGGATCCGACATTCATCGCGGGGGACGACACGATCATCCTCGCCGCCAGCTTCTTGCCGCCGGAGATCCTGGCCTTCTTCCTCGGCATCCCGGTCGAGGACGTGGCCGACTTCGACGTCTCCACCATCCCCGATCTGGTGACGCCGGAGCTTGTGGGCACCTCGCGCTCGCCCTTCGATCAGGACGTCTTCAACCTCGGCGTCTACGGCGATGTGCGTTGGAAGCCGATCCCGGAGCTGGAACTGGCGGTCGGCGCCCGCTTCAACCGCGACCGGGTGGAGGCCGCGGGCCTGACGGAAACCACCGGGCTCACCGCCTTGCTCATCCCCTCCGTGCCGCTCTTCGAGGGGGAGGAGGTGTTCACCGACTTCTCCCCCAACGCCTCGATCAAGTACGACTGGACCGAGGATTTCTCCACCTATTTCAGCTTCTCCACCGGCTACCGGCCGGGCGGTTTCAGCCAGACCTCGACCGGCGTGCTGACGTTCGATGAGGAGACCGCGCGGTCCTTCGAGGCGGGCTTTCGCTCCTCCTGGTTCGACGATCGGTTGCTGATCACCGGCAGCGGCTTCTTCCTCGATTACGACGATATCCAGGTGCTGTCGGTGGATCCGACGGCGGCGGTGGCTGATGTTTTCATCGACAACGCCGCCTCGGCCCGCAGCATCGGTTCGGAGATCGGCATCACCGCCCGCCCGGCGCCGGGGTTGAGCCTGGACCTGCAGATGGGCCTGACCTTCGCCAAGTTCACCGATTTCGCCACCTCGCCCTTCGGCGACCTGACCGGAACGCAGCTGCCGAACGCGCCGGTCCACACGCTCTCCGTCACCGTGGACTATGAGCATCCCGAGCCGGCCTTTGGCAGCGCCCATCCCTTCGTGCGGGCCGAGCACACCTATCGCAGCAGCTTCCAGACCGTCATCACGCCGACGGCGATCGAGCTCGACGGCTTTAACGTGGTGAACTTCCGCCTCGGCCTGCGCGCCGATCGGTTCGAGCTCTCGGCCTTCGTCGAGAACGCCTTCGATGCGGTCTACGCCACCGGCGCGACCTCTGTCGCGACGCTCGGGGCGTTGGGCGCGCCGGTCGACCTCGACATCGGCGAGACCCGCCGCTTCGGGCTGCGGGGCCGCATCCAGTTCTAGGCGCCGGGGTGAGATCGGATAGGGTGAGGTCGTCTCATCCCGTCCCTGGAGATCGCCATGACAAAGCGGATCGTCGCGCCCGCCGCCTTTCGCGAAGGCGCCGCCCGGGCGCAGATGTCGCCGGGCATCCTCTCAGGCGGCTTCCTGTTCCTCACCGGTGTCACCGGCAGCGATGCCGAGGGCGGGATGCCGGTCGAGCCCGAGGCGCAGTTTCGCGCCGCCTTCGAGAAGATCCAACTGGTGCTGGAAGAGGCGGGTCTGGCGCTCGATGCCCTCGTGGAGATGACCAGCTACCATGTCGGCCTGCGCACGCATTTCGACTGCTTCGACGCGGTGCGACTGGAGCTGCTGACGGCGCCCTTTCCGGCCTGGACGGCGGTCGAGGTCGCGGGCCTTCGCCGCCCCGGGGCCCTGGTCGAGATCCGTGCCATCGCCCGGGCCGATCCCGACTGAGGGGGGCATTGCAACAAAAGGCGAATGCCTCCGGCGGGGATATTTGAGCCAGCAAGAAAGCCCACCAGCCTTTCGCAGTGGTTCAAATATCCATGGCACCGTCGCCCGGGCGGGCTCCGGCATGTGTCCGTTTGCGCTCACGTCACCTTTCGATCGTCGACGATGTCCATCTGGGCGAGCCCGCTTTCGCCGAGATCGACGGAGGCGAAGGGGCCGCCATGGTACATCTGCGCCGGATCGGTGGGATCGGGCGTGGGCGCCTCCGCCAGCAGCGCCTCGGCGAACTGCTCGGCATTGTCCTTCGGCCGGTAGCCGAGGAAGGCCGCGCCGGAATTGTCGACCGGCGCCCGGTCGTTGTTTGACACGCCGTAGATCACCGCAAAGCCGGTGGTCGGCGTGTCGATCGCCCGGGTGACGAGCTGGATCAGGTCGTCGTAGCTCAGCCAGGTGCCGAGGGCCCGGGTGCTCGTCACCTGGGCGCAGGACAGGATGCGGAGGCAGACCGCCTCCACGCCCCGCTTCTCCCAATACATCCGCCCCAGATCCTCGGCGAAGCACTTGGCGAGGCCGTAGAACGTGTCGGGCCGGTGGGGTGCGTCGACGCCGATGCGCTCTTGCCGTGGATACATGCCGACGGCGTGGATGGAACTGGCATAGACCACCCGGCGCACGCCCCGGCGATAGGCGGCCTCCCAGATGTTGTAGGCGCCGACGAAGTTCGGGCCGAGCAGGGTCTCGAACGGCGCCTCGTCCCCGACCGCGCCGAAATGCACCACCATGTCCGCGCCCTCGAGCAGGTCGTGGATCTGCGCGTAGTCGGCGAGATCGGCCCGCTGGTAGCGCTCGCCCGGATAGAGCTGGCCCAACCCTTCGGCGATGTCGGAGGAGACGAGCTCCTCGCAAAGCGCCGTGAGCGGCTCACGCAGGTGAGAGCCGAGGCGCCCGGCGGCGCCGGTCAGGACAAGACGTTTCATCGTGGCATCTCCGGGATGGGGCGCGGGGCGCGCGCGGACGGATCAGATGACGGCGCTCTCGAGGATCGGCCGGTTGGCGACAAGGCGGCCGTAGCTGAAGGGCGAGAGGTCGAGGGAGCGGTAGGCGCCGTAGGTCAGCCACTCCGCCGTGCCGCGCCCCATGGCGGGCGATTGCTGCAGGCCGTGGCCCGAGAAGCCGTTCAGGAAGACGAAGTTCTCCACCTCGTCGTGCGGCCCGATGATGGCGTTGTGGTCGAACACGTTCATGGCGTAGTGCCCGGTCCACTCGGTCTGCACCTTCACTGCCTCGAAAGCCGGGACGCGGGCGGCGAGGGTCGGCCAGACATGGTCCTGCCAAAGGCTGTGGTCCATGGCGAAGTCGTCGTAGTCGGCGGCCGGATCGACCACGCTCTGGCCGCCGCACTGGTAGGTGCCGCCGCCGTTTTCGCGCACATGCACGCCGGAGGGGTCGATGGTGAGCGGCAGGTCGCGGTCGAGCGGTCGCTCGGCCTTGAAGACCCAGGTGTAGCGCTTGCGCGGCTCGACCGGCACCTCGATCCCGGCCATGGCGGCGGTGCGCGCGGCGCGGGGGCCGGAGGCGTTCACCACCTGACCGCAGCCGATCACCTCGCCCGAGGCGAGCGTCACATTCTCGATCCGGGTGCCGGCGGCGTTCCGGGTCATCGCCACGACCTCGCCGGCCAGGTACTCCACCCCGCGCTCCCGCGACTGGCGCCGCCACCAGTCGAAGACCGTGGCGCCGTCCCAATAGCCCTCGTCGCGGGTGTTGATCGAGCCGAGGAGGATGTCGTCGACGTTGTAGAACGGATAGGCGCGGCTGATCTCCTCCGGCGTCATCAACTGCGTCGCCGCGCCGGCCGCATGCTGCACGGTGAGGTTCCGGCGCAGCACGTCCGCGAAGGCCTTGGTATCGGCCAGGTACATGTAGCCGAAATTGCGGATCCTCAGCTCCGGCACCCGGGGATCGCCGCCCATCCGTTCGCGCAGGGTTTTCACGAAGTCGGCGGCGAACTGGGAGATCCGCACGTTCAGCTCGGTCGAGAACTGCTGGCGCATGCAGGAGTTCGTGTGGGCGGTGGAGCACATGGCGTAGCTCGGGTCGCGCTCCACCACCAGGACGGAGCCGTCGAAATCCGCCATCTCCGTCAGGAACCAGGCGGTCGAGGCGCCCATGATCGCGCCGCCGACGATGACCACGTCGTAATGCGCGCGCGCGGGCCGTGTGCCGAAGCCCTGTGCCATCCTTGGCCCGCCTCCACCTCGTCAGCCGCCTGCCCAGGCTTGGCACAGATTGCCGGGCCGATCCACGGCAGCGATCACATGCGGCACAATAACCCGAGCGATTTTGTTAGTTTTTGCTTGACCGTGCGGCCTGATCGCGTAGGTGACGCGCTCATCAGAAGAAACAACCACCGACAAGGAGAGGATTATGTCTAAACTGCCCTCCCCCCTGCTGGCGGCGGGTCTGGGCGCCGCCGTGGCGCTGACGGGCGTGCCCGCCTTCGCCAATGGCGAGCTGAACCTCTATTCCTCGCGCCACTACGACACGGATGAGCGTCTGTACTCCGACTTCGAGGCCGAGACCGGCATCACCATCAACCGGATCGAAGGCAACGCGGACGAGTTGCTGACCCGGATGGAAGCGGAAGGCGCGAACAGCCCTGCCGACATCCTGCTGACCGTCGACACCTCGCGCCTGGAGCGTGCAAAGGGCATGGGCCTGCTGCAGTCGATCGAGTCCGCGGTGCTGGAGGATCGCCTGCCCGAGTACGTGCAGGACGACGACAACCAGTGGTTCGGCTTCTCCCAGCGCTCGCGCATCCTGTTCTACGACAAGAACGACGTGAGCGATCCGCCGACCACCTACCAGGACCTGGCCGATCCGAAATATGCCGGGCAGATCTGCATCCGCTCGTCCTCCAACGTCTACACCCAGACGATCACCGCGGCGCTCATCGAGCATCTTGGCGAAGACGCGGTGCGCGACTGGGCCACGGCCGTGGTCGGCAACTTCGCCCGCGCGCCCCAGGGCGGCGACACCGACCAGCTGCGCGGCATCGTCTCGGGTGAGTGCGACATCGCGATGTCGAACACCTACTACTTCGGCCGTGCGATCCGGAAGCCGGTGGACGGCCTGTCGGACAGCCTCGACATGATCGGCTGGGTCTTCCCGAACCAGAACGACATCGGTGCCCACATGAACCTGTCGGGTGGCGGCGTTGCGGCCAATGCGCCGAACCGGGAGAACGCGATCCGGTTCCTGGAGTACCTCGCCTCAGACCAGGCGCAGGTCTACTTCTCCGCCGGCAATGACGAGTATCCGGCGGTGCCGGGTGTGGGCCTCAGCCCCTCGGTCGCGCAGCTCGGCTTCTTCAAGCCCGACGACGTGGATGCCTCGGCCATCGCCGCGAACATCCCGGCGGCGCAGCAGCTGCTGAACGAGGCCGGCTGGGAGTAGTCCCGCTTTCGTCTGGAGCTTTCGACGCCCCCGGTTCGCCGGGGGCGTTTTCTTATGGTCGGTGCAGCTCCGCCCGCCGGCCAAGGGCGCGACAGACCAGGATCACCGGCAGCAATCCCACGGCGACGATGACGAGAGAGGGCACCGCCGCCCCCTCCAACCGCTCGTCGGAGGCGAGGCGGTAGGCCTGCACCGCCAGGGTATCGAAGTTGAACGGCCGCATGATCAGCGTCGCCGGCAGCTCCTTCAAGACATCGACGAAGACGATCAGCAGCGCCGTCAGCACCGACGGCCGCAGGATCGGCAGATGCACCCGCAGCACCATGCGCCGGGGGTTTTGCCCCAGGGTGCGCGCCACCGCATCAGTGTTGGGATGCACGCTCGCCAATCCGCTGTCGCAGGTGTTGAGCGCGATCGCCATGAACCGCACCATGTAGGCCGCGATCAGCAGCCAGATCGAGCCAGTGAACAGCAACCCGGTGTCGAGGCCGAAGCGGGCCTCGGCAAAGGCGTCGATCGCGTTGTCGAGGGCGGCGAACGGCACCATCAGGCCGACGGCGATCACGCCGCCCGGCACGGCGTAACCGATCCGCGCGACATGGGCCGCGCCGGAAGACAGCGCGCCGGGCTGCAGGCGCTGGAAGAAGGCGATCAGCAGGGCCGCGATTACCGTGGCGACCGCTGCGATGCCGGCCAGCGTGAAGGAGTTCCGCATGAAGCCGACATAGCGCCGGCTGAGCAGATCCTGCTCTGACCCCACGCCCATCTCGACGAGCAGGATCAGCGGCAGCACAAAGCCGAGGAAGACCGGCAGGCCGCAGAACGCCATGGCCCCCCAGCGCTCCCAGCCTTCGAGGGTGATGGGCGGCATCCGCTCCATCTGTTTGCCGGCCGCATGGTGCTGGGCGGCGCCGCGCTGAAGGCGCTCCAACACCGCCAGGATCAGCGCGAAGGCGAGGAGGCAGAGCGCCAGCTGCGCCGCCCCCCCGCGATCGGCGAAGGAGAGCCAGGCGGCGTAGATCCCGGTGGCGAAGGTCTGCACGCCGAAATAGCTGACCGTGCCGAAATCCGCGATGGTCTCCATCACCGCGAGCAGCACGCCCCCGGCGATCGCCGGCCGCACCATCGGCAGGGAGACCCGCCAGAACGCGGCCCAGGGGCCCTTGCCGAGGGCGCGGGCCGCCAGATGCGCGGTCGCGGATTGCTGCAGAAAGGCCGCGCGGGTGAGCAGATAGACGTATGGGTAGAAGACCAGCGTCAGCATGATCGCCGCGCCCCCGAGGCTCCGCACCTCCGGAAACCAATAGTCGCGGGGGCCCCAGCCCGTCAGATCGCGAAGCAGGGTCTGCACCGCGCCCGGATGGTCGAGGAAGTCCGTGTAGGCGTAGGCCAGCACATAGGCCGGAAAGGCGAAGGGTAGGGCGAGCGCCACCTCGAAGATGCGTGCGCCCGGGAAGCGCGTCATCGTCACCAGCCAAGCCGCCCCGGTACCGATGACGGCGGTGCCGAGGGAGACCATGACGACCAGGGCCAGCGTGGTGAGCGTGTAGCGCGTGAGCACCGTATCGGCGAGGTTGCTGAAGGTCTCCGTCGTGCCGAGCGCTGCCGCGATTGCCACCGCCAGCATCGGCAGCAGGCAAAGCGCCGCGGCAACCAGCGCGCCGGAGGTCAGGACCAGCCCCGCATTGCCGCGCCGACCCGGCGACAGGCGTCCCGCGGTGCGGCGGAGGACGGTCAGGACCCTTGTCCCGCCATTTGGGAGGTGTCGGTGGGGCTCTGCACCATGGGGCCTTTCGACAAACGCTCAGCGGGCAATTGCAAGCTGCTGGGCTGTCGTCAAGGGTTGGCGTCAAGCCCTGGTGGCTTCCGCCCGCGCCGGGCCGAGGGCGCGGAGGACGCGGCGGGCCGCCGCCTCGAGCGGGGTCTCCACCTCCCGCAGGATCTGCACCCGGTCAAAGCGTGCCGGGTCGGCCGCCAAGGTCTCTCGCAGCGCCGCGCCGAAGGCCATGCGCAGCTCCGTGCCGATGTTGAACTTGCAGACGGCCGAGCCCTGGGCGAGCGCCGTGCGCTGCGCGACGGGCACGCCGGAGCCGCCGTGGATGACCAGGGGCAGGTCGGTGACAGCCTCGATGGCGCGGAGGCGCGCCTCGTCCAAACCACCCTCCTGCGCCTCTTGCAGATGCACGTTGCCGACGGAGATCGCCATGGCGTCGACCCCGCTCTCCCGGGCGAAGCGCGCCGCCTCGCCGGGATCCGTGCCCCGGGACGCCGCACCCTCGGCATAGCCGACGAAGCCGATCTCGCCCTCGCAGGAGATCCCGGCCGCGTGGGCCAGGGCTGCGATCTCTGCCGTCTCCTCGATGTTCTGGGCAAGCGGCTTTTGCGAGCCGTCGTACATCACGGAGGTGAAGCCGGCCGCGATCGCCTCCCGACACTCCTCCATGGAGTAGCCGTGGTCGAGATGGGCGACGACGGGCACATCCGCCGCCTCGGCCAGGCTCCGAAACATCGCGGCGAGGACCGGTATCGGTGTGTGCGCCCGGCAGGACGGGCCGGCCTGCAGGATCACCGGCACTCCCTCCGCCTCCGCCGCGCGGGTGTAGGCGCGGGCGTCCTCCCACCCCAGGCAGACCAGGCCGCCGACGGCGTAGCCCCCCTCCAAGGCCGGCTGGAGCACGTCGCGAAGCGTCGCCAGCGTCACTTGAACTTCGCCACCATGTCCATGATGCCGGGAATGGTGTGCAGCTGCTCGGCATGGGTCGGCTGGAAGTACTGCACCAGGGGCCGCTGGCTCAGCCCGCCGAGGATGGTGAAGTAGTACATCTCATACCCCGGCAGCACGCAGCAGGGATGGTAGCCGCGGTCGAGGCAGATCGTAGAGCCGTTCACGATGTGGTAGGCGTCCCCCGGTTCGTTATCGACCCGCTGCAGCATCTGCACGCCGGAGCCGTAGTCGGGCCGGAAGCGGAAGTTGTAGGTCTCGTCGTGGCGCGTCTCCTCCGGCAAACGGTCGGTGTCGTGCTTGTGGCTCGGAAAGCCCGACCAGCCGCCGGCGCCGACGGTGTAGAGCTCGCTCACCAGCAGGCGGCCCACCCGGTCCTTCTGGTTCTGGCCCAGGATGTGCTTGATCTTGCGATGGGTTTTCGTGTCGTCGGAGCCGTACTGCACCACGTCGAGCTCACTGGCGCGCACGGCGAAGGGTGCCAGCACCTCGTTGAACTTGGCCCCGGCAACGAAGATCTCCGCCTCGGCCGAACGGCAGGTGAGCGTCGCCGTCGCGCCGGTGGGGACGTAGACGCCCTCCGGTTCCCCATCCCAGACATCCGTGCCGCGGCCGCCCAGGCCGCTCGCCTCGAACGCGCCCACGGCCACGTCCACCGTGCCGGTGGCGGGGACGATGCAGGTCTCGTAGCCCGGCACGGCGTGCTCGAACCGCTCGCCCGCGGAAAGCTTCACGATGTTGAAGTAGTTGAGCGGCACGACCTCGTTGTCGGCGGCGACGATCGGTTCGTTGCGGTTGTCGTAGGGGGGTATGTGCATCCGCTTCTCCCTCAGGCCTCGGTCGGGCCGGGATGGTGGGCGAGGAAGGCCGCGAGCCCCGCCTCGTCTGGCAGGGCCGGGGCGCAGCCCGGTTGGGAGACGACGATGGCGGCGGTGGCGGAACCCCGCAGGATCGCCTCCCGCATCTCCTGGCCCTTCGCGAGGCCGGAGAGCAGCCCGGCCATGAAGCCGTCGCCGGCGCCGTTGGGCTTCACCGCGTCGACCGGGTAGATGCCGGTGCGGATCTCTCGCCCCTCGGCGAAGGTGATCGCGCCCCTCTCGCCCATCTTGTAGATCACCACCTCGGCCGTCGTGCTCGCCAGATCCTCGGCCTTCTGCAGGCCGCGGGCCATGTCGCCGGCCATGAAGCCGAACTCCTCGTCATTGCCAACGATCATGTCGGCGCGCCCCCCGGCGCGGGAGAGGACGTCGGCCGCCACCTCGGCCGAGGGCCAGGAATAGGGGCGATAGTCTATGTCGAGGATCACAGGCAGGCCGGCTGTCCGTGCCCGGTCAAAGGCGTGGAACGTGGCGCTGCGCGACGGTTCGGCGGCCAGCACTGTGCCGGTGGCTACGGCCGCGCCGTAGGCGGGGTAGTCGACGGCCTCCACGTCCGCCTCCGTCACCTCGAAGTCGGCCGCGCCGTTGCGGTAGATGACGAGCTGGAAGTCGTCGATCACGCTCTCATAGACGGCAAGCGAGGTCCGCGCCTCTCCCCCCACCGCGCGCACATGGTTGGTGTCGACGCCGTAGCGGCGGAGTGCATTCAAGCAGAACCGCCCCACCGCGTCGTCCGAGACGGAGGTGACGAGGGCCGCCGCCCCGCCGAACTTGCAGATGCCGACGCAGATATTGGCCGAGGAGCCGCCGAGGCCGGTGCGGAACTCCGTCGCCTCCTCGGCGCGCGTGCCGGGGGGATCGGCGAAGAAGTCCATGCCGGCCCGGCCGAAGACCACGAAGCGGTTGCGCCGAATGCCGTCGAGCAGCCGGCTCATGGCCTGGGTGCCCGGCCCGGTGGCATCAGATGCCCCTGCGCTGGCGGGCCCGGGCGCTCTCCACCTCCGCATGGGCGTCGCGGACGCTTTCGTGGGGTGAGGCGTGGGGCGTGCCGACCTCCCACCAGGCATGACCCTGATCGGTCCAGCCCTCATACGGGTCGACGTCCATCACGATCACGCTGGTGGTCTCGACCGCCTGGGCGCGCTTGAAGGATTCGGCCAGCCCCGCGGCGTTCTCCACGTGCTCGGCCTTCGCGCCCATGGCGGCGGCGTGGGCGGCGAAGTCGACGGCGAAGGCCTCCGGAATCGTCGGCGCGTTGCTGAAGAGGTTGTTGAAGCTCTCGTTCCCGGTGTTGTTCTGCAGCTTGTTGATGACCGCGAAGCCGCCGTTGTCGAGCACGATGACGATCAGTTTTTTCCTAGTTAGAACAGATGAATAGATGTCGGAGTTCATCAAGAGGTAAGAGCCGTCGCCGACGAAGACGATGGTGTCGCGCTCCGGCTCCGCCTCCGCCTGGGCGATGCGCGCACCCCAGCCGCCAGCGATCTCATAGCCCATGCAAGAAAAGCCGAACTCCACGTCGACGGTGCCGATCTCGAGGGTACGCCAGTTGGCCGTGACCTCCGCCGGCAGGCCGCCTGCGGCCGTGACGATCCGGTCGCGGGGATGGCAGAGGGCGTTCACCACGCCGATCGCCTGGGCGTAGGAGTTCGGGCGGTTCCCCGGCGCCACGTTCTGGGCGACGTAGGCGTCCCAATTCTTCCGCTCGGCCTGGGCGAAGGCGGTCCAGGAAGCCGGCGCCCGGTAATCCCCCAGCGCTGCCGCCAATGCGTCGAGCCCCAGCTTGGCGTCGCCCACCACCGGCAACGACATGTGCTTGCCCGCGTCATGGCGGGCGGCGTTCAGCGAGATGAACCGCGCGTCCTTGGCGAACGCGGTCCAGGAGCCGGTGGTGAAGTCTTGGAGCCGCGAGCCCACCGAAAGGATCACATCCGCCACCTCCGCCACCGCATTGGCGCTGTCGGAGCCGGTGACGCCCACCGGGCCGATGTTGAGCGGATGGCTGGCGAGGAGGTTGGCCCGCCCCGCGATGGTCTCGAGCACCGGGATACCGTGAGCCTCGGCAAAGGCCGTGAGCTCGGCCACTGCACCGGAATACTGCACCCCGCCGCCGGCGATGATCGCCGGCCGCTCCGCCGTGCGGAGGAGCGCTGCGGCTTCTGCCACCTCCCCCGCATCCGGCGTCTGGCGGCGAATGCGGTGGATGCGGGGCGCGAAGAACACCGTCGGGTAGTCGTAGGTCCAGCCCTGCACGTCCTGGGGCAGGGCGAGGAAGGCCGGCCCGCACTCCCCGGGGTCGAGCATCATTGCCAGAGCCGCCGGCAGGGACTGCAGCACCTGAGCCGGATGGGTGATCCGATCCCAATACCGGGTGACGGCCTGAAACCCGTCGTTCAGCCCAAGGGCCGGATTGCCGAAATGCTCGAGCTGCTGCAGCACCGGATCGGGGAGGCGGGTGAGGAACGTGTCGCCGCAAAGCATCAGCAGCGGCAATCGGTTGGCGTGGGCGAGGGCCGAGGCGGTCAGCAGGTTCGCCGTCCCCGGCCCGGCCGAGGCGGTGCAGAACATGAAGCGGCGGCGAAGGTGGTACTTCGCATAGGCCGCCGCGGCAAATCCCATGCCCTGCTCGTTCTGCCCGCGGTAGAGCGGCAAGGTCTCGCGATGGTCATAAAGCGCCTCGCCGAGGCAGGTGACGTTGCCATGGCCGAAGATGCCGAAGCCGCCACCGCAGATCCGGGTGCGCGCGCCGTCGATCTCGATGAACTGGGCATCCAGCCAGCGGACGATGGCCTGGGCCGTCGTCAGGCGAACGGTCTCCTCCGACATGTCGGCGATCCTCCCTGGCGGCGGGGTGCGCTCCAGGCCGATTGGTCATTGCCAAACCGCAGCGCCGAGGATACTCGACTTGCAACCGGTTGCAATTGCTTTTTGGATGCGCAGCGCGTGGCAGAAATCGGCATCGGCTTGGTGGGTGGCGGCTACATGGGCAAGGCCCATGCGGTGGCCATGGCGGCGGTGGGCGCGGTCTTCGACACGCCGCTTCGTCCCCGGCTCGAGCTGATCGCCGCGACGACGGAGGCGCGGGCGGAGCGCTACCGCAGCGCCTACGGCTTTCGCCGGGCGACGGGCGACTGGCGCCAGGTGGTGAGCGATCCCGCCGTCGGGGCGGTGATCATCGCAACGCCCCAGGCGCTGCATCGAGAGATCGCGGAGGCCGCTTTCGCCGCTGGCAAGCCGGTCTTCTGCGAAAAGCCGCTGGGCGCCTCGATCGAGGATGCGCGCGCGATGGCCAGGGCGGCGCAGGCGTCCGGTCAGGCCAACATGGTGGGCTTCAACTACATCCGCACCCCCGCCTCGCAATTCGCTCGGCAGCTGATCGCCGAGGGTGCGATCGGCGACATCACCTGGCTTCGGGCTGAGCATGCGGAGGATTTCTATGCCGATCCGACCGCGCCGGCCTCCTGGCGGACGGAGGGGCCCGCGACCGGCGCCCTGGGCGATCTGGCGCCCCATATCGTGAACGCCGCCCTGGCGCTGGCCGGGCCGATCACATCTGTCATGGCGGAGGTCGAGACGATCCACGCCACCCGCGCTGGCATCTCAGTGCAGAACGACGACCAGGCCCAGATCATGTGCCGCTTCACCGACGGCGCCATGGGCCATCTCTTCGTCAGCCGCATCGCCCACGGGCGCAAGATGGGCTACGCCTATGAGGTGGTGGGCACGCGCGGCGCCATCCGCTTCGATCAGGAGGATCAGAACTCCCTCTGGCTCTACCGCGCCGAAGGCCCGGAGGCGGAGCGGGGGTTCAAGAAGGTCCTGACCGGCCCCGCCCACCCGGACTACGCTGCCTTCTGTCAGGGTCCGGGCCACGGCACCGGCTATCAGGATCAGATCATCATCGAGGCGCGGGATTTCCTCACGGCGATCCACACGGGCGAGCCGGTCTGGCCGACCTTCCAGGAAGGCCTGACGGTGGCGGAGGTGATCGAGGCGGCCCGCCGCGCCCATGGGAGCCGGCAGTGGCAAGATGTGGCGATGAGCGAGGTGGGGCCATGACCCTCCGCATCGGCAACGCCCCCTGCTCCTGGGGCGTGGAGTTCGCGGGCGATCCGCGCAACCCGGACTGGCGCGATGTGCTGCGGGACTGCGCCGCGGCGGGCTATAGGGGCATCGAGCTCGGCCCCGTCGGCTTCATGCCTGAGGATCCGCCGATCGTCGCCGATGCCCTGGCCGAGCATGGATTGGAGCTGATCGGCGGCGTGGTCTTCCGCGCCTTCCACGATCCTGCGCAGTGGGACGACGTGCGCGACGGCGCGGTCCGCACCTGCCGGGCGCTCTCGGCCCATGGGGCACGGCATCTGGTGCTGATCGACTCGATCTCTCCGCGCCGAGCGCCCACCGCCGGCCGGGCCGATGCGGCGGAACAGATGGACGAAGCCGAGTGGGCCGCCTTCCGCGACCGCATCGCCACCGTAGCCCGCATGGGGATGGAGGAATATGGCCTCACGGTCGGCATCCACGCTCATGCCGCGGGCTTCATGGATTTCGAGCCGGAGCTCGAGCGCCTGCTCGACGAGGTCGATGCGGACATCCTGAAGATCTGCTTCGACACCGGCCACCACTCCTACGCCGGTTTCGACCCGGTGGCGTTCATGGAGCGGCATGTGGATCGGATCAGCTACATGCACTTCAAGGACATCAACGCGGTGGTGAAGGCCGATGTGATCGCCAAGGGTACGGGCTTCTACGAGGCCTGCGGTCAGGGGATCTTCTGCAATCTCGGCGACGGCGACGTCGACTTTCCCCGGGTCCGCCAGATCCTGCTCGAGGCCGGGTTCGATGGCTGGTGCACGGTAGAGCAGGACTGCGATCCGACCCTGCCGAGCACCGATCCGCTGAGGGATGCGACGGCCAACCGCCGCTACCTCGCCTCCATCGGTTTTGCGTGAGGAGATGCCTATGGCGAAACTCAGATGGGGCATGGTGGGGGGCGGTGAAGGCAGCCAGATCGGCCCGGCCCACCGCCTGGGCGCGCAGGCCGACGGGCACTTCGCCTTCGTCGCCGGGGCCCTCGATGCGGATGCGGCGAGGGGGCGGGACTATGCCCAAAGCCTAGGCATCGCCGCCGACCGGGCCTATGGCGATTGGCGGGAGATGCTGGCGGCGGAGACGGTGCGGGACGACCGCCTGGACCTCGTCACCGTGGCCACGCCGAACGCCACCCATTTCGAGATCACCAAGGCCTTCCTCGAGGCGGGCTTTCACGTCCTCTGCGAAAAGCCGATGACCATGACGGTGGCGGAGGGGGAGGAGATCGTCCATCTCGCCGCCCAGGCCGGGCGGATCTGCGCGGTGAACTACTGCTACTCCGCCTATCCGATGGTACGCCAGATGCGGGCGATGGTGGCAGCGGGTGAGCTTGGGCGCATCCGGCTTGTGGTCGCCAATTTCAGCCACGGCCACCACGCCGATGCGGCGGACCAGGACAATCCCCGGGTGCGCTGGCGCTACGACCCGGCCCAGGCCGGCGTGTCCGGCCAAATGGCCGATTGCGGCATCCACGCGCTGCATCTGGCGAGCTTCATCCTGGGCGACGAGGTTGCGCGGCTCTCGGCCGACTTCGCCTCCTGCGTGCCCGGAAGGGAGCTCGAAGACGACGCGATGGTGAATTTCCGGACAGAGGGTGGGGTCGTCGGCCGGCTCTGGACCTCCACGGTGGCCATCGGTCGGCAGCACGGGCTCGACATCCAGATCTACGGCGAGACCGGCGGCCTTCGCTGGGCGCAGGAGCAGCCGAACCAGGTCTACTGGCAGCGCCTCGGCGGCCGGACGGAGATCCTGGAGAAGGGGGAGGCGGGCATCAGCGCGGACGCGGCGCGCCTTTCCCGCGTCGTCATCGGCTCGCCCGAGGGCTTTCCGATGGCGGTCGCCAACATCTACGTCGATCTGGCCGAAGCGATCCGGGATGAGGCAGGGGGTCTCTACCCCCGGGCGGAGGACGGGCTCCGCTCCATGGCCGCGGTGCATGCCGCCGTCGCCTCGGCCCAGGCCGACGGCGCCTGGCAGGACGCCCGCCCGCCGATGTTTCGCTAAGCGACCGCCTAGACGGTGCCGCCGAGGGATCCTTCGAGCTCCGCCAATTCCTGCCCACCGGCCATCATGTCCTGCAGTTCGTCGGGCGTGATCTCGCCCCGCTCGGCAGTGCCGAGGGTGCGGCCGCGGTTGAGCACGGTGAAGCGTTCGCCCACGGCCAGGGCATGGCGCACGTTGTGGGTGATGAAGACCACCGCGATGCCCTGCTTCCGGACCTTGTCGATGGTCGCCAGCACATTCGAGGTCTGGCGCACGCCGAGGGCCGAGGTCGGCTCGTCCAGGATCAGCACCTTGGCGCCGAAATGCACGGCGCGGGCAATGGCGACGGTCTGGCGCTCCCCGCCCGAAAGCGTGCCGACGGCCTGATCGGGACCGCGGAGGTTGATGCCCATCCGGCCCATCTCCTCCATCGTCACCCGGTCGGCATAGGCCTGGTCGAAGAACGGGATGCCGGCGATCCGGCGCAGTGGCTCGTTCCCCATGAAGAAGTTCCGCGCGACGCTCATCAACGGGATCATCGCCAGATCCTGGTAGACGGTGGCGATGCCGGCGGCGATCGCCTCCCGCGGGTCCTCGAAGTGCATCGGCCGGCCCTCGAAGACGATCTCCCCCCGGGTCGGTTTGTGCACCCCCGACATGGTCTTGATGAAGGTCGACTTGCCCGCGCCGTTGTCGCCGAGCAGGCAATGGCACTCCCCCGCGAAGACGTCGATGGAGACGCCGGCGAGCGCGATGACGGAGCCGAAATGCTTCTCGATCTCGCGCATCTCGATGATCGGGGCGGCCATCTCAGCGCTCCCCGGTGATCATGCGGCGGATATAGGTATTGAGGATCACGGCGAAGAGCAGGATGACCCCGAGGAACACCCGGAAGAGCGAGCTTTCGACGCCGGCGAAGAACAGGCCCTGCTGCACCACCCCGAAGATCAGTGCCCCGAGCGCCGCGCCGATGACGGAGCCGTAGCCTCCGGTCAGCAGCGCGCCGCCGATCACCACCGCGATGATCGCCTCGAACTCCTTCAACAGGCCGCGGTCGGCGCCGGCGGAGCCGAACTCCATCACTTGGCAGGTGGCGAAGACCGTGGCGCAAAAGGCCGTGAACATGAACATCAGGATCTTCACCCGGTTGACCGGCACCCCGACATAGCGCGCCGCCTGGGCGTCGCCGCCGCTTGCGAAGATCCAATTGCCGAAGCGGGTGCGGGTGAGGAGGATGTGGCCGAAGATCACCAGGGCGATGGCCCAGACGATCAGCATCGGGATGCCGTCGACCACCGGCTGGCCGGCCCGCGTCCCCCGCTCGAACGTCGCGATCCAGCCGGCCTCGCCCAGCCAGGTGAAGAGGCCGGTCAGGATCTTGCCGCCGAAGATCGGCGCCAGCCAGTCGCCCGCCGCCACGTCCGTCACCCCGCCGATGATGGTCTTCCGCTCGATCGTCTGGGGCAGATAGATCGTGAAGCCGCGCAGGATGAAGAGGAAGGCGAGCGTCACGATGAAGCTCGGCAGGCCGGTGCGCACGACGATGAAGCCGTTCAGCGCCCCGATGGCGAGCGCCATGGCGAAGGTCACGATGATCGCCATCCAGACCGGCCAGCCGAGGGTGACCGCGAAGATGGCGATCATCATGCCGGAAAAGCCGATCATCGAGCCGACGGAGAGGTCGAATTCCCCCGCGATCATCAGCAGGCACGCCCCCACGGCGATGATCATGAACTGGGCCGAGACCGTGGACCAGTTCATCACCCCCTGGATGTTGAACATGCCGCTGTCGAGCGCGGTCAGCAGGAAGAAGGTGAAGACCAGGACGGCGCCGCACATGCCGCCGAGCTCCGGCCGGATAAGCGCCCGGCGCCAGACCGGGACGGCCTTGATCCTCTCGTCCGTCGGGGGTGCGGATTGCGCGGCCTCTGACATGGCAGCCTCCGTCGCAGGATCCGTCACGGGGTCGGTCGCGGGATCCGTCGGGGCGGGCGATCCGTGGGCCGCCCGCCCGGAAATGTCAGGCGGGGTTCAGCGGTATTCGCCCGCGAACTCCTCCACCAGCTCGAGCGCGTCCTTGGTGACGAAGCCCGGGCCGGAGTTGATGTTGTTGCCCGGCAGCACGCCGTAGCGGTGGTAGTTCGCCATGATCACCACCGGCATGTAGGCTTGCAGGAAGGGCTGCTGGTCGATGCCCCACTGGATCACGTCGGCCTGGATCGCCTTCACGATCTCGGCGCCCAGATCGAAGGTGCCGAAGTAGATCTCGCCCGCCATGCCGTTTTCCTCGAGCGCCTGGATCGTGGGATCGGCGGAGACCGGGCCGAGGGTCAGGATCGCTTCGGTCTCGGGATTGGCGGAGAGGTAGGCGAGCACCTTGTTCTTAACCTCTGCCGGGTCGGTGCCGCTGTCGAGCATCGCATCGCCAAGCTCGACGCCGAGCCCGTCGGCAAAGCCGCGGCAGCGCTCGACCAGTGAGGGCTGCTGGATCGTGTGGTTGACGCAGAGGAAAGATCCGATGCCGTCGCCCTTGGCCCGCAGCCCCGCGGCATAGCCCGCGTCATATTCGGGCTGGCCCACATACATCAGCGCGCCGATCTCGCGCGCCTGTTCGGCCGTGCCGGTGTTCATGATGATGACGTCGACGCCGGAGGCCACCGCATCCTCAATCGGGCCGCGCAGCACGTCGTAGTCGGCGAGCGTCGTGATGATGCCGTTCGGGCCGCTCGCCGCCGCCTGCTCGATGATCCGGGCCATGTCGGCGATGTCGCCGGTGGGCGGATTGCGGTACTCGACCTCCACCCCCATCTGGTCGCTCGCTAGCGCGATGCTGTTCTTGACGGTGTTCCACCAGCTGTCGCTGTCGGGGGCGTGGCTGACCAGCACGTAGCGCAGCGCGCCGTGGCCGTCGGCCCAGACCGCGACCGGCGCCGTCAGCGCGGCGGCGCCGATGGCAAGAGATGCAATGACGGATTTCATTCGATCCTCCCTGGCGAGTTGTGTCGCGAATACGCGGGCGGTTGGCCGCCTCTTCCGGATCAGGAAAGCACAGACGGCCGATTTTTGCAACCGGTTGCAAATTGCCCTGGCGATCGCCGCACCGATCCCCCTATGCTGGGCCGATGAACGTGACGCTGAAGGATGTGGCCAAGCTCGCCGGGGTCTCGCGCTCCGCCGTGTCGCGCACCTTTACCGAGGGCGCCTCGGTCTCCGCCAAGACCAGGCGCAAGGTGGAGGAGGCGGCGGAGGTGTTGGGCTACCACCCCAATGCGCTCGCCTCGAGCCTGACGACCGGACGGACCAAGCTGATTGGGCTGATCTCCAACAACTTTCACAACCCGATCTTTCTCGAGATCTTCGATCTGTTCACCCGGGCCCTGCAGAACCGGGGTCTGCGCCCGCTCCTGATCAACCTCACCGACGAGACCGATCCGGCCAATTCCGTCCGGCTGTTGAGGCAATACTCCGTCGACGGCGTGATCGTCGCCTCCTCGACCCTGTCGCCCGAGTTCGCCAAGGCGTTTCGCGATGCACGGATGCCGGTGGTGCATTCCTTCGGCCGGTTTGCCGAGCGGCCCGACGTGCACGTGGTCGGCATCGACAATGTGGAGTGCGGGCGGATGGCGGCGCGCACCCTCGTTGCCCGCGGCTACCGGCGGATCGGCTTTCTCGGCGGGCCGGCCGATGCGACCTCGACCCAGGATCGCCTGCTCGGCTTTCGCGAAGCGCTGGCGGAGGCGCCGGGCCTCGCCCTCTCCCACAGTTTCGCCCGCGCCTATTCCTTCGATGCCGGCCGGGCAGAGATGCTGCGGCTGCTCGCGGCCGACCCGGCGGAGGCCTATTTCTGCGGTGACGATGTCCTCTCCATCGGTGCGCTCAGCGCCGTGCAATCGGCCGGCCTGGACGTGCCCGGCGATATCGGATTGATGGGCCTGAATGACATGGAGATGGCGGGCTGGGCCAATATCGACCTCACGACCATCCACCAGCCGATCCGCCAGATCATCGACGGCTCCATCGCCTGCGTCGTCGCCATGCTGGACGATCCCGACCGGGTGCCGGAGGCGCAGCTCTTCCCCTGCCATCTGATCGAACGGGGCACTCTGCGGCCTCCGATCTGAGCCCCCGCCGCCCTCGCTAGGCACCGATCACGGCGATCGTGATCGCCCGGCCCGCCCCGACATCGCCCGGTCGGCGCAATTCCCTTGGCGCGGCGCAGGGCGCTTTGCTACGCTGAGGCCAAGCCCGTTTGGAGGCACCCCATGCCACAAAGACCTTTTCGGAGCGCATTGGCCATCGCCGTTGTGGCAACGACGCTCACGGCCTGCGTGGAGCCCACGCCCTACGCCCCGGTCGAAAAGCGCGACGGCTACGCCAACAAGGCGCTGGAGGAGAACCGCTATCGCGTCAGCTTCTCCGGCAATACCCAGACCTCACGCGATACGGTGGAGACCTATCTGCTGTTCCGTGCGGCTGAGGTCACGCTCGCCACGGGGCACGACTGGTTCCGCATCGCCGACAGCGATACGGAGGCCGAGACCAGCTTCCGCTCCACCACCAACGGCTTCGGCCGGGGCGGGTTCGGCGGCGGCCGGTTCTTCCGCTCAGGCTTTCGCGGCGGCTTCTTCGGCGATTTCTCCACCACCACGACGCGGCCGATCACCCGCTATGAGGCGTTCGCAAACATTCTGGTCTTCGAGGGTGAAAAGCCCGACGACGCCGACAGCGCCTACGACGCCCGCTCGGTGATCGAGACCCTCGGCGGGCAGATTATCCGGCCCGCGCCCGGTTGATGGCGCGCGGCTGACCGGAAGGGCCAACGCCTAGCGCAGATCGAAGGTGATCGGCACCACGAGTTCGAGCTGTGGGACCCCGAGATCCGCCGGGAACGGCGGCAGCGCCCCCACCCGGCGCAGGATCGCCAGGATCTCGTCATCCAGGATGGCGTGGCCGGAGCTGCTTTGCAGCCGGATGCCCGAGACCGCGCCGTCCGCCCGCACCACGAAGTAGAGCTGGCCCGTCCCCTCCTGCCGGCGCGATTGCGCACGGCGGGGATAGCGCTTGTTCTGCGCCAGGATCGCCTGGATGCGGGCGGCGTAGTCGCGCTTTGCCCCGGGATTGCCGCCGGCGCTGTTGGCATTGGAGTCCCCGGTATTTTCCCTTGCATCGCCGGCATTGTTGGCGGTGCCTTGGCCGCGGTTGGTGCTCTCTTCGTCGGCGTCCTCGCCGGAGCTGCTGGCGGTCTCTGCCGGTCGGCGCCGGGGCTCCGGTTCGGGCTGGGGCTGGGGCTGTGCCTGCTGGCGCTCCGGCACCTCGAACTCCCGAGGGCGGGCGCGCGGGCGGCGGGAGACGGTGCCGTCGACCGTCTCGGCCTCCGTCACCTCGGGGGGCTCGACCTCTTCCGGCTGTACGCTGGCGGTCTCGACCTCCTCCGGCGTCTCCTGAGGCTCGATCGGCTCGGGCTCTGTCAGCACCGGCTCGATGTCCTCGACCGGCGTCAGCTCGGCCGTCTCGGCGGTCACGGGCTCGGCCGTGGGCTCCTGGAGGAGCTCCGGCGGGGCTTCTTCCGTCACCGGGTCGAGCTCGGCCTCCTCGATCACGTCGGGCGGGGTTTCCTCGGCGATCGGCTCGACCTCGGCCTCTTCCGGGGACTCTACGTCCGCCACCTCGGTCTGTTCGGGCGGGGCGACCTCCGTCTCGGTCGGCTCGGCGGTCTCGGTCGGTTCGGGGATATCCTCTTCCTCTGCCCGTTCCGCCTGCTCCTGCAGGACCTGTTGCGGCACCAACGGCTCTGTCAGACCTGGGGCGCCGCCGGCGGCGCCGAGGGAGATGTCGAGCCCGCCGACGCCTGCCCCGGTCGCCCCGCTGGTGAGCGGCGTCCAGAACACCGCGGCCGCGACCGCCAGGTGCACGACGATGGCAAAAATCGTCGCCCCGAAGATATGGCGCCGCCCGAGTTCCATCAGTTCGCGACCCCCGCCAGCGCACCGCCGGTGTCCGAGCCGCTCATGTCGGGCACCGTCATCAGCCGCACTGACTGGATGCCGAGGGCGCGGAACTGGTTCATCAAGGCGACGACGCGCAGGGCCTCGACCCGGCCGTCGCTCTTGATCCGGATCTCGGGCACGTTCAGTTGGCCGACCTGGGCGAGCAGCGCGTCCTCCGCGATCAGGGCACCGTTCAGCGCCAGCTGTCCGTCCTCGCCGATCGAGACCAAAGTCGGTTCATTGGCCGGGGCGCCGTTGCTTCTGGAATAGGGCGGCTGGATCTCGAACGGATCGCCGGCCGAGAGACGGCCGACCACCATGAAGAAGATCAGCAGCAGGAAGACGATGTTGATGAGCGGCAGGATCCGATCCTCGTCATCGTCGCGCTGACGCCGCGATCGGCCGACGCTTGTGCCCCAGCGTCTCATGACGCGCTCCGTACGATCCAGCGTCTCATGACCGCCCCGGCATCAGGGCGATGTCGCGGGCCCCGGCGGCCGACAGGGTGTCGAGCAGGCGCACCATGCGCTGCATGTCGACGGCCGGGGTGGGGCGCACCAGGATGCGCTGATCCGGCTTCGCCTCGAGCCGCGCGGCGATCTCGCCCGACAGCCGTTCGAGCGACATGGTCTCACCCGACAGCCGCGGCCCCGCCTCGGTCAGATCGACCAGCAGCGAGCCCTCGACCCCAGCGCTGGCGCCCGGAGTGCCGGCGGCCGACAGCCGGATCGAGCGCCAGTCGAGGAAGCTCGAGGCCAGCATGAAGAAGATCAGCAGGATGAACACCACGTCGATCAGCGGCGTGATGGAGATCCTGAGCCGCTTCTTCGCCCTATTCGCCAGCCGTGGCGGGTTGGAAGCCATGGGCAACAACGCTCGCCCTCCGTTCGTTGTCGGTCACCTCTGCGAGGCGGCCCTCGGGCCAATCGACGGCGAAGAGGCCGGCAAGGCCGGTGTCGATATGATGCTCTAGCCGTTCGATCCGGCGCTCGAACCAGTTGACGGCGGCGACCACCGGGATGGCGACGGCAAGGCCGACGGCGGTGGTCAGCAGCGCCTCCCAGATCCCGCCGGAGAGGATGGCGGGATCGACCTGGCTGCCGGCGGCCTCGAGCTGTGAGAACGCCTCGATCATGCCGAGCACCGTGCCGAAGAGGCCGAGCAGGGGGGCGAGGGAGGCGATGACCTCCATCGGCCGCATCCAGCCGCGCAGGGCCTCGATACGGAGGGAGGCCTCGCGGAACGCATCCTCGCGGATCCGTGCCTCGGGCACGCCCCGGATCTTGTCGTCGATGGCCGAGGCAATGACGGCGGCGGCGGGGTTGCGGCTTTGCTCCGCCACGGCGAGCGCCTCTTCCGGCTGGCCCGCGCGGAACAGGCGCACGGCCTCCCGCGCGGCGCGGCCGCGGCCGACGCGGCTGGCCTGGAACTGCCAGAACTTGGCGACGATGATGGCGAGGGCGAAGACCGAGAGGGCGGCGAGCAGGACGACGACGGGGCCGCCGGCCTCTGCCACCTCGACCGCGTCGGCCAGGGCCGTCAGCACCCGGGTCGTCGGATCTGCCGCTGCGGCGTCCAGCGCCGCCGCTGCCGTGGGATCGGCCCCTGCGGCGTCCGTCGCCAGACCGGTCTGCGCCGCATCCGCTCCGCCGCCGGTCGCGGGTGCCGCCGCCGCGTCGCCTTGGATGGCGGTGCCTTCGGCTCCGCCGTCGGTCGGGGCGGCGGCGCTGTCCGGCGTCGTCTCGGCACTGCCGCCCGCGGGCGCGATTTCCCCGCCGGCGCCGGGTTCGAGTTCGTCAGCCATCGCTGGCTCCTCAGTTTATGAGTTCGGCCGATGCGCGCGAGGTCGTCTCGATCAAGCCGACGCAATCAGCCTGACCCTCCGCCTCGCCCGTGGGGACGCAGCTCAGCACGTCGTTGATCAGGATCCGGCTGATGCCATCGCAGGCCAGACCGTCGACGGCGAAGACCTTCACGCTGGTCCGCCCGGCGCGAAGCGGCGCCATGTCGACGGCCAGACGCCGGGCGATGACGCCGTCGGTATCGAACATCACCAGATCCAACGCCAACTCGTCATAGGCTGCCTCCGTCCCGTTCTGCAGGACGATATAGGCCTGGCAGGCGGTGCCCTGGGGCTCCAGCTTGTTGAGCTCGACGGTCAGCTTGCCGTCCCCGTCCTGGGCATAACCGGTTCCGGATAGAGCGAAGAGCGCCAGGGCGGCTGCGGCGGTCAAGAAAGCAGATCTCATCAGCGGCTCCTTGCAAGCGCGAGTTGGGGGTGGTGGGGGCGTGCCTCCTCCTGCGCATCGAGCAACTCTTCAAGGCGCGCAACCCGCGCCTCCAGCTCTTCGATGCGGGCATCACGGACACGCAGGGCGCTGGCGGAACCGCTGCTGCGGCGGGGCAGCGCGGGGATCAGCTGGCGGGCACGGGAAATCAGCGCCGTGCCGCGGGTGAGGATCGGGGCGGCCTGGCGCGTGGCCTTGGCCTGCAAACGGGCGGCAAAGGCCTGGGCGGCCTCGAGACGGCCGGGGGTGAGGCAGGCGATGCCCCAGCCGAGCACCGTCAGACCGCCGAGCCAGACCACAAGGGCGGCGACATCACCCGCGCCGATTAGCACCAGACCGGGCAGCCAAACGGCCAGGCGAGCCGGCCAGAACCATGGCCGCCGCTCGAGCCTCGGCACGCCGAAGACACGGCGACGCTTGGCGTTGGTGGCCCAGAGATAGACCAGGCCGGCGCCGGTGACCGTGAGCGCGAGGATCGAGAGCGCCGCGGTCATTCCGCCGGCTCCAGCACGCGGACAGTGTTGCGCACCCGCGGCCGGGCATCGCCGAGCCAGAGCCAGGCGCCGGCGAAGAGCAGCAGCAGGTCGATGGTCAGCACCTCGGCATTGCCGATCAGGATCGCCTCGCTCCAACTCGTGCCGCCGGTGATGTGGCGGAGAAGCGGCAGGCCGAGGCAGAGGATGGCGCCGGCCACCCGGTAGCGCGGCGTCGGATCACGCTCCCCCAGCCCCATCCAGATCGCGATGGCGGAGGCGATCAGGAAGCCCGCCGGTGTCCACCAAAGCGGATCGCCCGCCGGCAGCGTGATGAAGAAGGCGACGGCCGAGCCGAGCAGGGCCAATGGCAGGCCCCAGACGGTGATCCGCACCGCCCGGGCGAAGTGCCGCCAGAGCGGCGCCTCGGCACGCCGATTCACCCAGAGCAGCATGCCGGTTGCGATCACATAGGACATGGCCAGCCCCATGGCGAGCCACACGGTCTTGGAGGCGAGCCCGGCGAAACTGCCGAAATGCAGCGGCCCCATCAGCGAGAGGGCGGCGGCACCGGCCGAGGGCACCTGGCCGAAGAGCGGCCGCTCGCCCTCGAACGCCCGGGTCACACCGTTGAAGATGTTGGAGTCGCCGGTCAGGCTGCCGTCGGCGGCCCGGTGGAAGGCGGTGACCTCGGCGCTCGCCGTTCCGAAATGGCTGATGGACAGGGAGGACGGCGGGTTGCCGGAGCGGGCGGTCGAGTCGACCACGATGTAGTCGAGGCTCGCCAGGGGCGTGGGCGTCGGATCGACCGGCGCCTCCAGCCCGATCACGGACTCCGCCAGCGCCTGCTGGTCGCCACCGAAGGCCACCATCGCGACCAACGGCAGGCCGAGCGAGATCGCGAAGCTGAAGAAGGCGCCCGTGAAGGCCAGGAGGATGCTGAAGGGCAGGCCCCAGACGGCGGCCAGGATGTGGGTGTCGCGCTTGTCCGACAGCATGCCCTTGCCCCGCGGCGCGGTGAAAAGGTCGCGGATCAGGTGCCGGTGCATGATCAGGCCGGAGACCGAGGCGACCAGCATCGACATGCCGAGAATGCCGGTGAGCAGCAGGCCCCATGGCTCCGGCACGGACAGGCGCACGTGCAGATCGACCAGGAAGTCCTCGAGCGCTTCGCCCCTGTCGGTGGAGAAGACCTCGGAGATGAAGCCGTAGCGCTCCTCCACCACTTCGCCGGTCTCGCGAGAGACGAAGAAATAGTGGCCCTGCGGTTGCGGCAGACCGTTCTCGGCGTAGGGCCTTTGAGTGGTGAAGCTGATCCGGAGGGTGCCGGAGCTGTCGTTCACCACGCGCACTTCTTCGTGGTAGATCGGGTCGACCTGATCGGCCAATCGCTCGACATGGCGATGCACCAGGGTCGAGATCCCATCGGGCTGCGGCGCGCCGCCCTTCGACCAGGCGCCGATCTCATGGGCGAAGACGGCAATTGCGCCGGTCAGCACCACGGCGTAAAGCAGCAGCCCCAGCACCGTGCCCGACCAGCCGTGGATGGCAAAAAGGCGCTTGGTCCGCGTCTGCGACAGCTTGAACACGCCTGCTCCTACCCTCCCGTAAAGGCCGATGCGATCAACAGGCCATGGGCCAGGATCGCCGCGCCCATGACCAGGGTACAGCGCACCATGTTGCCCTCAAGCGCGACGTAGAAGAACGGCACGGCCCAGATTGCCGGGAACAGCAGGATCGGAAAGGCGATGTGGTTGAGCTGCGCCGCGCCGGCAGGAAACCAGACCGGCATGGCCGACGTCACCATGACGGCGAGGATCAACGCCCCCGGCCCGCCGAGGATCCAGCGCATCAGCGTCGGTCGCGCCTCGATGGCGCGCGTCGCCGATTGAAGTGCGTTGCGCATGATCGCCCGAGCCGTCCTTCTGCGAAGTCTTCTGATAGGGGGCACCCCACCCCCTGCCCAGCCATATAGACCACAGCGCCGAAGTTCGACGAATTTAGTCAGGGAAATGTGATCGAACGTCAAGCCAAGGGGGGTGCGGCGTCTTCCCGCGCAGCGTTCCGGGCCCTTTGGCCGCCTTTCTGTGATCACGTGCGCGGCTGCGGTGACTGTCGGGCCAAAGCTCAAAACAGCAGCTTTGCCCGCAGCCCGAAACGCCGGGTCGGGCCGACGTCCACGTTGACCGGGGCCCCCACCAGACCGGCCGCGACGAGGGAGGTGGAGCCGGTGGGAAAGACCGAGTCCAGCGCGTTCTCGACGAATGCTTCGAGCTCCACCCGCTCGCCCCGAATACCCGTGCGGAAGGTCAGCACGTCGAAGCCATCGAAGGTCAGCAGATCGGGGTCGAGCAGATTGGCGAAGCTGCTGCGGAATGTGTACTCCGCCCGGACGAAGCCCTGGATGCCCGGCAGCAGGTCCTGGGGGTGCTGATAGTCCGCCGTTACGCTCAATGTGTGCACCGGCGCGGCCGGTAGACGGGTACCGGTCAGATCGCCGAAGGGCGAGTCGGTGAAGTCGGTGAACTTGGAGAAGTTGAGGCCCATCTGCGCGTCGATCCTGAGGCCGTCGATCGGGGCGGCAGCGATGCCGATCTCGCTGCCGACGCTGCGGGCGGAGGCGGCGTTATCGACGGTCAGCACTGTCACTAAGTCGACGACTTCGGAGATCGAGACCTGGATGTCCTCGTAGTCCAGCAGATAGCCGCTGCCTGAGATCGCCAGCCGGCCGTCGAAGAAGCGCGCGCGAAAGCCCGCCTCGAACGATCGCACACGCTCCTCGTCGAAGGAATCGAAACCGGCGACGGAGGCCGTAAAGCCCCCGGCGCGGAAGCCGGTGGAGAAGGCGAAGTAGGTGGAGAAATCGTCGCTCCAGTCATACTTGATCGAGGCGTTCGGAGTGACGGCGGTAAAACTCTCCTCTCCGCTCTCGAACGGAACGTTGGGGAACACGAAGGCCGACAGGCCGGTCGAGACGGTCTCTCCGCTTTCGGTCACTCGGTCGAAGTTGAAGCGGGCGCCGGCCGCGATCTCCAGTTTCGGGACTGGCCTCCAGCGCACATCGCCGAAAAGCCCGAAGTTAAAGACCTCCTGCTCGGAGCTGAGGGTCGAGGTGCTGCCGTCGTCGGGCAACGGGATGCCGATCAGCTCCTCGCCGATGAGCGCGAAGGCGTCCGCCCCCGGATCGAGAATGCTCGCCACGGCGAAGTCGTTGAAGCTGAAGCTCGTGCCGACGTTAAAGGCAAACTCGCCAGCCGTGGCCGGCAGGTCGAACGCCCGGCTTTCAAACCGTACCTCCTGTGCGATCGCCTGCTCGGCCAGGATCCCGGTGCCGATGGCGAAGTCGGCGCCGGTGAAATCCGTGTCGTCGAACGTGAAGACGTCGGTCTGATAGAACGAGGTCTTCGAGCGCAGAGTGCCGATGTCGAAATCGTAGGTGCCATCGACCGCGATCAGGATCCGCTCGAGGGAGTTCTCTTCGACGAAATCACCGCCGGAGATTGGATTGCCGGCTTCCACGCTGGTGATGGTAGCCGAGTTCGAGCCGTCGAACTCCGTCCGGTCGAAGGAGATCGAGCCGTCCAGCGTCAAGCGCTCCGTCGGGCGGGAGCGCAGGCTGAGGCGCACGCCGACATTGTCCCGGCCCACGGTGTCGGGTTCGTTGCCCGGGGGAAACTCGATGAAGCCGTCGTTGGCGCCGCCGAAAGCCACGAGCCGGGCCGAGAGCAGGCCGTCGTCGAGGATCGGCGCGTTGAAGATCGCCTGGGCGTCGCCGTCGGGGTAGGAGCCCACTTCGAGGTTGAGGATCGTCTCGAACTCGTCGGTGGGCTTCTTGGTGACGAAGTTGATCGCCCCGCCGATCGTGCCGCGACCAAAGGCGGTCCCTTGCGGGCCGAGGGCGGCCTCCACCCGCTCCAGATCGACGAGCGTGCTGTTGATGCCGGAGGTGCCGCCGGTCGGGTTCAGCAGCACGCCATCGACGAAGATACCGTTGGTCGGCCCGCTGGCGCCCGTGCCGATCAGATTGGTGATGCCGCGGATCGAGACGTTGAGGTCGATCGGGCTGGCGGACTCGGTGAAGGTCACGTTGGGCAGCCGCTCCACCACCGAGGTGGTGTCGGTGAGGTTGGAGCGCTCGAACTCCTCCCCCGTGATCACGACGACGCTGCCCGGCACGTCCTCCAACAGCTCCTCGGTCCGGCGGGCGGTGACCACGACGGGGTCGAGCACCAGAGCCGTCGCCGGATCCTCTGGCGCCGTGGTCTGCGCTGCACCCGGCAGGCCGAGGCCGAGGGTGAGCCCGGCGGTGGTGGCAAACGTCCGTCGGTCGATCATGGCACCGTCCCTTTCCCTTGCCCCGCCGTCGGCGCGGGCCCCCTCAGAACAACAGTTTCGCGCGGAGGCCGAAGCGGCGCGTGGCGCCGACATCGACGTTGACCGGGGCGCCCACCAACCCGGCCGCGACCAGCGAGGTCGAGCCGGTGGCGAAGACCTCGTCCAGCGCGTTCTCCACGAACGCCTCGACCTCGACCCGCTCGCCCCGCAGTCCCGCGCGGAAGGTGAGCACGTCGAAGCCGTCGAAGGTCACGAGATCGGGGTCGAGCAGGTTGGCGAAGCTGCTGCGGAAGTTGTACTCGACCCGGGCAAAGCCATCGAGGCCGGGCAGCAGCTCCTCCGGATGCTGATAGTCGGCGGTGATGGAGAAGGTGTGGACCGGCGCGTTCGGCAGGCGCGTGCCGGTCAGATCGCCGAAGGGCGAGTCGGCGAAATCGGTGAAGGTGGAGAAGTTCAATCCCATCACCGCGTCGATCCGCAGGCCGTCGATCGGCGCCGCGGCGATCGCGATCTCACTGCCGACAGAGCGGGCCGAGGCGGCGTTGTCGATGGTGAAGACGGCGGCCGGCCCCACGACCTCGACCGTCGAGACCTGGATGTCGTCGTAGTCGAGGAAGTAGCCGCTGCCGCTCACTGCCAGACGGCCGTCGAAGAAGCGGGCGCGAAAGCCGCCCTCGACGGAGCGGGCCCGCTCCTCATCGAACGAACTGAAGCCGCCGACCGACGTGGTGAAGCCACCCGCCCGGAAGCCGGTGGAGAACGACAGATAGGTGGAGAAATCGTCGGTCCAGTCGTACTTGATCGAGGCGTTGGGGGTAACGGCGGTAAAGCTCTCCTCACCGCTGGCGAACGGCACCGGCGGGAAGGCGACGGCGGAGAGGCCGGTGGCGATGGTCTCCCCCGTCTCGCTCACCCGGTCGAGGTTGAAGCGCGCGCCCGCCGCGATCTCCAGCCGCGGGATCGGTCGCCAGCGCACATCGCCGAAGATGCCGAAGTTGAAGACCTCCTGATCGGCGATCGTGGTGACGGTGCTGCCGTCGTCGGGCAGCGGGAAGCCCAGGATATCCTCGCCGATGATGGCGAAGGCATCGGGGCCGGGGTCGATCACGCTGGTCAGTGAAAAGTCGTTGAAGCTGACGCTGGTGCCGACGTTGACGGCCACGCTGCCGAACCGACGGGGCAGGTCGATGTCACGGCTTTGGAACCGCAACTCTTGCGAGATCGCCTGCTCATCCAGCAACCCGGTGCCGACGGTGAAATCCAAGGCGGTGAAGTCGCTGTCGTCGAGCGTCTCGACATCGGTCTGAAAGAAGGAGGAGCGTGAGATCAGCGTGCCGATGTCGAAGTCGTAGGTGATCTCGCCGGTGATCAGGCTGCGTTCGAGCGCGTTCTCACCCTCGAACGACGCGCCGGAGATCGGGTTGCCCGCCGCGACCGAGGTGATGGTCGCGGAGTTCGGGCCGTCGAACTCCGTCCGGTCGAAGGAGACCGAGCCGTCCAACGTCAAACGCTCCGTCGGGCGGGAGCGCAGGCTGAAGCGCACCCCCACATTTTCCCCGCCCACCGTGTCGACCTCCGAGCCCGGCGCGAACTCCACGAAGCCGTCGGTCGCCCCGCCGAAGGCGACGAGCCGGGCCGACAGCAGGCCGTCCTCCAGAAGCGGCGCGTTGAAGATCGCGGTGGCCTGGCCGTCGGGAAAGGAGCCGACCTCGAGATCGAGGGACCCCTCGACCGTATCCGTCGGCTTCTTGGTGACGAAGTTGATGGCCCCGCCGATCGTGCCGCGGCCAAAGGCGGTGCCCTGGGGGCCGAGGATGGTCTCCACCCGCTCCAGATCCACCGTGGTCGCGTTGATGCCGGTGGTGGCGCCCGACGGGTTGAGCAGGACGCCGTTGAGGAAGATCCCGTTGGTCGGGCCGCTCGCCGAGGTGCCGATCTGGTTGCTCACACCCCGGATCGAGATGTCGAGGTCCACGGGGCTCGAGTTCTCCGTGAAGCTGACATTGGGCAGCCGGCTGATGACGTCGGCGGTGGTGTCGATATTGGAGCGGTCGATCTGCTCGTCGCTCAGCACCACGACGCTGCCCGGCACGTCCTCCAGCAACTCCTCCGTCCGGCGGGCGGTGACCACGACGGGATCGAGGATCAGGGCCTCGGTCGCTGGGGCCTCAGTCCCTGGGGTCTCAGTCCCTGGTGTCTCTGCGCCAGGTGTCTCCGTCTCGGGTATCTCGGATTGCTGCCCCAGGGCCGGCGACGCCGCCGCTCCCGCCAGGATCACACCCCCTGCCGCCAGAACTGTCCGCCCGCGCATCGCTGCCCCCACCCTTCGATCGCACGAAACGGGGCGTGGCACGCGGCGGGGACCGATCCGGTCATGGCGCGGCGAAGCTCAAGGCCCAACGTCTCGAACACATGTTCGTCTGGGTCTTGGCTGACTGGGCTGCGAGGCCAGCGGGCGCGACCGTTGCAACGCTGGACGGATGGTGCCGGGGTCTCAAATCACGAACGCGTGAGGCGCGCCGTTCCCTCGGTGTCTGTGACCACGCTGCGCGCCGACCCGCATCCGGTCACCGCCGCACGACATCGCACCTTTCGGATACCGCCCGGCGCATCGCCCCCCTATGATCGTGCGGCAACGCAACCCCTTGGGCAGCTTCCATGCCGATCCGCTTCTTCTCCGACGCGCGCCGGCCCGTGCATCTCGGGCCCTTCCCGTTGGAGCGGTTGGCGCGGGGCGGGATGCCGAATCTGGGCGAGGTGCCGCGGGCCCGGCCGCTGTCGTTTCGCCGGGGCAATGCGCCGGCCTCCATCGTCAATGCGATGGGGGAGTACCAGGCGATGATGGACGCGATCCGGGACGGCCTGGTGAACAAGGCCCGCGCCGGCTGCCCGGACGACCCGGTGGAGCGGGCGAACCATCTGAAGGCCTTCGGCTATTTCTCCGACGCCTCGATGGTTGGGATCGGTCCGGTGCCGGCCGGGGCCCATCTGGCGGAGCCCTGGCGCAACCCCGACATCGACCGCCTGGCCGAGGATCTGCGAACCCGGCAGACCAAGACGCTCGCCTCCGGCATCGACATGATCATGGCCGACCTCCGCGACTCGATGGAGGCGCCGCCAAGCGGCATCGGCAGCCATACCCGGGCCGTCGTCTTCCTCTACGAGATGCCGCGCACGCCCCGAGACGGGGAGCCGGGGACGGAGTGGCTGGCCGACGCCGACGCCCACCGGGCAGCGCTCCGCGCGGCGGAGACGGCGGTGGTGCTGGCCAACTACATCCGCCTGCTCGGCTGGGACGCCAAGGCCCACACGGCGACGAGCGCGGATGTGGACCTGAACGTGCTGACCGTCGCCGCCGGCCTGGCGACGGTGGAGGAGGGCCAGCTCGTCGCGCCCTATCTCGGCTCGCGCTTCGGCGTCGCGGCGCTGACGACGGACTTCGACCTGGCGATGGATCAGCCGCTCCGCCCGATGACGGAGCAGCCCTGGTTCCAGACCAAGGGTCCCGCCTGGTGGCTCGGCGCCGGCTTTCGCCGTAGTGCGCTGAACGGCGATCCGTTCGAGCGGCGGCGCTATGTCGACGGGCCCCATCCCTTCGAGACGCTCCGCCGGGTGGAGGAGCCCACGACCTATATCGACGAGGCGCGCGTCGCTCGGGTGCCGAAGCGCACCGACATGTTCGCCCGCGCCCAGTTCGGCGATATGGGCAAGGCCAACCAGCAGGCGGCGACGGGGGGCTACTACGCGCGGAAGGCTGCGCCGTCGATGGCCCAGCGTCGGATGCTCGGCGCCTTCGTGCTGTTGCAGGACGGGGAGCCGGCGCCGGTCGAGCGCCCCGACGATGCCCGGCGGAATGCGGATGCGGTGAAGGCCGCCTCCTACTGGCTCGGCGTCGATGCGGTGGGCATCAGCCGCTGCCCGGACTGGACCTGGTACAGCCACGACGCCACGGGGGCGGCGATCGACCCGCCGCATGATCAGGCGATCTCGATGATCATCGACCAGGGCTATGAGACGATGGAGGGGGCGTCGGGCGATGACTGGATCTCCGTCGCCCAATCCATGCGGGCCTATCTGCGCTTCTCGCTCCTCGGCGGGGTGATCGCCAAGCAGATCCGCAATCTCGGCTACTCGGCCAAGTCCCATACGGTGCTGGACGGTGAGGTCTTGCAGCCGCCGCTTCTCCTGCTCTCGGGACTGGGCGAGGTCAGCCGGATCGGCGAGGTCATCCTCAACCCCTTCCTCGGGCCGCGGCTGAAGTCCGGGGTGGTGACGACCGACATGCCGCTCGCCCACGACAAGCCCATCGACTTCGGCCTGCAGCGCTTTTGCGAGAGCTGCAACAAATGCGCCCGCGAGTGCCCCTCTGGCGCCATCACGGCGGGGCCGAAGCTGATGTTCAACGGCTATGAGATCTGGAAGTCCGACAGCCAGAAATGCGCCACCTATCGCATCACCACGCCCGGCGGCGCGATGTGCGGGCGCTGCATGAAGACCTGCCCCTGGAACCTCGAGGGGCTCTTCGCCGAGCGGCCGTTCCGCTGGGCCGCGATGAACCTGCCGGCGGCGGCGCCGGTGCTGGCCCGGCTCGACGACGCGGTGGGCAATGGCGGGCTCAACCCGGTGAAGAAATGGTGGTGGGATCTCGAGTTGCAGGAGGATGGCGGCTACCGTCCGACCCGCCATCCGGTGAATGCCCGGGGCCTGCAGAAGGACCTCGATCTGCGCTACGAGGACCAGACGCTCGCCGTCTATCCCGCACCGCTCGCGCCGCATCCCTGGCCCTATCCCTTCCCGATGGATCGGGAGGCTGGCATCAAGGCCTACGAGGCGCTGATCCCGGCCGACGCCTACCGCGCCCACCGGGCGCGGGGCGAGACCGGCGACTGGGACCATATCTACACCGCGGCGGGGGAGAGCCCGGTCCTCCGCCTCGTCGTCTCGAAGGTCGAGCCGATGGGGGACGGCGTGACCAAGTACGAGTTCCGCGACCCCGACGGGCGCGACCTGCCGGCTTGGCAGGCGGGCGCCCATCTCGATATCGTGGTGGCGCCCGAGTTCCTCCGCCAATACTCGATGTCGGGCGATCCGGCCGACCGCTCCGTCTACCAGATCGGCGTGCTGCGGGAGGAGGAGGGCAGGGGCGGCTCGAAGCTCCTGCACCGGATCTTCGTCGAGGGGCGGCGCGTCTTCGTCTCCCGCCCGATCAACCATTTTCCGTTGGAGGAGGATGCGGCGCGCACCTTCCTGATGGGCGGCGGCATCGGCATCACACCGATGATCGCCATGGCCCATCGCCTGCACGCGATCGGCGCCGACTTCGCCGTCCACTACTCTGTCAGCCGGCGGCAGGGCGCGGGCTACCTCAGGGATCTGGCCGCCGCTCCCTGGGCCAACCGGGTACATCTGCATGTGTCGGAGGAGGGGACGCGCTGCGACCTCGCCACCGTGCTCAGCGGCTACCGGCCGGGCTGGCACGTCTACACCTGCGGCCCCGACCGCTACATGGACGGGGTGATGACGGCGGCGGAGGCGGCCGGGTTCCCGGAGGAGGCGCGCCATCTCGAGTACTTCTCGGTCCCCGAACAGCCGGACTACGAGAACCACCCTTTCACCCTGCACCTCAGCCGTTCTGGCCAGGACCTCGCCGTGCCGGCCGAAATGACGGCCGCGGACGTGCTGGTCGCCGCCGGCTTCAACGTCGACATCAAATGCTCCGACGGGCTCTGCGGCGTCTGCTCCTGCGGTCTGGTGGAGGGCGAGGTGGAGCACCGCGACTTCGTGCTGTCGCGCGCTCAGCGGGAGACGACGATCATTCTCTGCCAATCCCGGGCTGCGGCGCCGGGGGGCACGATCTCCATCGACCTCTAGGCCGCGCTTCCCGCCGGCGCCGTGTCATGCCTCCGGCGGGGATATTTGCACCAGCAAGAATGGGATGAGGGCTGTCGCGCTACCCGTTTCTTGCTGGCTCAAGTATCCAGTCCAACCTCGCCTCACTCCCCAGGTTCAGGGACCTGCGCGCCGCTGCCGGCCACGGGCGGGCGGTAGGGGAAGAGCCGGCGCAGGGTCACGTAGAACACCGGCGACAACAGCAGGCCGAGGAAGGTGATCCCCACCATGCCGGAGAAGACGGCGGTGCCGAGGGATTGGCGCATCTCCGCCCCAGGGCCGGTGGCGATCATCATCGGCAAGACGCCGAAGATGAAGGCGAAGGCGGTCATCAGGATCGGGCGCAGGCGCAGCCGGCAGGCGTCGATCGCCGCTTCTACCGGGCCGAGGCCGCGCTCCTCCTCCGCCTGGCGAGCGAACTCGACGATCAGGATGGCGTTCTTGGCCGACAAGGCGACGAGCACGATGAAGCCCACCTGGGTGAGCACGTTGTTGTCGAGCCCGCGCAGATCCACGCCGATCAGTGCTGCGAGGATCGATAGGGGTGCCACCAGAATGATGGCGAGCGGCAGCACCCAGCTTTCGTAGAGCGCGGCGAGGAACAGGAAGGCGAAGACGATCGAGAAGGCGAAGACGATGTTGCCGGTGTCGCCCTGGGTGCGCTCCTGCAAAGCGAGCTCGGTCCATTCGTAGGCGATGCCGGGGGGCGCCACCTGCTCCGTCAACTGCTCCATGGCCAGCAGTGCCTCGCCAGTGGAAAAGCCTGGTGCGGCCGTCCCTTGCACGGGAACGCTCACAAGCTGGTTGTAGCGTTGCACCAGGGTCGGGCCGGCGGTGTCGCGGATCGCCACCAGGGTGCCGAGGGGCACGAGGGCGCCGGTGGCGGAGCGCACCTTGAGGGCCGAGATGTCCTCACGATCGCTGCGGAAGACATCCTCCGCCTGCGCGCGCACTTGGAAAAGGCGCCCGAACGCGTTGAAATCGTTCACATAGGAGGAGCCGAGGTTGATCGCCAACGTGTCGAAGATCGCGCCGATCGGCACGTTGAGCATCTGGGCGCGCACCCGGTCGATCTCCAGGAAGATCTGCGGCGACCCCGTGGAAAACGTTGTGAAAACCCCTGTCGCTTCGTCCAGTTCCTGGGCCGCGCCCATGACGGCGAAGGCGGTGTGCAGGGTGCGCCGCATGTCTGCGTTTTCTTGATCCTGCAATTGCAGCTTGAAGCCGCCGCCGGTGCCGATGCCGCGCACCGGCGGCGGGGCGATGACGATGACGAAAGCCTCGCGCAGCACCTGCATCCGGCCGAAGAGCTCGCCGATGATGGTGCCGGCCGAGAGCCCAGCCTCCAGCCGTTCGTCGAAGCTGTCGAAGGGGGTGAAGATCACGCCCTGGTTCGGGGCGTTGGTGAAGGTCGCCCCGGAAAAGCCCGCGAAGGAGACGGCGTCGCGCACGCCGGGCGTGTCGAGGGCGATCTCGGAGGCCTGCTGCATCAGCGCATCGGTCCGGGCGAGCGACGCCCCGTCGGGCAATTGCACCACGACGATGGCGTAGCCTTGGTCCATCTGCGGGATGAAGCCCGTCGGCACCCGATTGGCGAGCCAGACCGTCGCCCCCACGAGCCCCGCGAAGAGCAGGAGGCCGAAGGCCAACCGCAGGCTGGAGCCGACGAGCGCCCGCACCACCCAGACATAAGCCGTGGTCAATCCGTCGAAAGCCCGATTGAAGCCCCGCGAGAAAGCCCCGGTGATGCTGGAGAGGCCGAAGCCCCGCCGCTCCTCCCCATTGTTGGCGTCCTTCAACAGCAGGGCGGCCAAGGCGGGCGAGAGGCTGAGCGAATTGAGCGTCGAGATCAGCGTCGCGACGGAGATCGTCACGGCGAACTGGATGTAGAACTGCCCGGTGATGCCCGGCACGAAGAGCGTCGGCGCGAAGACCGCGATCAGCACCAATGAGGTGCCGACGATCGCCCCCGTCACCTCGTCCATGGTGCGCTGCGCCGCCTCCCGCGGGGAGGCGCCCTCGTCGATATTGCGCTGCACGTTCTCCACCACGACGATGGCGTCGTCGACCACGATGCCGATGGCCAGGATCAAGCCAAAGAGCGTGAGCAGGTTGAGGGTGTAGCCGAGCGCCAGCATCACCGCGAAGGTGCCGACCAGCGAGACCGGGATGGCCACCAACGGGATGATGGCTGTTCGCCAGGATTGCAGGAAGACCAGCACGACGATGATGACCAGGATCACCGCCTCGAAGATCGTGGTGTAGACGGCGTCGATCGAGGCCTCGATGAACTCGGTGGGGTTGTAGACGATCTGATATTCGAGACCCGGCGGAAACTCCTCCGCCACCTCTTCGATGACGCCGCGGATCTCCTCCGCCGTGGCCAGCGCGTTGGAGCCCGGGCGCTGGAAGATGCCGAGCGCCACGGCGGGGCTGTTGTTGAGGTAGGAGTTGGTGGTGTAGGTCCGCGCCCCGATCTCCACCCGGGCGACGTCGTTCACGCGGACGATCCGGCCCTCCTCGCTCGACTTGACGATGACCCGGCCGAATTCTCGCGGGGTGGCGAGGCGGCCTTCGGTGGTGATGGCGATCTGGAAGGCGTTCTCCAGATCGTTGGGCGGCGCGCCGAGGGAGCCGCCGGAGACCTGCACGTTCTGTTCGCGGAGCGAGGCCACGACGTCGGAGGCCGTCAGGCCGAGGGACGAGAGCTTGTCGGGGTCGAGCCAGACCCGGGCCGCAAACTCCCGCTCGCCGAAGATGATCAGATCGCCGACCCCGTCGAGCCGCACCAGGCGGTCGCGCACCCGGGCCCGGGCGTAGTTCGACACGTAGAGCTGGTCGAACGTGTCGTCGGGCGACAACATGTGGATGACCATCATCAGGTCGGGCGAGCTTTTGGTGGTGGTGACGCCGAGCGCGCGCACCTCTTGCGGCAATCGCGGCTCGGCGATCGCGACGCGGTTCTGCACCAGCACCTGGGCGGTATCGAGATCGGTGCCGAGGTCGAAGGTGACCGTCAGCGCCATCGAGCCGTCGGAGGTCGAGTAGGAGGACATGTAGAGCATGCCCTCGACCCCGTTGATCTCCTGCTCCAGCGGCGTCGCGACCGTCGCGGCGACGGTCTCGGCATCGGCGCCGGGATAGTTTGCCCGCACCACGATCGAGGGCGGCGCGATCTCGGGATATTGCTCCACCGGGAGCTGGGTGTAGGAGATCAGCCCGACGATGGTGAGGATGATCGAGACGACGGCGGCGAAGATCGGCCGGTCGACGAAGAAACGGCCCATCCTCAGTTCTCGGCGATGGGCGGCAACTCCACCCGTTCAGGCGCGACGGTCATGCCCGGTCGGGCCACCACCAGTCCCTCGATGATGATGGTCTCACTGCCGTCCAGCCCGTCGCGGATCACCCGGTAGCCGTCGATGCGCGGCCCAGGGCGCACGTCGCGGGGGCTCACCACGCCCTCCTCGTCCACTAGAAGCACCAGGCGGCGGTTCTGGTCGGACAGGATGGCCTCGTCCGGCACCAGCACACCCTGATAGGGCAAGGAGCCGGGGACGTTCACGCGGCCGAACAGGCCGGGGGTGAGCGTGTGGTCGGCGTTCTCCAGGATCGCCCGCACCCGCATCGAGCCGGTCTCTTCATCCAGTCGGTTCTCGGAGAAGTCGAGGCTGCCGTCCCGCGGCTCCTCCCGATCGTCGGACAGGGTGACACGGATCGGCAGGCCGCCGCCGCCGGCCTGCAGCGAGGCGCCGCGCACCCGGGCGTCCCGCGCGTAGGCCAAGTAGTAGCGCTCGTCGATGTCGAAATAGAAATAAATCGGGTCGAGAGAGACGATTGTTGCCAAGACCGTATCATTGGCCGCGACCAGATTGCCCTCCGTCACCAGGCGCCGCCCGATCCGGCCGGCGATGGGCGCGCGGATCTCTGAGAACTCGAGGTCGATGCGGGCCGATTCCTGGGCCGCTCGGGCCTGCTCCAATGCGCCGAGGGCGGCGAGGAAGGCCTCCCGCCGCTCGTCGAGGGTGCTTTGCGGGATGGTGCCGTTCTGGATCAGCGACTCGGCTCGGGCCAGCTGCTCCTCCGCGAAGTCGTGGGCGGCGATGGCGACGTCGATCTGCGCCTCGGCCTGGCGCAGCGCCGTGACGAACTGGCGGCGGTCGATGGTGAACAGCAGATCGCCCGCCTCCACCAGGGCACCGTCCTCGAAATGCACATCCTCGAGATAGCCGGTGATGCGGGCCCGAACCTCGACTTGGGCGACGGCGTCGAAGCGGCCGACGAACTCGTCATCCTCGACGATTTCCTTGACCACCGGGCTGGCCACCGTGACCGGCGGCGGGCCCTGCTGCGCCTCGCTCGTCCCGGCTGAACCGATCAGGATGAGCGCGGCGAGCGCCACAAGGCCCCGCCAAAGCCGTCGATGCCGCATGGTGCGTGCCCCCGTGCCAGACCTGCGCTGCGACAGTAGCCCAGGCACAGGACGCTGCAACAGTCTGGGGGGCAATGAGCGTTCAAAAATGGGCTAGTTCGGCCGGGCAGGGCCCAATTCGCGCCTTACGCGGAGCGAACGGTAGCAGGTCACAACCGTCCGAGCAGAGCCCGGCGCACCGTGCCGGCGAAGTTCTTGGCGTTCTGCTTCAGACCCGCCCGCCGGGCGTTCCAGAGCAGGTGGAAGTTGCGGTAACGCGGCGCAGGCCGGCCGAGGATGCGGAGTGCCAGAAGCCGGGCGAGCGCATAGCGCCGGCGCTGGGTCTGACCGGGCTGGATCGCGGTCAGGCCGGCGGGGTCGAACGGCTCGATCGTCAGGACGCCGCGCGTGACGGCGGATTGCACGACCTCCTCCCCGCGCTCGGTGCGGCTGACCACCAGGCTGATGCCGTCGCGCTCTTCGAACAGGGGATAGCCCTTTTCGTCGGTCTCCCAGGCATCGGCGCTGACGATGTCGGCGAAGCCGCCGGTGCCGTCCGGGCAGATCTTGCAGCGGAACTGCACGTGGCGGGAGAGGACGCCGCCCCAGCTGTCGGCGTAGCTCATCCGATACTTGCGCCCGTCCGGCGTGGTGGCCGTGGCATAGCCCGGCCAGCCGTCGCCGCGGTAGCGGAAGGCGGAGACCTCCTCCTCCCCCACGCCCATCTTGGCGAGCAGCTCCCGGGCGCCGGTCTGGCTCGGCACACCGGCGCAGAAGAACGAGACGAGGTAGGGGAAGCGCTCGGCCACCAGCGGATCCTGACGCCGGAGCACGCTCATCGCCGAGACGTCGCAGGGCTTGCCGACAAAGGCGTAGCGGCGGCCGGTGTCGAGATAGGCCGGCAGATTGGCGAGTGGGCTCGACGGCGCGTAGCGGGAGCCGGCGGCGGCGAAGACGTCGTCGCTCGTCTTGCTGATCACCGTGCGGTTGCCGATCGGCACCTTGGGATCGTCGCGGATCTGCACGATCTCATCGACCCTGCCGCTTTCGAGCAGCTCGACCAGCACCGCCGACAGCGCCGCGCCGGAGGCCCCGTTCCGCCGCAGCGCGGGGTCGGTGGCGTGGCCGGTGTACATCGCCACATACGGACCCCAAAGCCGATGCTGCCGGCGCCCGTCGCGGACCTGGCGGAGGCCGAGGCCGGGGCAGGCCTCCCGGATCCGCCTCTCCGTCTCCGCCGGGATCGGCGCGCTTTGCTGCGGGCGGAGATAGCCCGGCTCGGCCAGGTGCATCGTGATGGCGCCCGGGGCGATCGCCGCGCAGCCGCCGCAGCCGGTGCAGAGGCTGCCGCGGGACACCCGCGACAGGGTGGGGGAGGGGGCAAAGCTCACGCCGCCGCCTCCGCCGGTGCGCCGAGTTGCAAGGCGAGCGCATCCTCGTAGCGGGCCAACCGGGCGAGGCCCGCCGCCAGGCCCGTCTTCACCTCCGCCTGCAGCCGCGCCCGGTCGGCGAGGGCTGCGTCGAACTTGGCCAGCACCGTTGCCTGGTCGTCGGCCCGGCAGTCGATCAGGGCCTCGTAGCCGAGGCTGCCGAACAGGCCCGCGAACTTGCGGCTATAGGCCATCGGCAGCACCGGCACGCCGGAGGAAAAGGCGGCGATGCAGGCGTGCATCCTCGCGCCGGCGAAGAAGTCGAGGCCGGCGATGTAGGATTTGGCCTCACTCGGCCCCGCGAATTTCGGGGCGAGGATCAGCTCGGGGAACTCCTCGCAAAGTCGGGCGCTGGCGCGGTAATCGTCCTCCACCTCGATCTCGTCGGAGATCACGTGGGGCACCAGATGCACCTCGCAGTCGCCGCGGGCCAAGAGGCGGGAGAGCAGGGCGCGGATCACCTCCGGGTAGGCGGCGGCGAGCCCGAACATGTTGTCGCGGGTATAGCCGCCGTTGAAGAGCAGGCCGGAGACGTTGAGGCCGATGCGCAGCGGCCCTTCCGGCCGCCGATCCGGCGCCGTGAACGGCAGGCGGAGGGCGACATCGCTCGCCTCGATCACCGGGCCATCATAGCCGATCTCGCGCAGAAAGGCGGTGGAGAGGTCGTCCCGTGTCGTCACCGCGCTTGCCCGGCGCATCACCTGGACCGCGGCGCGGCGCACCCAGGGGCGGGCGAACGGACCGATGGTCTGGGGGCTCAGCACCAGGGGGCGCCTGGCGAGCAGCGTCAGGATCTTGGAGGCGAGCAGCACGGCGAAGCGGCGCGGGCCGTAGATGTCGGCGAAGCTGTCGCCCGCGCCGATGTCGAGCACCAGATCGCAGCGCCTGAGGTGGCTGAAGAGGCCGCCGGTCGGCCGCACGAAATCCTTCATGCGCAGGCCCACGACCTCCACACCCGGCCGCTGCTCATAATGCGGGCGCGGATCGGTCCAGCCGAGCACCACGAAGCGCGGCGTCACGCCGGCCCGCTCGGCCGCGGCGGAGACGATGGCGATGTTGGAGAGGGTCAGCGCCCCGACGCCGAGATTGTCGGAGTTCATGGAATGCCAAAGCAGCCCGATCCGGACCTGTGACGCCCTGGTCATAGCACTCAAACACCCTTACCCCACTGGCACGCCACCGGGCTGCGGCGCACCCACTCAGCACATCTGGCACAGCCCAACGATTGCCGGTGCCGGATATAGGACCTTTGTGTCAAGCGCGCGACCAGTGCGTTTGGTCGCAGTCTAGCGCGATTGGGCCGGTTTTAACAGAAAACGGGCCGCCGAAGCGGCCCGTTCCAGTCTCGATCGACGTGGCGCTAGATGAGCACGTCGGAGGAATCGAGGTTGTTGAGGTTCAGACCCCGGACCAGCAGCGTCTCGCCATCGGCGAACTCGAACCGCGTCTCGTTCGGGCTCGAGGTGCTGGAGGCGAGCGACCGGACCGCGTTGAAGTTCGCCAGGTCGAAGTCGGTGAAGTCCAACGTGTCCTCACCGTTCATGAAGTCGGTGATGATGTCGGAGCCGCCGTCCTCGGTGAAGCGGAAGCGATCGCCGCCGGTGCCACCGGTCAGGATGTCGTTGCCCTTGCCACCGTTCAACGTGTCGTTGCCGGTGCCGCCGAGCAGCACGTCGTTGTTGTCGCCACCGCGCAGCCGGTCGGCGCCAAGCTCGCCCACCAGACGGTCGTCACCCTTGCCGCCGTTCAACGTGTCGACGCCATCGCCACCGCGCAGGGTGTCGAAGCCGTCGCCGGCGATCAGCAGGTCGTTGTGATCGCCGCCAAGCAGGATGTCGGCGCCTTTACCGCCCATCAGGGTGTCGTCGCCCGCGGCGCCGACGATGGAGTCGAGCCCGGCATGACCGATCAGCATGTCGGCGCTGCCGCCGCCATCCAAGGTGTCGCTGCCGTTGCCGCCGCGCAATTCGTCCAGGCCGTCACCGCCCCAGAGCGTGTCGTCGAAGTTGCCGCCGCGCAGCATGTCCATGCCATCGCCGCCCCGCAGGAAGTCGGCGCCGCCGCCACCCTGCAGGAAGTCGGCCCCCTCGCCACCGTCCAGCGTGTCGCCGTCGGCCTCTCCGATCAGCACGTCGTTGCCGCGCCCGCCGAACAGCTGGTCGCGACCGATGCCCCCGTCGAGGGTGTCGGCATCGTCACCGCCCATCAGGCTATCGGCCCCGCGCCCGCCCGAAAGCTTGTCGCGGTCGAGATTGCCCTCGAGCGTGTCGTTGCCCGCACCGCCGGCCAGGGTGTCGTTACCTGCCCGCCCGACGATCGCATCGTCGCCGCCGAGGCCGCGCATCAGGTTGGCTGCGGCGTCGCCGTACTGCACCACGACCTCCGTCGGTGTGCCCGAGACGATGAAGACGTTGGAGATCGTGCCGTCGAAGACATCGACGAAGCCGGCAGCGCCGGAAGCGCTGGCCCAGCCGTTGGCGCCGATCTGCAGCACCTCGACATTGGTCTCCCAGCTGGTCTCGAAGTTGGCCGAGCCCACCAGGGCTCCATCGAGCCAGACCGAGACCTGGCCGTCGCCGAAGCGCGCCTCGAAGTCGTAGTCGCGGTTGGCGCGCAGGCCGCCCACGGTAATGACCTGGTCGTCGGCGCCGTTCTGGAACCGGACGTGCAGCGTGCCGTCTTCGATATAGCTGGTGAAGTGATGGCCGCCGCCGACCAGCCCGGCCGCGTCCTTGGACACCAGGCCGTAGCGGCCGGAGACCGTGTCGGCGTTGAAGGTGACGCCGATCGTGGCTGCCGCGACCTCGAACACCCGGCCGTGGCCGACCTCGATCACGTCGCCGGCGTTGGAGATCTCCCGCGAGCCCGGAAAGGAGTAGAGCGTCGCACCTGGTCCCGGCTGGGGCTGGGGCGGCTCGGGCGCCGGCGGTTCCGGTGCCGGCGGCTCGGGCGCGGGGGGCTCGGGCGCGGGCGGTTCCGGCGCCGGCGGCTCGACCACCGTGCCGTCGAGCAGCTCCATCAGGCGGGCATAGGCGCCGAAGGACTGGTCGTAGTTCGCCGTCGGGCGCAGATCCTCGAGCGTGATGCCCCGGCCAGCCGTCGCGTTGGCGAAGTAGTCGCCGTAGTAGAAGGCATCGCCGCTATCGCCCTGCTGCAGCACCAGGTTGTTGCCCTGGGAGCCGCGGTAGGAGCCTTCGACATTGCCGTAGCTCTGGTTGCCGCCGGGCAGCATGACGTGGGTCGCCTTGCTCGCCGCCCCGTCGATGTCGAGCACGGTGTTGTAGCGCGCGACGATGTTGCTGCCGCTGCTGATCGAGATGCCCCGGATCATGCCGGTGACGATGATGTTCTGCTCGATCAGGATGTTGGTGTAGTTGGCATCGTCGAAGAAGATGCCTTGGATGCTGTCCCAGTTCTCGGGCAGCTTCAGGTTGCCGCGAATGACGATGTCGCTGGAGTCGGTGCCCTGGAACTGCACGAAGTCAAGGTGCGCGCCGGGCTCTGGGAACACATAGCGCGCCCCGATGTTGTTCTCGATCAGGACGTCTTTCACGCCGATGAACTTGAAGTCGTCGTCGCCGATATATTCGATCTGGTTGCCGACGACCTCCAGGCCTTCGGCAGAATAAAACACGCCGCCACGCTTCACGTCGTGGACGTAGTTATTTTCAAAAACAACATCCTCTACGTCTTTGGTGTAGAGGCCAAAATGACCGGTGTAGGTGCCGTCGACCTTGCCGTTCACCTCCGAGTTCATGAACCGGATGTGCTTGCTGTTGTCGCTGACCGCGACCAGGGTCGATGCCGCGGCGCCGTTGCCCGGATTGTCGACGTGGACGCCGTCGATCTTGATGCGCTCGGAGCTCCGGATGCCAATGCTGTCGAACTTGGCGCCGCCGTTGTTCTGCGCTTCGATGGTGACGTATTGAGAGAACCGCTCGTTGACGATGTCGAGCGAGCCGTAGTCCCCGTTCCTCAAAACGATCGTCTCGCCGCCTGTCGCCGAGGACAGGGCGGAGAGCAGCTCCGACCGATTTGATACATAGATCTCGTTCATGGTTTTTTTCGCTTGTCTCTCTGCCGGGCCGAACGGTGCAGTGGCCTGGCCAGCAGGCGCACCGATCAACCACGTTTCTGGTTACGTCCCCTGAAAGAGGGAGACGTGCTTTAACGACAGGAACTCACACAGATTGGGACAAACGCGGACGCGGCTTCGGTTTGGCGAAGTAAGCCTACTAAAACCTTAACCGCCCCTCCCCTCAGATAGACGACAGCTTTACAGCCGAACGATTTGGATCTCCCACCACTCCACAGTTCGAAGCGCCCCCAAGCGCAAGACTCAGCTACCATGGAGGCGAAATTGCGGCAACGCAGGCCCTCGGTGTCGGCAGGGTTCTGCCAGATCGGTCAGGCGGGGCGGTCGGTCTTCCGCCGATGGGCGTTGAAATCACGCCGCAATTCGTTCGATCGGCGTTCCGTTTCATCCCGGGACGCCGGCCCGAGCCGGCCGGTTTGCCGCAAAGCCGCCGCCAAAAAGTCGCGCATCGGGCCGAACGATGGCCGGTCGGAACGCGCCTGGTCTGCGGCCGCGGCCGAAGCGCTTCTTGCGTGGTACGGAGGGCGCCCTCTGCCATCTTCGCGCGGATCGCGGCAGGCGCCGAATCGGAGCGTCGGCAGTCCCCGGCGCCATCCTCGAAGCGTCACCGCGACCATCCAGTGCGGCTTGGTGCGGAGAGCAGCGCCTCGCGCCGCCTCGGTCGCGCGGGCGGTGTCCGATCCGACTGGTGCAGTCGCCCCGAAATCCGCCATAAGGTGCGAAAACGAGGTTCGAGGACAGAGGAACTGGCCATGCAGATGACGACCGAAGAGGCTTTCGTGAAGGTGCTGCAACGCCACGGGATCGACCAGGTCTTCGGCATCATCGGCTCGGCCTTCATGCCGATCTCCGACCTCTTCCCGAAGGCCGGCATCACCTTCTGGGACGTGGCGCATGAGGGCAATGCCGGCTTCATGGCCGACGGCTACACCCGCGCCTCGGGCAAGATGGCGATGGTGATCGGCCAGAACGGGCCCGGCATCACCAACCTCGTCACCTGTGTGAAGACCGCCTACTGGAACCACACGCCGATGCTTCTTGTCACGCCCCAGGCGGCCAACAAGACCCTCGGCCAGGGCGGCTTTCAGGAAGTGGAGCAGATGGCGCTCTTCAAGGACATGGTCTGCTATCAGGAGGAGGTGCGCGATGCCTCCCGCATGGCCGAGGTGCTGAACCGGGTGATCCAGAAGGCCAAGCGCCTGTCCGCGCCTGCCCAGATCAACGTGCCGCGCGATCTCTGGACCCAGCAGATCGACATCGCCATGCCGGCGATGCTGGAGTTCGAGCTGCCGGGCGGCGGGCCCGAGGCGATTGCCGAAGCGGCGCGGCTGCTGTCTGAGGCGCGCTTTCCCGTCCTGTTGAACGGCGCGGGCGTGGTGCTGTCGGGCGCGATCCCGGCCTCGCAAGCGCTGGCGGAGCGGCTGGAGGCGCCGGTCTGCTGCAACTACCAGCACAACGATGCCTTTCCGGGGAGCCACCCGCTCTATGCCGGCCCGCTCGGCTACAACGGCTCCAAGGCGGCAATGGAGCTGATCGCCAAGGCCGACGTGGTGCTGGCGCTCGGCACCCGGCTCAACCCGTTCTCCACCCTGCCGGGCTACGGCATCGACTACTGGCCGAAAGACGCGAAGATCATCCAGGTCGACCTCAACCCGGACCGGATCGGGCTGACCAAGCCCGTGAGCGTCGGCATCGTCGGCGATGCGCGGCGGGTGGCCGAGGGGATCCTGGCTCAGCTCGCCCCAGGTGCTGGCGACGAGGGGCGGGAGGCGCGCCGGGCGCTGATCGGCGAGACCAAGTCGCGCTGGCTGCAGGCGCTCGCCGAGATGGACCATGAGGATGACGATCCCGGCACCACCTGGAACCACGATGCCCGGGCGCGCGAGCCCGACCGGATGAGCCCCCGCATGGCCTGGCGCGCGCTCCAAGCGGCCCTGCCCGAGAGCGCCATCATCTCCTCCGACATCGGCAACAACTGCGCCATCGGCAACGCCTACCCGAGCTTCCCGGGCGGCCGGCAGTACCTCGCGCCCGGCCTCTTCGGCCCTTGTGGTTACGGCTTTCCCTCGATCATCGGGGCGAAGATCGCCCGGCCCGAGGCGCCGGTCGTGGGCTTTGCCGGCGACGGCGCCTTCGGCATCTCGATGTCGGAGATGTCGGGGATCGGGCGGGAGGAATGGCCGGCCATCACCATGGTGATTTTTCGGAACTACCAGTGGGGCGCGGAGAAGCGCAACACCACCCTCTGGTACGACAATAACTTCGTCGGCACCGAGCTGAACCCCAAGCTCTCCTACGCCAAGATCGCGGAGGGCTGCGGCTTCACCGGCGTCCAGGCCCGGACAATGGACGAGCTGACGGAGGCGCTGCGGACCGCCATCGCCGCCCAGGCGCGGGGTGAGACGACGTTCCTCGAGGTCATCCTCAACCAGGAGCTTGGCGAGCCTTTCCGCCGCGACGCGATGAAGAAGCCGGTGGAGGTCGCCGGCATCGACGCGACCGATATGGGGATCGGCGGGTGAGCTCGCTGCTTTCCGTGGATTGGTCGGAGCTGCCGGTGCCGGAGGATGATGGCGCCGCCGATTACCTGCAAGGGCGGGCCTGGCCGGCGCTGGTCCTGCCGGCGACGGACGGGCGGTCGGTCGATCTCTCGGCGCTTGGGGGCAGGGGGGTGCTGTACATCTACCCCATGACGGGTCACCCGGATGTGGCACTGCCGGAGGGCTGGGACGACATTCCGGGCGCACGCGGCTGCACGCCCCAATCCTGCGCCTTTCGCGACCATCATGCCGAGCTCCAGGAGGCTGGCGCAGCCTGGGTGCACGGCCTTTCGACCCAGACGACGGCGGAACAGGTGGAGGCGGCGGAGCGCTTGCATCTGCCCTTCTCCCTGCTCTCCGACGCGGAGCTTGCCCTGGTGCGGGCGCTGGATCTGCCGAGCTTCGCGGCCGGGGGCATGACGCGGTTGAAGCGCATGACCTTGATCCTGCGGGAGGGCGTGGTGGAGCACGTCTTCTACCCGGTCTTTCCGCCGGATCGGAACGCGGCCGACGTGCTGGCCTGGCTCCGCGCCCGGCCCTGAGCGCGGCGGGCGATGTCGATCCTCATCCTCAATGCCGGATCGTCGAGCCTGAAGGCAGCGCTGTTCGAGGCCGATGGCATCACGGCGCTTTATCGCGCCCAGGTGGCGGGCCTCGGCACCGCGCCGCGGCTGAGCCTCGATGGAGAGACGGCCGCGCTGCCGGACGACACAGACCACGCGGCGGCCCTGGCCGCGCTGATTTCGCCGCTCGAAGACGCGGTCGCGTCGATCGGCCACCGGGTGGTGCATGGCGGGGCGCTCTTTACCGAGCCGACGGTGCTGGACGACGAGAGCCGGCCGGCCCTCGGCGCACTGAGCGCGCTCGCGCCATTGCACAATCCCCCGGCCCTCGCCGTGATCGACGCGGTGGCCGAAGCCATCCCCGGCGTGGTGCAGGTCGCCTGCTTCGACACCGCCTTTCACGCGCGCCAGCCGGCCGAGGCGCTGCGCTTTGCCCTGCCAACGGACGATCGGACGGTGGGCCTACAGCGCTACGGCTTCCATGGGCTGAGTTATGAGGGCTTGGTCGAGGCGCTGGATCCCGTGCCGCCGCGGCTGCTCGCCTGCCATCTCGGCAACGGCGCGAGCCTCTGCGCCATCCGCGACGGGCGGAGCGTCGCGACCACCATGGGCTATGCGCCCCTCGGTGGTCTCACCATGGGGACGCGGGTGGGTGAGATCGACCCGGCGGCGGTGCTGGAGCTCGCCCGGCGGGTCGGGGTCGAGGAGGCCGGGCGCCTTCTGACAGAAGAGGCGGGGCTGCTCGGCCTCTCCAGCGAGAGCTCCGACATGGCGGTGCTGGCGGCAAGCGGGCGGGAGGAGGCGGCCTTTGCCCGCCGGCACTTCGCCTATTGGGTCGCGCGCCAGGCGGGGTCGATGATCGCGGCGATGGGCGGTATCGACGCCATCGCCTTCACCGGCGGCATCGGTGAGAACGACGGGGCGATCCGCACGGCGATCGGCGGGCATCTCTCCTGGACCGGTCTGCGCCTGGCGGAGGAGGTAGCGGCTGACGGGGATCTGGCGGCGCCGGAGAGTACCGTTGCGGCCTGGGTGGTGCCGGCGGACGAGGAAGCGGTGATCGCCCGGCGGGTGGCGGCCTTGGTCTGACCGAGCGGTGTCGCTGGCGCGACGAGTCCTTGTGCCCGCGCCGCGCCTTCGGCGCTTTGCGAGCGGGTTCTTTGCTGGGGAAGGCCGCCCGAGGGGCGGCCCCATACGAGTGTATCGGCCCCTGACCTGCGTCAAGGCTGCGCAGCACAGGCGAAGCCTGCCCGGCCTTGACGCAGGTCAGGGGCCGTGCCTCGGGCTGTTCGGGCTAGATGTGGATGGGCCAGCGGGCGCGCAGCGCCTCGTCTGTCGCCATGTCCCAGGTGGGGCCGGTGGCGGCGGCGAGGATCGTGTCGATCCGGCTTCGGGCGCTGGCCAGCAGATCGGGGCGGCCCTGCTCCTCCCACTCCTTGGGGCTCGAGCGGTTGGCGAGGGCAGGGTAGACGTACTCCGTTTGCATCAGCGCCAGCGTCTGGTCATGGCCGAGATAGTGGCCCGGGCCATCGAGGCAGACGGCGCGCATGGCGTCCAGCGCGACGCTGTCTTCGGTCACCTCGATGCCGCGGATGCAGCGCAGCACCTGGCCGAGCATGTCGTCGCCGAGCACGAGGGATTCGAGGCAGAAGCCGAGGAGGGAGGCGTGCATGCCCACCGCCTCATAGACCATGTTGAGGCCGGCGAGCCCGGCCATGGCATTGGAAATCGCTTGTTCCCACCCCGCCTGCATGTCCGGGAGCTTGGCGTCGGCGATGCCGGCGGCGGCACCCCCGGGCAGGTCGTAGAACCGGTGCATCTGAGCGCAACCGGCGGTGAGCAGCGCCTGCTCCCCCGAGCCGCCGGACATCGCACCGGTGCGGAGGTCGGAGACGAAGGGCCAGGTGCCGAAAACCGCCGGATGGCCGGGCACCACGGCGTTGACGTAGACGACGCCGGCCAGGCATTCCGCCACCGCCTGCACGATCGCGGTGGCGAGGGGGGCGGGGGCCGTCGCACCCGCTTGGCCGGCGGAGAGCAGGAGGACGGGCATGCCGCCGCGGATGCAGGCCTCCATCGTCTCGCAGCTTTCCGGCGCGAACTTCATCGGCGGCACGACGAAGCAGTTGGAGTTCGAGACGAAGGGGCGGGCGCGCCAGGCGGCCCCGTCCCCGGCGATCACGTGCAGCATCTCGAGCGCCGGCGGCACGCTTTCCGGCGCGCAGAAGCTCGTGCCGATGTGCTTTTGCGTGCCGGCGGCGCAGGCGTAGATCGTGTTGAGGTCGAGCTCGAGATTATCGGCGATGTCGCGGCAGACCATCGGGCGCTGGAAGAAGTGGACGTTGTCGAGGGCGTCGGCCACCCGGGCTGCCGTCAGCAGATCGGCGACGGTGGGGTCGCGGTAGCGGCCGGTCTCGAGATCCACCATGTGGACGGCCGCGCCGGCGGTGCCGAAGTGTACCCGGTCGCCGCCGACGGCAAGGTCGTGGCGCGGGTCGCGGCCGTGGAGCGTGATCTCGCTCGGCGCGAGCGCGATCATGTCCTCGACGAGCGCCCGGGGAAAGCGCAGGCGGCCGTCTTCGCCGAGGATTGCGCCGGCCGCCGTCATCGCCTCGACGCCGGAGGGGGGCGCGTCGGCCAGGCCGATTTCTTCCAGCGCATCGAGGGCGGCCTGGTGGATACGCTCGACATCCGCCTCGGAGAGCGGGCAATAGGTGCCGCCGGCAAGGCCGCCGCGCACCGGGCGCTGCGCCTCTTCGAGCGGTGCGGCGCGTAGCGCGACCCTGGCGGCGCGGCCGCCGGCGCGGCGGCCTTTCGGGGCGATCTGAACGGCGTCGGACATTTCTGGCTCCCCTAAACTGGGCTCTTGCTGGGTGGGCTAGAGGCGCACCCGTTCGGCCTTTGGGTCGTAGAGCGGTTTGAGCGAAGCGCGGGCCGCAACGCGGCTGCCCGCGACCTCGATCTCGTAACGTGAGGCCAGCATCTCGGCCGGCGTTTCGCCGAGGCAGGGGACGTAGCCGAGCCCGACGGCGGCGCCGAGATGGTGGCCGTAATTGCCGGAGGTGAGCCAGGAGACGATCTCTCCGTCCCGCACGATCGGCTCGTTGTGGAAGAGGAGCGGCTCAGGATCCTCCAGCAGAAACTGGACGAGCCGGCGCTCCAGCCCCGCTTCGCGCTTTCGCAGCACCGCCTCACGGCCGATGAAATCGCCCTTGTCGGGCTTCACGGCGAAGCCAAGGCCGGCCTCAAGCACATGATCCTCATCGGTGATGTCGTGGCCGAAATGGCGGAAGGCCTTCTCGATCCGGCATGAATCGAGGGTGTGGAGGCCCGCGAGCGTGATCTCCGGCCCGGCCTCCATCAGCGTCTCGAAGACATGGGCCGCCTGGTCGGCGGAGACGTAGAGCTCCCAGCCGAGCTCACCCACATAGGTGACGCGATGGGCCCGGGCGAGGCCGAGGCCCAGCTCGATTTCGCGGGCCAGGCCGAAGGGGTGGGCCTCGTTCGAGAGATCAGCGGGGGTGACGCGCGTCAGCACCTCCCGCGCCTTCGGGCCCATCAGGACGAGGACCGCCTCGGCGGCGGTGATGTCGGTGGCGACGGCAAAGGCCTCTCCGATCCCGCGGCGGATCCAGGCGAGGTCGCGGACGAGCGTGGCGGCGGGGACGATCAGCAGGAAGGCGGTCTCGGTCAGGCGCGTGACGGTCAGGTCGCTCTCGATCCCGCCCCGGTCGTTCAGCATCTGGGTGTAGACGATCCGGCCCGGGGCAACGTCGAGGTCGTTGCCGCAGAGGCGCTGAAGCACGGCAAGCGCGTCCCGCCCCTCGACCCGGATCTTGCCGAAGGACGACATGTCGAAGAGGCCGACACCGTTTCGCACGGCCAGATGCTCAGCCGCATTGTTCGGGAACCAGTTCTGGCGGCCCCAGGCATACTGGTAGTCGCGGGTCTCGCCGGGCCCCGCGAACCAGTTTGCCCGCTCCCACCCCGCGACCTCGCCGAAGACGGCGCCGCGCTCGGCCAGCGCGCCATGGAGCGGCGAGCGGCGAACGCCGCGGGCGGTCGCCACCTGGCGGTAGGGGTAGTGGTCGGCGTAGAGCAGGCCGAGGGTCTCCGTCACCCGCTCCCTCAAGTAGCGGCGGTTGCGTTGGAAGGGCTGAGCCCGGCGGATGTCGACCTCCCAAAGGTCGAAGGGCGGCGCGCCGTCCTCCATCCATTGGGCGAGCGCCATGCCCGCGCCGCCCGAGGAGACGATGCCGATGGAGTTGTAGCCGGCCGCGACCCAGTAGCCGCCCACCTCTGGCGCCTCGCCGAGGTAGTAGCGGTCGTCGGGCGTGAAGCTCTCCGGCCCGTTGAAGAAGGTGTGGATGCCCGCCGTCTCCAGCATCGGCATGCGGTGCACGGCCTGCTCCAGGATCGGCTCGAAATGGGCGAAATCCTCGGGCAGTTGGTCGAAGCAGAAGTCTTCGGGGATGCCGTCCATGCCCCAGGGCTTCGCCACCGGCTCGAACGCGCCGAGCAGGATCTTGCCCGCATCCTCCTTGTAGTAGGCGCATTCGTCGGGGACGCGGAGGACGGGGAGGGCGCCGAGATCCGGGATGCCTTCCGTCACGATATAGAAATGCTCGCAGGCATGGAGCGGCAGGGTGACGCCGGCGGCGGCGGCGAGGTCGCGGCCCCACATGCCGCCGCAATTGACGGCGTTCTCGGTGGCGATCCGCCCCGTCTCTTCCCCTCGCGCCCAGGTGACGCCGGTGACGCGGCCGTCCGCGGTCTCGACGCCGGTCACGGCCACGCCCTCGATGATCTGCGCGCCGAGCGCCCGGGCGCCGCGGGCCAGCGCCATGGCGATGTTGGCCGGGTCGCACTGACCGTCGCCGGGCAGATGGACGCCCGAGACGACGCCCGAGAGGTTGAGGTGGGGATAGAGGCGGCCGATCTCGTTCGGGCCGATTTCCTCGACCTCCACCCCGAAGGCGCGGGCCATCGAGGCCTGGCGCGAGAGCTCCTCGCGCCGCGCTTCGGTCAATGCGACGGTGATCGAGCCGGTCTGGCGGAGGCCCGTGGCGACGCCCGTCTCCGCCTCCAGCCGGGCGTAGAGGTCGGCGGAGTACTTGGCGAGGCGGGTCATGTTCTGGCTGGCGCGGAGCTGGCCGATCAGGCCCGCTGCGTGCCAGGTGGTGCCGCAGGTGAGCTGGCGGCGCTCGAGCAGCACCACGTCTGTCCAGCCGAGCTTCGCCAGGTGATAGGCGACGGAGCAGCCGGAGACGCCACCGCCGATGATGACCGCCCGGGCGCGCTCCGGCGGCGTCATGCGACCCGCCGCAGCAATTGGGTGACGATGATCTTGTGCGGGATCAGCACGATGGCGAGGTAGAGCCGGCCGAGCCAGTGGTTGAACCAGATCCGCGTGGTGAGCGCCGCCTCGCCGCCCGTCAACGCCGCCTCCAACGTGAAGGTGAGGTGGCGGTCGGCGAGGCCCACGGCGTAGCGATCCGGGCGCTCCTCGATGATCGGCAAGGTGAGCATGCCCTCGCCCGCCGGCGTGGTGTGCAGGCCGAAGACCCGCACGACGGCGTTCCGCGCCGAAAGCGCCCAGCCGATCCAGCGGGGCCCGGCCCGGAACGCGGCCTCATAGGCCGCGCGGGCCGTCGTGAGATCCGGGCGGACCGGCCCCGTATGGCGGTCCGACCAGTCGGGGGCGCGATCCGGGGCGTGGGGGTCGGTCATGCGTGCGGCCTTTCTTTCTTCGGAGCCCGAAGCGACTGGGCCTCGGCCCTCATCGGGCGCCCTCCGCATTTAGATCGCGGCTGGCGAGCAGGGCCGCCGCGGCCATCATCAATGCGCCGGAGAGCCGGTTGAGCCAGAGCCCGCCGAGGGACCGGATCCGCCCCACCGTTCGCACCGCCAGCCAACCCCAGAGGACCAGGGTGAGCCCATCGACGACCAGATAGGTCGCGCCGAGGATCAGGAGCTGGGGCCAGATCGCGGCACTCGGGTCGATGAACTGGGGAAAGAGGGCACCAAAGAAGATCACGGCGTAGGGATTGGCGCTGGAGGTGATCAGCCCCTGGCGAAAGAGCAGGCCGGGACGCGCGCTGCCGGCACCTTGATCGTCGGGCGACCCGCGCCGCGCCAGGATCAGACGCAGCCCGATCCAGGCGAGGTAGGCGACCCCCAGCCATTTGACGACGGTGAGCGCCTCAGCGGACACGGCAATGACGGCGGCGAGGCCGAAGGCCGCGGCAGTCATCTGCACCGAGTTCGCCGTCAGGTCGCCGGCCACCGTCCAAAGACTGCGCCGCAGCCCGTGGCGCAGGCTGTTCGAGATGATCAGCAGCTGGCTCGTGTCGGGCGGCGTGGCGAAGAAGGCCGCGAGCGCCGCGAGGTAAAGCAGATAGGTCTCGATGCTCACGCGCGGAGCCTCTCGTTCTCCGGGTCCCAAAGCGGCCGATCGGGCTGCACCTCGGCCGCGCGCCGGGTGCCGAAGATCTCCACGTCGATCTTGGTGCCGGGCTCGGTCAGGTCGGCGCGGAGCATGCCGAGGGCGATGGAGCGGTTCACCCGGTAGCCCCAGCCGCCCGAGGTGGTCTCGCCCACCACCGTACCGTTCGACCAGAGGGTGGACATGTAGGGCGCATCCTCCTCCCCCGCATCGACCGTGAGGGTGACGAAGCGCTTCTTCACGCCCCTCTGGCGTTCTGAGAGGAGCGCCGCCTTGCCCGGGAAGTCCTGCGGCTTGTCGAAGCGGATGAAGCGATCGAGCCCGCCTTCGAGCAGGGTGTAGTCGGTGGAAAGATCGCCCTTCCAGGCGCGGTAGCCTTTCTCCAGCCGCAAGCTGTCGAGGGCGAACATGCCGAAGGGCTTGGCGCCCTCGCCCAGCACCGCGTCGTAGATCGCCGGCATCTCGGCATTTGCGGCGTGGATCTCCCACCCCAGCTCGCCGGCATAGGAGACGCGGGCGAGCACACAGGGCCGCCCGGCGACCCGCGCCGCCTGATGGCTGAGCCAGGGCAGCGCCAGATCGGCCTCGGCGATCTTGGCGAATAGCTCGCGTGCCCGAGGGCCGGTGACGATCAGGGTCGAGAGATCCCGGGTCCGGTCCGTCAGCTGCAGCCTCGCCGGCAGATGGCGCGACAGCCAGTCGAAGTCGTGCCACTCCGCCGCCGCGGCGGTGATCAGCGTGAAGTCGTCCTCACCGTTCCGGGCGACCGACATCTCCGTCACGATCCGCCCCTGGTCATCGGGGAAATACGCGAGCGCCAGGCGGTCCTGCCGGGGCAGGCCCCCGGCGATCTTGCCGCGCAGCCAGTCCGCCGCGCCATCCCCGGTCAGGTGAAAGCGGGAGAAGCCGGGCAGGTCGAGCACGCCGACATCGTCGCGCACCGCCTCGCATTCCTCCCGCACCCGCGATTCCCACGGGCCGGAGCGGGCCCAGCTATGCGTCGCCTCCTCCGACGTGTCGTCTCCGGGCTGGGCGAACCAGTTGGCCCGCTCCCAGCCGCCATAGGCGCCGAATTGGGCGCCGAGGGATGCCACCTTGTCGTGCACCGGCGAGGTGCGGACGGGTCGCCCGGCGGGCCAGGAATGGTGCGGGAAGTGCATAGCGTATTCTTGGCCGTAGACCTCCATCCCCTTGGCCACGCAGTAGTCGCGGGTGGCGTAATCGGTGAAGCGGCGGGGGTCGCAGGACCACATGTCCCACTCCGTCGCGCCCTCCGTCACCCACTCGGCCAACACCTTGCCCGCACCGCCCGCCTGGCAGATGCCAAAGGTGAAAACGCAGGCCTCGAACGCGTTCGGCACGCCCGGCATCGGCCCGATCAGGGGGTTGCCGTCGGGCGCGTAGGGGATCGGGCCGTTGATGACCTTGGAGAGGCCCGCGGTGCCGAGCAGCGGCATCCGCTCCACCGCATCGTTCAGATACCATTCCAGCCGCTCCAGATCGTCGGGGAAGAGCTGGAAGGAGAAATCCTCGGGCATCGGGTCGTCCGGCGTCGCCCAATGGGCCCGGCAGTTCCGCTCATAGGGCCCGAGGTTCATGCCGTACTTCTCCTGCCGTAGGTAGTAGGAGCTGTCGACGTCGCGCAGAAGCGGCAGCTTGCGGCCCTCGGCTTCGGACCAGGCGCGGACCTCGGGGATATCCTCGAACAGGATGTACTGGTGGCTCATCACCATCATCGGCACGTCGCGGCCGAACATCGCGCCGATCTCGCGTGCGTAGTAGCCTGCGGCGTTCACCACGATCTCCGCCCGGATCTCGCCCTGGGGCGTCGCGAGCACCCAGTCCTCGCCCTCCCGCCGGGCGCCGGTCACCGGGCAGAAGCGCACGATCTTGGCGCCCAAGTCGCGTGCGCCCTTGGCCAGCGCCTGGGTGAGCTGCGCCGGGTCGATGTCGCCGTCGAACGGATCGTAGAGGGCGCCGGTCAGATCGTGGGTCTCGAGGAACGGATAGCGCCCGCGCATCTCGTCCGGGCCGAGGATCTCGAGCTCCATCCCCTGGTAGCGGCCCATGCCGGCGACGCGCTGAAACTCCTGCAGCCGCTCCTTGCTGTGGCCGAGGCGGATGGAGCCGGTGACGTGGTAGTTCATCGGATAGTCGACCGCCGCGCCGAGCCCCCGGTAGAGCTCGGTCGAATAACGCTGCATGTTCATGATCGACCAGGAGGAGGAGAAGGTCGGCACGTTCCCCGCCGCGTGCCAGGTGGAGCCCGCGGTCAGCTCGTTCTTCTCCAGCAGCACGGCGTCGGTCCAGCCGGCCTTGGCCAGGTGGTAGAGGCAAGAGGCGCCCACCGCGCCCCCGCCGATGATCACGACCCGCGCCGTCGAGGGTAGCTTCGCCATGTATTGCGCTCCTCCTGCCCGTCGGGCGATGATGCGCGAGGGGGGCTTGGGCCATCATGACCGGCACCGACGGGGGATGTCGCAAATTCACCATGCCACAGGGTGGGATAGAAGCCATAGCGGGTGAAGATTGCGGCGCTCGGCGGCGAGGGAGGGGGACGCCTGACGAGCCCTAGCTTTCACCGCAATTGCTTGCCAGAGACGGCGCAATGGGATGAGGGGAGTGTCGGAGTGCGAAGCGGCGATGACGGAGCGTAGCGGTGGAGCTGAAATCACCTATTGAATCAGTGAGGTAAGTATAGAGCGTCCCACAGGGCGCAGATCATATCACTCAGATCGTCTCCCCTAGTGGAACGTGCATATCTCGACGCTCTAACCTTGAATAACGGACATTTGATCATATTTGTAGACCATGGCATACGGATTGTTTCATCAAACACTTGTCTTCCACTTGAGTAGTATGGATTTGATGGACAAAGAGTGCGTCATCGACGCCGTTTCGACGCCAAATCCGTCAACGCATGATCGCGCCGATGCTTGAATTTCTGCTCTCGGCCGGCATGCGCCCGTTCTCCATCGCCCTCGGGCTGGTCGCCGCCTTGGCGTTGCTCGAGCTTGTGCTGGCGCTCGTCGGTCTCTCCGCCTTCGGGGAGGGTGACGGCGACCTCGATCTCGACGGGGCGGACCTGGGAGGGGCGGACCTGGGCGGCGCCGATCTCGATGCGCCCGACCTGGACATCGAGGCTGAGCTCGCCCTCGCCCTCGACGGTGAGCTGGATGCACCGGTGGCCGCGCAAAGCGGCATCCACGGTGCGTCGGTCCTGTCTTGGCTCGGCATCGGGCAGACGCCGTTCCTGATCTGGCTTGCCGGCACGCTCACGGCCTTCGGCCTCACCGGTTATGGCCTGCAGCTCGCCACCACCTCACTGACCGGCGGGCTGTTGCCGGCGATCATCGCCGCGGCCCTGGCGCTGGTGCCCGGCCTGCTGATCGGGCGCTGGTTTGCCCGCCTGATGGGCCGTCTCTTGCCGAGGACCGAAAGCTCCGCCGTCACCCGCCGTCGCCTCGGTGGCCGGGTGGGCGTGCTGGCCCAAGGCACCGCCCGGGCCGGCCAGCCGGCGCAGGCCCGCATCAAGGACCGCCACGGCAACACTCACTATGTCCGCGTCGTGCCGTTCGAGGACGACGCGGAAATCGCCCAAGGCGAGGACGTCATCGTGTTGACGGGCTCGGGCGACATCTTCCGGGCGATCCGCCTATCGGACGCCGAAACCCTTTTGCAGCAAAGGAGATCCCCATGAGCGGTGCCATTCCGGCAACCCTGGTCCCGATCCTTGCGATCGTTGTGCTCTTCGCCTTCGTCGGCCTGGTGCTGGCTCGGCTCTACCGGCGCGCCACGCGCGAGGTGAGCCTGGTCCGAACCGGGGCCGGGGGCAAGCGGGTGATCATGGACGGCGGCACCATGGTGGTCCCGCTCTTCCACGAGATCATGTGCGTGAACATGAAGACCCTCCGCCTCGAGGTGAAGCGAGAGGGGGAGGCGGCGCTCATCACCCAGGACCGGATGCGGGTGGATGTGGGCGTCGAGTTCTACGTCAGCGTCAATGCGACCGATGACGGGGTGGCGCGGGCCGCCCAGACGTTGGGCGACCGCACGTTCTTCGTCGATCAGTTGCGCGACATGATCGAGGGCAAGCTGGTCGACGGCCTGCGCGCCGTGGCGGCGCAGATGACCATGGATCAGCTCCATGAGAACCGCGCCGATTTCGTGCAGCAGGTGCAGAATGCTGTGTCGGAGGACCTGCTGAAGAACGGCTTGGAGCTTGAGTCCGTCTCGCTCACCGCGCTCGACCAGACGCCGTTCGAGGCGCTGGACGAGAATAACGCGTTTAACGCGGTCGGTATGCGCAAGCTCGCCGAAGTGATCGCGACGTCCAAGAAGGAGCGGGCCGAGATCGACGCCGATGCCGAGGTCTCCGTCCGTCGCTCGGTCATGGAAGCGGAGCGGCGGAAGCTGGAGATCGAGCGCGACGAGGCCGCCGCCAAGATCGCCCAGGAGCAGGAGGTCGAGACCCTGCGCGCGGCCCAGGAGATGGAGATCTCCAAGCGCCGGTCCGAGGCCGAGCAGCTGGCCGAAGAGGCTCGCATCAGCAAGGAGCGCGGCGTCCGCTCGGCCGAGATCGAGCGGGAGCGGGCGATCCGCGAGGCTGAGATCGCCAAGGAGCGTGAGCTCGAGGTCGCCGATCAGGAGCGCCAAGTCATCATCGCCCGGAAGTCGGAGGAGGAGAGCCAGGCCCGCGCCTCGGCCGACCGGGCCCGGGCCGACGCCACCCGCGCCAACGAGGAGATCGCCACGGCCCGTGAGGTCGCCGAGGCCGAGCGGGTAAAGCACATCGCCCTGATCGAAGCGGCGCGGGAGGCCGAGCGGGAGGCGACCCGCGTCCGCCTGGCCGCCACGGCCGAGAAGGACGCCGCCGCCGACCGGGCCGCAGCCCGGCGGGAGGAGGCGCAGGCCGACGCCGATGCGGTCTCCATCCGTGCCGAGGCGAAGAAGAAGGACCTGCTGGCCGAGGCCGAGGGTCAGCGCGCCATCGTCGAGGCGGAGAACGCGCTCTCAGATGCCATCGTCGAGATGAAGGTGGCGCTCGCCCGGCTCGAAGCGATGCCCAAGGTGGTGGCCGAGATGGTGCGCCCGGCGGAGAAGATCGACTCGATCAAGATCCACCAGGTCTCGGGCCTTGGCGGGGCGGGCGGCAGCGGCAGCAATGGCGCCGCGCCCACCGACGGCAAGACGCCGGTCAACCAGGCGCTCGACTCGATCCTCGGCATGGCCGTGCAACTGCCCGCCATGAAGTCCCTCGGCGATCAGCTTGGCCTGAGCCTGGAGGATGGTCTGGCCGAGGTGACCAGGAAGGCCGAGCAGCCGGCCCTGCCCGAGGGCGAGGCGGAGGATCCCGCCGCCCTGAGCGCCCCGAACGAAGAGGCGGCCGATCTCAATCGCCCTACAGCGGCTGAGTAGACCCGACGGTCCGTACCTGCGCCCTCTCCCCGACCCCGGGGGAGGGCGCGTAGCCGCCTTCAGGCGCTGCGGTTGAGGCGCGAGATCGTCTCGGCCGTTTCGCGCAGGGGGCCGAGATAGTCCTCGATCATCGTGCGCACCTCGACCCGGGCGCTCTCGGCCGAGACGTTCAGGCCGGCAAAGACCCGGCCCCGCGCGTTGCGGAGCGGCACCGCGATAGAGCGGAGGCCGAGCTCCAGCTCCTGATCGACGATGGCATAGCCTTGCTGGCGCACGCGATGTGCCTCCGCCACCAGATCGCCGGGATCGGTCTTGGTGAAAGCGGTGGAACGGCAGGGCGGGGCCTGGTCGATGACCGAGCGCAGGCAATCGTCGGAGATCTCGGCCAGGATCACCCGACCGAGCGCGGTGGACAGGGCCGGCAGCCGCGCGCCCACGTCGAGGCGGAAGGCGAGCAGGCGGTCGGCGTCCACATGGGCGGTGCAGACCACCTCAGCGCCGTCGCGGATCGCCGCCGTGCAGCTCTCGCCGAGGCGGGAGGCCAGCCGCTGCATATAGGGCTCGGCCATCTGCCAGGTGAGCCCGCTCTCATAACGCGGGCCGCCGAGCTCCAGCACCCGGGGGGTGAGCTCGAACCGCTTGTCGATCTGCTCGGCATAGCCCAGTTCGAGCAATGTCAGCAGGTAGCGCCGGGCCGAGGCGCGGGTGGCGCCGGTGACCTCGGCCACTTCCGACAGCGTCATGCCCTTCTCCGCCTCGGCCAGGGCTTTGATCACCATCAGGCCCTTGCCGAACGAGCCGACGAGTTCGGAGCGGCGGGGTCCGTCCTCCTCCGCGGCGATGTCTTCGGGGGTTGGGATCACGTTCATGGTGACGGCACCTCCTTGCGCCGTGCGCGTGTCGCGGGTGGCCTATCACGCGGGCCGGCGGGCGCGAAGGCAATCGGCTGCGTCATGCTGCCCTCGCCACCAGGGTCACATGGGTCTGGCAGGCCGGCCGCGCGGCGCAGGCCCGCCACCAGGCCTGGACCGGGCCGGGCAGCGCGAGGGTGGCGTCGCACCAGAGCAGGCGATGCAGCACCACCGCCGGCGGGATGTCGGCCAGGGTGAAGTCCCGCCCGGCCACCGCCCCATCGGCCACGAAGACGGCGAGGGGGTCGAGCTGGGCCGATGCCGCGGTGATCGCCTCGGCCACGTAGGCGCTGTCGTCGGTGCCGTCGCGCAACAGCTGGAAGGGCCGCCGCACCGCCGGCCAGAAGGTGCTGAGGCACCAGTCCATCACCGCCTCGGCCCGACCGAGCACCGCCGGCTCCGTCGGCCAGAGCGGGCCGCCCCAGGTCCGGCCGTAGTGGCGCAGGATGGCGTTCGATTCGAAGAGCGCCAGCTCGCCGTCCTCCACCACCGGGATCCGCCCGACCGGTGAAAGCGCGCGGAACTCCGGATCGTCGAGCCCGCCGAACTGTCGGCCGCGGTCGATCCGCCGCCAGGCCGCACCGACCTCGTCCAAGGCCCAGAGGACCTTTTGCACGTTGGAGCTGTCGGCGCGGCCGTGGACGGTGATCATGCAGCATCCCTAAGTGCGGAGGGGGCGAGGGTGATGTCCCACGTCACCTCCCAGAACGGGTTGCCGACACCGAGCTTGGCCGCCCGTGCGGCATCGTCGATCTGGCGAAAATCGCCGAGCAGGCTTTCCTTCACACCGAACACCGCATCGGATTTCAGCCAGGGATCGTGCGGGTCGAAGACATGGGTCGTCACCGGCTCATAGCCATCGGCCGTGGCGATGATGTGGATATGGGCCGGGCGGTTCGGGTGCCGGCCGAGATGGTCCAGCAGCTTGCCCACCGGCCCGTCGCTCGGGATCGGATACCAGCGCGGCTTGATCGAGCGCAGCCAGTAGCTGCCGTCGGTCTCCGTCGTGAAGATGCCGCGGAGGTTGTGCTCCGGCTGCTCATCCTTCTGCTGCACGTCGTAGAAGCCGTCGTCGTTGGCCATCCAGACGTCGAGCTTGGCCCCGGCGATCGGCGTGCCGTCGGGGCCCATCACCTTGCCCCGCATCACCAGCGGCTCGCCCTTGCCGTCGAGGCAAATATCGCCGCCGTTGGGGTAGTGCGGCACATCGGCGAGGTGGAAGGGGCCGAGCACGGTGGATTCCGTCGCGCCGGAGGGTTTGCGGTTGTTGATCGCGTCCACCAGCATCGAGACGCCGAGGGTGTCGGAAAACAGGATGAATTCCTGGCGCCAGTCGGTGCAGGTGTGGCCCACCTCGGTCAGGAACTCGATGCTCTTCATCCACTCCGCCTCCGACGGCTCGACCTCTTTCACGAAGGCGTGGAGGTGACGGATCAGGGCGGCATAGACCTCGGCCAGGCGGGGATCGGCGTCGTCTCCGGTCCGGCTCACCACCACCTCGGCGCTTTGGTCCTCGGCGAAATAGGGGATTTCACTGGCCATGGCGTGCTCCTCAGCTAGGGGTGTCGCCGGCCCAGGCGGCGGCGATCAGCGCACGGATCGCCTCCCGGTCGACGGCACGGGGATTCCAATAGGGGTTCTCGGTCGCGATCTCGGCGGCGCGGTCTATGCCGTCCTCGGGCATGCCGAGATCGCGAAGCGCGATGGGCGCCCCCACCTCTTTGGCGAGGGCGTGCAGCGCCCGGCCCGGCGTGGCGCCGCCGAGGGCGTCGGTGATCGGCGCCAGCAGCTCCGGCACCGCCCCGGCATTGAAGGCGGTGGCGTGAGGTAGGACGACGGCGTGGGTCTCGGCGTGGGGCAAATCGAAAGTGCCGCCGAGGGTGTGGCAGAGCTTGTGGTGCAGCGCCATGCCGACGGCGTTGAGCGCCGCGCCGCAAAGCCAGGCGCCGTACAGCGCCTGCTCTCGCGCCGCGATGTCACTGGGCGCCGCGACGATCCGGGGCAGGGCGGTGCCGAGGGCGCGGATCGCCTCGGCCGCCATCAAGCTGGTGATCGGGTTGCGGTCCTGGGCATAAAGCGCCTCGACCGCGTGGGCGATGGCGTTTAGCCCGCTCGTCGCCGACATGGCGGGGGGCAGAGTGAGGGTGAGCTCGACGTCGTAGATCACCGTCTCCGGCAGGATGGAGGGATCGCGCCGCGTGGTCTTCCGACCCCCCTCGGTCTCGCCCAGGATCGAGGTCATCTCCGAGCCCGCATAGGTCGTGGGGATGACGATCTGGTCGAGGCCGGTGCGGGTGGCGAGCGCCTTGCCGAGGCCGATTGTGGAGCCGCCGCCGAGGGCGATGAGGACGTCCGCCCCGGAACCCTCGAGCACCTCGAGCGCCCGGGCCGTGACGTCGGTCGGCGTGTGCATCGTCGCCTCGGCGAAGACGCCGGCCGCTTTGTCGCCGAGGCTGCCGGCCAGATCCTCGGCACTCGCCTGTTGGGGCGGTGTGGAGAGCACCAGCGCCCGTGATCGGCCGAGCCGCGCCATCTCCTCCCCCACCGCCGCCAGCGTGCCACGGCCGAAGACCACGCGCATCGGTGCTGCCTGGTAGGTGAAGGGGGTGACGCCGGCCGGCATGGCTCAGATCACCTCCCGCCGACCGTCCGAGTAGCTGATCTTCACCGTCACCGTGCCCTCGTTCAGCAGCCAGGGTCGCACCATGAACTTCCGCGCGCCGGAGCTGTGCATCGGGTCGCTCTCGGCGATCTGGCGGGCATGGGCGAGGTTGTCGGCCCGGATGATCACCATCCCCTCACCGTTCCACGTGTGCTCGTCATCGGCCCAGAACGGCCCGGCGCCGAACATGATGCCGTCGCGCTCGAGCTGCACCTGGAAGTCGAGATGCTCCTTCAGGTTCTCCATCACCGGGCCCATGCCGTCGTCGCTCGGCCAGGTGAAGACGGCGAAGAGCTGCTTTTGCAGCATGCCCTTAGAGGCTTCGAGGATGTCGTCCTTGTTGGGCGTGGCCATGATCGCTCTCCGCTCAGATGATTTTTGCGACGTCGTCGAAGGCGAGGCGGGGCAGGCGGCGGAAGATCTTGGTCTCGTCCGCGTAGCCGAGATTGCAGAGGAAGTTGGACTTCACCGTGCTGCCGGCGAAGAACTCCTTATCCACCCCCGCATTGTCGAAGCCCGACATCGGCCCGGTGTCGAGGCCGATGGCCCGGGCCGCCAGGATGAACCAGGCGCCCTGCAAGGTGCCGTTCCGAACGGCGTTGGCCTCCGCCATCGCGGGGTTGGAGGCGAACATGTCCTTGGCGTTGGGATTGGCCGGAAAGACCTCGGGCAGGCGGGTGTAGAACTGCATGTCGTGACCGATCAACGCGGTGACCGGTGCGCCCATGGTCTTCGGCCGATTGCCCTCCATCAACAATGGCTCCAGCCGCTTCTTGGCCTCAGCCGAGCGAATGAAGATCAGCCGCATCGGCTGCTGGTTCATGGACGTCGGACCCATCTTCGCTATGTCGTAGATCCGGCGGAGCTGGTCGTCGGTCACCGGCCGGTCCTGCCAGCCATAATGGGTCCGCGCCTCGGTCAGCAGCAGGCGCAGGCTGTCGGGCTCGGCGGCGGAGATCTGGGCACGAAGGGCGCGCACGTCCTCCTGCGCGGCGGTGTCGAGATCGGTATCGGAGGGGGCGGCTTCGGCGGGCATGGAGGTCTCCTGACGCGGCGCTCATGGTATTTTCGCAATGCGAACGCACCGGCACGATGCGTACCAATGCTGCTCTGGTCTACTCTGTTCGGCGAAAAAGTCCATCGTGGATGCCGGAACCGATTGTTTCCTTGCGTTTTGCGAACGACTTTGCCGTAATGCGAACATCAAGTGCGACGGAATCGCGCCATTTGGCGGACGCCCCTTCAGCCTGTTCGCCGGAAAGGGAGGAAGACCGAGATGCGGAGATTGACCGCCATGGCCCTGGCCGGGGCCGTTCTGGCCATGCCGGCGTCGGCTGAGACCTACAACCTGACGATTGCCTCCAGCCACCCGACCGTGCTGCCCTGGGTAGGCGTGATGCAGAGCCATATCGTGGCCGAGGCCAATGCCCGGCTGGAGGCCATCGGATCGGCCGACCGGATCGAGTGGACGGAGGACTATGGCGGCGCGCTCTACGGCTTTCAGGACACGCTCGAGGCGGTCGAGGACGGCATCACCGATGTCGGCTGGGTCGGCACGCTCTGGGAAGAGTCGAAGATGCCCTACCAGTCGATCACCTACTATGCCCCGTTCGTGATCGACAGCCAGCCGGCCCTGATGGAGGTGATGAACGAGCTTCACGCCACCCAGCCGGTGATGACCGAGGCGTGGCAGCGGCGCAATCAGGTCTATCTCGGCGCCTCGGGCGTCGAGACCTACCACATCATGACCAACTTCCCGGTCAACTCGATCGACGATCTGCGCGGCAAGAAGATCCTGGCCCCCGGCCCGGCCGGCAACTGGATCTCCGCCCTCGGCGCCGTTCCGGTGAACGGCTCGCTCACCACCTACTACAACCAGCTTGAGACCGGCGTGGCCGATGGCTGCATCACCATCATCTCGGGCTTCTACCCAAACCGGCTCTATGAGGTTGCACCCTACGTCACCCTGGTCGGCATCGGCGCCCACTTCACCGGCGGCGTCTCGGTCAACCTCGACACCTGGGACGGGCTGTCGGACGACGTGCAGAAGGTGCTGGGCGAGCTTGGCTACGAGTACTCCGCCATCCACGCCGAGCAGGTCGAGGCGCGCTACACCGACTTCGTGCAGAAGATGCGCGACGACCCGGAGGTGACGGTGACCGAACTTCCGGTGAACGAGAAGGCCCGCTGGATCGCCGCCCTTCCCAACATCGCCGGCGGCTGGGCCGATAACCTCGAGCAGGGCGACGAGGTGCTCGCGGCCTTCATGAACGCCGTGCGCGAGCGGGGCGTGGAGCCCGGCCGGAACTGGGACAGGGAATAGGCGAGGAATAGTGCGGCAGCGGCGCGCGCGCCGATGAGCGGCACCCTCTCCCCCGCAGCCCCGAGCACGCCGCTTTGGCACGCCCGGCTCTGCACCGTCTTCGGCAAGGTGACGGGCGCCATGGCGGCGCTCGCCACCGTCTGGATCTTCGTGCTGATGTTCGCCATCGTCCTGGACGTGGCTGGATTGAAGCTCTTCAACCGCCCGATCTACGGCGTGAACGAGATCACCGCCCAGTCGATCGTCGCGGTGGTGTTCTTCCAACTGGCCCATGCGTTGCAGACCCGGCGTCTGACCCGGGCCGACTTCCTGATCGGCTGGATCGAGCGGGAGCGGCCGATCGCTGCCGCCGCTCTTAACCTCATCTTCCATCTCGCTGGCATCGTTGTCTTTTCGCTGATCGCCTGGACCGTCTGGGGTGACTTCCTGGAGGCCTATGCGGAGGGTGAGTATTTCGGCACCCAGGGCATCTTCACCGCGCCGATGTGGCCGGTGAAGCTGATGGTGGCCGTCGGTGCAGCTGCCATCGCGCTCGAATTTCTGTTGCTCGCCCTCGGCAATCTCAGCGCCTTTGCCTCGGGCGAGCGGGCGCGGGGGCTCTGGATCGTGCTGCTGCTCGGCGCGGTGATCGCAGGGCTCGCGGCCTTGGCGATCCTCGACGTCGACCGGGTGACAGTGGGCGCATTGATCATCGTGGCGCTGCTCGCCCTGATTTTCCTCGGCGCCCATATCTCCGTCGTGCTGCTGATGCTGGCGTTCCTCGGCATCTGGATGATCCGGGACAATCCATTGGTGGCGGTCCGGGCCTTGCGCACGGCGGCGACGGGCACGATCAACAGCTTCGCCTTCGGCGTGGTGCCGCTATTCGTGCTGATGGGTATGCTGGTCGACGTCGCCGATATCGGCAAGGACGCCTACAAGGTCGCAGCCTGGATGCTGCGCAAGCTCCGCGGCGGGCTCGGCATCGCGACGGTCGCGGCGAACGCGGTCTTTGCCGCGGTCACCGGTATCTCCATCGCGTCGGCCGCGGTCTTCAGCCGGGTTGCGGTGCCGCAGATGACGGAGAACGGCTATTCCGCCCGCTTCGCCGCCGGGACGGTGGCGGGCTCCTCCGTCCTCGGCATGCTGATCCCGCCGTCGCTCCTCCTCATCATCTATGGCTTCGTGTCGGAGACCTCGGTCGGTCAGCTCTTCCTCGCCGCCGTTCTGCCGGGCATCCTGCTCGCCGTCGTCTTCGGCATCACCATCCTGGCGCTCGCCCGGCTGAAGCCCGATTTTGTCGGCGAAACCACCACGGCGACGGAGTTGGAGCCGGAGACGGTCGGCTCCTCCATCCTCAAGCTGCTGCCGATCGCCGTCCTGGTGCTGGTGGTCCTCGGCGGCATCTACACCGGCCAGTTCACCCCCACCCAGGCAGGGGCGGTTGGGGCCTTCGCCGCCCTGGTCGTCGCCATCGCACTGCGCCGATTGAGCTGGGCGAGCCTCTGGCGGGTGCTCAAAGAAACCGCGCAGATCTCCGTCACCATCCTGATCCTGATCATCGGCGCTTCCGCCTTCACCAAGATGCTGGCGATGTCGACCATCCCGCGGGAGATGGTGGACCTGATCACCGGCATGGGCTTCGGCTTTTGGGCCTTCATGATGGCCTACCTCGTCGTGGTGATCCTGATGGGGATGTTCCTCGACTCGACCTCCATCATCCTGATCGTCGTCCCCCTCACCATCGGCGTGGTCGAGGCGCTGGGCGGCGACATCATCGGACCCGATATCCTGATCTGGTTCGGCGTCGTCACGGTGATCGCGGTGGAGATCGGGCTCCTTACACCACCCTTCGGCATCACCGTCTACGTGGTGAAGGCGGCGCTCGAGGACATCGAGGTGTCGTTGACCGAGGTCTTCATCGGCGTTCTGCCTTTCGTCGTGGCGATGTTGATCGTCACGCTCCTGATCATCTTCATCCCTTGGCTCAGCATCGTCTGGTTCGCGTGAGGAGACATCCATGATCTTTGTCGTTCTGGCCAAGGACCGGCCGGGGGCGCTGGACCTGCGGCTGGCCAATATCGACGCCCACCGCGCCTATCTCGCGGAGCATCAGCACCCGGTGGAGACGCTGCTGTCCGGCCCGCTGCTGGCGGAGGGGGATGAGAGCATGGTCGGCTCCTTCTTCATGGTGGAGGCGGAGAGCCGGGCGGCGGTCGAGGCCTGGCAGGCCGACGACCCGCTGAAGGCCATCGACCTGTGGGAGAGCGTGACGATCGAGGTCTTCCTGAAGCGCGTCGACAACCTGAGCCCGGCGTCATGAGCGAGCGGATCGCCTGGATCGGCATCGGCAACCTCGCCACGCCCATCGTGCGCCGCCTGATCGCGGCGGGCCATCGCCCGATGCTCTTCGACCTCCGCGCGGAGCTTTTGGCGCCGTTCGAAGGCGAGGCCGATCTGGCGGGCTCCGCGGCGGAGGCGGCGGGGGCGGCGGACCTGGTCTTCTCAACCCTGCCGTCCGACAAGGCGCTGGAGGCGGTGGGGGCGGAGGTCCTGCCGGCAATCGGCGACGGCGTCTTCTGCGACATGTCCACGGTCTCGCCCGAGGCGTCGTCCCGGGTGGCCGCGATCGGCGACTATGTCCGCGCCCCCGTCTCCGGCTCCGTCGCCCATGCCGAGCAGGGGATCCTGACCGTCATCGCCTCGGGCCCCGAGGCCGCCTATCAGAGGCTCGCACCGATCTTCGAGCTCTTCTCGGCCCAGCGCTACCATGTCGGGGAGGCGGAGGAAGCGCGCTATCTGAAGCTCGTCATCAACAACCTTGTGGGCTCGACGGCGGCGCTGATGGCGGAGAGTCTGGCGATGGGCAGCAAGGCCGGCCTCGACTGGCAGCGCATGCTCGAGGTGATTGCCAACTCCGCCGTCGCCTCACCCTTGGTGAAGTACAAGGCCGGCCCCCTGGCCGAGCGCGACTTCAGCCCCGCCTTCACGACGGAATTGATGATCAAGGACATGAGCCTCTTCCGCAGCGCCGCCGAGACCCTTCGCTGCCCCACGCCCCTGGCAGCTGAAACCGAAAGCCTGCTCCGCGAACACGCCGCCAATGGCGGTGGCCAAGAAGACTTCTTCGCCCTCGTCAAACTCCTCGAAGCCAAGTCCAACAACTGACGGTCGGGGGCCGGGTCAAGGGTCGCAAAGCGACGGCGCGCCAGCGCCGCCTGCCCTTGACGCGGCTCCCGGCCGTCCACCCTGGAAGCGGCGTCTTGAGATGCACGTTCGCGGGGAAAACGCTCCACTGGAGCGTTTTCTTGACCCGCTCACCTTCTCAAGCGCCTCTCAGCAAACCTTCCCGGCCCCGACCGCGCAGCGCGCGGGCGGGGAGCATGCCTCGGCGCGCCAGCGCCACCGTGTCAAAACAACCACCGCACCAACGCCAGCGAGATCGCCGGGAACGACACCAGCAGCACCACCCGGATGAGATCGCTCGCCACGAACGGCGCCACCCCGCGGTAGGTGGCCGTGATCGGCACGTCCCGGGCCATGGAGTGGATGATGAACAGGTTCATGCCCACCGGCGGCGTGATCAGCCCGACCTCGACGACGATCAGGGCGAGGATGCCGAACCAGATCGCCGTCTCCTCCGGCGTCATGCCGAAATCCAGCACCTCGATGATCGGAAAGAAGATCGGGATGGTCAGCAGGATCATCGACAGGCTGTCCATCACGCAGCCGAAGACGAGGTAGGTGAGCAGCATGATCGTCAGGATCGTCATCGGCGCAAAGCCGGTGCCCGCCACCCAATCTGCCAGGGCCTGGGGCGTCCGCGTGGTGCCGAGGAAGCTGTTGAAGACGGTGGCGCCCAAGATGATAAGAAAGATCATCGCCGTCGTCTGCCCGGCCGAGAGCACGCAGTCGACGAAGGTGGTCAGGTTCAGGCCGCCGGTCCAGATGCCGTAAAGGCCCGTCGCGACGGCACCCACGGCGGCGCCCTCGGTCGGGGTGAACTTGCCGAGGTAGATCCCGCCGATCACCACCAGAAAGATGGCGAGCACCGGCCAGGTGCCGGCGAGGGAGAGGAAGCGCTCGCCATACGGCACCCGCGGCGCCGTCACCGCTGCGTCGGGCCGGATCCGGGCATAGAGCGCCACGACGAGCATGTAGCCGAGCATCGCCAGCAGGCCCGGGATCATCGCCGCGGCGAACATCTTGATGACGTTCTGCTCGGTCAGGATGGCGTAGATGATCAGGATGATCGACGGCGGGATCAGGATACCCAGCGTGCCGCCCGCCGCCAGGGCGCCGGTGGCGAGCGCGTTGGAATAGCCGTAGCGCCGCATCTCCGGCAACGCCACCTGCCCCATGGTGGAGGCTGTGGCCAGCGAGGAGCCGCAGACCGCGCCGAAGCCCGCGCAGGCCCCGACCGCGGCGAGGGCCACGCCGCCCTTCCGATGGCCCAACCAGTCCGCCGCCGCCCGGAACAACGCCTGGCTCATCCCCGATTTCGTCGCGAACTGCCCCATCAGCAGGAAGAGCGGCACGATGGAGAGCGAGTAGCTCGAGAACGTGTCGTAGGGCAGGGTCTTCAGTTGCGACAGCACCGCCGTCGGCTGCCCGCGCACGATCCAGCTGCCGACAAAGCCCGTGACGCCCATGGCCACAGCGATGGGCACGCGCAGGAAGATCGCCACCAACATCAGGATGAAGGCGGCGATCGTCAGCTCTAGCCCGCTCATTCGGCGGCCCCCGGGCTCGGCTGTTGCCGCGGCGTCAAGGCGCTCTGGAGCGCGATCAGGGTGAAGAGGAGGCCACCGACTACCCCCGCCACATAGCCGGGCCAGATCGGCGCGCCGAGGATGAAGGTCTGGTCACCGTAGCGCAGCTTTTCCCCGAGGCCGAGCCAGACGCGATAGGTGATGACCGCGCCCACCGTCGCAAGCGTCAGGTGCCCGATCGAGGTGAGCAGGAGGTGCAGCCGCTCAGGAAAGCGTTGCACCAGGATATCCACCGTCACATGGCCCCGCTGTAGCTGGCACCAGGGAAGGAAGCAGAAAACGGCGGTGGCGGCGCCCAGCTCCACCAGCTCCACATCGCCCAGGATGGCGCCGAAGCCCAGTTCCCGGCGGATGACGGAGGTGACGGTGAGCAGCGCCATCGCCGTCAGCACCACGCCGCCGAGGATGGCCAGCAGCCAGGCGACGGCCGCCAGGATCCGTCCGATCCGATCGAGCACCGGCATGGGCTGCATCCCCCCAGGTGTCGCGTGCGGCTGGGCGCGGACGGCGCCGCGCCCGAACCCGCGTCAGTTGTCGTACTTCGCCACCAGCGCCCGGGCGGCCTCCACCATCTCGGCGGCCGGCATGCCCTCGGCCGTGCGCTCCTCGATCCACTGGGCGGTGATGCGCTCGCCGACCTCGCGCCAGCGGGCGAGCTCGGCCTCATCGGTGATCTCGATGATCTCGTTGTCGGTGGCGCGCACCAGGGCCTCGGCCGGTCCGTCGCCCGAGTCCATCGCCCGCCCGGCCCAGGCCGAGGCGAACATGCCGGAGAAGTGGTCGATCACCGTCTTCAATTCGGGATCGAGGCTGTCATAGGTGTCGCGGTTCATCCCCCAGATGAAGACGGTGTTGTAGAGCGCGCGGTCCCCGCCGATCACCGTGTGGCTGGTCGCGAGCTCATGCACCTTGAGCGGCGGCACGATCTCCCACGGGATGACGCCGCCGTCGACCACGCCCTTGGAGAGCGCCTCGGGGAAGGCCGGCACGGGCATGCCGACAGGTGCGGCGCCGAGTTCCTCAAGCAGTGCGCTGGCGATCCTGGTGGGGGCGCGCAGCTTCAAACCCTCCATATCCTCCAATCGCTCGACCCGGCGATCGCGCACATGGATGATCCCGGGCCCATGCACGTGCATGCCGAGGACCTTCACCTCGCCGAGCTCCTCCGCCATGTACTGCTCGTAGAACTCCCAGAGCGCGCGGGACGTTGCTTCCCCATCCAGCGAGGCCATGAACGGCAGCTCGAACACCTCCGCCGCCGGAAAGCGCCCGGGGGTGTAGCCCGGAATGGCCCAGCCGCCGTCGACCACACCGTCGCGGATCTGGTCGTAGAGCGAGGGCGGGCTGCCGCCGAGCTGCATGGAGGGATAGATCTCCACCTTGATCCGGCCGCGAGAGCCGGCCTCCACCGCCCGGGCCCAGGGCAGGATGAAGTAGGCCGGCACCGAGGCGCGGTTCGACACGAAATGCTGCATGCGCAGGGTCACGTCCTGCGCCACGGCGGTGCCCGCGGTGACGCCGAGCGCCAGCAGACCCACGGCCGCTGCCTTCAAATAGGATTTCATGGGGTTCTCCCTTCACCTCGGCCGGGCGACGCTGCGCTCGGCCCAACTCCTCCCACAGGGGCGAAGGTCAGCATGGAACCGGGCGGCGTTCAAGCATCGTGAGGCGGGCGGTCGTGAGCTAGGCGGTCATGGGGCGGGCGGTCGTGACGCGACGTTCCGCGGGCCAAGAGGGCCCGGGGGATGCTAGCCTTCCGGCAGATGTCCGAAGAGCCCGCGGGGAGGATCGCGATGACGGAGCATATCGGGGTGGAGATCGCCGACGGCGTTGCGGAGCTGCGGATGCAGCGCCCAGCCAAGAAGAACGCCCTGACCGACGCGATGTACCACGCCATGGCCGACGCGATGGCGGCGGCCGATGCGGATGACGGGGTGGGCGCGGTGCTGTTCCTCGGCGTCGAGGGCACGTTCACGGCGGGCAACGACGTGGCCGACTTCCTGGCCCAGTCCGAAAGCGCCGTTCGCCCGACCGACCGGGGCGTTGTGCGCTTCCTGCAGGCGCTTACCCACGGTCAGACGCCACTGGTGGCCGGCGTCGACGGGCTCGCCGTCGGCATCGGCACCACGCTGCTTTTCCAATGCGATCTGGTGGTGGCGAGCGACCGCTCGCTCTTCCTCACGCCGTTCACCGATCTCGGCCTGGTGCCGGAGAACGCGTCCTCCTATCTCGGGCCGCGGATCATGGGCTATCAGCGAGCCTTCGAGATGCTCTGCCTCGGCGAGGCCTTCGATGCCACCCGGGCGGAGAGTGCGGGCTTCGTCAACCGGGTCGTCGCGCCGGAGCGGTTGGAGAAGGCGGCGCGCGATCTCGCCCGGCGGCTGGCCGCGAAACCGCGCCAGGCCATGCGGGCCTCGCGCAACCTGCTGCGCCCGGACGGCGCCGCCCGACACCAGGCCATCGAGGTCGAGAGTGAGGTGTTCGGCGATCGCCTGCGCTCGGCCGAGGCCCATGCAGCCTTCGCCGCCTTCATGGCGAAGAAGGCGAGCTGAGCCGGCGCTGTCGGGAAAGCCGCCGAGCCTAGAACAGGGCCCGGCCGATCTCGGTGTTCTCGAGCGGGTCGAAGCGGCCGTCGCGCTCCACCAGGCCCTCATCGACGATGATCGCCCCGGCGGTGCCGGCGGCGACCGCGACGCAGCCGCTCACGGGCCCGAGGGCCAGGAGCAGCAACAGTCCGTGTATGATCCGCATGCCTCAGGTCCTTTCGTTTATCCGCCCAGCGCTTCGGCCGCGCGCTGTCGTGCGAGACCGCTGTCGCGGTCGGTGATGCCGAGAAGTCCGGTGACCAGGCGCAGCACGGCATCCTCGCGGTGATCGCGGGCATCGTCGGCCAGGGCCACGGTCCAAAGCGCCTCGACCACCCAGTCGCGCTCCTCGTAGGGCACCGCGTCCTTGAGCGCCCGGGTGAAGCGCACCGTATCGGGCGCCGCCCGCTCCAACGCCTCACCCTCTTCGCGGAGCGCTGCCGCCGCCGCGCTGTCGAGGGCGTAGTGCGCGGCCAACAGCGCCTCGATCCGCGTTGCCTCGGCCGCCTGGTAGTCCTGATCGGCCCGGGCGACGCGCACCATCAACGCCGTTAGCGCCAGGCGCGCATCCGGTTCCGGCAGGGGGGCCGGGGCCGCCCCGGTCAGGCTGTCAAGCAAACGTCCGAACATCCCGCCAGCACATAGGGTGGTCGCAGTGAAAGCACAATCGCGCCGCCGTGATTAGGCGAAGGCGGGAATGATCTTCTCGGCATAGTCGGCGATGATCTTCTCCTCATCCCCGCTGTCGAGATAGATGTTGAACTGCGTCACCCCGGCGGCGGCGAGCTCGTGCAGCTTGGCGATGTGCTCCTCCGGCGTGCCGAGCACGCAGAAGCTCTGCACCACGTCGTCGGTGATGAAGTCGAGGTAGGGATTGTCGCTTTGCCCGTGCTTTGAGTAGTCGTAGCCGCGCCGGTTCTCGATGTAGGAGGTGAGGCTCGAGGGGATGTCCTTGTTGTCGGTGCCGTACTTCTCGACGATGTCGGCGACGTGATTGCCGACCATGGCGGGGAACCACTTCACCTTCTCGATCGCGTCGTCGAGCGGACCGGTGAAGGCCGGGGCCGCGGCCATCACCTTGTAGCCGGACATGTCGCGCCCCTCGGCCTCACCCGCCGCCTTGGCCTGGTCGGCCAGCCACTTGCAGATCGTCGGCTCGGCGATCTGCAGGATCAGGCCGTCGCCCACCCGGCCGGCCGAGCTCAGCGCCTTCGGCCCGTAGGCCGCGACCCAGACCGGCAGCTCGTAGCCCTCGGCCCAGGGGAACTGCACTGGGGCCGGGCATTCGCCGTACTGCGCTTCGTCGCCCCGGACCATGGCCTTCACCTTGTGGGTGAATTCCTCCAACCGGGCGAGCGGCGCGGGCTTCATGCCCATCACCCGGACCGCGCTGTCGCCCCGGCCGACGCCGATGTCGAAGCGGCCCCCCGATTGCTTGGCGAGCGAGGCGAACATCGAGGCGGCGAGCGACCAGTCGCGGGTGTTGGGGTTGGTCACACAGGGGCCGAAGCGCATGGTCTTGGTGTGCTCCATGCACATTGCCATGGCCATGAAGCTCTCACGCCACAGGATGTGGCTGTCGTAGAACCAGCAGTAGCGAAAGCCGGCAAGCTCGGCCTGGCGGACCAGATAACGCGCGCGGTCGGGCTCCACGAAGCCCTTGAAGGTGATTGCGAATTCCATCGCTCCCGCTCCCTTTCCTCAGTGTTCCGGTGGCCAGATCCGCACCCCGGCGTGCGAGAACGGCACGGCCTTGGAGATGTTGATGCGGATCAGGATGGGGGTGATCGCCTCGATGCAGCGGGCCGATTGCGCGTCGCCGGCATTGTAGGCCCGCACGCCCAGGCGCTCGACCAGCGTCATCACCCGCTTGCGCGCCTCCAGGCTGTTGCCGCAGACCAGCACGTCGCAGTTGATCGGTGCCTCGAGATCGCCGAGCACGCTGGCGGAGACGTTGTGCAGGGCGCCGATCACCGGGATCTCGCGGCCGAGCTGGGCCTGCGCCGCCTCGGTGGCGGAGCCTTCGGGCGGCATGTCGACCTTCTTGGGATCGTCCGCGGCGAGCGGCACCACGATATCGACCAGGATCTTGCCGGCGAGATGGGGCTTCAGCGCCTCGAGCGTTGCCTGATGGCCCGACCAGGGCACGGCGAGGAGCACCATTTCATCCGCCGCATCCGCCGCCGCCTCGTTGCCATGGCCGCTGATCGGCGCGGCACCGTCGCCGAGCTTCTCCGACAGGGTCGCGGCGATCTCCGCCGCCCGGGCCGCATCGCGGGAGCCGAGGGCGACCGGCAGCCCGGCCCGGGCGAAGCGCAGGGCCAAGCCCTGGCCCTGGGGGCCGGTGCCGCCGATGATGGCAAGGGTCATCTGAACATATCCTCCTCCGCCCGCCGGATCAGATCCCGGGCCTGGGTCTCTGCCGGGCGCCAGTCGAGACCGCGGAGCAGCACCAGCGGCTGGCGCCCGCTCTTGCGGATGACGAGGCCCGAGGCGGCCGCCACCTCATCGGCGAAGGCAGGCTCCGTCACCAGCAGCGGCCGGCCCCAGGCATCGCTGGTGCCCTGCTCGCGCCGGGTGGCGGGCAGGCCTGCAAGGCCGATCGCCACGTTCACCTGGCCAAGGCGCCAGGGGCGGCCGAACGTGTCGGTCATCACCACGCCGACCTTCACGCCGAAGCGGTTGCGCACCCCGTCGCGGAGGGTCCGGCAGGTGGCGTCGGGGTCGCGGGGCAGGGTGATGACCGTCCCCATCTCCTCGGCGTTCGACTCGTCCACGCCCGCGTTGGCCGAGATGAAGCCGAGCCGGTGCTCGCAGATCATCACCCCCTGGTCCTGGCCGGGATGGCGGAAGGCGCGCAGCACCGTGCGGCTCTCCTCCAGCACCACCTCCACCTTGCGCGGGTCCTTGGCGAGGGTGCGGGCGAGTTCCTCTGCCTTGGGGGAGGGGGTGATGTCGGCCAGCCGGCGGATGCAGCCCTCCGCCTTCGAGGCGATCTTGTGGGCGAGGCAGAGCACGTCGCCGTCGCGCAGCGGCAGACCGGCGGTCTCCAGCGCCGCGATCAGGATGGCGGCCAGATCGTCGCCCGACCGGATATCGGGAATGCCGGGGACGGCGACGATCTCCACCCCGCCGGCGGTGCCGAGATCCTTCATCGTCCGGTCCAGCCGGCGAGGAGCGTGGGCTGCGCCTTCGCCAGGCGCGCCAGATCGGCCGAGGTGTCGACGTCGTGGCGCAGGCTCTCGAGCGGCATGAGGACGGGGGTGAGTCCGTGGGCCTCCGCCGCCGCCCGGTGGCGGTGGAAGGAGCCGGGGCCGAAGGCGAAGGGCAGGGCATCGGGCGGCGCGACCAGCAGGCCGTTCGTGCCGTAATCCGCGGCGGGGCAGAGCAGCACCTCGCCGGGCCCGGGGCGGTGGCCGAGCAGGGCCAGCAGGTCCTCCGGCCGGGGTGCGGCGAGATCGGCCGGCAGCACGGCGAGCGCGGCGTAGCCCTGGCGCCGGGCCCAGATGGCGGCGTGGTCGAGGGCGGCGGAGAGCTCGGGCACAGCCCCCTCGTCCACGGCACGCGCGCCCAGCGCTTCCGCCATCGCGGCAACCCGAGGGGCGCCGGTCACAACGGCCACGTCCATCGCCTCCCAAACCGGTGGTGTGGGCAGGGAGAGCAGCAGGCGCAGGGTGTGCGCGAAGAGGCCCTCCGCCAGCCGTTCCCGCAACGGATCGGGGAGCGCATCGGCCAGCCGTGTTTTGGCCGCAGCCGGGTCCTTCATCGGCACGGCGACGAGCAGGCGCCCGCTCATGCTGCGCCCCGCTGAGCCCGGCGTTCGCCGGCGCGCATCACCAGCTCTCCGGCCAGGCGCACCTTGCCCGGATGGTCTTGCATCAGAGTGTCGGTCGCGACGGGCTCCATGCCGAGGGCCGCGATCTCCGCCATAAGGCCCGCATCGGCACGGTCGAGCACGAACAGATCGAGCAGATCGTGGTAGAGCTCGGCCACGCCCAACGCATCGGCCCGAAGGCCGAGCGAGGCCATCATCCGCCCCGCCGGCCCCTTCACCACCTCGCCGGCGATCAACGGGCTGACGGCGAGTTTCAGGGCAGGGGCCGCGGCCAGCGCCGCGCGAAGGCCCGGCGTCGCCAGGATCGGCCCGAGGCTCACCAAGGGGTTCGAGGGGGCGAGCACGATGAGGTCGGCGGCCGCCAGCGCCGCCAGGCTTTCGGGCGTCGGCCGGGCAGCCTCGATCCCGTCGAAGCGGATTTCCAGCACCTCGGGCGCGCATTTCTCCCGCACGAAATACTGCTGAAAGCTGAGCCAACCCTCGGTCGTACGTACCTGGGTCTGCACCCGATCGTCGGTCGGCAGCAGGACGCGCGGGCCGACACCGAAGGCCCGGGCCACGTCCGCTGCGATGTCGGACGGGCGGTCGCCCCGCCGTCGCCGGTCCGTGCGGTAGATGTGCAGGCCGAAATCCCGGTCGCCGAGGGTCATCCAGGTCTCGGCCCCGAGGGTCGCCAGGGTCTCGAGCGCCCGCAGCCCTTCGTCGGCCACGCCCCAGCCCTGGCTCCGGTCGATGCGATCGGCCAGGCTGTAGGTCACGGTGTCGACGTCGGGCGAGACCCAGAGGCCGTGAAATTCCTCGTCGTCGGCCACGTTGCCGATGATCGACAGGTCGATGTCAGGGAGCGCCGCCAACCCCTCCGCCATCTTGGCACCGCCGACCCCGCCGGCGAGCAACGTGACCTGCAGCCGCGCACTCACCCCAGGGCACTCCAACGCTCGTCCTTGGCCGGCTCAAGGAAACCCAGCGGGTCGCAGCCCTGGCGATCGACCAGGGGGGCGAGGGCGCCGGGATCGTGCGCCTCGAAACGCTCGAGCACGTCGTAGACGGTGTTGCGTCGCACCGGCAGCCGGCCGCCGGCCCGGATCATCCGCACCAGTTCCGCCGCCGTGATCTCCTGCCCGTGGCGCGCACCGGCAGCGCGCGAGATGCTCTCGTTCATCAGGGTGCCGCCCAGGTCGTTCACCCCCTTGCCCAGCAGATCGAGCGCCCGGGCCGGGCCGAGCTTGGTCCAGGACACCTGGATGTTGTCGATGCGCCCCGCCAGCATGATGCGGGCGACGGCGTGCATCCTGTCGACCTCCAACCCCGTGGGCCCGGGCCGCACGCCGCCCGGATCCTCGAGGAAGAGCGGCGAGGCCTCGTGCACGAAGGAGAGCGGCACAAGCTCGGTGAAGCCCCCGGTCTCCGCCTGGATGTCGCGCAGCAGGCGGATATGGGCGGCCCAATGCTCCGGCCCGTCGATATGGCCGTACATGATGGTGGCGCTGGTGCGGAGGCCGAGAGCGTGGGCGGTGCGCACGATCTCCACCCAGCGCTCGGCGCTCAATTTGTTGCGGGTGAGGCGCTGGCGGATCTCGGTATCCAGGATCTCCGCCGCCGTGCCGGGCATCGAGCCGAGGCCGCACTCCATCAGATCGGCGATGAAGTCGGAATAACTGAGCTGGGTCTTGGCCGCCCCGTACCAGATCTCGAAGGGGGAGAAGGCGTGGATGTGCATCGCCGGCACGGCAGCTTTGATGGCGCGGAGGATGTCGCGGTAGTAGCTGCCGGGCAGGCGCGGATGCAGGCCGCCCTGGATGCAGACCTCGGTGGCGCCGCGGGCCCAGGCCTCCTCCGCCCGGCGGGCGATTTCCTCGAGGCTCAGCCACTCCGCCCCCGGCTCTTCCGCCCGCTTGGCGAAGTTGCAGAAGCGGCAGCCCATGTAGCAGACGTTGGTGAAGTTGATGTTGCGGTTGACGACGAAGCTGACGGCCTCGCCGTTGGCCCGGGCCCGCAGATGGTCAGCGACAGCGCAGACAGCGGCGAGGTCGGGGCCGCTGGCGTGGAACAGCCGCCGGCCCTCCGCCTCCGTCACCTCCTGGCCGTCGAGGGCCCGCTCGAGGATGCGGGCGACGGCCGGCCGGGCGGCGGCGAGATGGGTCTCGGGTGCGGTCATTCGGCGGCCTGGGGCACGGTTGCCTTGGCGGCAAGGCCGTCGGGCCCGGCCAAGCGTTGGACCGCCGGCAGCAGCCCGGGATCGACGAACTCCGGCCGGGCGAGGCGCGGATAGATCGTCAGGCGCTCCCTCAAGCTAAAGCCCGCCTCGGCGCAGGCCCGGTCGAGCGTGCGGATCTCCGGCCAGTCATGCCCTGGATTGATGAAGTCGATGGTGACCGGAGAGATGCCACCCCAGTCGTTGATGCCGGCGCCGAGATAGTCGATATGGCGCGCGCTGAGGTTGGGCGGCGCCTGCAGGCTGATCTCCGCCGGCAGCAGGATGCGGGCAGCGGCCAGGGTGCGGAGCATGTCGTCGAGCATCGGTTCCGGGTGGTCGCGCATCGCGATGTCGGGCTTGCGCTGGAAGTTCTGGACGATGACTTCCTGCACGTGGCCGTATCGGCGATGGGCCTCGGCGATGGCGGCGAGGGCCTCGATGCGCTCGGCAAAGCTCTCGCCGATGCCGATCAGCAGGCCGGTGGTGTAGGGCACTCGCATCGCCCCGGCTTCGAGCAACGCCCGCAGCCGCAGGCGCGGCAGCTTGTCGGGGCAGGCATGGTGCGGCCCGCCAGCGCGGGCGAGGCGCCGGCTCAGCGTCTCCAGCATCATGCCCATGGAGGCGGCGACGGGGCGGAGCAGCGCCAGCTCTTCCCGGCTCAGGCGACCGGCATTGACGTGGGGCAGGAGATCGCTCTCCCGCAGCACTAGGGCGCACATTTCCCGCAGATAGTCGGTGAGGCGGCTGTGCCCCCGGGCCGCCAGGGCCGCGCGGGCGGCGGGATAGCGCAGCTCCGGCTTTTCGCCGAGGCTGAACAGCACCTCCTTGCAGCCCTGGCGCGCGCCCTTTCGCACGATGGCGCGCACCTCGTCCGGCGACATCAGATGGGCCGCCGGGTCGTCGGGGTGCTTCACGAAGGTGCAATAGCCGCAGGTGTCCCGGCACATGTTGGTGAGCGGCACGAACACCTTGCGAGAATAGGTGACGGTGCGGCCCCAATGGGCATCGCGGATCGCCGACGCCTCGGCCAGAAGCGACGGAAGGGGCGCGCGCGCCAGATCGGCCAGCAGCGGATGCTCGGTCAAGAAAACCAGCCCTCGCGTGAAGAGTGGGAGCATGCTGCGTTTCCCATCGGTCGACTGTCAATCGTTTCGCATGCGACCGCTCGGCGCCTTGAGTTTCTCCTCCCGCCCCGCAGGATCCCTGCCGACTGAGGAGGATGGACGATGACCACCGCCGCAACCCAAGCCCCGAAGCCGCGCCGGCAGCCCGCCCTGTTGAGCGTGCGGCGGGCGGAGCGGATCACCCCCAACATGATCCGCGTGACGCTCACGGCGCCGGAGATGGCTGCCCTATCGCCTACGATCGCTGGGGCGCATCGCAAGATCATGCTGCCCGCGCCCGGCCAGGGCCGGGAGGACTCTGCCCGGCAGTTGGCCGAGGGACCGCGGCGGCCTGTCCAGCCTCAATGGCGGGCGCGAGCGGCGGGTCGTCGCCCGCGGAACCTAGGGCGCTGAAGACGGCGGCGGAGTAGATCGCCAGCCGGTTGAGAGAGACCCATGCCTTCGGCGGGGATATTTGGACCAGCAAGAAAGCCCTCTGGCTTTCGCAGTGGCTCAAATATCCATCGGTGCTTCGGGCCGAGGCGGTAAGCCCGCCTAGATCCGCTCGATGCTGGACGCGATCCGCGCCGCCTCCTCCGGCGTGAGGCGGGGCGGATGCCAGTCCTTGCCGGGTGCGGCGTCGAGCAGCCGCCGGGTGTAGGGGTGCTGCGGCGCGTTGAAGACGGCCTCGGCCGTGCCGAACTCCACCATCACCCCCTTCTCCATCACCGTGATGTAGTCGGAGATCTGGGCGGCCACCCGGAGGTCGTGGGTGATGAAGATGATCGCCATCCGGTACTGCGCCTGCAATTCGTTCATCAGGCGCAGCACCTGCTTCTGGATCGAGAGGTCGAGGGCCGAGACTGACTCGTCCGCAATCACCACATCCGGGTCCATCGAGAGCGCCCGGGCGATGCCGATGCGCTGGCGCTGCCCGCCGGAGAAGTTGCGCGGCCGGCGCCCGTAGGCCTCCGGCCCGAGGCCCACCTGGTCGAGCAGTGTCAGGGCCCGCTCCCGCGCCGTGCGGGCATCGACGCCCTGCAGGATCGGGCCGCGGGTCAGGATCTCGCCCACCGTCTTTGTGGGGTTGAGGGAGCCGAAGGGGTCCTGGAAGATCATCTGGATCCGCTTCCGGGCCGTCTGCAATGCCTCGCCCTCGAGCGACAGGAAATCCCGCTCGTTGATGATGACGGCGCCCTCGGTCGGCTCGACCAGGCGGATCAGGGCCTTGGCCAGCGTCGACTTGCCCGAGCCGCTTTCGCCGACCACGCCCAGGGTCTCCCCCCGGCGCAGCGCAAAGGTCGCGTCGTTCAGGGCATGCACCTGATCCTCGCCGCTGCCGTAGATCTTGTGCACCGACGTCACCTCGACGATGGGCGCGTCGTTCCGGGTCTCGTCGGGGCTGAGCGTGGTCTCGAGGAGCGGCATCGCGTCGACCAGGAGCTTGGTGTAGTCCTCTCGCGGGTGGAGCAGGATCTGCTCGACCGGGCCCTCTTCGATCACCTTGCCCCAGCACATCACCGCCACCCGATCGGCCATGTCGGCCACCACGCCGAAATCGTGGGTGATGAAGATCGTGGCGTTGTCGTAGACGTCGCGGAGGTCGCGAATGAGCGCCAGGATCTCCTTCTGGGTGGTGACGTCGAGGGCGGTGGTCGGCTCGTCGGCGATCAGGATGTCGGGTTTGCAAGCCAGCGCCATGGCGATGACGATGCGCTGGCACTGGCCGCCGGAGACCTGGTGGGGGTAGCTCTGGTAGATCCGCTCCGGCGTCGGTAGCTTCATCTGCTCGAGCAGCTTCATGGTCTCGGCCCGGCGTTCGGCACGAGAGATCTCGGGGCGGTGAAGCTTAAAGACTTCATCGACTTGCGCGCCGATCTTCATCGCCGGATTGAGGGCCGCCATCGGCTCCTGATAGATCATCGAGATGCGGGCACCCCGCATCCGGCGCAGCTCGGCCTCGGAGAACTGCAGCACGTCGCGGCCGTCGAACAGCACGCGGCCGGAGGTGATGGTGAGCGTCGGCGGCACATCGTTCATGATGGCACTGGTCATCACCGACTTGCCGGAACCGCTTTCGCCGACGATGCAGAGGATCTCGCCCCGCTTCAGCGACAGCGAGACGCCTTCGACGGCATAGCGCCGATCGGCCCCCGGCGGCAGCGCGATCGACAGGTCGTCGATCTCGAGGATCGTGTCTTGGGCCGAGCGGGCACCGGACATCACATGCTCCGAGCGATCAGGGAACGTTGCCCCTGATCCTCACAGCATTCGCCGGGGTCGGCAACTCCGGGTCGCCGCCGCCTCCGTCAGGTGCGCCACTGCTTGCGGTAGGCCCCGGGCGGCATGGCGAAGTGCTTGGAGAAGGTGGCCGTCATGTGCGACTGGCTGGAAAAGCCCGCGGCGTAGGCGATCTGCGCCAGGGTCTCGTCGGTCTTTTCCAGCAGCGCCTTCACCCGCATCAGCCGGCGCTGGATGACGAACTGGTGCGGGCTTTCGCCGGTCGCTGCCTTGAACGAGCGCGAGAAGCCGAAGGGATCGCGGTCGAAGACCCCGGCCATGTCGGAGAGGTCGAAATCGTTCTCGAGCTCACCGTCGATGAATTCCATCAGGCGGTCGAGCTCGGCCGGCGTGAGGGGCAGGGGGGCGCCGGGCTCCCGCTCTTCGCCGCCGAGGGCGACCAGGAGCTCATAAGCGATGCGCAGCGCATTGGCCTCCGCCAGCACCCGCCAGCCGACATCGGCGGTCATCATCACCTGGAACTGGTTCTCGATCAGCCGCTGCAGCGTCGGCCGCGTCCAGCCGGAGCGCGGCTCGAGCGCGGAGAGCTGCGGCAGGGCCGGATCCATCTCAGCCACCCGCTCCAGCACGGAGCGCTTGATCGACAGGATGGTGTTGGTCGTGCTGCCGCGGAAATCATAGCACTGGCGGTCCACCGGCGGCGCGAAGGTGAGGATGCCGGGCCGGACCCGCACGCTTTCGGCGCCGGCGCCGATATCGGCGTCCAAGTCGCCCTCCGACGCGAGCGACAGGATGAGCGTGAAGTCATCCAGATCCCGCAATTCGGACTGGTGCGACCCGATGGTAAAGCGCACCGCGTTGACCTCGTTGTCGGCCTGGTTCACCAGCTCGTTCGTCTGGGTCTTCCGCGCCAACTCGTTCAAGTCGTGGCAGATCAGCATCGGCCGGCCGTCCTGGATCGCGCTTCCTTGGATGTCAGCGGTCATCCGAGCCTCCCACGGCGATAGTTGTCAAACGAAATCCCAACATGGGCGCGAAAGGCGGCATCCAGGGCTGCCGCGTCGGAAAAGCCGGCCTTCCGCGCGATCTCTCCCGTGGGAAGATGGCGCGCCGGGCCCGCAAGCCAATCCCTGAGCACATCAAGTCGCCTCTCGGTCTGGAAATGATGGAGCGGCGCGTCGGCCGCCGCCTCGAAGCCCCGGACCAGGCGAAGCGGCTCCACCCCGATCTGCTCGGCGATCTCGTCGAGGCCGAAGTCGCGGGCGACGTTGGCTTCGATGAAGTCGATGGCCAGGCGAAACTGCAGCGGCGTGAGGTCCGCTTCGGGGCCGTTGTCGGCCTGGGCGTCACTGGCATAGTCCACCAGCGCGCCCGCAAGCTCGATGGCCAGGCGGTCGGAGGCGAGTTTGGAGCCTGACGCACCGTCCTGCATCTGCTTGGCGATGGTGCGCAGGATGTCGGCGATGCGGTTGCACTCCTGCCCGTGAAAGCCTTGCCAGGGCACATCGGCCGGATCACCCTTCACCCGCTCCGCCAACACGGCCTCGGTCACCTGGGGCGAAAGCATGACGTGGAGCGTGCCGTAGCGTCCGGCGGCAGCGACGTCCGCGCTGTCCCCGGCCGGCATGAAGCAGATCATGCCGGGCTTCAGCACCGAATAGCGCGGCCCGGCCAGGCGGTCGAAGCGGATATCGGCCAGCGCGCCGCCCGAGACGCAGAGCGCCACGAAGTGGTTGGTCATCGGCGGACTGACGAAGGCGTCGTCGCCCTGTTCCCAAAGCGCTGCGTCGAGCCCGGACCAGTCCGACCCGAGGGTGGACGCGCTGAGCGTGGACGCGGTGGAGGTCTCCAAAAAAGAGACAATGCCCGCGGCGTCGACCGGGGCGAGATCTTTCTGATCGTCCGACATGAGCTCCGATTGCATCGTTCGATCCCAACTCGGCAGCGCGCATAGCCGCTGCATCTGGGATCAATCGAAAACGATCGGCTGATCTGATTCTTTCAAATTCTTGCGGGCATCGGCTGATGGCTGTGTCCGAGCAGCAGGAGCTGGCGCCGGTGCTGCCGGTGGGCGTCCATGCGGAGCGCGAGAATATGCACGCTCGGCACCTCGTCGACCGCTTGGGCGATGTCCATGGCGGCGCCGATGGCGTGGCGGGCCTGTTCGTGTCCGTCGGACAGGATCCGCACCATGTCGCCTAGGCGGGGGATCAGGTCGATGGTCGGCGGATTGGCTTCGACCACGGCGTCGGAATAGTCGAGGATCGCCCGTCCGCCGAGGCCGAGGACGTGGTGCGCCAGCGGGTCGATGGCGGTCTCGAGCTCCGACGCTTGGCCCGCGAAACAGCGGGCCGCCTCGATCGCGCCGGGTCCGTCGACGTTCCACTCATAGCTCTTGGCGGTCCGGGCGATGCGGCATGTATTGCCGAGCACGTGGCAAAAGGCGTCGCAGAGGGACGCGAGCTGCATCATTGTCCGATCACATCGGCCTGCGGGATCGGCAGGTCTCGCCCCGCCCATTTGCCGGGGATCCGAATCTCACAGGCCGACCTCCATGCTGCGCCAGGGTTCATCCTCGCCGTCAGTATCGCCATCAGTATCGGAGGCAGGACCTAGGCGATCTTCCTCAGTCTTGCCGAATTGTTGTTTGCAAACCGCGTTTTGGCCGGGCCTGCGCAAGAATCGGAAACGCCGCGGATCCTGAAAGAATCGTCGTCGTCCATCTGCGAAACCTCGAGCATTGAGTGGAGAGGTTGGCGACATGATGTATCGGCGCGACCACGCAACGATCGAGGATGTGCGGCACGAGGGCCCGGGCTATGCACTAGTGGCTCGGGCGCCCGGGGCCTGCCGGATCGGCGTGCCGGCCGAGCGGCATTTCCTCGACGTGCATCTCGGCCGGGCGGATGCGGCCTACCGGATCAGCGGGTTCGCCGCGGCCGGGGAGGTGGCGCCGCCATCGACCTTCGTCTTCCTGCCGGCCGGCCGGCCGCGGGAGGTGGTCGCGGCCCGCTCCGGCTGGAGCGTGCAGTTGGCATTCGAGCCCGGTCTGCTGCAGGTGAACGGCCATGCGACCGCCAAGGGCGGGATGGCCAACGGCCAAGGGGCGACTGGCGCCGCGGACGCCTCGCCCTGGTCACGTGCTCGCTGCCATTTGGAGGACGACGTGATGGTCGCCGTCGCCGGGCATCTGACGGGCCTGTGGCGGTCCGAGTTGCCGACGCCGAGCGCGGTGGAGACTGATGCCGTCGTGCGGGTGCTGCTGATGCGTCTCGTGCACCGCATGGTGGCCGGAGATTTCCGCCCGACGCGCACGCCGTCGGCCGCCAGCCGGGTGCAGGCGGTGATCGAGCACATCGAGGGCAACCTGTCCGCCTCCCTCACCCTCACCGACCTGGCAGCGGTGGCCTGCATCAGCCCCTACCACTTCGCCCGATTGTTCCGGGAGGAGACGGGGCGGAGCCCGCACCAATACGTGGTGGAGCGGCGGGTGGCTCAGGCTAAGCGGCGCCTGCACCAGTCCGACGCCCCGATCGCAGGCATCGCCCACGATTGCGGCTTCGGCTCGCAAAGCCACATGACGGATGTCTTCCGCAAGATCCTCGGCCGCACCCCGGGCGCCGTCCGCAAAGACGGGATCTGACGCCCGGGACCCGGCCGCGCGCCGGTCAGCCGGCCTTCACCAGGTCGGCGCCTTTCTCCGCAATCATGATGGTCGGTGCGTTGGTGTTGCCGGTGGGCACGACCGGCATGATCGAGGCGTCGATCACCCGTAGTCCGTCGATGCCATGCACCCGCAGCTCATGGTCCACCACCGCCAGGGCATCGTTGCCCATTTTGCAGGTGCCGACCTGGTGGTGGTAGGACTGGAGCGAGTTCCGGGCGTAGTCGGCCAGCGCCTCGTCTGACTGCACCTCCGGCCCGGGATAGATCTCGCGCGTGGTGATCTCGGCCAGCGGCGCCTCGGCCGCCACCGCCCGCATCATCTTGATGCACTCGACCAGGGTCTCGACGTCGTAGTCGGTGGAGAGCAGGTTGGGATTGAGCTCGAGCGGCGCGTCGAGCCCCGCGCCGGTCAGCCGGATCTCTCCCCGGCTGGTCGGGCTCACGCCCCCGGCGCAGAGGGTGTAGGCGCTCGGCGTCACCGCCTCCTGGGTGTCAGTGGTATAGAGCGGCACGTGGAAGAAGAGCGGCTGCATATCCGGTGCCGGCAGGCGCGGGTCGGAGCGGATGAAGGCCTGGGCGTGCAGCGGAATGACCGCCGGGTTGGTCGGCGGCGGCACGTCGCCCTCGAAGATCACCGGGGCGAGCGAGTGGTCGTGCAGGTTCTGCCCGACCCCCGGCAGGTCGTGCACAACGGGGATGCCGTGCTCCTCCAGATGCGCCCGCTCACCGATCCCCGACATCATCAGGATGCGCGGGCTTTCGATCGTGCCGCTGGACAGGATGACCTCGCGCCGGGCGCTCACCGTGCGCTCCTCGCCCGCCTGGATGTAGGTCACGCCGCTGGCGCGCAGGCCGTCGAAGGTCAGGTGCTTCACGCGGGAGTTGGTGAGGACGGCGAGGTTCTCCCGCTCCAACGCCGGGCGGAGGAAGGCGACGGAGGTCGAGTGCCGCTTGCCGTCCTTGGTGGTCATCTGGGCGACGTTCACGCCCTCGGTATCGGCACCGTTATAGTCCTCGTTGAACGGATGGCCGGCGGCGATGCAGGCATCGACGATACGCTGGGTCGTGGGGTGGATCTCATAGTCGGTGGTGACGCGCAGCAGCCCGCCGCTGCCGTGGTACTCGTTCGCCCCGCGCTCAAAATCCTCGGATTTCTTGAAGTAGGGCAGGACGCTGGCGTAGTCCCAGCCCGGATTGCCTTGGTAGGCCCAGTTGTCATAGTCCGTCCGGTGCCCGCGGACGTAGAGCATGCCGTTGAGCGAGCTTGAGCCGCCCAGCACCTTGCCCCGGGGCCAGTGGATCTGGCGGCCGTTGCAGTGCTCCTGCGGGGCGGTGAAGTAGGCCCAGTCGTACTCGGTGTTCCAAAGCTCGAGCAGGCGGAGCGGGGTGGAGATCGCCTCGTTGTCGTCGGGCCCGCCCGCCTCGATCAAGAGGACGCTGGCGCCGTCCTCGGTCAGGCGGTGGGCCAGCACGCAGCCGGCCGAGCCGGCGCCGCAGATGATGTAGTCGAACGTCCCCTCCTGGGCCTCGGCGGTGTTGATCGAGGCGCCGTAGACGCCGGGCGCCACCACCAGGACGCCGGATGCGACGCCGGATTTGCGCAGGAAGTCCCTGCGGTTCATGATCTTTTTCATCTTTTCCTCCCTTTTGGCTCGTGTCCGGACCTGGGCGGTCCGGGCGACTGGCGGTTCTCGTTCGCGCTGCGGCCCTAGCCGTAGACGAACTGGATGTCGGTGTATTCGGCCAGTCCCTCCTCCCCGAACTCGACGCCGAGGCCGGAGCCCTTCATGCCGCCGAAGGGCGCGTCGGGGCGGATGCCGCCATGGCTGTTGATCCAGAGGGAGCCGCACTCCATCCGCGGCGCGAGCGCCCGGGCATGCTCGCCGCTGATGGTCATGGAAAAGGACATCTCGATCTCCCTGTGACGTCGGCTCTTTTCCCTAGGGTAAGGTGCCCACCGCCCGCGCTCTAGGACTCCAGCGCCAGCGGACTTGGATCGGGGCGACGCACGCCCGCGCCTTGTGCCGCGGTGAAACGGGCTACATCCTGCCGGGCTATGCAGGTTGCCTTCGCCACGTCGAAAGTGCCGGTGGACGCCTTCCGGGCGGAGCTGAACGCCGTCTGCGGCAGTTTCGACATCGACCCCGGCCGGACGCGTGAGAGCGGCTGGGGCGGCGTGGCGACGGCGGAGATCGCGGGGATCGAGACGGCGCTCGTCGCCAACGACATGCAGCGGATCCTGCGTACAGGGCAGAACATCCGGCGCGACCATGGCGAGAACTGCTTTCTGATCATGCAGCAATCCGGCCGGGCGCTGATGCTGCAGGAGGATCGCCAGGCGATGATGCTGCCCGGCGACATGGTGCTGATCGACAGCGCCCGGCCGTCGGAGTTCGTGTTCTTCGGCGACCGGAGCCGCCAGGTCTCCCTCCACCTGCCGCGCCAGGAGATGCGGGAGCGCTTCGGGTCGGCGTTCGAGCGGGGTCTGGCGCTCGCCGCTCGGGATGCCGCCGCGCGGGCGATCCGGGCCGTGGTGCAGCAGGGGATCGAGGTTGCCGACATCCCGGTGAGCGCGGGGTATCTGCGCGAGTCCCTCTTCGGCCTGCTCGGCGCGCAATTCCATGCCGAGGCTCGCGGCGAGACGTTGCGCGATGTGCCGGCCCCGGCCCCGGGCGGTGAGAGCCTGCTCGACCGGGCCGTCGCCCGGATCGAGGCCCGGTTCGGCGATGCGGAGTTCAATGCGGCCGAGCTTGCCCTGGACCTCGAGGTCAGCCAGCGCCAGCTGCAGCGCGTGTTTCAGGCCCTGGCTGTGACGCCGACCCGCTACATCCTCGCCCGCCGGCTGCAACATGCGCGGGAGGCGGTCGTGCGCCGGGCACAAGGGGTGGAGACACCGCGCATCGCCAGCATCGCGTTTGCCAGCGGCTTCTCCGATCTCTCCTACTTCAATCGCCGGTTCCGCGACGCCTTCGGCTGCCCGCCCGGGGACTATCTGTCGGCGCTGCCGCTCCGCCCCTAGGCCGTGCCCACCGGGGTCCGCGGCGGGCCAGCGTCGTCGGGGCGGGCGGCGAGCATCGCGCGCAGCTCCCGCTCCACACCCGCCGCCTCGGCCAGGCCGAAGAGGTTGCGGGTCTCGTAAGGGTCGGCCGCCAGGTCGTAGAGCTCGCCGGCGCCCGACTGCAGCTCGACCGTCAGCTTGTGCGTCGCCGTGCGCACGGTGCGGAGGCTGAGGGCCACGCCCGTTCGCGCCGGCAACAGCTCCCACTCATTCAACGCATGGCTCCGCCCGGCGTCGCCCGCGAGGAGCGGGCGGAGGCTCGCCCCGTGTTGGCGCAGGCCCGGCGCCACATCGGCGTAGTCGAGGAAGGTGGGCGACAGGTCCAGGGAGGAGACGGGGTCCGCCACCCGCCCTCCCGCCGGCACCCCGGGCCCGCGCAGGATCAGCGGCACCCTCAGCACCCCCTCATAGTGCATCGGCCCCTTCAGGATCAGGCCGTGGTCGCCCAGCCAGTCCCCGTGGTCGGAGACGTAGACGACCAGCGTGTTCTCCGCCAAACCCGCCTCGGCCAGCGCGATCAGGATGCGGCCGACATTGTGGTCGATCAGCGCTATCTGGCCGTAGGTATTGGCGATGATCTCGCGCAGCTGCGCGTCGCTTTGCGCCTCGATCCGGCTGTAGCCTTTGCGGGTCGCCACCGTCGCCGCGTCGCCCTCGGGCTCATGGGTGAGCGCCGCCTCGTGCCACCAGGGGCGGCCCTCGAAACTGCGCGTGCGGTGGGGCGGCAGGTCCACCTCCTCCGGCGGATGCAGGCGCGACCAGGGCTCCGGCGCATCGAAGGGATGGTGGGGATCGGGGAAGGAGATCCAGGCGCAGAACGGGTCGCTGCCCCGGCCATGGCGGAGCCAGTCGATGGCGCGATCGGCGGTCCAGGTGGTGTTGTGCCAGGCCACCGGCAGGCGGGAATGCCAGGTCTGGGCCGCGCCGTGGGTGTCGCCCGCATTGCCGCGGTAGAGCGCGTTCTTCGCCGCGCCCCGGCCGTCGGCGTAGAACCAGCGTTCGTAGTGCTGGCCCCGGGGCGGCTCCTCCGGCAGGAACCAATTGTGCCCGACCAGCATCAGCTCGACATGCTGAAAGCCCATATAGGGCCCGAACCAGTCGGCCGGATAGTCGGCGGAGGAGGCGATGCATTCCGGCGTGCCGGTGGGCGCGAAGGTGTGGTAGGTCGAAAAGTGCGCCTTGCCGAAGAACGCCGTCTGATAGCCCGCGCCGGCAAGCGCCCCGGCAAAGCCCCGTTCGCCCACCGCCGGATCCAGGTCGATGCCGTTGTCGTGCACGCCGTGGGTGAGGCAAAGCTGGCCGGTGAGGATCGAGGCCCGGGCCGGCTGGCAGACGACGGAGGGGGTGATGCAGGCGCTGAAATGGCTGCTCTCGGCCGCCAGTTGGTCGAGATGCGGGGTCTTCACCCGGCGGCCCATGAAGCCCAGGCAATCGCCCCGCTGCTGATCGGCGGAGATGAGCAGAATGTTGGGCCGCGCCATGCCCGCTCCCCACGTCCAAACGCGTCGGCCGACGGGAGCCGATATCGGCTTGGCGGTCAACGAAAAGCCTGGTGATCACGGGCAGAGGTAAGTGGTCTGGGTGCCGACAGGCCTGTCGATGCCCGGTGGGCCGGTACGGCGGTGGCGCGGACCTACGCGGTCTGCTGGGTGGGCGCCACCGGATCCTTAGATCTCGGCCCGCGCCTTTCGCCCCGGCAGGGCCAGCGGCGCGCGGGACAGGTCGTTGCCCGCCTCGGCCACCTTGGCGGCGAGGCGCACGAACTCCTGCCGCTCCTGCTCGGACAGGCCGGGCAGGATCGCCGTCTGGATCTCCGCCACCACCGGCGCCAGCCGGGCGAGCAGGCCCTGGCCCGCCGGGGTGAGACTGAGCCGCCGCGCCCGCCGATCCTTGGGATTGGTGCGCCGCTCCACCAATCCCTTGGCCGCCAGGCGATCGACCACGCCGCCGATGGTCGGGCGGTCATGGGCGATCATGCCGGCCAGGGTCGCCTGATCGATCCCGTCATGCTCGCCAAGGACGCTCAGCGCCGCGAATTGCGGCGAGGTCAGGTCGACCCCGGCCGCCTTCATCCGCTCGGCAAAGACCGAGGCAGAGATCTGCTGCAGCCGCCGGATCAGATGACCCGGCATCGCATAAATTGCCGACATCACGCGGCCCCGCCATGTCTTGTGCAACTAGCAAGTATGCTTATCAACCTGTGCACTATACTGCTATCCCTTTGAGCTGATCTGGCGATGCGAAAAGTTGATGTGCAAAAAACTGCGTGACAGCCAAAGATCGCTATGCGACACATCGTTTTTGATAAGCGTGCTTACCAATTGCGCGCATGTCGTCAAGCCGGCTGGCACCTCTCGCGGCGCCGCCGGCCTTGGGGAACAAAAGGGCGGAGTACCCGCCTGACAAGGTGGTCGAAGGGAGGACTACATGACTTATCGGACGTCTTTCGTGCGCCTGCTCGGCGGCGCGGCGATCGCGGCGCTGGCGGCGGGTGGCGCCATGGCGCAGGAAGAGACACTGAAGCTGCATCAGTTCCTGCCGCCCCAGGCGAATGTGCCGAAGCTGGTGTTGGATGTGTGGGCGGACAACGTCGAGGAGGCCTCGGGCGGCCGCATCCAGATCGACCGCTTCCCCTCCATGCAACTCGGCGGCACCCCGCCCGAGCTGATGGACCAGGCGATCGACGGCGTGGCCGACGTGGTCTGGACCGTGGTGGGCTACACCCCCGGCCGCTTCCCGACCACCGAGGTCTTTGAGCTGCCGTTCATGGTGGAGGATGCCCGCGCCGCCTCCTGCGCCTATTGGAAGATGTTCCAGGAGCACATGCAGGACGGCGAGTTCGCCAATGTGAAGATCCTCGGCACCTGGGTGCACGGGCCAGGCATGTTCCATACGGCGGACCCGGTGGAGACGCCGGCCGATCTGCAGGGCATGAAGATCCGTGGCGGCTCCCGCCTGGTGAACCAGCTTCTCGAGCTGGCCGGCGCCACGCCGGTCGGCATGCCGGTGCCGGCGGTGCCGGAGGGCCTGTCCAAGGGCGTGATCGACGGCACCACCATCCCTTGGGAGGTGACGACGGCGCTCAAGGTGCCGGAGCTCGTCGAGAACCATACGGAGTTCGAGGGGCCGGCGCTCTACAACCTCACCTTCGTCCTGGCGATGAACAAGGACCGCTTCGACGCGCTGCCTGAGGATCTGCAGCAGATCATCGACGCCAATTCCGGCCTCGACTTCTCGATCTTCGCCGGCGGCACCCAGGCCGATGCCGACGGGCCGGCGCGGGAGATCGCGGTGGAGAACGGCAACAATATCGTCACCGTGACCGACACCACGGAGTGGGAGGCGCTGGTCCGCCCAATCTACGACAGCTGGATCGCGGAGATGGACGCGAACGGCGCCGACGGCCAGGCCCTGGTCGACCAGGCCCGCGCGCTGATGAGCGGAGAGTGCAACGGCGTCGACGCCCAGCTCTAGGCGCCGACCCTTGAGCCCCAGGGCGCTGCGGCCGATGCACCGCCGCGGCGCCCGATCCGGGATGGCCGTATGCATGCGATAGTCGAGAGGTTGGCGCGGCTCTTCGCGCTGCTCGGCGGGCTCGTCCTGTCGGCGCTGATCGTGCTCACCTGCCTGTCGATCGTCGGGCGTTCGCTCAACACCGTGCTGCACGGCGACCTGATGCAGGGGGCGCTGCCCGGACTGGCGAATGCCCTGCTCGAGCTCGGCGTCGGCCCGATCAACGGCGACTTCGAGCTGGTGGAGGCCGGCATGGCCTTCGCCATCTGCGCCTTCCTGCCGCTCTGCCATCTGCACGGCGCCCATGCCTCCGTCGACGTCTTCACCAGCGCGCTGCCGCCGCGCACCAACCGGGCCCTCGGCGTCGTGATCGAGATCGTCTTCGTCGGCGTCGTGGTGCTGATCGCCTGGCAGCTGTTTCTGGGGATGGAGAGCAAGCGCAACTCCGGCCAGACGACGCTGTTGCTGCAGTTCCCGGTTTGGTGGGCCTATGCCGTCAGCGTCACGGGGGCCGCGGTGGCGGCGCTGGTCTCCATCTATGTGGCCGCCATGCGCACGCTCGAGGCGGTGACCGGCCGGCAGATCCTGCCGGAACGGATGGGGGCCGACGGGTGAGCGACATCCTGATCGGGGTGCTGTCGTTCCCGGCCCTGCTGCTGCTGATCTTTCTGCGGGTGCCGATCGGCCTGGCCATGTTCCTGGCCGGGCTCGTCGGCATGATCCTGGTGACCGGCGACACCACCGTGCCGTTCGGCCGGTTGAAGTCGGAGACCTACACGACCTTCTCCAACTACTCCCTCTCGATCGTGCCGATGTTCCTGCTGATGGGCCATTTCGCGACCCTCGGGGGGATGAGCCAGGCGCTTTTCAAGGCGGCGGAGGGCTGGCTCGGCCACCGCAAGGGCGGCGTCGCCATGGCCTCCGTCGGCGCTTGTGCCGGCTTCGGCGCGATCTGCGGCTCGTCGCTCGCCACCGCCGCCACGATGAGCCGGGTCGCCCTGCCGGAGCTGCGGAGCTACGGCTATGCCGGCGGCTTTTCCACCGCGACGCTTGCCGCGGGCGGCACCCTCGGCATTCTGATCCCGCCCTCGGTGGTGCTGGTGATTTACGCGATCCTGACCGAGCAGAACATCGCCAAGCTGTTCCTCGCCGCCTTCATCCCCGGCATCCTCGCCGCCATCGGCTACATGATCGCGATCTCGGTCTATGTGCGGGTGAACCCGGGCTCGGCCGGCACACGGCCCCGGGTGGCTTATTCAGAGCGCTTCCGGGCGCTGCTCCGGGTCTGGCCGGTGCTGGTGGTGTTCCTGCTGGTGGTGGGCGGCATCTACCTCGGCTGGTTCACTCCGACGGAGGGGGCGGCCGTGGGCGCCTTCGGCACCGGCCTGATCGCCTGGGCGGCTGGCGGCCTCACCCGCGCCACCCTCGCCGAGAGCTTCTTCGTCACCGCCCGGGCGACGGCGATGATCTTCTTCATCGTGCTCGGCGCCGCCTTCTACAATGGCTTCCTCGCCCTCACCCAATTGCCGCAGGAGGCGGCGAGCTGGGTGGCGGATGCCGGCTTCAACCCCCTGGTCGTGCTCATTCTGATCCTCGCCTTCTACCTGCTGCTCGGCTGCGTGATGGACAGCCTGTCGATGATCCTGCTCACCATCCCGATCTTCTGGCCGATCGTGCAGGGGCTCGACTTCGCCATGGTCTCGATGGTGGAGCTGCAGACGGTGCGCCTCGACGCATTGGTGGCGAGCGGGGCGGAGATCTCCGCCGGGCTGGTGGAGGAGGCGCGGGCGATCCTGGCGAGCGGGCAGGAGCTGACGCGGGAGATGACGCGAGAGCTTGGGCTGCGGGGCGTCAGCACCGGCTCGCTCAACCGCCTCAACCTTGAGCAGACGGCGATCTGGTTCGGCATCCTGGTACTGATCGTGGTCGAGGTGGGCCTGATCACGCCGCCGGTGGGCATGAACCTTTTCGTCATCAACGCCATGGATCGGGAGACGCCGATGGTCGAGACCTACAAGGCGGTGCTCTACTTCGTCGCCTCCGACCTGATCCGGGTGGCGATCCTGGTGGCCTTCCCGGTGATCACGCTGATGCTGCTGCCATGGTGAGCGCGGATCGCGCCCCTCGCCGGGGTCCCTGAGGATGCAGATCGACGGGCAGGTTGCCGTGGTGACCGGGGGCGCGAGCGGCCTCGGCGCCGCCACCGCCCGCCATCTGGCCGAGCAAGGGGCCGATGTCGTCATCCTCGACCATGACGGGGAGCGGGCGGCGGAGGTCGCGGCCGAGATCAGCGGCCACTCCCAGCAATGCGACGTGGCCGAGGCGGAGGCGGTGGCGGCCGGCATCTCCACTGCCATGGCCCGCTACGGCCAGCGCCCGCGGATCGTGGTGAACTGCGCCGGCATCGGCCCGGCGGCCCGCATCGTGGGGCGGGAGGGCGAGACCTCCATCCCGCTCTTTCGCCGGGTGATCGAAGTGAACCTGCTCGGCACCTTCCACGTGATGACCTATGCCGCGCAGGCCTTGCTCGATGCCCCGACGCTCGCGAACGGCGAGCGGGGCGTGATCGTCAACACCGCCTCCGCGGCCTATGAGGACGGCCAGATCGGGCAATCGGCCTATGCCGCCTCGAAGGGTGCCATCGCCGCCATGTGCCTGCCCGCGGCGCGGGAACTGGCGCGCCAGGGCATCCGGGTCGTCGCCATTGCGCCGGGCCTCTTCGAGACGCCGATGATGCAGGGCCTGCCGGCGGAGACCGTGGCGGGGATCACGGAGAGCATCCCCTTTCCGCCACGGCTCGGCGCGCCGGCGGAGTTCGCGCAGCTCGTCGGCGACATCGTCGAGAACCCCTACCTCAACGGCACTGTCATTCGCCTCGACGGCGCGGTGCGCCTGCCGCCGCGGTGATGCGATGGGCCTGAACACGCGCAAACAAGGCCGCATGACAAGGCGCCTCGCCGCCCCCTGGCCGGGGGCGCGCTGATGGCCGGCCTCGACGCCACGCTCCGCCGGCTGACCGGCTATTGCCTGCGCCGGGCCACCAGCCAGGTGCTGGTGACGGTGAACGAGACCCTGGCTGCCTTCGCGCTTCGCCGCACGACCTTTACGGCCCTCACGGTGGTGGTCGACAATCCCGGCCTTCGCCAAAGCCAGCTCGCCGGGACCCTCAACATCGAGCGGGCGAACCTGGTGCAGATCGTGCACGAGCTCGAGGCGGCCGGGCTGGTGACCCGCCAGCGGGTGCCGGAGGACAAGCGCGTCTACACCCTCAGCCCGACGCAAGAGGGCACCGACCTGCATCGCCGGGCCCTGCGCCAGCTCTGCACCGTCGATGCCGCGCTCACCCGCGGTCTCTCAGCCGCGGAGACTCAGGCGCTGCGCCGTGCCCTGCTGCTCGTCGAAGGCAATGCCAGCAAGGAGAACCTGCATGGCTCCCGACTACCTGGCGCATGACGTTCTCCGGGAGGATCGGGCCGACGGGTCGGTGATCCTCCGCTCCGCCCTGCCGCTCGGCGAGGTAGCGGCGGACACCAATGTCTGGCTCCGGCGCTGGGCCGAGGCGGTGCCGGACCGCCTGTTCCTGGCGGCGCGCCAGGGCGATGGCTGGCGCGAGATCAGCTACGGCGAGATGTGGCTGGCGACCCGCGCCGTGGCCCAGGGCCTGCTCGACCGCGGCATCGGGCCGGGGGACGCGGTCGTGGCGCTCAGCGGGCCGGGGATCGACCACGCGATCCTGATGCAAGCCTGCCAGATGATCGGCGCGCCGATCGTGCCGCTGGCCGAGCAATACGCCCTGATCCCCGCCGCCGCCGGACGGCTCGACTACTGCGCCGGCAAGGTGAAGGTGGCGCTGGTCTATGCCGTGAGCGCCGAGACCTTCGCCGCCGCCCTCGCCCGCCCGGTCTTTGCCGGGGCAACCAAGCTCACCTCGGATGACGCGGCCGAGGGGATGCTGAGCTTCGCCGAGCTTCGCGCCGCTACCCCGGGCCCGGCCCTTGATGCGGCCTACGCCGCCGTCACGCCGGAGACGGTGGCAAAGATCCTCTTCACCTCGGGCTCGACTTCTGACCCCAAGGGCGTGGCCAACAGCCAGCGCATGATGTGCGTGAACCAGGCGCAGTACCGCGCCTGCCTGCCGCTGCTCGGCGCGCGGCACCACACGATGCTCGACTGGCTGCCCTGGAACCACACCTTCGCCGGCAACTCCAACTTCAACATGATCCTGTCGAACGGCGGGAGCTTGTATCTCGACGACGGCAAGCCATTGCCGGGCCGCTTCGAGCGCACGCTGGAGAATGCGCGGCAAGTCCCCGTGACGCTCTGCTGCGACGTGCCCGTCGCCCATGGTCTGCGCGTCGCGGCGATGCGGCAGGATGCCGGGCTGCGCCGGACGTTCTTTCAGGCGCTCGAGCTCTTCTTCTACGCCGGCGCCTCCCTGCCGGCCGATGTCTGGCAGGGGGTGGAGGAGATGGCGCTGGCCGAGCGGGGGGAGACGCCGCTGATGATGTCGTCCTGGGGCATGACGGAGACGGCGCCGGCGACCCTGGTGCTGCACGAGCCCGGCGGCCGGCCCGGCAATATCGGCGTGCCGGTGCCCGAGGCGGCGGCCCGCCTGGTGCCCGCCGGCCCCAACCGGTTCGAGCTCCGCTGCAAGGGTCCGAACGTCTTCACCGGCTATCTCGACGATGCGGCGAGGACGGAGGCGGCCTTCGACGAGGAGGGCTTCTTCCTCACCGGCGACGCGGTCGGGCTGGTCGATCCGGGCGACATCGCCCGGGGCCTGTTCTTCGACGGGCGGATCTCGGAGGACTTCAAGCTCTCCACCGGCATCTGGGTGCAGGCCTCGATGCTGCGCCTGGCGCTGCTGCCGCGGCTGGCCGGCCTCGCGCAGGATCTGGTGATCTGCGGCGAGGGGCGCGATGAAATCGGCCTGCTGCTCTTCGCGCCGCCGGGGCGGGGGCAGGGCGGTACCGGCGCGGTGGAGGGCGCCGTCCTGTTGGCGGAGATCCGGGCGGTGCTGGCGGATCTCGGCGACGCCGCCACCGGCTCCTCCAACCGCATCGCCCGGGCCCTGGTGATGGCCGAGCCGCCGTCGGTTGGCGACGCCGAAATCACCGCCAAGGGCAGCCTCAACATCCGGACCATCCTCGACCGCCGCGCCGCCCTCGTCGATCGCCTCTACGACGATGGCGATCCCGCCGTCATCAGACCGGACTGAGCCCTCGGCTGAGAAATCTGCGTTATATTGCATATATCGGTCAGACTAAGGCAAGAAATTGCATCTTCCCCGGACGGCGTGTACGTTCTCCACATCGAAGCCGACAAGCGAGTCAGGGCCAGCATGTCGTTCCTCGAACGCCTTTCCCGAGACCATCGGAGAGCATTGCGCCCGGCCGGATCGAACAACGGCGGGGCGGCCAAACCGTCCCCGGGCCGCGAACGCGCGGCGACATAGCGGGAGGACGGCGTGACACGGGACGGTAACGCAGCGCTCTGGTTCGTCGAGCGGCACCGGGAAGAGGGACGCGCCGACAAGGTGGCCTTTCGCGAGGCCTGGGGCGCGGGGCGCACGCTCACCTACGGCGCCCTCTCCGAGCAAAGCGATCGGATGGCCGGCGCGCTCGACCGGGCCGGCATCCGGCGGGAGGAGCGCGCGGCGATGTGCGTGCTCGACCAGATCGAGTTCCCGATCGTCTTCTGGGGCGCGATCAAGGCGGGCATCGCCCCGGTCGCCGTCAACACCTTGTTGCCGACGGAGACCTACGGCGCCATCCTCGCCGACAGCCGGGCGGCCATCGCCTTCATCTCGGCCGAACTGCTCGACGTGGTGCTGCCGGCGGCTCAGGCCTCGCCCTTCCTCCGCCAGATCGTGGTGATCGGTGGGGAGGCGCCCGCCGGCACGACCGGCTGGGAAGCGTTCATCGAGGGCGCCGCGCCGCAGCAGGCCATCGACTGCGCGCCGGACGAGGTGGCCTTCTGGCTCTATTCCTCCGGCTCCACCGGGGCGCCCAAAGGGGTGCGCCATGTGCACGAGGCCCTGCGCGTCACCTGCGACACGTATGGGCGGCAGGTGCTGGGCATTCGGGAGGACGACACGGTCTATTCCGCCGCCAAGCTGTTCTTCGCTTATGGTCTCGGCAATGGAATGTCCTTCCCGATGTCGGTCGGCGCGACGGCGCTGCTTTTCAACGGCCGGCCGACGCCCGAGACGGTCTCGGCCATCCTCGAAGAGCACAAGCCGACCGTCTATTGCGGCGTGCCCACGCTTTACGCCGCGCTGATCCAAAAGTGGGAGGCGGACGGCGCGCATCCCGACGCGCCGCTCCGCACCTGCATCTCGGCCGGGGAGGCCCTGCCGGCAGAGATCGGCCGGCGCTGGCGCGACCGCTGGGGCGTCGACATCATGGACGGCGTCGGCTCGACCGAGATGCTGCACATCTTCCTCTCCAACCGGCCGGACGACGTGGAATACGGCACCTCCGGCCTGCCGGTACCGGGCTACGAGGTGCGCCTGGTGGACGAGGCGGGCGAGGAAGTGGCGCCGGGCGGCGTGGGCGAGCTGTTGGTCCGGGGCGGATCGGCGGCGGCGGACTATTGGAACCAGCGCCGGAAGTCCCGCACCACGTTCGAAGGCGAGTGGACCCGCACCGGCGACAAGTACGTGCTGAGCGAGAGCGGACGCTTCATCTACTGCGGGCGCACGGACGACATGTTCAAGGTCTCCGGCATCTGGGTGAGCCCGTTCGAGGTCGAACAGGCGCTCGTCGAGTTCCCGCCGATCCTGGAGGCCGCCGTCGTTGCCCACCGCGACGCGGAGGGCTTGGAGAAGCCCAAGGCCTTCGTCGTCCTGAAGGATGGCGAGGCCCCGGAGGCGCTCGCCGGTCTCAAGGACTTCGTGAAGCAGAAGATCGGCAAATGGAAATATCCGCGCTGGGTGGAGGTGGTGGACGATCTGCCGAAGACCGCCACCGGCAAGATCCAGCGCTTCAAGCTGAGGGAGGCGGCATGAGCGCCCCATGGACATCGCGCGGTGAGCTGACGATCGCTGGCAAGGCGCTGGAATATGCCTGTTTCGGCCCGCCGCCGGCTGAGGCGCCGACCTTGGTCCTACTGCACGAAGGGCTCGGCTGTCTCGCCCTTTGGCGCGACTTTCCCGAAGCGCTGGCGGAGGCGACAGGCTTCGGCGTCTTCGTCTACTCCCGCGCCGGGTACGGCCAGTCGGACCTGGTCGAGCTGCCGCGCCCCCTCGACTACATGACGCGGGAGGCGGAGGAGGTGCTGCCCGCCCTGCTCGACGCCATCGGCTTTGAGCGGGGCGTGCTGGTGGGCCACAGCGACGGCGCGACGATCGCGGCGATCTATGCCGGCAGCGTCTTCGACATGCGGGTGCGGGGCCTCGTACTGATGTCGCCGCACTTCTTCACCGAGGAAATGGGGCTCGCCGCGATCGCCAAAGCCAAGGCCGACTATGCGGGGGGCGATCTCAAGGCGCGGATGGCCAAGTACCATCGCGACCCCGACATCACCTTCCGCGGTTGGAACGATGCCTGGCTCGACCCCGGCTTCGCCGAGTGGAACGTGGCCGAGGTGATCGACTATCTCCGCGTGCCCACCCTGGCGATCCAGGGCCGGCAGGACGAATACGGCACGCTCGCCCAGCTCGAGGAGTTGGAGGGCCGCAGCTACGCGCCGGTCGACACGCTGATCCTCGACGATTGCCGGCACGCCCCGTTCCTCGACCAGCGGCAGGCGGTGCTGGCCGAGATCGGCGCGTTCTGCGCCCGGCTGGAGCGGATCGAGGCGGCGGAGCCGGAGCATGCCTAGTAGTCGGTGATGATGCGATATAGTGCATCTATAGGTGCTATGAAATCCGTCAGATAGTGATCTAGCTGGTAAACAAGCAGAAAAATTCTGCTTTATCTTGCACTGTGGCGTTTACTCCGGGCGGTGACCGCCCTAATTTCTAGCTCAGCGAGACGCGGGAGGATCCCATGGCCAAGCTGATCGACTTCCAGACCGATCCGTCGAAATACCGCCACTGGCGGGTGGACTATGACGGCCCGGTCGCGAACCTCTACATGGATGTCGATGAGAATGGCGGGCTGTTCGAGGGCTATCAGCTCAAGCTGAATTCCTACGACCTCGGCGTCGATATCGAACTCAACGACATCGTGCAGCGGATGCGGTTCGAGCATCCCGAGGTGAAGGTCGTCGTGATGCAATCCGGCAAGGACAAGGTGTTCTGCGCCGGCGCCAATATCCGCATGCTCGGCAGCGCGGCGCACAGTCACAAGGTCAACTTCTGCAAGTTCACCAACGAGACCCGCAACGCCTATGAGGCGGCGGAGGAGGAGAGCGGGCAGAAGTATATCGCCGCCGTGAAGGGCGCCTGCGCCGGCGGCGGCTACGAGCTGGCGCTCGCCTGCAACCACATCATGCTGACCGACGACAGCACCTCCTCCGTCGGCTTGCCGGAGGTGCCGCTGCTCGCCGTGCTGCCCGGCACCGGCGGGCTGACCCGGGTCACCGACAAGCGCAAGGTGCGCCGGGATCTGGCGGATATGTTCTGCTCCATCGAGGAGGGCGTGAAGGGCAAGCGCGCCAAGGACTGGCGCCTGGTCGACGAGGTCGTCGCCAACTCCAAATTCGACGCCACGGTGCAGGAGCGGGCGCAGGAATTCGCCGCCGCCTCCGACAAGCCCGACATCGCGGAGGGCATCGCCCTTGGCCCCCTCAACCGCACGATCGGCGAGGATGGGGCCCTAACCTACGACCTGGTGGAGGTGGAGATCGACCGCGCCGCCCGCCGCGCCGTCATCACGCTGAAGGGGCCGGAGGAGGAGGCGCCCGCCGACATGGCGGCCTTCGCGACGGAGGGTGATCAGGCCTACCTCTTGAAGCTCTGTCGCGAGCTCGAAGATGCGGTGCTGCACCTGCGGCTGAACGAGATGCAGGTCGGCCTCTGGATCTTCCGCACCCAGGGCGATCCTGAGCAGGTGGCGGCGCATGAGGCGGTGCTGGCGGGCGAGCCCGACCATTGGCTGGCCCGCGAGGTGCGCGCCTACTGGAAGCGCACGCTGAAGCGGATCGACGTCACCTCCCGCTCCCTCGCGGCGTACGTGGAGCACGGCAGTTGTTTCGCCGGCCTCCTGGCCGAGCTGCTCTTCGCTGTCGATCGCAGCTACATGATGGAGGACGAGTTCGAGGGCGACAATCGCCCGACCGCCGCCATCACGCTGACCGAGGGCAATTTCGGGCCCTATCCGATGGCCAACGGCCTCACCCGGCTCGAAACCCGGTTCCTGGGCGAGCCGGAGCGGATCGCGGCTGCCAAGGAACAGATCGGCACGCCGCTCGAGGCGGAGGAGGCGGACGCGCACGGCCTCGTCACCATGATCCTCGACGACATCGACTGGGAAGATGAGATCCGCATCTTCCAGGAGGAGCGCGCCTCCTTCTCCCCCGATGCGATGACGGGGATGGAGGCGAACCTGCGCTTCGCCGGCCCCGAGACCATGGAGACCCGGATCTTCGGCCGGCTGACCGCCTGGCAGAACTGGATCTTCAATCGCCCGAACGCCGTCGGCGAGGACGGCGCGCTGCAGCGCTACGGCAGCGGCGTGCGCGGCAACTACGACATGGAGCGCGTCTAGGCGCGACCGAGACCCGCCGGGCAGGCCCCCGCCCGGCTAGGCGACAGCAGGAGAGGCACAGCCAGATGCTCGATCTCATCAACGTCAACTACGACACCCGCATCCCCAACAACGTTGGGTTAAGTCAGGACCGCAAAGTCTTGAAAGCTCTGGAGAAATGGCATCCGGGCTACCTCGATTGGTGGAACAAGCTGATCCCGCAGAACTTCCAGGAATCCATGGTTTATCTGCGCACGGCGATCAGCGTCGATCCCAAGGGTTGGGCCAAGTTCGACTACGTGAAGATGCCGGACTACCGCTGGGGCGTGCTGCTCGCGCCGGCGGTGGAGGAGCGCACCATTCCCTGCGGCGAGCACAAGGGTGAGCCGGCCTGGCAGGAGGTGCCGGGCGAATACCGCAACATGTTGAAGCGCCTCATCGTCATCCAGGGCGATACCGAGCCCGGCTCGGTCGAGCAGCAGCGGTTCCTCGGCCTCACCGCGCCGTCGCTCTACGACATGCGCAACCTCTTCCAGGTGAACGTGGAGGAGGGACGGCACCTCTGGGCCATGGTCTATCTACTGCAAAAATATTTCGGCAAGGACGGGCGGGAGGAGGCGGACGATCTGCTCCGCCGCTCCTCGGGCTCGGAGGAGGCGCCGCGCATGCTCGGTGCCTTCAATGAGGAGACGCCGGACTGGCTGTCGTTCTTCATGTTCACCTACTTCACCGACCGCGACGGCAAGATGCAGCTGGAGAGCCTGGCGCAGTCGGGCTTCGACCCGCTCAGCCGCACCTGCCGCTTCATGCTGACGGAGGAAGCGCACCACATGTTCGTCGGCGAGACCGGCGTCGGGCGCACCGTGCAGGCGACCTGCGAGGCGATGGTGAAGGCCGGGATCAGCGATCCCTGCGACATCGACAAGATCCGTGCGCTCGACGTCATCGACCTGCCGACGATCCAGAAGAAGCTGAACCTGCACTACTCGCTCAGCCTGGATCTTTTTGGGCAGGAGGTTTCGACCAACGCCGCCAACGCTTTCAACGCCGGCATCAAGGGCCGCTACATGGAGAGCCGGATCGACGACGATCACCAATTGAAGGACGCGACCTACGTGGTGCGCGGCGTCGTGGACGGGGAGATCGTGGCGGAGGAGGTGCCGGCGCTCACCGCCATCAATATGCGCCTGCGCGACGACTATATCCGCGATGCGGGCGGCGGCGTAGCGCGCTGGAACAAGATCATCAAGCGCACCGGCGTCGACTTCAAACTCGCCCTGCCGCACGAGGCGTTCCACCGCCAGATCGGCGTCTTCGCCGCGATTAAGGCGGATCCGGAGGGCAACATCCTGTCCGATGACGCCTGGCAAGCGCGTCGCGACGAATGGCTGCCGTCGAAGGAGGACGGGGCGTTCATCGAGTCGCTGATGGTGCCCTGTTACGAGCCCGGGCAGTTCGCGCCCTGGATCGCGCCGCCCAAGGTCGGCATCGACAACAAGCCGGGCGACTTCGAGTACGTGAAGCTGCACATGGCCTGAGCCAGCCGGGGCCGCTCCCGGTTGGGCGGTTCCTCCTTCTCCTCAACAAAGGGGGTCGCCATGGAGATCGGACGTCGCATCCTGGCCTCGACCCAGATGGTGCATGACCTGCCGACTGCCTTCGCACCCTACTGCGACGGGCAGGGGGAGCTCTGCCGGGAGACCTTTGAGCTGTTGAGCTTGGAGGAGCGGCGGGCATTGCTCTCCCAGGTCCGCGCGCTCGGCCGCGAGGCTGGGTCTGATGCCGGGGCTCGCTCCGGGGCATCGGGCTGAGGCCGTGACCCCACGCATCGCCATCGTCGGATCGGGCCCGGCCGGCTGCTACGTCGCGCAGGCGCTGCGCAAGGCGTTGCCGGAGGCGGAGATCAGCGTGCTCGACCGGCTGTGCGTGCCCTACGGTCTGGTGCGCTATGGCGTGGCGCCGGATCATCAGGGCACGAAGGGCGTCACCCGGCAGTTCGCCCGATTGTTCGAGCGCCAGGACGTCGACTTCCTCGGCAATATCGAAGTCGGCCGCGACATCGCCTTGGAGGAGTTGCGCGGGGCCATGCACGCCGTGGTGATCGCCACCGGCCTTTATGCCGACCGCCGGCTCGGGGTGCCTGGCGACGACCTGCCGGGGGTCTACGGCTCCGGCGCCATCACGCGCGCCTGGAACGGTCATCCCGACAGCGACGTCGCGCCCTCATTCGGCGGCCGTGTGGCAGTGATCGGCAACGGCAATGTCGCGGCGGATGTGGTCCGGCTGCTGGCCAAGGCGGCGGGTGATTTCGCCGGCTCCGACGTGGCGGCGGCGCTGATCGGCGAGGCGGTCGAGGAGATCCACGTGATCGGCCGCGGTTCGCTCGCTGCCGCGAAGTTCGACGTGGCCATGCTGAAGGAGATCGCGGCGCTCAGCGGCGTGCGCTGCGACCTGGCCGAGGGCGACAGCATCGCGGGCCCGGGAGAGGCGGAGACGCCCATCGGCGCCGCGATGGCCGAGGCCGTGAAGCAACTGCGCGACGCCAGCGCCAAGCGCATCGTCTTCCACGCCGGGTGGACGGTCGCCCGGGTCGAGGCAGACGGCGAACGGGTCGCGGCGCTCACGCTCCGCCGCCCCGACGGCAGCGCGGAGAAACGCCTGGCCTGCGACAGCGTCATCACCGCCATCGGCTTTGACGACGACGGCGCCATAGACCGGGCGTCACTGCTGCAAGACGCCTCGGCCGACGGTGTCCTCGCCCCCGGGCTTTTCGCCGCAGGCTGGTTCCGCCGCGGATCCCAGGGCACGATCCCGGAAAACCGTACCGACGCGCAGGAGGTGGCGGCCGCCGTCGCCGCCTGGCTTTCCGACGGCACCCACGAAGACCGCCCCGGGCGCAAGGTCCTGCTTGATCGGCTGGGCGAGCGGATTACCACCTACCGGGACTGGCTCGCCATCGACGCGGCCGAAACCGACGCTGCAGAGCCTGACCGCTGCCGCCGCAAACTCAGGACTTGGTCAGAGATGAAAGACGTCATCGAGAAGCAGAGGGAAACGGCATGAAGGTAGCGATCCTCTACGGCACGGAATCGGGCAATGCGGAATTGCTCTGCGACGACATCAAGGACGAGATCGGCGAGGAGCACGACTGCGAGATCTCTAGCCTCGCCGACGTCACCCCGGCCGATCTGGAGCCGGAGACCTTCTACATCTTCGTCACCGCGACCCACGGCAACGGCGATCTGCCCGCCAACGCCGCCGGGTTCCGCGACACGCTGGAGGAGGAGCGGCCGGATCTGAGCGAGATCAACTTCGCCATCTTCGGCCTCGGCGACATGGTGTTTGCCGAGACCTTCAACCAGGGCTCGGAGAAGCTGATGACCGAGCTTCTGGCCTGCAAGGCCCAGCAGGTGGGCGAGCGCGGCATCCACGATGCCTCCACCGGTGAGCCGCCGGAGGATATCGCGCTGCCCTGGGTGCGGGCCTGCTTCGACGGGCTTCTCGCCAAGGCGGCCTAAAGGTCCGGGCGGCGGAGCCGCGCCCCGGCCGCATCGCACGTAGCAAGGAACGATCCGATGTCCGAGCAAGAGACGATGCCAGTGGAGGCGACCGGCGCATCCGATCCCGCGGACGCGCTGTTGGCGGAGGCCCACGCGGCCGCCGGCGGGCGCCAGATCGCGCCGGAAAGCAGCGAGGCGGCGGGCCCGGCCCGCTTCACTCCCGAGCAACCGCTCACCGCGCGGGTCATGGCCAACACCCGGCTCACCTCCGACGATTCCAAGGCCGACGTGCGCCACATCGTGCTCGACACCGGCGAGACCGACTATCCGTTCGTCGAGGGCCAGTCCCTCGGCATCCTGCCCCCGGGCGCACGGCAGCAGCCGCGGCTCTATGCCATCTCCTGCCCCCGCGACGGCGAGCGGCCGGGGGAGCGCACGCTCTCCCTCACCGTGAAGCGGGAGCCGGGCGGCATCTGCTCCAACTTCCTCTGCGATCTCGGCGAGGGCGAGACGGTGGATCTGACCGGCCCCTACGGCGAGACCTTCCTGTTGCCGGCCGATCCCGAGGCGCGGCTCCTGATGATCTGCACCGGCACCGGCTCCGCCCCGATGCGTGCCTTCACCATGGCGCGGGAGCGGAGCGTGGGGAAGAAATCCGGCGGCATGGTCCTGTTCTTCGACGGCCAGACGCCCGACAGCTTCCCCTACCTCACCTCGCTCAACCGCGTGCCCTCCAGCCTGCTGCAAAAGCACCTGGTCTTCAGCCGCATGCCGGGGGCGAAGAAAGAATACGTGCACGACAGGATGCGGACGGAGGAGGACACGATCGCCGAGCTCCTCCAGGATCCGAAGACCCACATCTACATCAGCGGCCCGAAGGAGATGGAGGACGGGGTCGAGCGCGCCTTCACCAACATCGCCGAGTCGATCGGCCAGCAATGGCGCAACCTCCGCGATATCTTGCGGGAGGAGGGGCGTTATCACATCGAGACCTACCGCCAGAGCAATGACACCGGCGCCCGCCCCGCCGGCCACGCGGCGGCCTTCGAGCATGAGATCCGCGTCACCTGGGGCGACTGCGACCCGGCCAAGATCGTCTACACGGCGCGGGTGCCGGCCTTCGCCCTCGACGCCATCAACGCCTGGTGGGAGGCGCAGACCGGGGAGGGCTGGTATCAGATGGAGCTCGACCGCAATGTCGGCACGCCGTTCGTGTCCATGCGCCTCGACTTCCAGGCGCCGATCACGCCACACCACCGCCTGATCTGCCGGGTCTGGCCGGCGCGGCTGGGCGAGACCTCGATCAGCTTCCGGGTGGAGGGGCGGCAGGACGGCAAGCGCTGTTTCGACGGGGAGTTCGTCAGCGTCTTCACCCGCGCCGATGCCTTCCAGAAGGCCCCACCGCCGGACCGCCTGCGCCGGGTGGTGGAGGCGCATATCCCGCGGGAGGGCGCCCCGGCCTAGGCCGGGGCGGGTGCCGATCATGCTCGAGACACTTACAGATCCAGAGGCGGATAACGTCGACCGTCTGGTCGAAGCCCTGATCCGGCAAGTGGGTGAGCGGGTGCGGGCGGCGCGCAAGCAGAACGCCTGGTCGCGCCGGGAATTGTCGGAGAGATCCGGTGTCTCCCCCCGCTATCTCGCCCAGCTCGAGGCGGGGGAGGGCAATATCTCCATCGGGCTTCTGAAGCGCGTGGCCCATGCCCTCGGCAAGCCTGTGGAGGCCCTGCTCGGCGAGGACGGGCAGTTGGGCGACGAGACGGCGGCGGTTGCTGCGCTCTACCGCCGGGCGGATGCCGCGACCCGGGCGCGGGTGCTGCAGATCCTCGACCCCGAGCGGCACCGGGCCCAGAAGGCGGAGCGGATCTGCCTCGTCGGCCTGCGGGGTGCTGGTAAGTCGACCCTCGGCGCGCTGATCGCCAAGGATCTCGGCCTCGCCTTCGTCGAGCTCAACCAGGAGATCGAGCGCCGGGCCGGCATGCCGGTGGGCGAGATCATCGCGCTCTACGGCCAGGAAGGCTACCGCGATCTGGAGGCGACGGCGCTCGACCAGGTGATCGCCGAGCGTGAGCGGGCCGTGCTCGCCGTCGGCGGCGGCATCGTCGGCGATGAGGAGACCTTTGCCCGCGTACTCACCCGTTTTCACACCATCTGGGTCACCACCTCCGCCGCCGAGCATATGGAGCGGGTGCGGGCCCAGGGCGACATGCGGCCGATGGCCGGCAACCCGCAGGCGATGATCCAGCTCCGCCAGATCCTGAAGAGCCGGGAGGCCAAGTATCGCCAGGCCGACTATCGGCTCGACACCAGCGGCAAGCCGGTCGAGGCGTCGCGGGCGGAGCTGCGGGACCTGATCGTCGCCGACAAACTGGTGCAGTCCAACCCGGGCTAGCGCCCATCCTCGAGAGGTGGAGGGAGCGGTGAGCGTGACAAGACGCATCGAGGAGGGTGTGGGCTACGTCACGCTCGACGCCCCGCCGTCCAACGTCCTCGACCAGGCGATGCGCCAGGGCTTGCTGGAGGCCGTCGCCTGGGCGGAGGCGGCGCGCCTCGGCCGGGTGATCCTGAGCGGCGCGGGCGGGACTTTCGCCGCGGGAGAGATTGCGCAGGACGCGGCACCGCCTGAGCCGCCCCACCTCGCCGACGTGCTCGACGCCATCGAACGCAGCGCGGTTCCCTGGATCGCAGTGATTGAAGGCGTGGCCCAGGGTGGCGGGGCCGAGCTGGCGCTCGCCTGCCGGATGCGGATCATGGCGCCGGCCGCCCGGATCGGCCTGCCGGAGGTGATGTTCGGGCTGATCCCGGAGGCGGGCGGCACGCAGCGCCTGCCGCGGCTGGTGGGGCTCGGGCCGGCGCTGGCGATGATCTCCCTCGGCGAGCCGATCTCGGCGGAGGCGGCGCGGGCGGCGAAGCTCGTGCATGACATCGACGACGACCCGGCCGAGGCGGCGTTCCTCGTCAACGCCGAACAGCTCGGCGACGTCGTCCCGGTTTGGGAGCTGCCGCCGCCCGCCGCCGACGCGGAGGTGCTGGCGGCGGCGCGGGAAACGGCAGGCGAGCGCAGCCCCGGCCAGCAGGCGCCGCTGCGCGCCATCGACGTCGTCGAGGCGGGCCTTGCCCTATCGTTCGAGGCCGCGATGGGGGAGGAGCGCCGGGTCGCCCAGGCCCTCCGCCGCTCGGATCAGGCGCGGGCGCTGCATCATCTGCAAGTCGCCGAGCAGGGAGCCGAGCAAGGGGCTGAGACGGCCGGCGCCCCCGACAACGTCGTCGGCGACCGCATCCTCGCGCGCTACCGCGAGGCGGCTGACACCGTGTTCATGGACGGCTCCACGCCCTGGGAGGTGGACGAGGCCATGGTCGCCTTTGGCTACGTCATGGGGCCCTACGAGGCGGAGGACCTCTCCGGCCTCGACATCGCCCACGCCCAGCGCCGGCGGGAGGATGCAACGCGCGACCCGAACCGGCGCTACATCCCGATCGCCGACCGAATGATCGAGCTCGGCAAGCTCGGGCGCAAGACCGCCGCCGGCTGGTACCGCTATCCGGGCGGCGCCGGCAAGGTCGAGGACCCGATCGTCGCCGACCTCGCGGTGGAGGAGGCGCATTTCGCCGGCATCACCCGCACGGACTATGAGCCGCATGAGATCGAGGAGCGGATCGTCCTCGCGATGATCAACGAGGCGGCAGATGTGCTGCATCAGGGCATCGCGCGGTCGGCCAGCGACATCGACTTGGTCAGCGTCCACCGGCTCGGCTTTCCGCGCTGGCGCGGCGGGCTGATGCACTACGCCGACACACTCGGCGTCGCGGAGATCGTGGCACGGCTGCAGGGGCTCGCCGAAGAGGATCCCGTCGCCTGGCGCCTTAGCCCGCTGTTGAAGCAGTGCGCCGAGAGCGGCACGCGCCTTGCCGACTGGACGTCCAATTGACCCACTGCCTTTTAGTAAGTATACATACTAATTGACAGGCGCCCGATGGCGCCCCGCGTCCGCAGCAGGAGAGGCCATGGCCGATCTTCCGATCCTGATCGCCGGCGGCGGTATCGGCGGGCTCGCCGCAGCCTACGGCCTGGCCCAGAAGGGTGTCGCCAGCATTGTGGTGGAGCAGGCGGCCGCGCTCGGCGAGATCGGGGCGGGCATCCAGATCGGGCCGAACGCCTTTCACTGCTTCGACTATCTCGGCGTCGGCGACGAGGCGCGGGCCAAGGCCGTCTATATCGACGCGCTCCGCCTGATGGATGCGCAGACGGCAGAGGACATCACCGCGATCCCGCTCGATGCCCCCTTCCGCGCCTTCTACGGCAACCCTTACGCAGTGGTGCACCGGGCCGATCTGCACGGCGTATTGCTCGACTTCGCCGAGGCGAGCCCATTGGTCGACCTCCGCACCAGCCACACCGTCGCCGGCTACGCGCAGGACGGAGGCCACGTCACCCTGCACCTCAAGGACCGCCCGCCGCTCGAGGGTCGGGCGCTGATCGGGGCGGAGGGGCTGCGCTCGCCCATCCGGGCGCAGCTCGTGGGCGACGGGGAGCCGCGGATCTCCGGCCACACCAGCTACCGCTCCGTCATCCCGGTCGAGCGCATGCCTGAGGATCTGCGCTGGAACGCGGCCACGCTCTGGGCCGGGCCGAAATGCCATATCGTGCACTACCCGCTGAAGGGCGGCACGGTCTTCAACCTGGTCGTCACCTACCACCGCAACCTGCAGGAGGCGATCGCCGGGCGCCCGGTCTCCAAGACCGAGGTCGCCCAGGGCTTCGAGCACATCCACCCTAAGGCGCGCCAGGTGATCGAGCATGGCGAGAACTGGAAGCTCTGGGTGCTCTGCGACCGCGATCCGATCTCGAACTGGGTGGATGGCCGGGTGGCCTTGCTCGGCGATGCGGCCCATCCGATGCTGCAGTACTTCGCCCAGGGCGCCTGCATGGCGATGGAGGATGCGGTGGCGCTGGCCCACGCCGTCGAGGATGCCGGCGGCGATATCGAGGCCGCGCTGCAGCGTTACCAGGCGATGCGCCTGGTGCGCACGGGACGGGTGCAGATGAACTCCCGCCTGATCGGCGAATACATCTACCATCCGGGCGACGCCCAGGCCGCGGTGCGCAACGCCATCATGCGCGCCATGTCGGCGGAGGACTGGTACCGCCAGCTCGACTGGCTCTACGGCTCGAACGGGCTCGAGGCGGCGGAGGCGGAGCTGGCGGCGGAGTAGGCGCCTCAGCCGGCTGCCTTGGCGGCGGGCACGCTGAAGCTGCCCCGGCCGATGGCGTAGACGGTGCCGGCCTCGTCGCGCACCGTCACGTCGGCGACGGCGAGCTGGCCGCCCATGCGCTGCACCAGCGCATCGGCGAACAGATCGCAACCTCGCGGGCTTTTCAGGTAATCGACGCGCAGGTTCGCCGTCGGCGTCGGGCGCCCGGCGAGGACGGAGCAGGCCATGGTGCCGGCGACGTCGATCAGCGTGGCGATCACCCCGCCGTGGTAGTTCCCGTGCTCCGGAAAGAGCGTGTAGGCCGGATCGAAGGGCAGGCGCAGGGTGAGGCGGCCGTCGGGGCTGACCGCCACCGCCTCCACCTTCACCAGCTGGTGGAAGGCGGGTTGGGCGAGCAGGGCTTCAAGCTCGGGGAGGGTCATGGGCGGGCTCCGAACACCAGGTCGGGCAGCCAGAGGCTGAGGGCGGGGAAGGAGAGCAACAGGGTCATCACCACAACCTCCGCCAGCAGGAACCAGACGACGCCGCGAAAGATCGTGGTGAGCGCGATACCCTCCGGCGCCACCGATTTGGCGGCGAAGACGTTCAGGCCCACCGGCGGCGTGATCAATCCGATCTCGATGTACTTCACGATGATGATGCCGAGCCAGATGAGGTCGAAGCCCTGACGCTCGAACACCGGCAGCAGCACCGCGACCGAGAGCAGCATGACGCCGAACGGGTCGAGGATCATGCCGAGCAGCAGGAAGATCAGCGAGGTGCCGAGGAGGAGCGCGACCGGCGACAAGGCCCAAAGCTCCACCAGATCGGCGAGCGCCTGGGGCAGGCCGGTGAGTGCCATGGTCCGGGTCAGCATGAAGGCCCCGATCGCCACGAACAGGATCGCCGCGCTTTGGCGCGCCGCGTCGCCGAGGGCGGCCAGGAGACCGGCAAGGCGAAAGCCGGGGCGGAGGGCGGCGATGGCGAGTGCGGCAAGCGCCCCCATGGCGCCCGCCTGGCCGGGGGAGAACCAGCCGAGGTAGATGCCGCCGAGGATCAGCACCGCGATCGCCGGCAGGGCGAGCAGCCCGCGGTCGATCGGGGCGTCCAGCGTCGCCCGATCCGCCCGCGGCGCCAGCTCGGGCCGGAGGGCGCAGCGCGTGGCAATCATGGCGGCGTAGGCGGCGGCGGTAAGCAATCCCGGCACCAGCCCCGCGAAGAACAGCCGCGCCACCGATTGCTCGGCCAGGATGCCGTAGACGATCAACGGGATCGACGGCGGGATGAGGGCGGCCAGCGTCCCGGCGCAGGCTGTGACCGCGGTGGCGAGGGCCGGATCGTAGCCCGCGCGCAGCATCTGCGGCGTCGCCATCCGCCCGATGGCGACCGTGGTGGCGAGGCTGGAGCCCGAGGCGGCGCCGAAGCCCGCCCCGGCGAAGTTCGTGGCGATGGCGAGCCCGCCGGGGATCACCCGCAATGCCCGGCCGGCGAGCGCAAACAGACCCTCCGCCAGATCGGCGCGCACGATAATGGCCCCCATGAAGAGGAAGAGCGGCACCGCCGCGAACTCCCAACTCGCCGCGAACTCGTAGGGCACCCGCGACATCAGGCTGACCGCCGCCGGCAGGGGCAGCATGGCGGCGGCGCCGAGGAAGGCCGAGAGGCCGAGGGCGACGCCGACGGGGACGCGGAGCAGGATCATCAGAAGCGCCCCGGCGACGACCAAGCCGCCGATCTCCAGCCCGCTCACCCGGGTCGCTCGTCGGCTGCGCCGGCCCGGGCCAGGGCCGCAACCGCAAGGGCCGTGAGGCCGAGGGGCAGCATCGCCTTGCCGGGCCAGATCGGCACCGTCGTCAGCCCGATCTCGATCGCTTCGCCGATGTTCAGCGCCCGAAGCGCGTGCTGCCCGGTCTGCCAAGCGAGCCACAGCGCCACGGCCGCCACCAGCACCTGCACCAGGCGGTCGAGGAGCTGGTTTGCGCGCGCGGGCAGGGCGAGGGCGATCAGATCGACGCGGATCTCGTCACGCCGGCGCTGGACCATTGCGAGGGCGCCGAAGACGATGGCGGGCATGTAGAGCTCCGCCGCGATCTCCGTCGTGCCCCGGATCGGGCGGCCGAGGGCCTGGGCGACGACATCGACGGCCACGTGCAGGGTCAGCAGGCCGAGGGCGAGAGCCGCGATGGCCTGCCCGAACCAGGCGATGCGCTCAACCAGGCGCATCGGGGCCGACGATCTCGATCAGCGTCCCGGCTGCGTGCTCCGGCGCGAGGAGCAGACGGCCGTCCTCCATCACCGCCTCCGGCATGGCCGCGGCGCTGGCCTGGAGGTCGCGGCTGCGCAGCCGGATGCCGCAGAGCCCCGGTGCGGGGGCGGGGCCGCCGAAGCGCTTGGCGAAGGCGGCGGGCGTGTGGATCTCGAGCGCCACGCGCCCGGGTGCGACGGCCACCGGGTCCTCGCCCGCCGGTTTCACCTGCCAGTCCACGGCGTAGGGCGCGGCAGCCTCAGCGGGTGCCTCGTGCACGGCCAGCACCGCGTCGAGCCGGGCGATGGCGTTGCGGTGGCCGGTGAAGTCGGGCCGGACATAGTGCCCCGCCGTCTTGTGCTGGCAGTAGTTCCAGTAGAACGGCCGCTGCTCGAGGGCCGGGATCGCCACGGCGAAGGCCGGGCTGATGACCTCGCCACCGGGCAGATGCCAGTCGCGCTGTAGGTGAAGCACGGGCCCCACGCCCAACCCCTGGTCGGAAAGCCGCGCCGTCACCGCCTCCGCATCGTCGACCGCCATGACGGTGGAGATCGGGCCATGGGCGCGCGCCAGCAGATCCGGCATCGGCGGCGGGGCGATGGCGGGATCGGTCATGCCCATCAGTTCGATATAGTTGCAGATCCCATGGTCCGGATCGGCATCTGCAAAGCAGATCAGGCGGTTCGCCAGACCCGGCATCACGCTTTTTGGGGTGACCGTGAAGCCGAGGCGCTCGAAGGTCTGGCCGGCCGCCTCCGCGTCGGGGACGTTCACCATCAGATGGTCGAGGTCGAGGATGCGGGCGGTCATGAGAGGCTGGCCTCGCTGGTCGCTGCTAGAAGTTCAAGGCCCAGAGTGCGCACGGCCGCGGCGTCGCGTGCGCTCTCCGGGACCAGGCGGATGAGGGTGGTGCCACCGGGGCCGGGCAGCGCCTCGACCGTCTCGGCGTCGCGCGCCACCTCCTCCACCGCCAGCTGCGCGGCGCGGCAGCGGAGCGCTGGGCGGTCGGGCTTGCCGATCGCGGTCACGGGGAGCGTTGGCAGCACGTGCACCTCCCGCGGTCGGGCCACGGGATCGGCGATGCGGGCATTGGCGCGTTGGCGGAGCGCTTCGGGCTCAAGCTCCGCGCCCGCGGTGGCGGTGAGGAACAGCACCGGGCGCTCGCCCACCCGTGCGTCGGGCTTGCCCACGGCGATGGCGGCGGCGACCCCCGCTTCGGCCAGATAGGCCGCCTCGATCGTTGCGGGGTCGATGTTGTGGCCGGCGCGCAGGATGATGTCCTTGGCCCGGCCGGTGATGGTCAGCCAGCCGTCGGCGTCGAGCAGGCCGAGATCGCCGGTGTCGAGCCAGTCCTCCCCGTCCGGGCCCGGCGCGAGGCCGGAGGGTTCGGCGCCGAGATAGCCGGCGAACAGCCCGGGCGAGCGGGCGAGGATCAGGCCGCTCTCCCCAACCCCGACCGGTACCCGGGTGCCAGGATCGACCACGGCGAGCCGGCAATAGGGCAGGGCGGGGCCGACGGAGCCCGGCCGGCTCTCCGCCCCGCTCGGCGCGAAGGTGAGGACGAGGCTCGCCTCGGTCAGGCCCCAGGCCTCCTTCACCGCAAGGCCGGTATGGGCGGTGAAGGCGTTGTGGGTCGCGGCCGGCAGCGGTGCGGCGGAGGAGACCCAGTGCCGCGCCGTGGTGAAGGGATGGGGCTCGGTGCTGTCCAGCACGTCGACGGCGATGGTGGGCGGCGCGAAGAGGATCGTCGCCCCCTCCCGATTGGCGATGGCGGGGAAGGCCTGGCGCATCGCCGGATCGCGAAAGCCGCCGGCGCCGAGTTGGACGATGCTGGCCCCGGCGGCCAGCGGCGCCAGCCCGCCGAAGATCAGGCCGCCGACGTGGAAAAGCGGCATGCCGCAGGGGACGACGTCGCCCGCCTCCATGCCACCGCCGAAGCCCGCGAGCCAGGCCATGAAGGCGAGGTTGCGCTGGCGCAGCATGGCGATCTTCGGCGCGCCGGTGGTGCCGCCGGTGTGGAAATAGGCACAGATCGCCTCCGGGCCCGGATCCGGCGGTGCTTGGCCCGATCCGAGGGGCGCGAGATCGCCGGCTGAGAGCGACGCGGTGCCGATCCGCAGGACGGTGAGCCCGGGGGTCGCTGCCCGGATCGGCGTGGGCTCCGGCATGTCTTCCGGCAGCAGCAGCACCTGCGCCCGCGCCTCCGCCAGCATCGCGGCGATGGCGTCGGGGTCGAGCATCGGGTTGATCGGCATGTAGATGCCGGCCTGCATCGCGCCGAAGGCCAGCGGCAGGGTGGCCGGCAGCCCCGGCAGCAGGCTGGCGATCACCGGTTTGTCTCCGAGGCCAGCGAAGGCGTGAGCGGCCAGACCGGCCTGTTCGTGGAGCGTGCGAAAGCTCAGATCGACCGGTGCCGCATCGGGGCCCTCCAGCCAGCGATAGGCCCGGGCATCCCAATGGCGGCGGGCGAGATCGGCGAGGATCGCCGGCCAGGTCTCACCTGCCAGCCAATGGCCGAGGGGCTGACGCTCGACCTCCGCTCGGGCCCCAACGCCGGTGTCGGCGGGCGGCCGGGTCACGGCGCCAATCCCTCGATCACCACCTTGCCGAACACCCGGCGCTCCTCCAGCAGCGCGATCCCCTCGGCCGCGCGGTCAAGCGGCAGGACGGCGTCGATCTCCGGCGCCCAGTCGCCCCGGGCGACGGCTTCGAGGCAAGCCTCGATATCGCTCCGCCCGAAACCGGTGGAGCCGCGGATGTCCATCTCCGCCATGAAGATGTAGCGGATGTCGGTCTGGGGATCGTAGCCCGCCGTCGCCCCGCAGGTGAGCAGCCGCCCGCTGCGCTTCACCGATTTGAGCGACGGCACCCAGGTCTCGCCCCCGGTGAAATTCACTACCACGTCGAAGCCGCCGCCGCGGAACAGCGATCCGGTGGTGCGGCGGGTATAGGTGTCGATGCCCTCCTCGAGGTAGTCGAGGGTGGCATCGGCGCCGAGGGCGGCCAGGCGGGCGCATTTCTCCGCCCCGCCGGCGGCGGCGGTGACCAGGGCGCCCAGGGCCTTGGCGATCAGCAGGCAGGCCGTGCCGACGCCGCCCGAGGCGCCGAGGATCAGCACGGTCTCGCCGGGGCCGACGCCGCCGCGGGTGGTCAGCATCCGCCATGCGGTGGCGTAGGCGACCGGCAGCGAGGCGGCCGCCGCATCGCTCACGCCCTCGGGGATCGGGATCAACTGTGTCGCCCGCGCCATGACGTATTCGGCAAGCGCCCCGGGGCGGGTCTCCCCCATCATCTCGAAATGACCGGTCCGGTCGTCGATATGGGCGGGGTTGATCAGGGCCCGGTCACCGATGGCGAAGCCGTCGAGCGGGCCGTTCGCCACCACGATCTCTCCCACGCAATCGCCGCCGGTGACCATGGGGAAGGGCACCTTGATGCCGGGCATGCCGCGGCGGGTGAAGATGTCGAGATAGTTGAGCGAGGCGGCCCGCATGCGGAGCTTCACCCAACCGGGCTCCAGCTCCGGCTCCGGCACCTCGCCCCAGTGCAGCACCTCGGGCCCGCCATGGCGTTGGAAGGAGAGGGCTTTCATGCCGTCTCCAGCCAGTCGAGGGCGGCGCTGACATGGGCGTCGATGCCGTCGATGACGGGCAGGGGCAGTGCGGCGGTGGAGAGGAGCGGCAGTTCGGTGCAAGCGAGCGCCAGACAGCGCGCGCCCCGGGCAGCGAGGGCGGAGGCGGCCGCTGCCAGCGCCGCCTCCGCCGCCGGTGTCACGCGGCCGGCGGCGAGATCGCCCTGGATGGCGGCGTCGAGAGCGGCGGCGTTGGCCCCATCGGGTTGGAGGACGGTGATGCCGTGCGCCGCCAGCCGGGCCTCGATCAGCCCCGCCGACAATGTGGCCGCCGTGCCGAGCAGGCCAACCGGGCCAGCCTTGGTCGCCGCCGCCAGGGCATCGCCGGCGTGGAGGAGGGGGATGTCCAGCGCCTCCTCCACCGCCGCGGCGGCGATATGGCCAGTGAAGGCGGTGAGCAGCACCGCCGCCGCCCCGGCCGCAGCCGTAGCGCGAGCGGCGTCGACGATGCGGGCCGTCACCGCCGGCCAGTCCCCGCGCTGACCGGCCGCCTGCAAGTCGGCGAAGGGCAGGGTGACCAGCACGCTCTCGGCCGTTCGTCCCGTGCCCCAGCGCCGCTCGGCCGCTTCGTTGAGGCGCCGGTAGTAGAGCGCGCTCGAATGCCAGCTCATCCCGCCGACAAGCCCGAGGATCGGCATCAGAAGTCGTAGTTGGAGAAGATCCGCTCCTCGGCAATGCGGGCGAAGGCGTCGGGATCGCCCTCGAACTGGGGCAATAGATCCTCGTGCCAGACGCGGAAGACCTCGACGATCTCGGCCACCAGGGCCTCGGCATTCTCGATGCCGCGGGCCTCGGCGAGAGCCGTGAGCGCGGCCGCCTCGCCTGCCTGGAACTCCGTCCAGGCCGCCGCCATCTCCGCATCTCCGGGGGCGAAGCTGATGCGGTCGGCGAGCGCCGCCTTTACCTCGACGTCCGGGGCGACATAGGCGTCGGCCACGTAGTCCCAGAGCATCTGCGGCATCAGATCCACCATCGCCGCGCGGTCGGCCGCATCGATGCTCGCCCACGCCTCGGCGTTGAAGGCCATGGGCACGGCGCCGGCGATGATGCCCTGGGGCAGCTCGATGACGCTGACCACCGTGTCCTCCAGCCCGTAGCTGCGGATCCAGGAGGTGCCGACCAGGGTACAGTCGGTCTGGCCGAGCTGCAGGCCGGAGAGGATGTCGGAGATCGAGGTGCGCACCGGCACCATGCCAATGGACTCGGCCCAGCGCATCTCCGGCTCCCCGATGGTGGAGACCCGGCGGCCGTCCAGATCGGCCAGCGTCTCGGCCGGTTCGGTGCACTGCATGGTGAGCGGCGTGGCCGATTGCAGCAGGAGCGGCACGATCCCCATCGCCTGCATGTCCGCCCGGCAGGCTTCGCAGGTCACGAAGAAGGCCTCGTTGAGCGCACCGATGGTGGCGTAGGGATCGGTGCCGAGGCCGGTCACCTGCGACATCATCGAGGCGGCCGGCAACTCCGCCGGATGGAACTGGGTGATGAAGAAGCCGCTGTCGACCACCCGGTCGGCGATGCCCTGCAAGGCCCCGGGGATGGAGACGAGCTGGCCGCCGAGGAGCGGCGTGAAGCTCACCCGCCCGTCGGTCGCGGTCTCGATCCGCTCCATCATCGGCAGTACCCCGAAGCGGTTGGCGCCGGAACGTTCCGGCACGCCGGAGCCGTAGGTCAGCGTCTGGGCGGAGGCGATGGTGGCGGAGGCCGCAAGGGCGAGGGCGGCAAGGCTCAAAGCGGTCTTCATGCTGCAACTCCCGTCGGTGATCAGGGCGCGGGTGGTCCCGCGTCTATGACCGCAGGTGACGGGGTTTTCCGAGAGTTGTCAACTTTATTGACAGATCGTGGGCGGAGGTGATCAGGCCCGCCGACGCCGCCAATCCGGATCCCGCCCCCGATCCTCACCGTCGGCGATCTTCAGGAGCAGGGTGCGCAGCGCCTCCCGCTCCGTCTCGCTCAGATCGCCGAAATAGGCGTCCTCGGCCCGCTCGAGCGCCACGACGCCATGCTTCAAGAGGGTGATGCCGGCAGACGTGGTGTGGACCTTGCGTGGCCGGCCCTCCCGCCACTCGACGAAGCCCATGCCCTCGAACTCGGTCACCAGCTTGCTCATCGCCTGCTTCGAGATCCCGGCCCGGTCGGCCATGTCGGTCAGCGTCGAGCCCTCGGCCCGCATGGTGCGCAGCACGTGGGTGTGGGCGGCGCGGATGGCGGGGTAGCCGGCGGCGCGCAGCAGCTCCAGCGCCAGCCGGTCGAAGCCGACATGCACCACGTCGAGCAGCCGGCCGAAGTTGATGCGCCGGAGCCGCTCCAGCTCGTCGTCGGAGGGCAGGCGGTCGGTCACAGCGTTCATGGACCGGGCTATAGGGGCTCGCGCGCCGCGGGGGAAGGGCGTTGTACTGGCGCGGCGCGGCGCCTCAGGCGCGCCGGTGGTTGGCCGTGGCCTTCTGCATGGCGGTAATCAGGGCGTCGCGGGTCTGGGCAAGGTCCGCCTGGCTCCTGCCGTTCGCCTGCTCGGCGATGCCGGCGACCAACTGGGCGGTCACAGCCTCGTCTAGGTGGATCTGCCCCAGATCGTCCCACCAGCCGTTGAAGGTCTCGGCGAAGTGGTCGCAGAAGGCGTGGAGACCGCCTTCGCCCGCGCCGAGGTGGAAGAGCATGGTGGGCCCCATCGCGGCCCAGCGGAGGCCGGGGCCGGCCCAGACCGCCTTGTCCACGTCCTCGACCGAGGCGACGCCTGAGACGACGAGATTGATCGCCTCCCGCCAGAGCGCGGCCTGTAGGCGGTTGGCGACGTGACCCGGCACCTCCTTCCGCACCCGGATCGTGGTCTTGCCGACGGCGGCATAGAACCGCTCCGCCGCCTCGACCACGCCGTCGGCCGTCTTCTCGTTGCCCATGACCTCGACCAGCGGGATGAGGTGCGGCGGGTTGAACGGGTGGCCGAGGACCAGGCGGGAGGGATCGCGCCAGCCCGGCTGCATCTGGCCGAGGGTGAGGCCGGAGGCGGAGCTGGCGACGACTGCGCCCGCGTCAAGCACCGGTTCGATCTCGGCGAAGGTCGCGTGCTTGATGGGCAGGCGTTCCGGCACGTTCTCCTGCACGAAGGCGGCGCCCGCGACAGCCTCCGCCGCGCTGGCGTAGAAGCTGACGGCGTCCGGGGTGCCGTGTGTCGTGAGCCCCAATTCGGTCATCGTCGGCCAGGCGGTTTCGACATAGGCGCGCACCCGCCGCTCCACGTCGGGCGCCGGGTCGTAGACCGCGACGGAGCGGCCGGAGGCGAGGAAGAGCGCGGTCCAGCTCGCGCCGATGACACCGCCGCCGAGGCAGGCCGTGTGGGCAAACTCCATCAGAACAGTCCTGGATTGAGCGGCGAGGCGGCGGTCAGGCCGCCGTCGACGGTGAAGAGCTGGCCGGTGACGAAGCGCGCCTCGTCTGAGGCCAACCAGACCGCCATCGCGGCGATGTCGGCGGGGGTGCCGAAGCGCCGTATCGGATGGCGGGCGATGGCGTCGGCCCGGGCGGCGCCGGGATCGTCCGCCAGGTCGAAGGCCGCCTCGAGCATCCCGGTTTCGATCCAGCCCGGGCAGATCGCGTTGCAGCGGATCGCCGGCCCGTGGTCGACGGCGATGGAGCGGGTGAGGCCGTGCACGAAGGCCTTGGAGGCATTGTAGAGCGCCATCGACGGATCGGCCGCCTGGCCGGAGATCGAGCCAATGTTGATGATCGCGCCGCCTTCCCGCAGCCGCGGGATGAAGGCGCGGCAGGCGTTGAAGACGCCCCGGCAATTCACACCGACGACGGCCTCCCAGTCGGCGTCCGTGCTGTTGGCCACGGTCTTTTCGACCTGCACGCCAGCATTGTTGACCAGGATGTCGACTTCGCCCGCCGCCTCCGCCAAGGCCGCCATCTGGGCTGGATCGGCGACGTCCGTCGTCTGCCAGCGGATCTCCGCCGGCAGATCGTCCGGCCGGGGTCCGCGGCCGCAGGTCAGCACCTCCGCGCCCTCCGCCAGGAACGCCTCGACGATGCCGCGCCCGATGCCCTGGCGCCCGCCGGTGACGACCGCCGCCTTGCCGGCGAGCCGGCTCAATGGGCGACCATCACGTGGCGGACGGAGGTATAGGCGTCGAGCCCATAGACGCTCATGTCGCAGCCGGTGCCCGAGCCCTTCATCGCCGCCCAGGGCATCTCGGCCGTCGGCATCCCGTGGGTGTTCACCCAGGTCATGCCGTAGCGCAGCTGGGCGCTCATCCGCATGGCGGTCGAGAGGTCCCGGGTCCAGATGGAGGAAGCCAGGCCGTAGCGCCCGGCATTGGCGATCTTCAGTGCCTCATCCGCATCCGAGAAGCGGGAAAGGGTGACGACCGGCCCGAAGACCTCCGCACAGGCAATCTCGGCATCGTTGTCGACGTTGGCGACGACCGTGGGCTGGTAGAAGAAGCCCGGTCCGTCGCCCGCCGCCCCGCCCACCGCGATCTCCGCCGCACCGCGGGCCCGGTCGACGAAGCCCGCCACGCGCTCCCGCTGCACTTCGGAGACGATAGGGCCCATCTCCGTCCCCTCGGCCTTGGGGGCGCCGATGGCGATCTGACCGACCTGCTCCGCCACGGCCGCGGCGACCTGATCGTAGACGCCGGCCTGCACCATGATCCGGCAGGGCTGGGCGCAGTCCTGGCCGGCATTGAAGAAGGAGCCGAAGCGGATGGTCTCGGCCAGCGCCGCCACATCGGCATCGTCGAAGACGATGACGGGCGCCTTGCCGCCGAGCTCCAGATGCACATGCCGGATCTGGGTCGAGGCCGCGCGCATCGCCGCCATGCCGGTGGCGGGCGAGCCGGTGATGGAGATCCCCTCCATCCGCGGATCGTTGATCAATGCATCGCCGACGGAGGCGCCGCGGCCGTGGATCACGTTCAGCACGCCCTTGGGCAGCACGTCGGCAAGCAGTTCGGCCAGGCGCAGGGTGGCGAGCGGCGTGATCTCCGACGGTTTCAGCACCATGGTGCAGCCCGCGGCCAGCGGTGCCGCAATCTTCCAGGCCGCCATCATCAGGGGATAGTTCCAGGGCGCGATGGAGGCGACGGGGCCGATCGGATCCTTCCGGATCATCGAGGTGTGGCCCGCGACATACTCCCCGGTGGCCGAGCCGGCCTGGGTTCGCGCAGCGCCCGCCATGAAGCGGAAGGTGTCGATGGTGAGCGGCATCTCCTCATCCCGCGCCATCGGCCAGGGTTTGCCGACATCGAGCGTCTCGAGCTCCGACAGCTCGTCGATATTGGCCTCCATCACATCGGCGATGGCGAGGAGGTGTGCGGCCCGTTCGGCAGGGGTCGAGAGGCGATAGCTCTCGAACGCCTCATGCGCCGCCGCAGTGGCCGCCGCGATCTGCTCCGGCGTCGCCTCGGCCACCTCTGCCGCGGTCTCTCCGGTCGCGGGGTCGAGCACCGGCAGCGCCTCGCCCGCGCCCGCAACCAAGTCTCCGCCGATCAGCATTTTGGTCTGCATGGATACCCTCCCTAGAACGCGGTCTTGTCGCCGCCCTTGAGGCCGAGCCGGGCCCGCGCCTCCTCCGGCGTGGCGACGCTCAGGCCGAGATGTTCGATGATGCTGCGGATCTTTGTGACCTGCTCGGCGTTCGACGTCGCCTGCCGCCCCGGGCCGATATAGAGGCTGTCCTCCAGCCCCACCCGCACATTGCCGCCGAGCATGGCGGCCTGCGTCGTGAAGCTCATCTGATGCCGCCCGGCGGCGAGCACCGACCACTCGTAGCTGCCGCCGAAGAGCTTCTCCGCGATCGTGTGCATGCGCATGAGGTTGTCGAGATCGGCGCCCACCCCGCCCAGGATGCCGAAGACCATCTGCACGAAGAAGGGCGGCCTCACCCAGCCCTGATCGACGACCCAGGCGAGGTTGTAGAGATGGCCGAGGTCGTAGCACTCGAACTCGAACCGCGTGCCGTGGGCCTCGCCCAACTCCCGCATCGCATACTCGATATCGGCGAAGGTGTTGCGGAAGATAAAGTCGCGGGTCATGTCCAGGAACTCGGGCTCCCAGGCATGTTTCCAGTCACTGTACTTCTTCAGCATCGGGAAGATGCCGAAGTTCATGCTGCCCATGTTCATCGAGGCCATTTCGGGCGAGGCGCGGAGCGCGGCGCGCAATCGCTCCTCCCGCGTCATGCCGAGCCCGCCGCCGGTGGAGACGTTCATCACCGCACCCGTCGCCTGCTTGATGCGCGGCAGGAACTGCATGAAGAGCTCGGGGTCCGGGTCGGGCCGGCCGTTCTCCGGGTTCCGGGCATGGAGGTGGATGATGGAGGCACCAGCCTCCGCCGCACCGATGCTCGCCTCCGCGATCTGGCTGGGCGTGATCGGCAGATGCTCCGACATGGTGGGCGTGTGGATGCCGCCGGTGGGCGCACAGGTGATGATGACTGGCTTGCTCATAGCCTCATCTGCTGAACCTGGGCCGAGAGGCCGCCGTCGAGCACCCAGAGCTGGCCGGAGGCGTAGCGCGCCTCGTCCGAGGCGAGCCAATTGACCAGGTTGGCGATGTCCTCGGGCGTGCCGTAGCGCCGCATCGGGTGGACGTCGCGGACGGCGTCTTTCAGCTCGTCGATGCTTTTGCCCCCGCCGCCCGAGCCCTCGCCCTGAAAGAAGCTCTGCAGCATCGGCGTGTCGACGTAGCCCGGGCAAACGGCGTTCACGCGAATGCCCTCCGGCCCATGGTCGCAGGCCATGGCGCGGGTGAGCGCGTGGACCGCGCCCTTAGTCGCGCAATAGGCGGCGAGGCCCGGATCGGCGATGAAGCCGTCATAGCTGCCGAAGTTGATGATGCTGGCGGTCGTCCTGTCGCCCGTGGCCTTCCGCAGCAAGGGCAGGGCGTATTTCGAGGTGAGGAAGGTGCCTGTGACGTTGACCGCGAAGGACCGGTTCCACTCGGCGAGTGAGGTCTCCTCGATGGTCTTCTCGATCTCGATCCCGGCGGCATTGACGAGGATGTGGAGCTTTCCGACCTCTGCCGAGACGCGGTCCATCGCCGCCTTGACCCCGTCCTCCTCCGTTACGTCGAGGCGGAGGAAATGGGCGTCATCCGAAGCCCCAGCCGCAAGCGAGCCCGCCTCCGAGAGGTCGGCGGCGTAGACCCGCGCGCCCTCGGCCACGAAGCGCGCGACGATGGCGCGGCCGATGCCGCCGCGGCCCCCGGTCACGAATGCCGTCTTGCCCTCGAGCATCCCCATCGCCGGCCCCCCTCAGCGCGGAAAGCGGTACTTCGCCGCCGCCTCGGTCCAGTCCATGTGGTTGCGCACATATTGCTGGCTGGCATCCGATGGCGGGTTGTAGTCCCAGGCCTCGCCGGCGCCCGTCTCCATCACGGCATGGAGTGCGCGGCGCGACTTCTGGGTCGCGATCACGTCGGCGCGCAGCTTCTCGCTGTCCCAGCGCTCCGCCACCTCGGTCGCGAAGGCGGTGGCGGCGTTGTGGTAGCGGGGATCGGCCGCGACGTTCACCCGCTCCCCAGGATCGACGGCGAGGTCGTAAAGCTGCGGCGGGTCGGGGTCGCAGTGGATGTACTTGAGCGCGCCGCGGCGGATCATGAAGACCGGATAGGGCGTCATCTCGGCGCAATACTCGCCGATTGCCTCATCCACCGGATCGGCCTCGCCCCGGGCGAGCGGCATCAGGCTGCGGCCGTCCACCGGCTCGCCCAGCATCTCCGCGCTGCCACCGGCGGCGTCGAGCAGCGTCGGCAGCATGTCGACCAGGGAGCAGGCGTTGGCGGCCTCACCGGTGGCCACCCCCGGCCCCGCCATGATGAGCGGCACCCGGGCGGAGTGCTCGAAGAAGTTCATCTTATACCAGAGGCCCCGCTCCCCCAGCATGTCGCCATGATCGGCGGTGACGATGATCAGCGTGTTCTCCATCTCGCCGATATCGTCGATCGCCTTCACCAGGGCGCCCACCTTGCTGTCGAAGTAGCTGACGTTGGCGAGGTAGGCGCGACGGGCGCGGATGATCTCCTCCTCCGTCAGGGGCGTATAGCTTGCCTCGATACCGTCCATCACGCGGCGGGAGAAGGGGTCCTGCTGATCGGGCTCCAGCACGAACTCCGGCAGCGCGATTTCGTCGTCGGAGTAAAGGTCCCAGAACTCCGGCTTCGCCACGTAGGGGTCGTGGGGGTGGATGAAGCTCGCCACCAGGCAGAAGGGCGCGGGGTCGCCCGCCGCCCGATCCCGGCCCCGGTCGATCAGCCAGCGCCGCGCGGCGAACTCCACCTCGTCATCGTAGTCGGTCTGGAAGGTAGCGACGGCGACGCCGCTTTCCTGCACCGTCCGCATATTGTGGTACCACTTGTCGATGCGCTCGTCCGGCGCCTCCCAATCCGGCGTCCAGGCGAAGTCGGAGGGGTAGATGTCCGTCGTCACCCGGTCCTGAAAGCCGTGTTTCTGATCCGGGCCAACGAAGTGCATCTTGCCGCTGAGCCCCGTGCGGTAGCCGAGCGCCTGCAGGTAATGCGCAAAGGTCGGCACGCTCGCCCGAAACTCGGAGGCGTTGTCGTAGGCCGCGATCCGGCTGATGAGCTGGCCCGACATGAAGGCAAAGCGCGAGGGCGCGCAGAGCGGCGAGTTGCAGTAGGCGGCGTCGAAGCGCATGCCGCGGGCGGCGAGCGCGTCGATATGCGGTGTCCTGGCCACCGGATGGCCGTAGGCGCCGCAAAAATGCGGGGCCAGTTGGTCGGCCATCAGGATGAGAACGTTGGGCTGGGTCACGAAAGGGCTCCTGAGCGGGGGAGGGTCGAGAGCTCAGGATATCGCAGGCGGCGGCTGATAGTGCATCCCTTTCAGGTGCATCCCGATCATCCGCCGGCCCGCTGATACGCCTCCAGCACCAGGCCGTGGAAATGGTGCATGGCATGTTCCGAGAGGCCCGAGCCGGTTGCGTCGCTGACGATCCGCCCCTGCTGGAAGGCCGGCGTCGCCATGCCGCGCTGCACGCTTTCGCAGATGTCGATGTCCTCGCGCTGCAGGACCTCGTCGATGTACCTGATCGCCTCGAGCTCCGCCTCGTCCGGCTCCGGCGTCTCGAGGAAGAAGTCATAGGTCTCGAACGTCCGATCGGGGCCCATGGGGATGACATTGAGGATGATCATCGAGGGCCGGCCGGGATAGCGCATGATGCAGGTGTTGGGCCAAAGCCACCAGACTGCGTGGGTTTTCACCGTGGCGTTCGAGACGTCGTAGGCGGAGTTCGCGGTCTTGCCCGCATCGGCCATGTGGCTCGACCAAATGCCGTGGGTGGTCACCTTGTAGGTGTCCATATCGATCAGGGTGCAGAAGTCCTGATGCGCCGTCGGGCAGTGGTAGCACTCAAGGAAATTGTCGACGACGGTCTTCCAGTTCGCCCGGATGTCGTAGGTTAGCCGATGGCCGAAGGTGAGCTGATCGACCTCGGGCGCCCAGTGCTGGATCTCGGTCTCAAGCGTGCCGGTCTGGGACTTGAGCGAGGGCGCATTGGGGTCGAGGTTCACGTAGACGAAACCGCAGAACTCCTCCACCTGCACCGGCTCGAGCGAGATCGACTTCGGATCGAACTCCTCAAGATGCTCGGTCAGCGGCGCGCGGACGAGCTGGCCGTCGAGCTTGTAGACCCAGGCATGGTAGGGGCACATGATGCGGCTCGTCCGCCCCTCCCCGCTCAGCAGGTGATGGGCCCGATGCTTGCAGACATTGTAGAAGGCGCGAAGCACGCCGTCGCGGTCGCGCACCACCGCCACCGGGCGCCCGGCGATCTCGATCGTGACGTAGGAGCCGGGCGCGCGCACCTTCTCCCCATGGCAGACCCATTGCCAGGTCTTGGCGATGATCTCGTCCCGATCCACCCGGAACCAGGCGGGCTCCACATAGGCCTCAGCCCGAAGCGACAGCGTGTTGTGGGGGTTGTCGCTGTAACCTTGCGAGATGTCGTCGAATTGCTCTTTGCTGGGCAGTTCCGTCATCGGCGTGCTCCATGGGCTCGGGCCACACAGCGGCTGAGGGACGCGCGAACATCCACGATAATCGGCGGAATCGCCCCCCGCTCTTTTACATGGTTCGCCAGGAAGTTTGCATTTTTTGCCAAGATCAGACTGCGCCCCATCACACTCGGCGCCGCGACCGCCGGTGCATCGGCCAGGCGCGGTACTCGAAGGGTACGCGCCCCTCGATCCGGTCCTTGATCGGCGGCAGGCCGAAGCGGTCGCGGTAGGCCCGGCTGAAATGCACCTGGCTGGCAAAGCCCGAGGCGACGGCGATCTCCTGCATCGAAAGCTCGGTCTGGGTGACCAGACCGCGGGCCCGGTCGAGCCGGATGTCGCGGTAGTAGAGCGCCGGCGTCTTGCGGATATAGGTGGCAAAGAGGCGGTTCAGTTGGCGGTGGGAGATGCCGACGGCGCTGCAGATCGCCGGGATCGCGACCGGATCCTCCAGATGCTCCTCCATCATCCGGATCGCGGCCTTGACCTTGGAGGGCACGAGATGGCCGAGCGGCTCGCCCCCGTCGGGCTGCTGGTGGGCGCCGTGCTCGCGGAGCCCTGGGTGAAAGACATAGCGCGCCGCGGCATTGGCGAGGGCGCCGCCACGCACGCCCTTTAGGATGTGGAGCGCGAAGTCGACGGACGCGACGCCGCCGCAGCAGGTCGCACGGTTGCCGTCGAAGACGAAGAGATCCTCCACCACCTCGACGTCGGGGTAGAGCTCCTGCAATGCGTCGATATGCTCGTAGTGCGTGGTGGCCCGGCGCCCGCTCAAAAGGCCGGCCTCGGCCAGGACGAAGGCGCCGGTGTCGAGGGCGCCGATGACCGTCGCGCCGCGCGCCGCGTCGCGAAGCGCGGTGGTCAGCCGCGGCGTCGCGTGGCGCTCCGGCGTCCAGCTTGCCGAGGCGACGACGATGTCGGCCTCCCCGTGCGCATCGTCGAGCGCGGCCGTCTCGAGGCTTGCGCCGTTGCTGGCGGGGCAAGGCCCGCCATGCTCCGAGACGATCTCCCAGGCGAAATGCGGCACGCCGTCGAGGTAGTTGGCCGCGCGGAACGGGTCGATGAAGCCGACGGTGGCCGCCAGATTGAAGCTCGGCACCACTAGGATGCGGATCCGCAGGCCGGTATCGGCGTTTGCACCCATCTGGCCAAAAGTCTTAATTTTGCGGCCGGGGTTGTTAAAGTGACTTTCAGCCACTCGGGCATGATTTCCCGGCACCCAGGTCAACGACAGAAAAACAGGGAGACCCAGATGAGACTTCTGAGCACCACGGCCGCCATCAGCCTGATGGCCGGCAGCGCCTTTGCCACCGACCTCGGCGCCGTCGACGAACCCATCCGGCTCGCCATCAACGAATGGACCGGCCAGCACATCTCGACCCACATCGCAGGGGCGATGCTGGAGGAGGCGGGCTACACGGTGGAGTACACCACCGCCGGCTACATGAACATGTACCAGGCCATGGCGGACGGGGAGATCCATGCCGCGCTGGAGGTCTGGTCCTCCAACGTCTCGGAGGACTACGCCAAGAAGGTCGAGGCGGGCGGTGTCGTCGAGCTCGGCGATCTCGGCCTCGATGCCAAGGAAGGCCTCGCCTATCCCGCGCACGTGGCCGATCTCTGCCCCGGCCTGCCGGCCTGGGAGGCGCTTATGGACTGCGCCACGGTCTTTGCCAGTGCCGAGACGATCCCCCAGGGGCGGCTCGTCGACTATCCGGCCGATTGGGGCACGCCCGGGGCCGATCGGATGACCGGGCTCGACCTGCCGTTTCGGGCCGTGCCCGCGGGCTCCGAAGGCGCCCTGATCACCGAGCTGCGCGCGGCGACGGAGAAGCAATCACCGCTCCTCATCGTCTTCTGGCAGCCGCATTGGGCCATGTCGGCCTACGACGTGCAGTTCGTCGATCTACCGGTGGGCAACGAGGCCTGCTTCAACGATCCGGCCTGGGGCACCAACCCGGCCGCGACCCACGACTGCGACTTTGCCCCCTCGCGCATCTTCAAGGCCGGCTGGGCCGGGCTGGAGGAGAAGTGGCCGGCGGCGTTCGAGATCCTCACCAACTACCAGCTCGCCGTCGAGGACCAGCAGCGGATGATGGGCGCCATCGACGTCGATGGCGGCTCGGTCGAGGAGGTCGTGGCCGCCTGGATGGCCGAGAATGAGGCCAAGTGGAAGCCGGTCGTCGACGCGGCGGTCAACTAGGGCCCGCGCCCGTGGACCCCGCAGGTGGATGACGGCTCCCAGACGCCCCAGGCCATCGCGTGCCGGGGCGTCTGGCAGGTCTTCGGCGCCGATGCCGAGCGCAAGCTGGCCGAGGCCTTGGACCGATCCGGCGGCGACCCGAGCGCCGCCGCTGAAGTCCTGCGCGGCCAGGGCTGCATCCCGGCCGTGCAGGACGCCACCTTCGACGTGGCCGAGGGTGAGCTTTTCGTCATCATGGGGCTCTCTGGCTCCGGCAAGTCGACCCTGGTGCGCTGTCTGGCGCGACTCCTCGAAGGCACGGCCGGTGAGGTGCTGATCGCGGGCGAGAACATCCTCACCGCCAGCAAGAAGCGGATGATCGAGCTGCGACGCCGCACCCTCGGCATGGTCTTCCAGCATTTTGGCCTCTTCCCGCATATGACGGTGGCCGAGAACATCGGCTTTCCCCTGAAGATGCAGGGCCAGGCGCGCGCCGGGCGGCGCGAGCGGGCGCTCGAGGTTATCCGCCTGGTGGGGCTCGAGGGGCGGGAGGACGCCTATCCGCGGGAGCTTTCCGGCGGCCAGCGCCAGCGCGTCGGCATCGCCCGCTCCCTCGCCGTGAACCCCGATATCTGGTTCCTGGACGAGCCGTTCTCCGCCCTCGATCCGCTGATCCGGCGCCAGTTGCAGGACGAGTTCCTGACCATCCAGAAGACGCTCAAGAAATCCATCGTCTTCATCACCCACGACATCGCCGAGGCGCTGAAGCTCGCCGACCGCATCGCCATCATGAAGGACGGCGCGATCGTGCAGATCGGCACGCCGGCGGAGATCGTGCTGCACCCGGTGAACGACTACGTCGCCGAGTTCTCCCGCGACGTGGCGACCGGCCGGCATGCCAAGGTCGCCTCCGTCATGCTGACGGGGGATGCGGTGCCTGCCGACATGCCGGACGGTCCGGGGCTGAGGACCGACATGACGCTGGAGGCGGCGCTCGCCTCCTGCATGTCGCTCTACGAGGCGGTACCGGTGCGCGACCCCGACGGCCGCTGCGTCGGCGCGGTCTATCCGCGCGACCTGGCCAAGGCCTCGCTGCAGGTCGAGGCGGAATGACGCTGGCGATCCGGGCATCGCTGGAGCAGCGCCCCGCGGTGGCAATGGCGCTGACGACGGCGTTGGTCGGCCTCCTCTGTCTGGTATTTGAGTCAGCCCTGCCCGGGATCGCCGAGTGGCCGGACGCGCTGCAGCTTCCCCTGAGCGACTGGGTCGGGGCCGGCGCGACTTGGGCGTTGGAGGGGGTGAAGCCCGCCGCGCGCCTGCTCTCTGCCCTCATGGCCTATCCGATGCAGTGGGCGAATGCGCTTCTGGTGGGGACGCCCTGGCCGATCACCATCGGCCTCGTCACCGCGCTCGGCTGGCATATCGGCGGGCTGCGGATGGCCGCGCTCGGGCTGATCGGCCTCTCCCTCGTGCTCGCCTCGGGCTATTGGGTCGAGAGCATGAACACCCTGGCGCTCGTCTCGGTCTCCGTCCCGCTCGCGCTGCTCGCCGGCGGCAGCATCGGCATCCTGGCCTACGAACTCCCCCGCGTCCGCCGGGCGGTGCTGGCGGTGCTCGACGTCATGCAGACGGTGCCGACCTTCGCCTACCTCACGCCGCTCCTCCTGCTCTTTGGCTTCGGCCCGGTGGTGGGCCTGATCGCCTCGGCCATCTACGCCGCACCGCCGATGGCGCGAAACGTGCTGCTGGGGCTCGAGCGGGTGGATCCCGACGTCAAGGAAGCGGCGGTGATGAGCGGCGGCACGCGGCTGCAGCAGCTCTTCCTGGTGGAGCTGCCGGCCGCGCTCACCCAGATCATGGTGGGCGTGAACCAAAGTCTGATGGCGGCGCTCTCCATGGTGATCATCGCGGCGGTGATCGGCGGCTTCGACGACATCGGCTGGGAGGTCCTGCTCACCATGCGCAAGGCCCAGTTCGGGCAGAGCCTGCTCGCGGGCCTGGTCATCGTCGTCTTCGCCATCCTGATCGACCGGATGAGCGGGGCGCTCGCGCGGGACCGCGTGCGCCACGACCGGCGAGGGATCTACGTGATCCTCGGCCTCACCGCCGTCGCCCTGCTGCTGCTCTGGCAGCGCCTGCCGCAGCCCGGCGAACTCGCGCTGTTCGCGCCGATGGCAGAGGGCGTGGACCAGGGCCTCGGTGCCTTCACGGCGGAGCACGGCGCTTCCCTCGATGCCTTCAAGAACACCGTGACCTTCTTCCTCCTCCTGCCGCTCCGCATCGGGCTCGACAATGCGGTGCTTCCCTTCACCTGGGGCTTTGCCTGGACGGAGGCGATGAGCCTTTGGTTCTTCGTCGCGGCCATCCTGGTCGCCACCGCCTTCGCCCTCCGCGGCCGCCCGCTGCTCGGCGCCATGCTGCTGCCGCTGGCCGTGATCGTGGAGACGGGGATTGCCGAGCTGCCCTGGCCCTTCGTGCTCGCGGGCGTCGGCGCGGTCGGCTGGCTGTCGGGCGGGCGGCGGATGGCGATCTTTGCCGTAGCGATGCTCGGCGCCATCCTGATCTCAGGGCTGTGGGAGCGGGCGCTGCTCTCGGTCTATCTCTCCGGCATCTCGGTCATCGCTTGTGCGGTCTTCGGCGGCGCGCTCGGCCTCCTCTGCGCCGTCAGCCCGATGGCCTGGCGGCTGGTGCGCCCGGTCTGCGACATGCTGCAGACCATCCCGCTCTTCGTCTTCCTGATCCCCGTGCTGATGTTCTTCCAGATCGGCGAATTCTCCGCCTTCCTCGCGATCTGCGCCTACGCCATCGTGCCGATGATCCGCTACACCCAGCACGGCCTCACCACGACGCCGGAGGAGCTGTTGGACGCCGCCACCACCTCCGGCGCCACGCCCTGGCAGACGATGGTGGAGGTGCGGATGCCCTACGCCATGCCGACGATCCTGCTGGGGCTCAACCAGACCATCCTCTACGCCTTCGCCATGCTGGTGATCGCGGCGCTCATTGGCACCACGGGGCTCGGCCAGTCGATCTTCCTCGCCCTCGGCCAGGCCGATGTGGGCCTCGGCATCACGGCGGGTGCGGCGATGGCGATCCTGGCGCTGGTGGCCGACCGGCTGGTACAGGGCTTTGCTGAGGAGCGCCGCCGCGCCCTCGGCCTATAGCCGCTGATACAGGCGATGATCTCAGCCAGGACGCCCGCCCGGATCCAGACCACGGCGAGCATCGCCCTGGTGGTGGGCGGCATGCTCTGGGGCCTCTACTGGATCCCGGTGCGTTTCTTTGCGGCCGGCGGGTTGCCCGGGCCCTGGCCCGGCATCGCGATGTATCTCGTGAGCCTGGTGGTGCTGCTGCCGTTCCTTTGGCCCGACCGGCGGGCGCTGATGCGGAACTGGCGGGCGGTGTTCTTCAGCGGCCTGTTCACCGGTGCGGCCTTCAGCCTGTTCACCACCAGCCTGGTCTACACCGACGTCGTCCGCTCCATCCTGCTCTTCTACCTCGCACCGATCTGGGGGACGCTCCTCGGCCTCGTCTTTCTCGGTGAGCGACTGACGCTTGTCCGGGTGATCGGTCTGATCGTCGGCCTCGCCGGCCTCATCGTCATCCTCGGCGGGGAGCAGATGATCCCCGGGCCGCGCAATCTGGGCGATTGGCTGGCGCTCGCTTCTGGCTTGGCCTGGAGCATCGGCTCCCTCGGGCTCTACCGGACGACGGGCGTTTCCCTTCCGATCCAAGTCTTCGCCTTTGTCGTCGGCGCCGTGCTGATCTCCATCGCCGGGGTCGTCTTGGCCTGGGGCGGGGGCGCGGCCTTGCCCGAGATGGACGCGGTCGCGGGGCTCGCACCCTACGCCGTGCTGTCGGTCATCTACGTCCTGCCGATGCTGTTCCTGACGATCTGGCCGGCGACCAAACTCACGCCCGCCCGGGTGGGCCTGCTCCTGATGAGCGAGGTCGTCGTCGGCCTCGCCACCGCCGCGCTCTTTGCCGGAGAGCCGTTCGGCTGGCGGGAGGGCGTCGGCGCCGCTCTGATCGTCGGCGCCGCCGTGCTCGAGATCACGCGCGGCTAGGGCTTTCGCTTCGGCGAGGGCCGATCCTCGCTGTAGAGGAAGCGCTCGGCATCGCCCTCCAGATCCTCGTACTGCCCGCTGCGGACGGCCCAGAAGAAGCCGACCAGGGCGCAAAGCGCGAGGGCGATGGAGACCGGGATGAGAAAGACCAGGGTGTTCATGGCGCTGCCCTCAGCCGCAGACCGTTCAGCAAGACGAGGATGGAGGAGGACGACATCAGGAGCGCGGCGAGCATCGGGCTGAGATAGCCCATCAGGGCCAGGGGAACCGTCAGCACGTTGTAGGCGGTCGAGAACCAGAGGTTCTGCGCGATCAGCCACCGGGCCCGCCGGGCGAGCCGCAGGGCCCGGGGCAGCAGCATCAGATCGCTCCGCAGCAGCAGGACATCGGCGGCGGCCTGGGCGATCTGGGTGGCCGAGGCGAAGGAGGCGGAGACATGGGCCGCGCTCAAGGCGCCGCTGTCGTTGATGCCGTCGCCCACCATCAACGCCCGGCCGCCGCGGTCGCGCTCGGCCTGCAGAAGCTGGAGCTTCTCCAGGGGAGATTGCCGGGCCTGCCAGGTCTCGATGCCAACCCGCTGGGCGAACGCGCCGACGGGATGCGGGCCGTCGCCGGAGAGCAGGGTGATTTGCAACGGGGCGAGGGCGCGGATGGCCGCACGGGCCCCTGTCACCGGGCTCTCCGAGAAGGTGAAGCGGGCGATCTCGCCCCCCGGGGCACGGTAGTAGATCGCGGGGGTCGCCGCCGCCTCCGCCAGGCCGACGAAGGCGGCGGTGCCGAGCCGCGCGCCGTCGGCGGCCTCGATCCCCTGGCCCGGATGTTCGCGCACCGCCGTGGCGGGCGCAGCGTCGCACCCCTCCCCAAGGGCCCGGGCCAGGGGATGGCCGCTGGCGGCGGCCAGGCGTCGGGCCCCGGCCAGCAGCGCGTCCGGCACCGCCCGGTCTACCGCGATATGGGGCTCCGACAGGGTGCCGGTCTTGTCGACGTAGATCCGGTCGACCTCCCCGAGTTTCTCCAAGGCCTCCCCCGATTTGATCAGAACCCCGTCGCGGAGGAGGAGGTTCACCGCGCGGGTGGTCACCGCCGGGGTGGCGAGCCCGGCGGCGCAGGGGCAGGTGACCACCAGCACCGCCACGGCGATCATCAAAGCCTCGCCAAAGCTCGCCCCCAGCGGCCCGAACCAAAGGGCGAAGCCGGCTGCTCCGCCGATCAGCACCAGCGGCACGTAGCTTTGGGCGAAGCGATCGGCCAGAAGCTGGACGCGTCCCTTGTGGGCGGCGGCCTCCTCTAACATCCGGCTCATCTGCATGAGCTGGACCGAGCCGCCGCTTTGGGTGATCTCCAGCACCGCCGGCCCGATGGTGATGACAGCGCCGGCCGGGATCGCTCCGCCGGCGCCGATCCGGCGCGGCGCGGCCTCTCCGGTGAGGGCGCTTTCGTCGATCCAGGCTTCCTCTCCCGCAAGCTGGCCGTCGGCCGGCACCCGCCCGCCGCTTTGCACCAGGATCCGGTCGCCGGGGCGCAGCGTGGCCGGATCGACCTCGGCGAGCGTGCCGTCCGGCGCCAATCGAAAGGCCGGCACCGCGAGCAGATCGCGCAGATTGGCGGCGGTGTCGCCGGAGCGGCGGCGGAGCGATTGCTCCAACACGCGGCCGATCAGCAGAAGGAAGATCAGCGACACCACGGCGTCGAAATAGACATGGTGTGCGCCGCGCACCGTCTCCACCAGGCTGGCCACGAACGTCACCCAGATCGCGATGGCGATGGGCGTGTCCATGGTCATGCGCCCGACCCGGATCGCGCGGAGCGCCGGCAGATAGAAAACGGAGCCGGAATAGACCGTGACCGGCAAGGCGATCAGGGCCGAGAGCCAGTGCATGAACTGCGTCGTGCCCGGCCCCATATCGGTCACGGCGCCGGCCCAGACCGAGATCGAGAGGCCCATGATGTTCATCATGCCGAGGGCCGCGACCGCCAGGCGCGGCAGCAGCGAGGGCTCGGACGCGTCCGCCTGCTCGGCGAAGCTGTGAGCGTCGTAGCCGAGGGTCTGGATCGCCCTGACCAGTGACGCCTCGTCCTGCCGGCCGGGCTCCCAGACCAGCCGCAGGCGCCGCCTTGTGGCGTTGCCGCGGGCCTGGATCACGCCGTCGAGGGTCTTCAGATGCTCCTCGATCCTGAAGACGCAGGCCGGGCAGCTCACGCCCTCCAAGGCGAAGGTGCTTTCCCGGGTGGCGGCGGTCATTTGGCGGCCTGGCTGGTGTCGACGGCCAGGGGCTGGTGGCGATAGGCCTCCATCGCCACCTGGATGTGGTGCGCCTTGAAGATGGCGTAGGTCAGCAGCAGGCCGACGATGAGCGTGTACATCAGGGCCCGGGTCCGCGGCTCCCGCTCAGTGCTGCGCATCCGATGTTCCGTGATCGGTCTGGGGCAGGGGATCGGCGGCCTGGTCGGCGCCGGCCCAGAGCACGTAGAGGGTGAGCTTGCGGATCTGCTCGTCGCTCAGCCGATCCTCCCAATAGGGCATCACGCCGGCGCGGCCGTTGCGGATGGAGGCGCGCACCGCCTCGCGTGATCCGCCGTAGATCCAGGCTTCATCCACCAGGCTCGGCGCGCCGATGTCTTCGCCGCCCAGGCCGAGATCGCCGTGGCAGCTCGCGCACTGCTCGGCAAAGATCGCCTCGCCCCGGCCTGCCGCGTCGCCCACATGGTCTTGGCCCGAGATCTGCAGGACGTATTCCACGACGTCGCGGATCTCGTCCCAGGCCAGGATCTCGTCCCGTCCGAAGGCCGGCATCAGGGCAAAGCGCGTGTCGTCGTGATTGGCGTTGATGCCGTAGCGGATAGAGTACTCGATCTCCTCCGGCTCCCCGGACCAGAGCCAGTGGTCGTCGCGCAGATTGGGGAAGTTGGTCTGCCCGAGCAGGTCGAGGCCGTGGCAGGCCGCGCAGTTCTCCCGATAAAGCGCGCCGATTGCCGGTTCGAACTCCGCCCGGAGCGCGGCGTCGGCCAGGAGCTCTTCGTAGCCGAGGGCCATGAAGGGGGCGAAGGCCGCGGTGCGGGTCTCGGCCGATCGGCTCACCGCCTCGGTCACCGCGGTGCGGGAGGAATAGCCGAGCAGACCGCTCGCGTAGCCCCGGATCGTGGGGAAGGAGGGAAAGAGCAGCCAGATGATCAGCGAGGCGCCGACGAAGAGGGCGAGGACCACGTGGAAGGCCTTGGGGACGGGGGTCTTCAGCTCCTTGATGCCGTCCCACTCGTGGCCGGTGGTCGGCATGCCGCTGAACTCGTCGCGCTCAGTCGTCACGGCGGATCGCCTCATCGCTCAGCGGCGCTTCGGCCGCCTTGTCGTAGATCGACTTGCGGCTCGGCCAGTAGGTCCAGATTACGGCAGCGAGGAAGACGACCATCAGGTAGATCGCGCCCCAGGTCTTGGAGAAGACGAGCACCGCGTCATGGGTCATCGTGCTATCCCCTCCGGCTCGATGGTCTCGAGATCGGCGAGCGTGCCGAGCATCTGGAGATAGGCGACCAGGGCATCCATCTCCGTCAACTGATCGGGCTGGCCGTCGAAATCGGCGACGATGACGTTGTCGCCGTAGGCATCCATCAGATCCCCCTCGAAGGCGAAGCTGCCGTCGGCCTGCCAGCGGGCGTGGCGCGCGGCATTGGCGATCTGGTCGTCGGTGTAGGGCACGCCGGCCAGGCGCAGCGCCCAGAGCTTCGCCGACAACTCGCCGGTCTCCAGCCGCGTCTCGGAGAGGAAGGGATAGCCCGGCATGATAGAGCCCGGCACCAGCTCGCGCGGATGCTCAAGATGCGCCACGTGCCAGGCGTTGGAATACTTGCCGCCGATGCGCGCGAGATCCGGCCCGGTGCGCTTCGAGCCCCACTGGTGCGGATGGTCGTACATGCTTTCCGCCGCCAGGCTGAAATGGCCGAAGCGATCGACGTCGGAGCGCAGGGTGCGGATCATCTGGCTGTGGCAGGCATAGCAGCCCTCGCGCACGTAGATGTCGCGCCCGGCTTGTTCGAGCGGGGTGTAGGGGCGCATCCCCTCGACCTCCTCGATGGTGTTCTCGATGGTGAAGAGCGGCGCGATCTCGACGATGCCGCCGACCGAGGCGACGAGCAGGATAGCCAGGGTGAGGGCGAGGCCGTGGCGCTCCAACGTGGCGTGGCGAAAGCGCATGGCCTACTCCCCCACCGGAACGGCCGTGGCGCCCCTGGGATCGGCGGGCTTCGCCTCTCCCCCACGCACGGTCATGTAGATGTTGTAGGCGCCGATACAGGCCCCGATCAGGTAGAGCAGACCGCCGATCGCCCGGGCGTAGTAGTAGGGCTCCATCGCCTTGACAGTGTCGATGAAGGCGAAGCTCAGGTTGCCGTTGGCGTCGTAGCTCTGCCACATCAGCGACTGGGTGATGCCGCTGTTCCACATCGCACCGACGTAGATCAGCGTCCCCGCGAGCGCGAGCCAGTAATGCCAGGCCTCCAACGTCAGGCTGTAGACGCCCTCACGCCGCCAGATCCAGGGCACCATCTTGTACATCGCCCCGAAGCTGATGAAGGCGACCCAGCCGAGCGCGCCGGCATGGACATGGCCGACGGTCCAGTCGGTGTAGTGGCTGAGCGCGTTCACCGGCCGGATCGCCATGAACGAGCCCTCGAACGTGGCGAGGCCGTAGAACAGCACGGCCGTCATCATGAACCGCACCGCCGGGTCGGTGCGCACCTTGTCCCAGGCGCCGTTGAGCGTGAGGATGCCGTTGAAGACGCTGCCCCAGCTCGGCACCAGCAGGATGACCGAGAAGGTCATGCCGAGATACTGCACCCAGTCGGGCAGGGCGGTGTAGTGCAGGTGGTGTGAGCCTGCCCAGAGGTAGACGAAGGTGATGCCCCAGAAGCCAATGATCGACAGGCGGTAGGAATAGATCGGCCGCCCCGCCGCCTTGGGCAGGAAGTAATACATCATGCCGAGGAAGCCGGCGGTCAGCAGAAAGCCCACGGCGTTGTGGCCGTACCACCACTGCACCATGGCGTCCTGCACCCCAGCGAAGTAGATCACGCTGCGATGTTCCGCGATGGAGACCGGGATCGCTGCGTTGTTCACCACATGCAGCATCGCGATCACCACGATGAAGGCCAGGTAGTACCAGTTGGCGACGTAGATATGCGGCTCTGCCCGCCGGGCCAGGGTGAAGAGGTAGAGCAGCAGGTAGCCCACCCAGGCGATGGTTAGCACCAGATCGGCGTACCACTCCGGCTCGGCATATTCCTTGCCCTGGGTGATGCCCGCTGGATAGCCGGTCATGGCCAGCAACACGAAGGCGTTCAGGCCCCAGAACAGGAACCAGGGCATGTACTCGCTGGCCAGCCGCGCGCGGGACGTGCGCTGCACCACGTAGAACGACGTGGCGACCAGCATGTTGCCGCCGAAGCCGAAGATCACCGCCGTGGTGTGCATCGGGCGGACGCGGCCGAAATTGCTCCACGACATGTCGCCGTTGAGCGAGGGAATGGCCAACTGCCAGGCCAGCACGTCGCCGATCACGAAGCCGATGACGCCCCAGATCAGCGCCGCGACCACGCCGAACTTGATGACGCGGTCGTTGTATTCGTTGGGAACCGGGCGCGCCGGCCCGCTCAGCCGATTGACGATCCAGAGGATCCCGGCCAGCGCTGCGCCGGCGATGGCCCAGCCGTGGAAGACGTAGATCGGCTCGCGCCCCCATCCGAGGATCGCGGCGCCGAGCGCGAAGATCCCGGTCAGCACGATGAGATAGACCACGACCTCCAGATTGAGCCGGCCGATCATGCCGTCACCTCAAACAGGTCGCAGTAGGCGTGCCAGGTGGCGTAGCCGAGCCACGGGAAGATCACGATGAGGCCGAGCAACCCCGTGGCGATGCCGGCCACCGTCAATCCGGTGATGGCGATGCCCCAGGCGACAACTAGGCGGAAGTTCTGGGTGGCTGCATTGAAGCTCAGCGCCATGGCGGAGAAGGCGTCGATCTCACGATCCACCAGCATCGGGATCGAGAAGGCCGAGATCGCGAAGGTAAACGCTGCGAAAAGCCCGCCGACGGCGGAGCCGATCGCTACCAGGGCGATCCCCCGACCGGTGGTGAAGAGCTCGCCCAAAAGCTCGACGAAGCCGCCGAAGGGCACTAGGCCGTAGAACAGCGCGAACAGGATCGTGGCCGCGCGAAACCAGACGAGCGCCAGCACCATCAGGATGGTGCCCACCACCGCGATCTGACCCGGGGAGGCGACGCCCCGCCCGCCACCGGTGCGGTTGCGCCGGGCCGCGCGGTAGAGCCCGACGGTGGCCACCGGTCCGGCCAGCAGGCCGGCCGCCAGCAGCGGCAGGATCGTCCATTGCAGGTCGCTGGTCCAAAGCACGATCAGCGCGATCCAGCCCGAGGCGGCAAGGCCGAGGCCGTAGAACAGCGACAGCTCCGGCTTCGTCTTCACGTCCTCGAGGCCGGCGCTCAACCACTGGCGGACGAGGGCGATCGGCTCCTCGTTCGCGATCCGGGCCTTTCTGCGGAGTGTCTCCCGATGGGTGCCTGTAGCGTCGGCTGCATTGCCCATGCGACGTCTCAACCTCCCTCCCCTCGGGGATCGGGCCGCGCTGTCGGGGCGTCGACCGATGGGCCAACGATGCGCCGGGCGGGACCGGGTCTCCCAGGGTCTCCGTCGGCGTGGGTCGGCCGCCGATGGGCCGTCTCTCTCGATCGACGCTAGCAGGTCGACCACGGGCTCACCTTGACATTTGTCAACTCAGGGCCATCCGACGCTGCCTTTTTTCGATCGGGAAAACCTATTGCTGAGAGGGCCTTAGGCGCTCTTCCGCGGGATGACCTGTAGCTCACGCGGCGTCATCGGCGCCGGTGCGTCACCGGAGGACCGCTCGAGCGCGGCGCGATCGAGAATCCGCAGACGCCGGTGGTCCAGGATCTGCAGAATGCCATCCCGGCCGAGGCCGTTCAGGTGCCGGCTGACCGTCTCAAGCGCCAGGCCGAGCAGGCTGCCGATCTCGTCCCGCGACACCGGCAGCCGGATGATGCCCGGCGCCTCGGAGCCTGCCATCTGCCGCTGCCGCTCGATTAGGAACAGCAGGAAGGAGGCGATCTTTTCCCGCGCGGTCTTCCGCCCGAGCAGGAACAGATAGGCCCGGGCCGCGTCGCGCTCGTCCAGGGCGAGCTCTGCCAGGCGGGAGGCCAGGTGCGGCATCTCCTCGACATGAGCCTCGAAGGCGTGACGCTCGAAACAGCAGAGCGTGACCGGCGTCTTGGCCACGATGTCGTAGGCGGCCTGGCCCTCGCCCGGCGCGCCCACCATGTCCTTGGCAAAGAGCAATCCGGCAAGCTGGGTGCGCCCGTCCTCCAAGGTGCGGGAGACGGCGGCGACCCCGTCGACGATGGAGGAGACGAGGGGGATGCCCTCCCCCTGGGCGGCGATGGTCTGACCCGCCTCGAACCTGCGGGTCGACTTGATCCGGGCGATTTTGGCGAGTTCGCCGTCGTCGCATTTCGCACAGAGCGCGATGTCGCGGATCGGGCAGCTTGCGCAGTCGGTGGGGTGGGTGGCGTCCATCATGGTCTGGCAGCACAGGCGTGATACATCGGCTCGGTCCCCTTAGGCATATCGGGGACTTTCGCCTGGCCAGGTCGCAGCAATGTCGTCGCCTGTGTATCGGATTGTATCAGACCGTCGGGCTGCTACACGATGCCGGTGCGCCGCCAGGGAAGGGTAACGTGCCCCGCAAGACCATCCTCGTCGTCGATGATGATCCGAAGGTTCGGCAGCTGCTGACTGGCTGCTTCAAGGATGACGGGTTCGCGGTGGTGGAGGCGGGGGATGCCACCACCACCCTCGCCGCGCTCAACGCGCACCGCCCGGATCTGGTGACGCTCGACCTCTACCTCGGCGCCGACAACGGACTCGACCTGGCGCGCCGGATCAAGCGGCTGTCGGACGTGCCGATCGTGATGGTCACGGGCAAGGGTGACGTGCTGGACCGGGTCGTCGGGCTCGAGGTCGGGGCAGACGACTACATCACCAAGCCCTTTCACCTCAGGGAAGTGCTGGCCCGGGTCCACGCCGTGCTGCGCCGCAGTTCTCGGCGGGAGGAGGGCGAGGCGCCCAGCCCCGACGCCGACCGCACGGCGGCGTTTCAGGGCTGGCGCGTGCGGCCCGAGCGGTTCGAGGTCGTCGCCCCTGACGGCAGCCCCTGCGAATTGACCACGGCGGAGTTCAATCTGCTGATGGTCTTCCTCACCCATCCCAAGCGGATCCTGTCGCGCGAGCAGATCATGGACTTCCTCGGCGGCGCGGCCTACGCGCCCCTCGACCGGACCATCGACAACCAGGTGGCGCGGCTGCGCAAGCGGATCGGCGATGGGGAGGGTGGTGCCGGCATGATCCGCACGGTGCGGGGCGTCGGCTACTCCTTCACCGCCGACGTGGCCTGGTCCTAGGGCTCCAGAAGCTCGCCCAGCCGCTTGGCGAGATCGGGCAGGCGGTAGGGCTTTCTCAGGATCGGAAAGCCGGCCTCCGCCCCCTTGGGCAGGACGACGTCGCTGGCATAGCCCGAGGTGAGCAGGATCTTGATCTCGGGAAACAGGCTCTGCACCTCGCTTGCCAGTTGGTAGCCGTTCAGACTGCCGGGCATCACCAGATCGGTGAACACCAGATCGACGCTGCCGATGTCCTTGAGGATGTGCAGGGCGGCATCGCCGGAGGAGGCGGGGATCGGGTTGTAGCCCAGATCCCGCAGCCGGGCGATCGACAGGCGGCGCACCTGGTCGTTGTCCTCCACCACCAGGATCACCTGGCCGCGCCCGCGCAGTAACGGATCGGCGCCGCTCTTCGCCTCGGCCGCTGTCCCGGGCTCCGCCACCGGGAAGTAAAGCGCAAAGGTCGTACCCTTGCCGAGCTCGCTGTAGAGCGTGACGTGGCCTCCGGACTGGCGCACGAAGCCGTAGATCATCGACAGGCCGAGCCCGGTGCCCTTGCCCGCCGGCTTGGTCGTGAAGAACGGCTCGAAGGCGCGCTGCTTGGCATTGTCGTCCATCCCGGTGCCGGTGTCCGAGACCGACAGACGGACATAGCGCCCCGGGGCGATGTCGGTTTCCTGGGCGATGTAGGCGTCGTCGATCCGGATCGCGTCGGTGCGGAGCGCGAGGCTGCCGCCTTTCGGCATGGCGTCACGGGCATTGAGCGCCAGGTTCAGGATCGCCGTCTGCAACTGACCGGGATCGACATTGATGCGCGGCAGGCCCGGGACATGATCGCAGTTGATGCGATAGTGCTCACCAAGCGTGCGGCTGAGGATGCTGACCACCTCGTCGCAGGTCTCGGCCAGATCCAGCACCCGGGGCGACAGATCGCCCTTGCGCGCGAAGGTGAGCAGGCGGTTGGTCAGGTCGGAGCCAAGCTCCGCCGCCTCCAACGCATCGCGGATCAGATCGTCGAACCGCGCCCCGGCGCGGCTCTGCAACAGCTCGAGATTGCCGATGATGATGGTGAGCAGGTTGTTGAAGTCGTGGGCGATCCCGCCGGTCATCTGCCCGACCGCGTCGAGGCGTTGGGAGCGCGCCAGGGCCTCCTCCGCCGCTTGCCGGTCGCTTAGATCGTGCAGGATGCCGACGAAGACCGGACCGTCATCCATCATCGCCCGACCGACCGAGAGATGCACGGGAAAGACCGTGCCGTCCTTCCGCATGCCCTGGACCGCGCGTCCGATGCCGATGATGCGCTCCTCACCGGTTTCGCGGTGATGGGCCATGTAGTCGTCATGGGCGTCGGCGAATTTCGGGGGCATCAGCAGCCGGACGTTCTCGCCCACCATCTCGGCCGGGGCATAGCCGAACAGGCGCCCGGTCGCGGCGTTGGCCCGGGTGATCACTCCGTCGGCATCGGCGACGAGGATCGCGTCCACGGCGGCGTCGAAAACGGCATTCAGCACCGCCTCTTCGTCGATCTGAGGCGTCATCTTGGCTACGTGTAACGATGGAGGCCCATCCTACCACCATACGGGCCCGTGTCTTTGATCCGTGTCAATTCCCAGAACGGGGGAGAACGGCCCGGGTGCGCGAGGCCCTCGTGCGTCGCCTAGCGAAGCTTCGCGGCGAGATTGCGCACCACCGCCCGCTCATCGTCGCTGAGGCAGAACACCAGCAAGACGCCGCCGTAGCAGATCGCGCCGAGCGCCCCGTTCAGCAGGAGCGCGAACCAGGTGTCGGCCGGCTGGACCAGCGATGCGGCGACCCAGACGATCGCCCCGGCGACGGCCGGCAGCATGCCCGGGACGAGGACATCGGCGACGAACGCACGAAACGACGTCTCCGTCAGCCTGAGGCAGAGGCGCCAGAAGTAGGCGAGCTGCGAGATCACGGTGATGATGGTGAGCGACAGCGTGACCCCCGTCGCACCCCAATCCGCGAAGACCAGGACCGCGATCATCATCAAGAGGCCGGCGAGCTGAAACAGGAAGGCGGGCAGAAAGAACTCGCGCACCCGCGCCATCGACATCGCGGTCATGGGGAGGAGCGCCGTCGGGCTGGTGAACGGGAAGATCAGCATGAAGAAGATGATGACCATCGCGGTCTGGGCGTAGTCCGGCCCGAGGTAGAGCAGCACGAAGTCCTCGGCATAAATCACTAATGGCACAGCTAAAATCATCGTCGCCCAAAGCGCGTAGCGCCCGCCGCGGAAGACGGTCCGGGCGAGCCGGCGCTTCTCCTCCAGCGCGTTCATCGCGGTCAGCACTGGCTGCAGGGGCTGCATAGCCAGCCCCAGGGTCGACTCGATCTGCCGGAAGAGGGTGGCGCCGATGTAGTAGCTCGTCACGTCCACCGCGGTGCCGAAGAGGTTGAGCAGGATGGTCGCGGCGTTGGTGTACATGACGCCGCCCAACCGGCCGAGGGTCGTCCACCAGCCAAAGGACATCAGCGTGCCGGCCTGCTGCCGGTCGAAGACCGCCAGCCGGACCCGGAGCGCCGCGACCATCCGGCGGGACCGCAGGAAGGTCGCGATGCTGTGGAACCCCTCTGATATCGCCGTCGCCACCACCACCCACAGCACGTCGGCGCCGAGGCCGAGCAGGAAGATCAGCAGCAGCAGAACCCGGAGCCCATCCCGCGCCAAGCCCCAGAGATTGAGCTCCACATAGGCCTGGCGCACGTGGAAGCCGGTGACGAAGGGCAGGACCAGCATCTGGAAGGCGAAGCTCACCACCAGCAGCGCGAGCATCCAACTGGCCGAGCTCTCCATCTCCGGTGGGATGGTCAGGAACCGCTCGATGTTCAGGGCAAATGCCAGCCCCAGCACCAGGAATGCCGCCGCCATCGCCAGGAGCGGCGGGAAGATCGAGGAGACGACCCGGGTGATGCCCTCCGCATCGCCCTTGGCGTAGAGGTCGACGACGTAGCGGGAGATGCCGCTCGAGAAGAACGAGAAGAAGAGCGGCGCGAACACCATCAGCGACATCACGACCGGCAGGACAGCGAATTCCTCGGCCGGGATGCGGGCCAGCAGATACTGGTACATCCAGAGGATGACGGTGATGTTCACGACCTTGGCGACGAGCGAGCTCGCCGAGTTGATCACGACGAGGCGCTTGGAGATCCGGAAGTCCGACACGGTTCTAGCCGGCGACCGGGCGGGCCGGCCCTGGTGCCGCGCGGCCGCAGGGCATGGCCGCGGCGTGGCGTGCATGAGCGCCGATCGCGCTCTTTGCCGATGCGCCGCCCATCATCGCCCGTCTCCCGCCACGCCGGAGAAGTGGTCCCGCCATTCCATCACGTCCCCCCGGCGGCGGGTCAGAGCCCACCACCCTAGGCCAGAAGGTCAAGCACGCGAGCCTTCCCGCAGTCAATCTCCACGGCGCCGCGGCGGGGGATGCGGCGCGCGCCATCCGGTCCTCAGCCTTGCGAAAAGGGCGCAAAAGTTGGACCATCGGTTGCGAGACGAAACAATGATTGGCAAACCGCGCAATTGGGACCAACGTCCTGGTCGCGCTCACGAAATCAGCGCACGCAGTCAACCTCGACAGATGGAACGCAAGGCCCGCGCACGGGCGATGTCGGACAGCGGTCCGAGGCGTGAGGGATGACTGACGCGGACGGGGAGGGCGGGTCGATGGGGATCGGACCTGCCAGGGGCATAGGCTGTGGACACAAAGCAAGCTCGCCGGCGCGCTAGGCCGCATTTGCTACGGTCGCTCGACGATCTCGAAAGCAGCCTCTCGCCGGACCGGCCGAAGCTGCTGTCCCTCGATGTGTTCGACACGGTCGTGACGCGCAGCTGTGGGCGGCCAGCGGATCTGTTCCTTTGGCTCGGACGGCGCCTTGCGATGCAGGGCAAGATCGGATGCTCGCCCGAGGTGTTCGCACGCGCGCGGGCAGCGGCGGAGCAGGCTGTCTGGCGGCGCGACGGCGGCCTCGACTCCCATGCGGGGCCCACCGAGTTCTACCACGAGGTCGCCCGCCGGCTGCATCTGGCCGAAACGGACGTGCCCGACCTGGTAGCGGCGGAGCTTGCGCTGGAGGCCGATGCGCTTCGCGCCGTTCCGGCCGCCCATCGGCTGCTGCAGCGGTGCGAGGCGCTCGGCATCCCCGTTTCCTTCACCTCCGACACCTATTTCTCCGGCGCGTTCATCGGCGATAAACTCCGCAGTTTGGAGCTGATGCGACCCGGCTCCCGTCTGTTGATCTCGTCGGAGGAGGCGCGGTCGAAGGCATCGGGCCGGCTGTTCGGCGGGCTGACCGACGCGGATCTCTCCCCCGGCGACATCCTGCATGTCGGGGATCATCCCCATTCCGACGTTGCCGCGCCAGGGCGGCTCGGCATCGAGACGCGCTGGTGCGTCGCGGCGCGGCTCAACCGGTATGAGGAGATGCTGGGGGAGGCGGCGCCCCCCACCGCGGGCCTGGCGGCGTCCTTCGCCGGTGCAAGCCGGATGGCGCGCGTGTCCGTCGCCGCGCAGGACCGGAGGGAGGCGGCGATCCGCGACGTCGCGGCCGGCGTCGCCGCGCCGGCGCTGGTCGGCTACGTGCTCTGGATCCTGAAGCGCGCTCAGGAGCTCTCCCTGGAGCGCCTCGTCTTCCTGGCCCGGGACGGGCAGGTGCTGTGCGAGCTGGCCCAGCGGATCGCCCGGTCCCTGGGGCTCAAGATCGACGTCCGCTACATCTATGTCAGCCGGCGTTCGACCAACCTCGCGGCAACCTTCGAGGCCGATGAGGAAGAAATCGGCTGGGTCTTTCGGGACGTGACCCAGCTCACGCCGGCGGGGTTCCTCGGCCGCTTCGATCTGCAATGGTCGGACGTGGCGGATTTGCTGGCGATGCCGGGGGGCGAGCCGGGTTCCGCGGCCGACATCGCGCCCGCCTTTCGCGCTGGCCTGGCCGACGGCCCGATCCGCGACGCCGTCCTCGCCCGCGCCGCCGCCCGCCGCGAAGTCGTGCTCGACTATCTCAGGCAGGAGGGCCTGCTGGACGAAGCCCCGCAAGCGATCGTGGATTTCGGTGGCGTCGGCAGCCAGATCCGCGCGATCCATGCCCTGGTGCAGAATGCCGGCGCCACCCCGCCCCACATCTTCATGATCGGGCTCGACAAGCCGGAGGATGCGGGCCTGACCACTCCCGCCGTCGAACCCGCCTGGGTGGCAGCGACGGAGGCCTACCTCTACGACCATCGGCGAAATCGCGGCATCCGGCGTCTGCGCGGTTTCGGCACGTGCGTGCAGATGTTCTGCGCCGCGGATCACGGCACGGTCACCGGCTATCGGCGGGAGGATGGGGCGGTCGCCCCCGATCTCGCCGCCCGCGTCGATCAGGAGATGCTGGATTGGGGGCTCGGCCTTTTTCGGTCGAGCCTGGCCTCCTTTGTCGATCATCTGGTGCTCGACGTCGATCTGGTCGATCCCTTTGCCGACGTGCGCGACATCTCCTGCGCGCTGATCAACGAATTTTGGACCAATCCCGATGCGGACGAGGCCATGGCCTGGGGCAGCTATCCGTTCGAGGGCGCTCAGGCCTCAGGCGGCGCGCCGCAGCCGCTTGCCCACCGCTATACACTGTCGACCATCGGCCGGGATCTGCGGGCCGGCCGGTTTCCCAATCTCGGCTGGCAGCACTGGTATGAGGGCTCCCTCGCCATGAGCGCGGCGCCGATCCGGGGCGCGCTGCGCCAGGCGGAGGCGCTCTATCGGCGGTCCGAGGGTGGCAGCGGCTTTCTGCAGACCAGGGTCGTGGCCGGCATTCGATGGCTGGCGGGCCGATGAGCGGGCGGCTCGGACGGGCCCTGGGACTTCTGGTGCCGGCGGGCCTGCGCCGCGCGCTGATGCGCCGCCGGCTGCAGCGCCGCCACGGCCTGGTCTCCCTCGGTCCCGAATTCGACTACACCATCGCCGACAACAACACGTTCGAGGAGGGCTGCCGCCTCGGCGGACCGGCCTATGTCGCCGGAAGCTCGTTCGGCGCCTACAGCTATGTCGAGGTCGGCTGCCGGGTGAGCCTCACCGACATCGGGCGCTTCTGCTCCATCGGTCCCTATTCAGTGATCGGCATGCCGGAGCATCCACACACCTACGTCTCGACCCATCCTTATTTCTACCGATCCCTCCGCCATATCGGCTATGACCGCGTGGCCGAGGATCAGCATGTCGACCTGACGCGCACCACGCTCGGCCACGACGTCTGGATCGGCCACGGGGCCATCGTGAAGAGCGGGGTCGAGATCGGCCATGGCGCCATTATCGGCGCGGGGGCAGTGGTGACCCGCGATGTGCCGCCCTACGCCGTGGTCGCCGGGGTTCCAGCGCGGGTCTTGCGATACCGCTTCGATCCTCCGGTGATCGAGGCGCTGCTCGCCTCCCGCTGGTGGGAGCGGGATCTCGACTGGCTGCGCCGCCACTCCGACGACATGCGCGACGTCGACGCCATGCTGCGCGCACTCGAGGCGTCAGGCTAGGGCGTCCTCCCGCCGCAGCAGACGTCGCCGCCAGCGGCCGGCCGTCACGCGCAGCCGCCGCTCCGCCAAGGTGGGCAGCACCACCGCGGTGCAGGCGAGACGGGTGGCGAGCGGCAGCTCGGCCGAGGAGGTGGAGCGGAGGTATTCCAGCGTCAGCCGAAGCCGCGGCGACAGCACCGGCGCCTTGCGGTCGCCGCCGTGAAACCAGGCCGCGACATCGGCGAGCGTGGGATTGGCCTCGTGCCGCGAGCCCTCGGGATGTTTGCGGCGCAAGAGCAGGGGCTCGTCGAGGCGGGTGAACCGGCCGAGCATGGCGAGCTCGACCATCAGCACGTAGTCCGAGGCGACGAACGGGCCGATCAGCCGGGTCTTGCGGAGCGCATCGCGCCGGATCACGCCGAAGACGGCGTTCACCATGCTCATCTTGCGGAGCGTGTGCACCAGGCGCGCGGGCGCGAAGTCGCTTTGCGGGCGCAGGAAATCGCCGCTGGCATAAGGATCGGGCACGATCGGCGCGCCCTCGCCGTCGATGGTGACCGCGGCGGTGTAGGAGAGCACAGTGTCGGCGCCGGCGCTGTCGAGGGCCTCTACGCAGCGCTCCAGAAACGTCGGCTCGCAAAGATCGTCATGCGCGGCCCACTTGAAGTAGGGCGCCGAGGTCTCCTCGAAGACGCGGTTGTAGTTGTAGGCGGCGCCCCGGTTCTCGCTCAGCCGTGCATACCGGATGCGGGCGTCCCGGCGTGCGTAGGCCTCGCAGATCTCCTGGGTCCGATCGGTCGAGGCATTGTCGGAGATCATGACCTCGAAATCCTCGAAGCTCTGGGCCAGCAGAGTGTCGAGCGCTTCGGCCAGATAGTTCTCGCCGTTGTAGACTGGCAGGCCGATGCTGAGCTTGGGCGTGGGGGACGTCATGGCGGTTCTATCCGGTTTCTCTGACAAGTCGGCCGGGCACGGCGAGGGCGCGTCGCAGCAATGCACCGCCGAGCTTCAGCCCGTTCTGTGGCCTGATCGACAGGCTGCGAAGCAGCACCCGGCGCCCGATCCGCTTGCGTCCGCAGGCGATCAGACGCCGGCCGAGCAGGAACAGGAATTCGCCTTGCTCTCTTGGATATCCGGCGAACGTCTCGCGGTGCTTGCGCAGCAGGCGGATATAGCTGCGGGCCGCGGCGCGCGGGTCGATGGAGATGCTGTCGTGCGAGATCTGGGCAAAGACCACCGGCTCCGCGTCCTCGAGCACCAGGGTGTTCTGGGCGAGGCGGATGGTGAAGTCCCAGTCCTCGTTAGCGCGGAAGGTGGCATCGAACCAGGGGCCGGCTGGCACGCAGTCGCGCCGGAAAAGCGCGTTTTGCAGGCTGATCCGGCAGTCCAGCAGGCTGCGCTTCAACTGGTCCTCATCGAGGCGCAGCAGCCTGCCGGGATCGGGCGCGCAGGCGACCCGCCCAGGGCCGTAGACCCTGGCGAGGTCGCGACCGTAGAGGACCTTGCACCCCGTCACGACGCCCACGTCGGGCCCCTGCGCCTCGAGCAGGGCGACCTGGCGGGCAAGCTTGCCGGGCAGCCAAAGGTCGTCGCTGTCCTGAAAGGCGATCAACTCCCCCTGGGCGGCGGCGACCCCGGTATTGCGCGCAGCCGCCGCACCAGCGTTTTTCTCGTGGCGCAGATAGCGCACCCGCGCGTCGCCGAGGCCCGCAACCACCGCCTCGATATCCTCGGAGGAGGCGTCGTCGACGATCAACAGTTCGAGGTCGCGAAACGACTGCTGCAGGACGGAGCGTGCCGCATCCACGACCGACGCGGATCGGTTGTAGGTGGGCAGGACGACGGAGACCTTCACTTGCATGGCGTTTGAAAAGACCTGATGCGCATCATCGGATTCGGACGTCGTCTTACCCATGAACTATGTCGGCATTCCGGTCTGCTAATGATAGACGCCGTGGGTGCGCAAGCGATCCGACCCTCGGCAGTCCCCGACGACGACTGACGCTGCGGAAAAGGGCGCTCGGCCCGTCGCATGTCGGAAACCTGAGGCGGCGCGCCGGCTGCGGGTCAGGCGATCGCATCTCCGGCGAAGATGAACTCGTCGCCGGCCAGCGACAGGCCGTAGACATCGTTGATGACGCCGACGAGTTCGTCCTCGTCGCCAGCGGTTCCAGCCCGCCAGACCGAGGTGCCCGGGCTCAGGCCGGCGGTATCGGTCGCCAGGACATAGTCGTTCTCCGTCCCCGCCAACTGAACGGCGTCCTCCGAGGCGTTGAAATCGTAGATGAAGGCGTAGTCGTCGAGACCGCCCGTCGCGCCATCGCCGTCGTCGTAGTAGTCGCCATCCGCATCGCCGAAGACGAAGACATCGGCCCCGCCATAGCCCACGAACACGTCGATCTCATCCCGCCCGGGCGTGCCGGAGGTGGTGTCGACAGCCGCCAGAACGTCGGCGCCCTCGGTCCCTTTGACGATGTCGTCGCCGGTGATCTCCACCACCGAGAGATCGTTGAAGGTGACGTCCTGGTAGTGGGCGTTGAGGTAGATCGAGCCCGTCGCCGGCTCCTGATCGAGGCCGAAGGTCTGCGTACCCTCCAGAGTCCAGGCAGTCGGCTCGCTCGTGCCCTCCTCCCAGATTTTGATCTGGTAGGTCCGGTCGTAGATGTTCGTCTGCTCGACCCGTACGACGATGTTGTAGGTGACGTCCTCCTCCAGCGTCATCGTCTTGCTGTCGAGGGTCCAGAAGAAGTTCTCCGACGGATGCAGCGCGAACTTGCCGGCGCCGACCCCGTCGTTGTTGGTGTAGAAGAAGGCCGCGCCAGGCTCCCACCCCGCCTTGGGCTGGAAGCCGGAGATCGGATCGTCGGTGTGCCCGGTCCACAGCATGCCGATGGCGAAACCGCCGCCGTCACGCCCGTTGGGATCGATGTTCGTCAGATCGTGGGTGGTCACCGACATCTGCAGTTCGTAGTTGTCCCACGACTCGTCCCCGAAGGCGACGACCCGGTCATAGCCGAGCTGGTTGAGGCGCAGCCCGCCGTTCTGGATCGACCAGTCGCCGTCGACCACCTGCACCACGTCCTGGATGTTGGTCACGGTGTCCCAATCGATGGCGTAGTTCGCGTCCCAGACCGCGCCGTCCTCATAGGCCACCGTCACGTCCTGGGTGACGGTCGAGCCGTCGAGCAGGGTGGCGATGATCGTCACCACGTCGACGGCAGCGCTGCCGTCGAGGTCCGCATAGGCGATGTCGATGTTGAAGTCGCCGGATTCCTGCAGGCGCCGCGTGTCGGGACCGATGACCAGATCGACCGCCGCCCCGCCGTTCAGCGAGTAGGACAGATCCGTCACATCGCTCGCCACGTTGCCGAGGATGTTCACCCAGGTCTGGGCCTCCCCCGGTGCGCCGAAGGTCTGGGTCTCGCCGTACCAGAGGTCGATGACCTCCCGCATCGTCACGGTCGCGGTCGAGGACAGCTCTCCGTCGCTGATCGTGTACTCGAAGCTGTCCGGCCCCTCATAGCCGGCATTCGGCGTGTAGGTGAGGGTACCGTCGCCGTTGTCGACCAGCGTGCCGTTCGCCGGCTGAGTGAAGCCGTCGAAGCTCAGCGGATCCTCGTTCTGGTCGCTGTCGTTGGCCAGCAGATCAGCGATCGAGAAGGTCAGCGGCTGGCCGTGGGTGATCGTCAGGAAGTCGTCCAACGCATCGGGCGGGTTGTTCAGCTCGACATAATCGCCGTCCTCGTTGGTGATCGGATCGGTGGAGGACTCGAAGTAATCCACCCGCGCCGTGTACCCGGTGGCGTTCCCGACATTGCCGGCGAACACCCCCGCCGCGGTCGCGGCGATCGCGTGGTTGAAGCTGCCCGCCGAGGTCCAGGAGACGCCGTCCTGGGAATACGCGAACGTCCAGAGATCGCCGGACCGGGTGAGCTGCAGATACTCCGCCGTACCCTCCGGGATCGTCACCCGAAGCTCCATCGACGAGGTGCCGTTCACCGTGCTCGCAGCGAAGGCGTAGAGCTTGTTGCCATCGGTGTAGGTGTCGAAGCGTAGCCAGTTCTGGGCGTCCCCTTCGACCAGCAGGCCCTGGATCTGGAACCGCTCCGTCGGCGTGGTCAGGAACTTCACCTCGACGGTGAAATCCTCGTCCGGCACGGCCTGCATCGCCCGGGCACCGTTGTTGGTGTTCCAGACGTCGTAGCTGCCGTCCGGCGTCACCAATTCGAGGAAGCCGTCCGTCGGATCCCCCGTCACCGCGCCGGAGATCCCCGAGGGGCCTTCGATCGTCCAGATCGGATCGAGGCTGTTGGTGGAGAAATCGTCCGAGGTGATGCCGGCGCCCGGCTGGCTGACGTTGACCGTCACCGTGGCCACGTCGGTCAGATCGCCGTCCGACACCGTGTACTGGAAGCTGTCGGTCCCCTCGAACCCAGCATCTGGCGTATAGGTATAGGTGCCGTCGCCGTTGTCGATGAGCGTGCCGTTGGCCGGCTGGGTGACGGCGACGACGGTCAGCGGATCGCCCTGGGGATCGCTATCATTGCCGAGCAGGTCCGACGCCGCGTCGATCACCAATGGCGTGTCGACATAGGCGGTCATGGCGTCATCGACACCGTCCGGGGCGGTGTTGATCGGCGCGAAGCCCGCATCCTCGTTCACGATCGGATCGCTCGCCGTCTCGAAATAGTCGACCTGGGCTGCGTAGCCGGGCACCTGGCCGTTGTACTCCGCGCTGCCGGTGAAGAGGCCGACCTCGCTCACGACCATCGTGTGGGTCATGCTGTAGACCAGCGTCCACGCGCTGCCGTCGGCGCTGGTCTCGAACTGCCAGTCGTCGCCGTTCCGGGTGATCCGGAACTGGGAGACGGAGCCGGTGTCGACCTCATCGAACACCCGGTAGTCCGGGGAGCCGCCGCTGATCACGCCGACAATGATGCTCAGACCGAGGCTGGTATAAGCCAGGTCGAAGCGGATCCAGGTCGAGGCGTCCTGGTAGACCAGCAGGCCGTGCTCCTGGAAGAGCTGGGACGGCTCGGTGAGGAAGCCCGCCTCGATCTGGAAATTGCCGTCGTTCGTCGATTGCATCAGCCGCGGCGTCGACAGCGGGCCGGAGGCGCTGACGGGTACGCCCTGGGGCGAGGTCAGGGTGACGAACGCATCGGTCTGACTGGTGCCGAGGGCGGCATCCCCGTCGATGCCGGAGAAGGTCCAGGCGGGATCGAGCGTGCCGGCGGAGAAATCATCCGAGACCAGATTTGCCGTCACCGCAACGGTCAGGTTCACGGTGGCGGTATCGGTCTGGTCGCCGTCCGTGACGGTGTAGGTGAAGCTGTCCGGCCCTTCGTAGCCGGCGTTCGGGGTGTAGGTCAGCGTGCCGTCGCCATTGTCGATGAGCGTGCCGTTCGCGGGCTGAGTGAAGCTCGCCAGCGTCAGCGGATCGCCGTCAGGGTCGCTGTCGTTGGCCAGCAGGGCGGCGACCGAGATCACCTCGGCCACGTCGCTCGTCACCTGCACCGCGTCGTCCCCAGCGACCGGCGCGCCGTT